>NZ_JBBAOV010000073.1:0-1085 GCF_040401135.1 Limnohabitans sp. | reverse complement strand
TCGGTAGGTGTACATTGGCGTCGCCTTCTGTTGGAGCTCTCGACTCGTGCCCTTGCCATCCTCTCACACAACAGGGTCATAAATACATTCTCGCAGATCCTCCGAGCCTCAGAGCCGGAGACCAGTGTAAATCAGGACTCGCGAAACATCGATATCCCGCTATCAAGTGTGTCGTTTTTGGAGCTCCGCTTCGAACTTCGGAACCCAATCCTAGCGACGCCCTCAAAAATATGTGTGCTTGTCGGATCAAAGCATGAAAATCTGAATCAGCAAGTCAGTATCCATAGAAGGATCAATATCCGGTACCGGTCTCGATCACAATTTCCGCTCCATCAGTCAGCAGCAATGTCTGTGAAACCGTGCTTGTAATGTAGATCGCTACGTCTGCCTTGCCTGAAGCTTTCGCTTTGCTCGAAGCCGTTCGTGTCTGTCTGCGTCTCGGCGCCTCGGTGTCTCGGTGCCTCGGTGTCTCGGCGGCCTGCCCAGTTTCGCACTACCAAGACGCAATGGCTTGCTTCTTCGATTCCATCCGGGCGATGCACGAAGAAGCGGTGGGCTCCTATTATGCCACGACGGACGTCCCGGTGTCCACCGTCCCGGTGTCCAGCGTGGGCGTGCCCAGCAGCGGAGGTGCGGCCCTTCCCCTACATCACGCTAGCTTGAAGCGGTTCGTCCAAGGCACTCGGTCGGGCCCTTCCCGGAACTCTCCTCCAAGTTCTTCGCCGTTGTATTTGGGAACAGTGTCCTTGCGGCGCCGCCGTCCCCAGACAAGGCCATTCCCGGAACTCTCCTCCCCCCCAGCCCGTCCGAGATCCTTCCGACCAACCGCAGTAAACTACCGTGCCGTGGGGAATGCCCGAGAGGCCCTGGCAAGAACGACGCCACGAGTGAAAGTGACGATGACGTGTGGGCCCGTGCGGCCCTTCGGCGCCGTCGCCGCTTGGAATCGCACGACGTGTGCACGCCACCGCCGCATCAACCACGTGAGCAGGATTCCAGCGATAAGTTCTACACTTCCAGAGCATTGCTTGCGGCGTCTGCGCGCCCGTCGTCCCGCGTCCCGGCGTTCGTCGCCCCGGCTGCTG
>NZ_JBBAOV010000072.1:0-1197 GCF_040401135.1 Limnohabitans sp. | reverse complement strand
GGACTGACATAGCCCAACGTCGAATGAATTCTGCGGTGGTTGTAGAACGTCATCCAGTCAATGACTTCGTCCATGGCCTGCCTGCGTGTCTCGAATTTCCTGCCGTACAAACGGCCCACTTTCAGCCGACCCCAGAAGCTCTCCGTGGGGGCATTATCCCAACAATCCCCCTTGCGACTCATCGAGCTTTTCATCTTGTAGCCCGTCAGTGCTGACTGGAATTCATGACCGCAGTATTGACTGCCCCTGTCGGAGTGAAAGACCACGCCTTTCTCTGGCGCACGCCGGAACCACGCCATGCGCAATGCATCCGTCACCAGTGAGCTTTGCATGTGCGGCTGCATGCTCCAACCCACCACCTGCCGGCTGAACAAGTCCAGAACCACGGCCAGATACAGCCAACCCTCATCGGTCGCGATGTAGGTGATGTCACCCGTCCACACCTGATTGGGGGCGGCAGCCGTGAAGTTGCGCTGCAGCAGGTTCGCGGCAATGGGCAGCTTGTGTTTGCTGTCTGTGGTGACCACGAACTTTCTCTTGCCCCGGGCTTTGATGCCGTGCTCTTGCATCATGCGCCGCACGCGCTCCTTGCCGACACGGATGCCCCGGGCCACCAGTTCTTTCCACATCTTGGGCCAGCCGTATTCCTGCTTGACCTCGACGTGGACGGCCCGGATATGGGCCAGCAAGGCTTCGTTGCTGATGCGCTTGTTGGCGCCCGGCTTGGATGGCTGCTCAGCGACTTGGCGCCGCATGTTCTCGAAGAAGCCGCTGGTGCTCACGCCCAACACGTCACAGGCGAGGGACACCGGCCAATACTTCTTGTGCCTCGCTATCCAGGCGTACTTCACTTTGAAACCCGCGCGAAGTACGCCGTAGCTTTTCCCAGAATGTCACGCTCCATTCGCAGTCTGGCATTTTCAGCGCGCAGCCTAGCCAGCTCCATCTGCTCTGGGCTCACCGGCTTGTCGCCAGCACCCTTGAGCTGGCCCTTGTTGGCCAAGCGCACCCAGTTCTCCAGCGTCTGCTTCGGGATGCCCAGTATCTTGGCCGTGACAGCTGCCACCTGACCACCCTTGACCAGTCTGACCGCCTCCAACTTGAATTCCAGTGTGTACCGCGCCCGTGGTTTTGATTCGCTCATTTCGATCTCTCCTAAAACTGATTTTTAACCATCAGCTATGGAGTACGTTTTTC
>NZ_JBBAOV010000071.1:0-1251 GCF_040401135.1 Limnohabitans sp. | reverse complement strand
CTGCCCGGGAGGGGACCGGGCGACCGGCGGTATGAGCAGCGTTGGATTCCCTCCAGCCAGCCACAGGGCCGAACTGTCGAAGCTCACAAACCGACAGAAACCAACCAACAAACTTTTGCTCGGTTCCCCCCTGGTCCCTGCTGGACCCTCCCGGAGCCTCCCGTGTCGCCAATGATCCCATGCGGGCGACGCTTGTTTCATTTCACAGCCTGCCGGGACCGTACAAGTCGTCCTCTACCCTACCCATGCGGACTCTGCCACGGCCGGACGTGGGCGCACGGCGCATCAAAGCATCACTGCGAAAGACCATGTAGAAAAAATGGGGCGATCCGTAGCTGCTGCACTCGCCTCCGGCTCCAATGTTGCCGCACATGAGGGGATCCCGAAATCTCGCGATCATCTGGCGCTCCAGCTGGGCTGTGGTGCGACTGCTTTCCGAGACGGCGAGCACATACATGGCGCAATAGCCAGCGCCGGAGTACGAGTGCTGCTGCCACCTATGAGCCGGGTTGTCTGTGATTCCCAAATAGAAGTAGCGGCTCCTGGCTATCGGCCGAATCTCAGACACACAATGCTCGCTATACTCAGCGAGATCCCGCGGTTCATCACGAGGAAAACGTAAAAATATGTCGCGCTCAGCATCAATGCTTCGTCGGATACCGTTTGGCACGAGGGAGTGCCACCATCCAGCTCTGATACGGGCAGCAGAGGCATCGGCTAAGCGAGCAGCGGCAACTGCAACCGGGTTTTGCAATGCGGGCGTCGGGCTCGATCGACTCGACCTGCTAGGTTGCAAGATGTCTGTGTCCAAGCTTCTTGGCTGCAAAACTGGCAACAAAATTGCATGCTGCAAGTTGGCGAACTCCAAATGCAAGGTTGGCTGCAAGACTGGACTTCGACTCCGAGACTCCGAGACTCCGAAATTTGCGGGCTGCAAGTTGGCTGGCTCCATGTTCAAGATGTGCTGCAAGACTGGACTTGGACTCCGAGTCACACTTGCGGGCTGCAAGCTGGCTATCTCCACGTTCAAGGTAGGCTGCAAGACTGGACTTCGACTCCGACGACTCCGAGACACAATTGCAGGCTGCAAGTTGGCTAGTTCCAAGTGCAAGGTTGGCTGCAAGACTGGACTTCGACTCCGAGACCTGAGAGGCCGCAAGTGTGGATACAAGACTGCTTCCAAGAGGGAGGCCGTCCGGCGAGGCTCCAGCGTTGGATACAAGAATGAATTCAATCCCGAGGTCGGCCCGC
>NZ_JBBAOV010000070.1:0-1254 GCF_040401135.1 Limnohabitans sp. | reverse complement strand
CAGCGGTTGTGCGTTTGCAGCTGAACGGCACCCGGCGGTGTGCAAACGTAATTAATTAAGTGTCGTTCACACGGGCAGTGAAGGCTCGATTCATCGAGCCATAATTAATATTTAATTAATTAATTAACTGATTAATTAAGTAAGTAATTAATTAATTCATGATTGATTTCATGTCCATTGTTGGCTCGCCCCCATATAGCCCCTCTCCGTGCGAAGACTCTCTATGGGCGACGGGGCCCCTCCGGCCGATCGGGGGGCCGTGTTGTCAATCAGTGGTGGGTCCGCCGTCCGGGGGTCGTGCAGTCTATGGCAGCACGTTGGGCACTAGCGGTGTGACCGCCCACACATGCCGACAGAGCGGCGGGCATTGCGGCCATGGTTCGCCGCGAAGCATCTGTTGCGTCGGCATCGTCAGTCTCTGACGACGATGCGGGTGCGGAGCAACATGACGTAAAGCCACAGGTTGTTGCAGGGCCTAGTTATGTGCCACAGGGGGGCGACCGCGGTGGCGGCGGCCATGTCCCGTGGCACGGCACCTTCGGCGTCTACAATGGGAATTGGGGCGGCCGCCGAAAATGTGAGTGGATCATTTATCGAATTAATTATGCCGCTTGTGTGCATGTGCTGTAATTATCTCCCGCCGCTTACCACAAGCCCGTCATAGTGTGTCAATTCGATTGAATAACCCGTATCTGGCATGTCGGCAATCGAGTGAGCCCCGCAATTAATTAATTAATTAATGAAGCATTCAATTAATTAATTAAATTAATTATTAATTAATTGATTAATATTAATTATAATTAATTAATTAATTACGTTGTTAAGTAATAGGGCGGGTTGCGTTGCTATTTTGTTAATTACACAATTCATGTATTAGGCGGGTAATTAGGCGGTGGGCGGCGGGGGAGGACCACACCTTGCACACAGGTGGCTTAATTAATTATGACAGGATTCGGCGTCACATCGCATCGGATGTGGCTGTGACCAATCCGTGCCAGATCATCTGTGCACAGGAGGTGGACCCTGAGTTCTCGGATCTGTTGTCGGCGACTGCGACTCGCCGGCATGTGCCATCGTATGTCGACGGTCACAGTGCAGCTTCATCTTCGTCGGCATGTTCATCCAGCAATCATCCAGCGGTGGCGGGTTTTGGTTCGGGCAGACTCAGCTCCGCGGCGGCGGGGCCCGCAGTGGCGGACCCCGCAGTGGCGGACCCCGCAGTGGCGGACCACTCCAGCAGCTCGTGCCCCGCGG
>NZ_JBBAOV010000069.1:0-1325 GCF_040401135.1 Limnohabitans sp. | reverse complement strand
TGGGCTTCCCCGGGCCTTCTTAGGCCTCCCTGGGCCTTCCCGGGCTTCCCTGGGCTTCCCTGGGCTTCCCCGGGCCTTCCCGGGCCCCTCCCCCAAATTTCCCTCCCGGAGATTTCACGACGCGTCATGAACCCCGGCGACACGCACATGTTATCTTTCGCCAATCAGGTCAGCGCCGCTGCGACCTTATGTTGTATGTGTCCGTAGCCATCAGGCTCAGGCACTGCTGTTCTGTGGTCCCTTGCCGACCACGCTGCTTGGCCAGCGCGATGGCCACTGATGAAGGCGAGTGGGTTGACGGAGAAGTGGCATCAGCACCAACCACGACAAGGGGCCACCAGGTCATCTGGCAGGTCGGCGTCGGCCTCACGAACGGAGCCATGACGTGGGCTGATTTCAAGAACCACGAATGCTTGCGCATGGACGGTGGCCTTGCCGCCGGCGACAAGAAGGTGACGTTGAAGTTGCACGATGACACCTGGACCATCGACCTGGAGAACATGCTGCAGATCAACGACAGCACCGGCACGGAGCGGCCCATCCGCCGGGTCGTCGTCGTGAGACGCCACGTGTTCAAGCCGTGAGCGTGGTCAGCGCATTTGCTGCGGCCATTGTTTGTTTTCGAAGGCCATGGTGCTGGGCAGACACCATCTTCGATCACGGCCGGCAGCGCTTCGCTTGGAAGCAAAGAAAAGAAAGCTCGTAGAGCATTTGTCACCTCTGCGTCACGTTTGAAAGTGATGTCCGAAACACTTGTAAAGATGTTCCAGAAACAAAGGTCAGCGCCTGAGAAGCGGCCTGCTTTCGATTTCAAATCTCACCGATTTGGAGCAGTTGTTTTGGGGAGGCACAGGTACGTCCGGCATTATCAAAACAATTTGTCAGTCATTATACGTGTGACTCGCTCTGTGCTTTCTGTGACAAGTGTGGTCTAGTCATTCGTAGGTATCTGTGTGGGAAAACAAATCTCAATTCCGCACCACGTTTGCCGCCCGGTTCGTTTCTGAGGATTTGGAAATTTGTTTTGTTTATGCCGGCATGGTCTTCGAAGGTTTGTTTGATTCGGTGGGGTGTAGGTCCACGCCAGGCCTGTTGTTTACTCGGATTGTGTTGCGTAACCATTTGGCTCAATCAGATCAGTGGCGGTGTGGTTCCTTCTCTGTTTGTTTCCACCTTTCTGGTCATGCCAGGGTCTGTACACTTGAGCAGCGATATCGAAGAGATCTACCACAACCTGGGGCGTGCAGAGGTGCGGCGTGATCGAGATCCTTCGTTGGCTCTCCGGCATCACCGAATCGTGACTTGTCTCGTTTGGGCATTGTCTG
>NZ_JBBAOV010000068.1:0-1526 GCF_040401135.1 Limnohabitans sp. | reverse complement strand
TGGGCGACACCGTGGTGGTGCGCCGCGCAGGTGATGTGATTCCAGAAGTGGTGTCCGTCGTTTTAGAAAAACGCTTGCAAGACGCGCAAATCTTCACCATGCAGCACCAGTGCCCTGTTTGCAACAGCCCCGCCATTCGTGAAGAGGGCGAGGCCGATTACCGCTGCACGGGCGGGCTGTTTTGCAGCGCACAGCGCAAACAAGCCATCCTGCACTTTGCGCATCGCCGTGCGGTAGAGATTGAAGACTTGGGCGATAAGCTGGTCGAGCAACTGGTGGATGCAGGGGTGGTCAAAACCTTGCCAGACCTCTACCGCATGGGTTTTACCGCGCTGGTCACGCTAGAACGCATGGCTGAAAAGTCAGCCAATAACGTGTTGGTCAGCATTGAAAAATCCAAGCAAACAACGTTGCCACGTTTCTTGTTTGGCCTAGGTATTCGCCATGTGGGCGAGGCCACGGCCAAAGCATTGGCCCGTCACTTTGGCAAGATGGACGCCATCATGGACGCCACACCGGACCAACTGCTGCAAGTGGCCGACGTCGGCCCCATCGTCGCCCAAAGCCTGCGCACCTTCTTTGACCAACCGCACAACCGCGAAGTGGTGGAGCAGTTGCGCGCCTGTGGCGTGACGTGGACAGAGGGCGAGCCCACTGCGGGTGCGAGCTTGCCGCTGGCAGGACAAACCTTTGTGCTGACCGGCACACTGCCGACCCTCAGCCGCGACGAGGCCAAAGACATGCTCGAAGCCTTGGGCGCCAAAGTGGCCGGCAGCGTGAGCAAAAAAACACATGGGGTGGTAGCCGGAGCAGAAGCCGGCAGCAAGCTCGACAAAGCGCAAGCACTGGGCATCCCTGTGCTGGACGAGGCGGGATTGTTGGCCTTGGTGGCCGATCACAAAACGACAGAGGCATAAGCATGGCAGTCCGTGAAATTTTAAAAATGGGTGACGCACGCTTGCTGCGCGTGGCACAACCTGTGACCACCTTCAACACACCCGAGCTAAGTGCACTGCTCAAAGATTTAGACGACACCATGCTGGCGGCCAACGGCGCAGGCTTGGCCGCGCCACAAATTGGCGTCAACTTGCAGGTGGTGGTGTTTGGTTCGGGCGAGATCAACCCGCGCTATCCCGATGCGCCGGTGGTGCCTTACACCGTGCTGATTAACCCCGTCCTCACGCCGCTAGGCGACGAGGAAGAAGAGGGATGGGAAGGCTGTTTGTCTGTGCCGGGCTTACGTGGTGTGGTGCCGCGTTTCAAGCGTTTGCAGTACCAAGGTATTGACCCGCTTGGCAACCCAATTGACCGCACGGTCGAGGGCTTTCATGCGCGGGTGGTGCAGCACGAGTGCGACCACCTCATCGGGGTGTTGTACCCCATGCGTGTGCGCGATTTCTCGCGCTTTGGTTATACCGATGTGTTGTTTCCGGGTCTAGATGACGCGGATGATTAAGCCTGCAAAGCAGCTAACAACTCAGTCTCAATCTCCAACTGCGCTTTGTTTTGCTGCAAAGCTGCGCCGT
>NZ_JBBAOV010000067.1:0-1884 GCF_040401135.1 Limnohabitans sp. | reverse complement strand
CTGGGCACGGGTGTGTTTTTTACCCAGCATCTTTCCGTTTTACTAGGCAGCGCCGCGTGCTGTGTGTTGATGTTTGCGTCATTGGGCAGGGCCACGCTTCGCGCCAAACCTTTGCTGATGGGTTTGGCGTTGGCCAGTGTGCTGATCGGCCTTTTTCACCTCTACATGCAGCAGCCCATCGTGGGCGCGGTCAGTGTGTTGCGCTTGCTGTGCACCACTTTGATGGGCATTGCCCTCACCATCACCACGCGCTACACCGACTTGTTGGGCGTGCTGGAGTGGCTACTCGCGCCTTTGCGCTTGGTGGGCGTTCAGCCCGAACGTTTGTCATTGCAAGTGGCTTTGATGCTGCGGTTTACCGAGCACTTCTTTGTGGTGTGGCGCCGCTTGGACGATGCGCACCGCCTGCGCACGGGCAAAGCGGGTGGTTTTAAAATACTGGCTCCGCTCACCCTCCACATGCTGATTGCCGCGCGTCGCGTGGCCGACACCTTGCATGTGCGATATCGCCGCTAAAACGGCTTTTACTCTTTACGCATGAACACTTCTTCTTTCTCGATCGCTTTGGTTTCTTTGTTTGCAGCCCTGATTGCTGTGTTTGGTTTGATCCCCAAAATTGATTTGCCTTTGGGCGTGCCCATTACCTTGCAAACCTTGGGCGTCATGTTGGCGGGCTGTATGTTGGGCCCCAAGCGTGCGCTGCAAGCTTTGTTGCTGTTTTTGGCCGCCGTGGCCATTGGCCTGCCTTTGCTGTCGGGCGGCCGTGGGGGCGTGGGCGTGTTCTTTGCGCCAGCCAGTGGCTACCTGTTGGGTTGGCCTGTGGGTGCTTTTGTCACCGGCATGGTCATGCACCTGTTGCCTCGCGCCACGCCACGCGGTGCGGCCATTAGCGCGTTTATTGCGTCTGCTGTGGGTGGCTTGTTGGTGGTGCATGTGTTTGGCGTGGTGGGCTTGGTGGCTATTGCCAACCTGTCGTGGGAACAAGCCATCATGGGCACCTTGGTGTTTGTGCCGGGCGACTTGATCAAGTGCGTGCTGTGCGCCACCGTGGTTCACACCGTGTCCCGTGGCTTGCCTGACTGGCGCTTTGGTGGCTAACACGCTGGTGCATGCACCGCTCGCGCATTGGGCCCAGACCCGCGCGCAAGAGGTGGCCATGGACGATGGGCAAACCCAACTGACCTTTGCCCAGCTGCACACCGCCGTGGTGCAGCACGCTGACACGCTAACCCAGCAACATGCGCCTGCTACTGTGTTTGTGGATGACCAGCTTGGCATCATTCAACAAATGGTGGCGTTCATGGGCATCATCCACAGCGGCCGATGCGCCGCCGTAAGTGACCCCGATTGGCCCAGCACCGTGCGCGACAGCGTGCAGCGCTTACTCGGATCTGCCTTGACCGAGCCCAGCCACACAAACACCGCCACGCCCACCAGCCCTTTTTATATTGGCTTCACCTCGGGCAGCACGGGCATGCCCAAAGGCTTTCGCCGCCACCACCAGTCGTGGACCGAAAGCCTGCGCGTGTGCCTAGACACTTTTGGCCCCGATGCCGCCAGCTGCGTCATGGCCCCAGGGCGCTTTTCGCACTCGCTGTTTTTGTTTGGCATGGTGTTGGGCTTGTGGAGTGGCGCGGGTGTGGTGGTGCAAGAGCGGTTTTCAGCCACGCGCTTGTTGGACACTTTGCGCGTAGGACGCACGCCTTGCTTGGTGGCCGTGCCCAGCCAATTGCTGCTGATGCTAGAGCTGGCAGCGCGTCGCCAACTGGCCCCCATTGACGATGTGCGTTTGATTTTGATCAGCGGTGCGCGCTGGATGCGCGACCGCACGTCAGCGCTGCAGGTGCTGTTTCCCAATGCGCGGATTGTTGAGTTTTATGGCGC
>NZ_JBBAOV010000066.1:0-1960 GCF_040401135.1 Limnohabitans sp. | reverse complement strand
GCAAGGGCTACATCGGCATCAAAGCCTTCGTCTTTTTCGGCGGACGTGTCTTCAAACACCCCCTCCAAAAACGTGATCTTTTTCAGTTGCAGCGCTTCTGTCAGCGAAAACGACACGCGCCCATCCCACGTCAGCGCCAAGCGCGTGGGCAGTTTGCCGCCTTCCACATGGTGCTTGACCTCGTCGGTGTCCAGCGGGTGGCGCACGTAGCGCACCACCGACTTGGATTCATCAGCCGCCTTCAGCTCGCACTCGCGGTCCACACTGAAAGCTGCAGGCGACTCTTGGGTCATCAGCCAAGAAGCCATGGCTGACTGAGGCGACATTTGGGTGTTAATCAAAGTCAGGCTCAGGCCTGCGAATGACTTGACCAGCATGGTCACCACTTCGTCAGCCTTGGCTTGGCTGCCGGCGTCCATCACCATCAGATTGGTGGCGGGGTCGATCCACACCAGCACCGCTGATTCTTTGCTAAAGGCCATGGGCATCAAAGACATCTTCACGTCTTCTTTGATTTCCTTCATCTCTTTCTTGCCAGGTTTGCGGCCCTCAGTCATCTCAATCTGAGCGCTGCGTTCTTTGGCCTTGCGCATAACCACCGAGCCGGGCACGCCCTTGGTCTCGATCTTGAGCTTCAGCATGCGCTGTCCGTTCACAGCCTCGACCAACGGACCATGCGCCTCACCGCGCGGCTCGACCCATCCAATCGCCTTGTCTTGGCTTGCGCCGCAAGGCACAAAACGTTCGGCATCCAGCGCCTGCTCAATTTGCTCAAGACTAGGGCTCCAGCCCTCGCCGATTCGATACACCATCACATTTTTGAACACGAATCGCCTTTAGTTTTTAGCTCTTGCTGCCATAAAAAAAGCCAACGTCAAGAGTTGGCTTTGGTAGTTAGTTTCATTTTAGCTTGTGGCCCTCGCCATGAATGACGACGAAAATAACGAGAACTGGAGAACATGGATGAGCATCAATTCCCTTTGCACACTGGCGTTTTTTTTAGGCCTGCTAGCCGCCCTCCCCACCCACGCCCAACAAGGCGATTGCGGTTTTATTCAAAACCCAGACCGTCAAGCCTATTGCCGTGCCATTAGCGGGGGCGGCTCTAGCCACTGTGGGTTTATTCGCGAGGGTGACCTGCAAGCTCGCTGTCGCGCCGAGACGGGCGGTGGCAGCGGCCAATGCGGCTTTATCCGTGACCACGATATGCAGGCCGCTTGCAGGGCCAGTGCAGACCGCGCCAACACGTCGTCATCTTCTGGTAGCTCGGGCCAATGCGGGTTCATTCAAAACCCTGACAAGCAAGCGTATTGCCGCGCCACATCTGGCGGGGGTAGCGGCCAGTGTGGGTTTATCCGCGACAGCGATCTACAAGCCATGTGCCGAGCTGAAACGGGCGGCGGCAGCGGCCAATGCGGCTTTATCCGCGACCACGACATGCAGGCAGCTTGTAGGGCCAAAACACGTTAATGCGGCCAAACGCCTCGCTTTTAACCTATGCCCGCGTGTCCACGAAATGCATGCCGTTGGTGAAATAGGGGTGCGAAGCCTGTTCGGTCTTGGGTGCTACCGCATGAAGCGGCGTGGCGTTGATGAACTTGGCTTTGATCTCACGCACCAGTTGCTGGGCTAGATACGTGCCACCCGCTTCCAGCGCTTTGGACAATCGCACAAAGTGTGCATCCGTTGCAAGTGAGTGGTCGAAATTCAACAAAGTCTTGAGGGCGAGCTTGGATGCCTCTAAATTGCCGTGCTCAACCGCATCAAACAGCGCCAATAATTTTTGACGCCGTTGGTGCTGTCGGTCTTGGGGCGTGTTGCCGCTCCCGCTGTAGGCACTCGGGCGGCCACTCACTCGTAACAGGTTGGCATTTTCCATACAAAGCTCCTTCAAGATTTGTTTCAAGTCATTCGAGATGTTCCTTATGAATAGCAATCGGATTGGCGAACCAATCGTTTA
>NZ_JBBAOV010000065.1:0-2064 GCF_040401135.1 Limnohabitans sp. | reverse complement strand
GGCAAAGGAACACGGGTCCGGGACGCTAATATCCTGACCTGGCGTACGGCGCTATCGACCCCCATAACCGGCCCGGGCAAATCCTCACGGAGTGGGCCTGATGGGCTTTATAACCGTGGGGGGAAACGGCCTCTGTGACATACAATGGGACGAAGCTCGTGACGACGGGCCCCTTATCCAAGTGCGAAATGTATTGTTGATGTGGCTCGCCTCCGCGACGAGCATTGAAGCATGTTCGTGGGTCATATCATCCACATCCGGATGACAGTGCATTGGTTTCATTTACTCCGGGTCAGGTTATTAGTGCCCGGACCCGTTGTCCTTCGTCCCGTGTTTTTTGTTTCGGCTTCTGTTCGCCTGTCGAGCCTAAAAGCGCTGTCTGCCGCCCTCCGGGCGGCCGGCGGCGGTTTTAGGGTCGACAGGCGAGCCGAAACCGTGGAAAACAAAAACTCGGGACGAAGGACAACGGGTCCGGGGCGCTAATGTCCTGACCTGGCGTATGGCGCAATCGACCCCCATATATCAATCCTTGCTTTGACCCTATTCCAAAGCTTGGGTTGCAGACTGCAATCAAGGCATTGGAATGGGGCCGGAGCTCGGATTGATGTATGTCACAATGAATCTCGGCCCCAAGAGGCCGATATTCATTCCCGACCCGAAAATCCACCGGACTATATAGGTGAAGTGCGTTATATTCAGATGCGCTTCACTGCTTGTGTTGCTACCGGGGAGTATCTCGGCCAGACAACGAATGCATTATTGGCCTTGCGATTATTCGAACGTGCTATAACAAGAGACCAAGCACGCCAACAGTTCCAGTTTTTTCCGTAGTCATTTTGGCTCAATATCAAGTTGTGTTTTATTGCACTTGGCCATCATGAGGCGTATGCCACCCGACGGCCTCTGTTTATTTCATGCCGTCAATTATGCCAGCAATCCAGAGATGTATCATAAGGTCGACATAGCCGACAACGGTATGCTTCTTGGAGAAGGCAGCGGAGCAATCTACGAGGCTGCCGCAATGCTCCGAGAGAACCTTATTGACACACTCCGTGCTGAAGGGTATCTCGAGCAAGCTAGTCGGCTGTCCATGCCTGGAGCCGCAGGTTATGCCCAAGAAGAGGACTTCCCAATTCTGGCACGCATATCTTTGTTGACCTTTGAGATTGTCATTGAGAGTGCACCAGCTATGGAGCCCAGGAAGTATGGCGATGGAGATCCGAGAGCGCGCTTCATACTGAGGGACATATCTGACATTGATGGACATCGCAGCAGCCACTGGGATGTGGCAGAGTTGTATGACCGGAAGAAGCGCCGCCGCATCACTGGGAAGACCGCGCCGACATGCAGCACACGGCCACCAGCGGGAGTATCAGCAGATATCGTTGTCATGGACCAATATATCCACGGGCGCGGAACTGGTGCGGCATCGAGTAGTGAGCCACCGCAAGGTCAGCTACCTGCCGATATTGGTGAGATGGTTCATTTGCTGCCGGCGGCCGCGTCGAGCAGCCACGAGGCACCTGATATCGATGATATCCTCGCCATGGAGAACAAAGTTGGTCAGTATATACGCGACAACGGCAATCCGGCGGAACGCGACCTGTATCCCATGCTGCATAAAATGGGACACCGTTTCTCGAAGAAACAAATCCGGCTTTGGAAGCGACAGTATGGTGAAGGCCCTCCAGCTGCAGCATCGAGCACTCACCTCCAAGCTGAAGTATCTGACGACATCATGGACATGGAGAACAAAGTTGGTGCATTTATCCGGAGCAAAGGGAACCCTAATGAACGACTGCTCTATGCGATGTTGAAGGCAGAGGGTCACCGATATTCTCGGAACCAGGTGCGCCTTTGGAAATTGCATTATGGCGCCATTGCGAACGTTCCAGACCGGCAGATGACGGACATTGATGCTGAGACGGCAGTGCAGGACCACCGCGAGGATATTCTTTTCTGTATGAACTTGGGTGGAGGAAGTCAGCGATTGATGACTCTGTTATCGTCGAAAGGTTTCAAGTTGACGGACCATCAAGCAAGATTGGCCTTATTACTCGTGAA
>NZ_JBBAOV010000064.1:0-2105 GCF_040401135.1 Limnohabitans sp. | reverse complement strand
TTTCATATCAACGGCCTTAATGCTTGCGCAGTTTGCTGCAACAACGCCAACCAACGCGTTGCCAAATCTGGCGCGTTTGGCCCAGCCCCCGAGCGCACCAAGTTAAGCGCTGCCACCGTGTCCCCGCGTTCATTGCGCAGTGGCACGGCCAAGGCGTCTACGCCTAGCTCGTGCTCTTGTATTGCCAAGCAATAGTCTTGCTTGGCCACTTGTTTGAGCTTTAGTTTCAGGTCCTTGGCTTGTGTGGCGGTGTGCGCGGTGAGTCGGCTTAAAGGTTTGGCCTCAAGCCATGTTTTCAACGGTTCAGGCAGTAAGTTGGCCAGCAGCACTTGGCCTGTAGATGTGGCGTGTGCAGGCAAGCGCGTGCCCACATGCAGACCGTAGGCCAACACACTGTGGCTGGCTTTGATGGGTAAATCTGGCCCTTGCCAAATACCCCGTGCCACGATGATGACTGCATCGTCTTGCAACACTGCGACTGAACAAGACAGCTGTGTGGCCAAGCTCAGCTGATGCAGGGTGGGCTGCACGGCGCGTGGCAAACGTGCGCTGGACAAATAGCTGCCTGCAAAGCCCAGCACCTTGGCTGAAAGCCAGAAATATTGACCATCGGTTTCCAAGTAGCCTAGCTGCTTCAATGTCAACAAATGCCGACGCGCCGCGGCGCGTGTCAGGCCAGTGCGTTGCGCGGTCAGAGTAGCGTTGAGCCGTTGGCGCTCAGTGTCAAAGCTCTCCAGCACAGCCATGCCCCGGGCCATGCCTTCAATCCAGTCTGCTTTGTTCATGGGTTTGTATCTGTTGTAGGTTGCGCGATCATCGTGCATCTATTCTATTCACCGTGCAGATTTGTCGTTTGGACTTTGCGTTAGATCAAGTGCACCTTTAATCTCGCAGCACTTCGAAATAAAAGGATTAGAGACATGCGAACACAAGTGGTCATTGTGGGTGGCGGGCCTTCGGGCTTGTTGTTGGGGCAGTTGTTGCACAAAGCAGGCGTGGATGCGGTGATCGTGGAGCGCCAAAGCCCCGACTATGTGTTGAGCCGGATTCGCGCAGGCGTGCTGGAGCAAGTCACGCTAGAGGTGTTGGCTCAAGCAGGCGTGGACCAGCGCATGAACAAAGAAGGATTGGTACACACGGGCTTTGATTTGTTGTTCAAAGGCGCACGCCACCGCATTGACTTGGCGGCCCTGACGGGCGGCCAAAAAGTGATGGTTTATGGCCAAACCGAAGTCACGCGTGATTTGATGGACGCACGCCAATCAGCTGGCCTGACCACGATTTACGAAGCTGATGACGTGCAAATTCACGGCTTCGACACCGATAAGCCCAGTGTGAGCTTTAGCAAAGATGGCAAGAGCCGCACCATCGAGTGCGACTTCATTGCAGGCTGTGACGGCTTTCACGGTGTGTGTCGTGCCAGCGTGCCCAAAAAATCGATCAAAGAGTTTGAAAAGGTGTACCCCTTCGGCTGGCTGGGTGTGTTGTCAGACACACCGCCCGTGCACGAAGAGCTGATTTATGTCAACAGCCCGCGCGGCTTTGCCTTGTGTTCGCAACGCAGCCACACACGCAGCCGCTACTACTTGCAAGTGCCACTCACGGACAAAGTGGAGCAGTGGAGCGACGATGCTTTCTGGACCGAGCTGCGAAACCGCCTAGACCCAGAAGCGCGTGAACAATTGGTGACTGGCCCGAGCATTGAAAAAAGCATTGCGCCACTGCGCAGCTTTGTGACCGAGCCCATGCGCTTTGGTACCTTGTTCTTGGCAGGTGACGCCGCCCACATCGTGCCGCCCACAGGCGCCAAGGGATTGAACTTGGCCGCAACCGATGTGAAGTATTTGTCTGACGCGCTGATCGAAGCCTGCGTTGAAAAGTCGCATGCAGGCATTGACCATTACTCCACACGCTGCTTAGCCCGCATTTGGCGTGCAGAGCGTTTCTCTTGGTGGTTCACCAGCTTGATGCATAGCTTTCCTGAACACGGCGAAATTGGGCAAAAGTTTCAAGAGGCAGAGTTGGACTACCTGATTCACAGCGAAGCCGGCTCGCGCACCATGGCTGAAAACTACGTGGGCTTGCCATTGAATTTTGGCGAGTAA
>NZ_JBBAOV010000063.1:0-2298 GCF_040401135.1 Limnohabitans sp. | reverse complement strand
AGCGGGCGGACATGCTGTTTTTCCTGCCACCGGGCGTCGAAGGTCGAAGCACACGAACTTACTCAGAGGTTGCTGTCAACCCAAGAACCGAACAGAAACACAGATTTTGACTACACTCCAGCTGCCCAAAACTCCGGCCGGGAACCCACAGAAAATGTCCTAAACCAAAAACACAAACAGAAAGGCACCGCCCTGACGACCCAGGTCGACACAAGCCGTGCCGCGGGGGCGGTCACTTGGCCAAGGTGATTAGGACGCTTGGCGTTCCGGCAGCTGGTGCAGCTAGCATTTCGTCGTCAGACTCGGGCTCCGTCGTGCCACACGAATCGACTTCCGTGTCCGACGACTCCGGGGTTCGCAAGGGACACATCGGGTCGCTAGGTAGGGTCCTCCCGGGAAATAGCAGGAACGAAGCAGGGGCCTTCCCTCATCGCCCGGGGGGAGGTGGGAGTGGCGGGGGCTGTGCCTTTGTGACATGCACAGCCCCCGCAACCCCCACCCTCCGCCGGGAGATGAAGGAAGGCCCTTGCCCCGCTTCTGCTATCCCCAGTTCCTTCTTGTTCCGAATTTCCGTGTACTCCGGGACAACCATCTCTTTGATTTTGAAACCCAAGGCATAGTTGCGATAACACCGGACCCGTCGAGGATGATGCCAGACAGGGACAGTGACCTTCTGATTCATGGCGGCCACAACAACGGGGCCGGGCAGTGGGAGGGCATGCCGCTTGTCTGACATGGAAAGTGCTTACACATGTGTTGGATTTTGTCCTGCCTGCAAAAAAAGGCGTGGGTCGCAATGCCAAACGGAGATCAGACCAACCCCCTATCTACCGTATGTGAAACCTGCAACCTCTTCCGACCTGCAGCCGCAACCGAGCTCCCCGAGACCGAAACCCACATCAAACCGCCAACATGGAAACAAGCGCCCCTGGTTTGATATGGAATCGAGTTGCGTTTGGCGTGCCCCTGGTTTGATATGGAATCGAGTTGCGTTTGGCGTGCACTGTGGGAGACTGATGCGTTCGCACTCTGCACCTCTTTGCGACAAATCCGGGACGCCGCATATGCTATACAAATCCGGGACGCCATGCATGCTCATTTGCCCAGCACACGACGAACTACGTGTGCAATGTGAGGGGTCATCCCGTCACGCTTGTGCAAAGCGACCTTCGACTTCCTGAGCTCTGCGATCGGCAACTTCTTGCCAAAGTCGAGCTGGTCCAAGCTCCGATCGGATGCGAAGCAAATGTCCATGGACACGAGCTCGGGGCGCGTCTTGCGCCCCACGGCGTTCATCAGATCCCGGATGTTCTCCAGCCTGCCTGCTGTCCGCTCTGCCGCACGGTACACTCTCTTCAGGCCGCCCGTCTGATCAGGATTCATGCGTGTGAACTTGTACACTGACATTTTCCCGGGCTTCAGCCCGGAGATGCCGTTGATGTGCATCATGCACAGAAGTGCTTGTCTTAGCGTCCAGCTCGTGGTGTACGTGGTCTTCGGGCCCGCCTCGTGCGGCAACCTCGGCACCTGCAATTTAGGCCATTAAAGAAAACAGCAGCGGAGCTGCCCCGATCCGCATGTTCTAGCGAGCCCGAGCTTGCTGAAACATACGGTTCGGGGCAGGCAACTCCCCATCTGTCGACTTTACGTTGAGTTCCGGATTTCTAACCCGAGCCCAGAATGTCAGCGATCGTGGGCTCGCACAACATTACACGTGCCACAAAACATTAGATGATCAAAACGGTCCAGCTTTGAGATTCGAGGGCCCGGTTTTCAGATCCGAACAAGTTCGGGTCATAATTTCGGAAACCGAGCCACCTTGAACTTCAAGTTGCTCAACGCTTTCCGGGCAGCGTCCTGCTTGTTGTACCACTCGTCGCAGGTGTGCGGGGCGTCGCCGAGACAGTCCCAAATTGCGTCCCAACCCTTAAGCAGCCGACGCATTTTCTCGAGGCCCGCTGTCCGGTCGCTGAGCTTCCACACAGTGCATTCGTCGGTGCCGCAACCATCGCCATCGTCGCACTCATCGTCGTCATCAGTGTCGCCAGCATCGGCCCAAAACGTCAGATTCCAGCCCTTCTTGCCCTTCTTTGCGACTTCGATGATGCCCAAGTGTCGAAGCACTTGCTCACCTCCGGAATGCCTGCCAACGAATCTGCCAGCATGCCTCAACCACGTGCGCGGGACCTTGTTGGCACTGACCGTTACGGCGGCCTTCCGCAAGACGGACACCAGCCGAGCTGCACGCGTTGACACACCCTGCCAGACACCAGCACCCCGTGACTCCTCGCTCCAGCT
>NZ_JBBAOV010000062.1:0-2587 GCF_040401135.1 Limnohabitans sp. | reverse complement strand
TGGACGGCGTCAACCAGCATGGCCGGTCCAGCGACAATCATCTTGGCCGGTTTAGGGGGATGAATGTCGTTGTTTAGTGGTCTATTTCATTGGCTCCTTGGTGTGGTTGTCGCAGTCTTTTGATGATTGACGTTTTCGATTTGCTTTGTCGTTTTCAAGTTGAACTCTCTGGCGTCGAAGGGCCTCTTTGCTGCGGTAGCTTTCAACATTGTTGAGCTCAAAGATTGTGGAGTGGTGTACCAGACGGTCAATGGCCGCCACCGTCATGCCCGGATCCGGGAACACGCTGTCCCATCCCGAGAACGGCTGGTTGGCCGTTATCAGGATGCTGCGTCGCTCGTAGCGCTCGGAGATCAACTCAAACAGCACGCTGGACTCGGCCTGATCTTTTCGGACGTACGAGAGGTCATCCAGAATGATCAAGTCATAGCGGTCCAGCTTTACCAGGGCTTGGGGCAGCTGTAGGTTTTGTCGAGCGCTCTGCAAGCGCTGCACCAGTTCACTGGTGCGCGTGTAGAGCACCCGGTACCCAGCGTCGATCAGCGCATGACCAATACCGCAGGCAACATGACTTTTCCCCACGCCAGGGGGGCCAAAGATCAGAATGGTGGCCCCCTTATCGATCCAGGAATCCCCGCTGGCCAGCGCCATTACATGGGCCTTGGAGAGCATTGGCACCTCGGCAAACTCGAAGCTCGCCAGCGTCTTGGTTGTATCCAACTGCGACTCGTCACGGTGGCGTTCAATTCGTCGCTTGGCCCGCTCTGCCAATTCGTGTTCCAGTAAGGCGCTCAGAAATCGCCCAGCTGGCCACCCCTCCTTGTCCGAGCGCTGGGCAAACTCCGTCCACAGTCTGCCCATCGTGGGCAGACGAAGTTCGTTGAGCATCAAGGCGTTTCGGGCTGGCTCGAAGGCTTGGGAGCTCATGCCAGCACCTCTTCTTGCTCGGTGGCTTGTGTGCTTGGCAGCAGCGCGTCATAGATGCTGGGCGGAGGAATTTCAACCGTTACCTGGCGAACCTCGGTCCTGCGCGGGGTGAACTCTTCGCGCAAACGCTTGACATCAGGCAGCACCCCTGCTGCCAGAAGCGCCTCAAGCCGAACAGCCAATACAGCCTCCACCCCATCGTTGGCGGCCATCTCCAACAGGCCCACGATCGCTTGGCAGGCCAGGCGCTGGGTCAGCTTGGCATCGAGCTGCTCCCAGGTCCTGCGGTACGCCTCCCGCGGAAACAGTGCATCGCGGAACACCAGGCCCTTGAACGCTTGGGGTTTGCGTTTGAGGGCTTCAATGAAGTGACGGTAATCGATCACCCGACCACGCCCGGTAATGGGCGAGCGCGTGCCACGTGCCAAACTCAGAACCAGCGCTCCAGAGAGATAACAGTCCAGGTGATCGCTGAACAAGCGCACCTTCAGGCGCTGCCCAATCAGCCGCGAGGGTGCGCTGTACAGGATGCCGCACACCGTGAAGGTGCTCGAACGTGTGACACGACCCTCGTCTTCAACAAAGTCGGTCGTGCGCCTTTGGGGCAGGTCCTGCAATTGCGCACGCTCGATCTGGAAGGCCGCCGCGTTGCGCCGATTACGTCGTATCACGCACTCACGTACAAAGCCCTCGTAGGCCGAGCGGTCCTCAAAGTCGCGGTGTCCACGTAAAAGAAGTGCTTGCTCCAGGGCCTCCTTCAGATACCGGTGGGATGACTCTACGCTGCCATTTTCATTGCTGAGGCCACGGTTGTTGCGGGTGGCGGCCATGCCGTAATGGTCAATCAGTGCCGTATAGCGAACAGTAAAGTCCTCTTCCTCGGTCAGATTTTTGAAGGCCGCCGACAGGCTGTCCGTTCGGTGCTCCTGTGGGGTGCCGCCAGCCTGCCACAAGGCATTCTGCAATCCCTTGGAGAGGGCCTCAAAGCTCTCCCCACCTTCGACCACTTCAACGTGTTCCCAGCGTGAGAAGGCAAGAACGAAGTGATACAGAATGTGCGCAAACGGGACACTTGCAATCGTGATGCGCAACTCCCCCATGGAAGTGAAGTCGGATAAACCACGGTGGCCCGGTGCATGCGCCTGCGGGAAGAACACTTCCTTTGCGGGCCCCTCCATGGCGCGCCACTGACGAATATGACGCTGCAGGGTACGCAGTGTGCCGTCGGGGAAGTCGTTGGGGTGGTCGTGCTGGAGCTGGCGCAGCAAGGTGATGGCCATCAGCTTGGGCGCGCTTTTGAGCAGCGGCAAGACTTCACTGTCCCAGACCTGCAGAAATGGATCGACCCGCGAGCGCCAATAGCGCCGGGGGGTCTGTGTGGGAAGAGTGCTGGCACCATCGATGCGCCGCGCACTGCGCTCGCTGATACCGGCTTTGGCCGCAGCCAGCACCTGTGTCTTTTTCTTACGGATGTTCATGTAGAGGCAAACCTGCTGATCGGTGATTCGGGTTGATGGCACTGGGCTGAACTCTCTGTTTGAGACTTAAGCCCACCATCTTGAACCCCCTGCAAGCCGGCGCGGCCGGTGGATCGTCGTCTACGTCGGCTACGCCGCCTTCGACTCCTCACCACCGGCCAGGATGTTTGTCGTCAGACCGG
>NZ_JBBAOV010000061.1:0-3060 GCF_040401135.1 Limnohabitans sp. | reverse complement strand
CTCCCGACTACTCCCGAGAGCTACTCCCGGTGCAACAAGCCGGGAGCTACTCCCGGTCACGGTCAATTGCACCGGAGTTCTCCCGCCCCCCAGCCCCGGGTGAAACTCATACTTGCATGGGCAGAGCCTCGCCGCACACTTTTGCTGGATGCCCGCCGCAGCATAGGCTATGCAAACACAACAACTGTACGCAGCAACGAGGCTCTCAAACACTGTGGCGAACCAAGAGCTACTCCTGTTCTGTTGAACCGATTGCACCGAAAGCTACTCCCGGTCTGCTGCACCGAGAGCTACTCCCGGTTTATGCTGCCCCTGGGCCCTTGTGGCTAACAGAGGCGAGAAGATAAAATGACTATACACATGCACCAGCATGTTGATGCAATGCAAGGGGCAAATGCAATGCAACTGGCCCATCTCCCAACGTTGGTGTTGCCTCGATAAGATTGGCCGGCTTCGAGGATGCTACTCGTGAGGAGGCTAACGCAAGTGCACAACGTTGGAAGATCAGCTTGCCTGCACAAGCCGTGGCGAAGTGCGAAGAAGCTCTCGCATACGCAAGAGAATGCTTTGGTCAAACTTAGCAGAACATGCATTTTTGCATGACTGCTTGAGGACCTTATTAAGCGATTCGTCCAGCCACGTGCTGTATTTCGCCGGGTTGCCTTGAGCACCTTGCCGGAACAACAAGTGGAACACCAAGTGGTGTTTCGGTGTAAAACACGAGAAGATTGACATCATCGCGATGTGCTGGCAATACATGGCAATGGACTCCTTTCGCTGCTCGGCAGGAATAGTCCAACCGTTGCTGTGCCAGATTTCAACTATGCGATCGAGACACTGGCCCGCTTTCAGCAAACGTTGCCAGTGCTGCCCCAACCGTTCGCCGTAACGTGGGAACAGATAGAGGAGAAACTTCAGAAGTCCAAAAGTTTCGGCACCTTTGCTCTTTAGGGTTTGGTTCCCTTTCGTCCCGACCGTCTTTGCTGAGAAGTCTGCCAGGCGAGTGAGTCCTTCTTGCTGAAACTCAGCATGCCGTATCTTGTAGAAAGTCATCAGGGTAGACCGCATCGCTAAGATTGCAACAGGCAAAGAATCTCCAAAGACACCGCTGAGAAGAACTGTCCAGATCGCTATTTTCGCCCACACCCGCATCACTCCCAAATAGAATGCATGCAATGTGTCGATGGCCAGTGATCCACAAGGGCTGACACCAAGGCCGCTGCGGAACAATGGGTTCGGCCGTCTGCTGTGAGACTCTTCAGAGCGTCGCCAGAAGTAAGCAACAAAGGGCACGGGTGCCGTCTCAAACTGTCCGACGTCTGGCAAAGAATCGCTCGGCTCAAGTCTGTCGCCCGTGCACAAACCGTGCTCCAATAAGTTGGTCTTCAAGGACCGCCCGCAGCTGCCTTCCTTGCTTTTGTCGTACTTCAACAATGTTGCGATCTTGTTGCGGACATCCAATGTAGCCACTTGAACTGCATTCAAGCACCGTTCACAAGAAAGATTGTAGTCCTCGTCCTCGTTATCCCGCCACCGAAGGGCAGTGTCTGAGTGCCCTGCTGCGACGAACAGATCCAACCCGAAGGCATTACACAGGAAACAAGGGCGGATTCCGTCACACCACGAAGGGAGGCCGAGTGTAGTAGCGAACTCCGACCAGTCGCCTTTAATGAATAAACAAGCTACCTTGATGGGAGCTGCTTGGCCGGCCAAAGCAAGTCTTTTTGTGTCAGTTTCGAGAAATGGTTGCCCGTCATGCCTTGCTGACGGGTAGCAACCATCTGCGAGACACCGAAGCGACCAGCACAAGACCTTGAGGAATATGTAGCAAGAGTCCCAGCCTCGGCATCCGCACCGACAAGAGTGCTGTTTCCGTAAAACGGCCCAGAGGTATCGCCGCTCAGAGACAAGGTCTATCATCCACCAACCAATCACAGAGTCGGTCTGGCTATAAGGGACGGCATCGATGTACATAGCGACGGGCAGTACCATGTCAGAGTTCTGTTGGACGACTTGATGTTTGAAGTAAACATCCGGCAACTCTTTCCGCCGCACCATCTCGCCAAGCCGTGTCCGGTAGCCGACGCTTGTAGCTAAATCTGACCAGAGCTGTTCGTGAGGAGGCAAGCAGACCCCGGTGTGCGTCATGCGGCTCAAGGCGTGCTTGTGGTGCCCCGGATACTCGAAGTAATATAAGTCATCGTTGTTAAGGTGCCCCAGCAATTTACGAAGCCGTTCGGCATACTTTCCAGAGGAACTCCCTGGTGCCTTTGCATACTGCCGTGCCTCTACTACACCTGCTTCGGCTGCGAAAAACAGAGTGGTGCAGCAGTCTTCTGCTGTGATTTTGTTCAGCAAGTGCATATGCAATATTTTCCGAACCAGAAGATGCCCGGGCGTGTCTTTGTCTTCGCCTTCAGAATCTGAGTCTGATGGCATACCCCATTGGCCAGCATCGAAGTCATCGTCGGGGTCGGGACCAGTGCGGTTCTCCCAGCTATGCGCAAAACGTTTGACCGGAGGTTGCTCCCACGAGTGCCCAGCCATCGCGAAAGCCCGGAGCTACCCCCGATCATTCCCCAGGGAGCTACTCCCGAGAGCTACGACCGGGAGCTACTCCCGATCCGTGGTCGTGGCGCTGGAAGGCAATTTGAGCCGATATGGTTGCGGACAGTGCAGTTGGACGGCGACTGCTACACCGAGAGCTACTCCCGGTCTGCTGCACCGAGAGCTACTCCCGGTCAATTGCACCGAGAGCTACTCGATCCCGGTCTGTTACACCGAGAGCTTCTCCCGGTCTGCTACACCGAGAGCGACTCCCGGTCTGTTACACCGAGAGCTACTCCCGGTCTGCAATGCTAAGAAAACAAAGACACATTCAAGGACCAACCATCATGCAAACTGCGACAACTTCAAACATCATGCGACTGCTACACCGAGAGCTACTCCCGGTCAATTGCACCGAGAGCTACTCCCGGTTTACTGAGTAGCTCCCGGCTTGTTGCAGTAGCTCTCGGGAGTAGTCGGGAGTAGCTCCCGGCTTGTTGCACCGGGAGTAGC
>NZ_JBBAOV010000060.1:0-3215 GCF_040401135.1 Limnohabitans sp. | reverse complement strand
ATGCGTGCTGACACCGTAACACCGGGACCCTAGCGCTTGAAACGCACGCGCATAGGCCAAGACGTCTCTGGCAAGTGCGGGGTCAACTCGGTGCCTGGCTGTGCAGGCATGCTCCAATCTGCGGCTTCGGCTTGCAGCCAAGGTGTCGCTGGAAAGCTTGCCGGCCCTGGACCGGCTACAAACCGCTCCAGATCGTCAGCTCCCCGGTGCATGTTGTAGGGCTGCCCCCGAAGCAGCAGGGCAAGGTCCATCAATTCCTCTTTGCGTTTTTCAGAGACCTTGTGTCGCTGCACCATGGCAACGGGGCCTGCAGAGAGAGCAGCGGCAGCGTATCTCTCCCGCGGAAGCACGACCAGCGGTGACTGCTGCAATTGCGGGGAATGCATGTACGTCTTCACGCAGCACATCACGTCCGTGCCGCAGCCGCGGCGAGTTTCAACCGCTGCAGCTTCGTGAGAATCGAGGTCGCGTCGCAACTTGTACGAAAAAGCATGAGGCGCTTCCACTCCCCTCCGGGTGCCCCAACAATTGTACAACTCCACTTTCAAAGGGGCTAGCCAAGTGTGGAAATCGCGGACGTGCTCAAGTACGTCCACATGTAGGGTCTCTCCGCGGTTCTCAATGAGATGCCGCATACGAGTGCGCAATAGCTCGACTAGCTCTCCTTTCGTTTGGAATTTGACGACTCTGAGCACGACCTGCAGAACCAGCCCAAACAGTTGATCAATATCCTCGTGTGTGTGACCCACTATCAAGAACATCAGATGTGTTGTGCGGAATTTGTAGCGGACGACGAGATAAGCCATAAACACGTTGACCTCTGAGTTCTTCGCCTGCGCTGTGGTGTTATCGCTTTGGACTACAAGGTGATCTGGAAATCTTAGACCTTCCCGCCTGCACTCAGCCCAAACGGTCTCCAAGACTCTCTCCAGCACATCCAGAAACGCATCGGCCCCGTGAGTCAAATCTTCATCAGCGACGAAGAAAAACGTGCCGTATCCGTGTGCGATGGCAGCGGTTAATACCAGCCGCGGCCGCCTGACAGTGTCCAACATCTTGTCGACCCGGCCCCATTCATATTGGGGCCATGCGAATTTCGCCTTATCCATAGAATCGATAATTATCGTCAGGACACCTTGCTTGCTCCTGCTGGCATAGCGATTGTGCCAGTATATGGTGCGGTCATGGTACTGGTCACGCAGGTGGTCGCGCCACTCGCGGGCGTAGCCTAACCGCTCTGCAAATGATATCCCCCGATCGTGGATCTTCGTGCGGGCGTGGAAGCACGCCTTGCATTCCGCATGTTGCGATACCTTGCGGAATAGCAAGTACTGGTGCCAAACGGAATGCCAAGCATCGCTGAACACGTGGTACGAAGGCACCGTGCTGCAAGACTCCGTTACACCGGGACTCCGCACCGTGATGCAAGGCTCCGTTAGTAGACCGGGACTCTCTCCGCAAGTGGCAACGAACAGCCAGTACAAGTGAGACAAGCAACTATGCGGCAAGTGCCGCCGAGTCAGGCCAATGTCCTTTCCGAGGAACATGTGCACTGTCTCTGGAACGCTGCGGTCTGGATTCCAATCCTCGTCGGCAACTTCGTCGGCAGAGCCCGCATCCAGAGTCGCCATCGCAAACGTATGATCTTCAACTTGAATGTTTCCGTCGATGCTGCCTGCAACTACGAGCAACTGGAAGGCGGGGCATTGGATAGCTGCGTCGCTCCTCCCCAGGCAGGCTCGAAAATAAAATGGGGTGGGTGAAAAAGACGACTCCTTCGGGATAATGCCCAGCCTCCCAGTCACACCGTTGCGACGCCTTTCGCCAAGTACCTTTCGTGGGGGAGAGGTTCGGCTGCAGACATGTAAATTTCCAAGAAGAAGGCGTTGACCCGATCTCTCTGCGGGCAATTGCGGATTGTGTTTGTGCGCCTCAATGTTCATTCGCGAATCACTCGGAAACCAATCTATGCGAAATGTGGACCACCGGCCAAAACTGTGGAGGTCCGAGCTCCAACGTCGTAGGGCCTGGGCTGTGAAACCCGGGGTACTCCGGGAAGCGGGGGCGTCGGTGGTCCGCACTTCGCTTGGGAACCGACGGTCGCTGATGGACATAATGTCGCCTCCTGTCGGGAATCCCATGGATCATTTTGACCAACTTGGTGGATCCGATGCCGATAACTTTGCGAAATCCGAGTCTGCATATGGTCACGCCGCACAGACTCCACGAAGTGCGCAACTGTTTTTTGCCGCTTTCAGAAGACGGCGAACGTCCGATATAGTCATACAGTGTGGAAAACATGAAGATACGCTCGTCGTCGCCCAGATGCCCATACCACCAATGCAGCACCTCCAAGTCACCCGCCAAGCAACTGTGTGAGGACGGGGCAAGGAAGGCAAGGGTGACGGTGGGGCAGGGCAACGGATACCTGAAGTTGCTTGGGGGGCAGACCCGGCCAACCTGTACGAGCTGTGACTCCTTGGGTTTCAATTTGCTGAAGCAACCCTCCCGGCAACCGCACTTTTCTGACAAAAGCTTTCTTATTCGGTGGGGATCCATTTGACTGCGCTCATATTCACTCAACTTCTCTCGAACAGTGATGCCAGCAGCGCCACATTGCAACTGAATGGATGTCAGATCCAGAGCAACCACCGCTGGAGCCTGCACAGTGGAAGAGGACGCCGGTATTGTGGAAGACGACGATGCTGGCTGCTGACTGCAGGACACCGGAACTCCACTGACACCATGCTCACCGTCTGACGACTCCACCCGACGCAGCCCCTCTGGGTCAGATGCATCGCCGGACGAGTCAACCGCACGACACCCCGACACCACCTCTGCCAACCCGAAGGCAATGAAAGCAAAGAAGCCTGTGACTCAAACTTGGTTCCGAGCACTGTATTTGTAATTTGTTCCCGAGCTGGCCCGCAGGACGTCACGGAATCACGGCCGACCCCCACAAGTGAAACTCAAGCAGCCAAAATCAAGGGGGGAGGAAGGTCGAGGCAACAGATCAATCTTCTTGCACTTTGGGCGGCATGAAACCTTGCATTCGTCGCCCGACGACGATGCCTTCAAAGTTCTCGATGATCTCATGCGTCTTCTCCCTTTGACCTTTGGCACGGCTGGATGCGACGTTGGCCGTAGTCGCTTCCAGCGGCGAGCATCGTCAGAAGAGCTAGAGTCGGCTGTCCGTAGCATTGAGCGGCATGGCA
>NZ_JBBAOV010000059.1:0-4517 GCF_040401135.1 Limnohabitans sp. | reverse complement strand
CAGTTTGCGTCACCGTTCTCGGTGTTGTCGCAGTCGCAAGACGGCGCACCCGAAGGTGACCTGGTGGGCTTGGCCATTGCCGACGACGGCTTGGTGTCTGCCAGCTTCTCCAACGGCGCGCAAAAGTCATTAGGCAAAGTGGTGTTGGTCAACTTCTCTAACCCGTCTGGTTTGCGCCAGATTGGTGACACCAACTACTACAAAACTTCTGACTCTGGTACGCCAAAGTACGGCGAAGCCGGTTCTGCTGGTTTCGGCACGGTGCGCTCAGGTGCCACCGAGCGCGCCAACGTCGACTTGACCCAAGAATTGGTGGACTTGATCACCGAGCAGCGTAACTTCCAGGCCAACGCCAAGGCCATGGAAACCAGCACCTCGATGACGCAAACCATCATTCAGATCCGTAACTAATCTGACTGATTAATTAAGAGAACGCCATGGACCGCTTATCTTTCAACGCGATGGCCGCGATCAATGAAGATCGCTACATCCGTCAGCAGTTGTCCAACGACATTGCCAACGTCACCACCGCGGGTTTCAAGCAAACCTACGAAGCCACCATCCAGCCGCACCAAGCGGTGGGTGAGGGCTTTGATTCGCGCTTGCAGCCCCGTCTGTACACCACCGACCGCGTGCGTTTGGATGCTGGCCCTTTGATGGTCACCGGCCGCGACTTGGACGTGTCCATGAACCACAAAACGGTCTTGGGCGTCACGGGCAATGACGGAAAACTGGCATTTACCCGCCGTGGCGACCTGCGCATCAACACCAGTGGCGTGCTTGAAACCGGTTCGGGCCACATCGTGCAAAGCCAAGACGGCGGCCCCATCACCATCCCTGTGGGCTCGCGCATCAACATCACCAATACCGGGCTGATTTACGCCTCAGACCCCACACAGCCGGGCATCCCCCAAGAGCAGATTGTGGGCACCCTCATGCTGCGCGATGCCAGCACCACCAACCTCATCAAACGCGAAGACGGCTTGTTTCGGGTTGACGAAAAACCAGTTGGCACGGACTTTGCAACTGGTCCTGAGCCAGTTTCTTTGACACCGCAGGCTTTAGAAGGCAGCAGTGTCAATCCAATGGCATCGATGGTGAAGCTGATTGAACAGAGCCGCTCGTTTGAGCACCAGGTTCGCATGATCAAAGAAAGCAAATCCAACGATGAGTCGGGCGCTTCAATGATGAAGGCGTCTTGAATTTGACAGATTAAAAGGGGCTTAAAGCCATGGATGCATCATTGTGGGTAGCCAAAACCGGTCTTGACGCGCAGCAGACGCGCATGAACGTCATCTCCAACAACTTGGCCAACGTGAGCACGACCGGCTTTAAACGCGACCGTGCCGTGTTTGAAGACTTGCTCTATCAAAACGTCAAGCAGCCCGGTGGTCAAACCACCAACAACACCTTGTCACCCACGGGCCTGATGCTCGGTACCGGTGTGAAGATCAATGCCACCGAAAAGCTGCACTTGCAGGGCAACTTGATCAACACCCAATCGCCGCTTGACTTGGCGATCATGGGCGGTGGCATGTTCCAAATTCAAATGCCAGACGGCACCACGTCGTACAGCCGCGACGGCAACTTCAAGATCAGCAACACCGGCCAGGTCGTGACAGCGTCTGGCTTCCCGTTGATTCCTGCCATCACCATTCCAGAAAACACAGCCAGCGTGACCTTTGGTCATGACGGTACGGTATCTGCCGAAATCGTGGCCGGCGGCGGCTCACAAAACATTGGCCAAATCCAAATTGCCCGCTTCGTCAACCCAAGCGGTTTGAAGCCCATTGGCCAAAACTTGTTTGAAGCCTCTCAAGCCAGCGGTGTGGCGCAAATTCTCACCCCTGGTATCAACGGTGCAGGTGCTTTGAAACAAGGTTCGCTTGAAGCGTCAAACGTGAACGTGGTGGAGGAGATGGTCAACATGATCGAAACCCAGCGCGCTTACGAGATCAACTCCAAGGCCATCTCGGCCGTGGACGGCATGCTCAAGTTCTTGAACCAAAACATCTGATTGAGGTTCCCCATGACAGCACTTCGTTTACTCGCCCTGTTTGCCATCGTATTTTTGTTGCAAGCCTGCGCCACCGAACCGGTCGACATGGTGTTGCGACCCTCGCCCGATTTTCAGCCGGTGTATCCGTTGGCCAGCGACCGGCAAAAAGTTGCCACCGGCGGCATCTACAGCAACCGGCAAAGTGATGCCTGGTTTGGCCGTGGCCGCAATTACCAGGTGGGCGACATCATCACCGTGTTGTTGAACGAGTCCACCCAAGCCGCTCGCACCCAAAACACCGATGTGAGCCGTGAGTCTAAGAACTCATTGCCCACAGGCTTTAACACCAAGATCGGCAGCATGAATCCGTTCTTCGTCGGTGTGGACATCAACAACAACAACAACAGCTCCAAAGGCGCAGGCAAGGCCGACCAACAAGCCTCGTTGGCCGGTTCGGTAGCTGTGACAGTGATAGAAATTTTGGCTAATGGCAACTTGATGGTGCGTGGTGAGAAAAAGCTGGGCCTGTCTGAAGGCACCGAAGTCATTCAAGTCTCGGGCGTCATTCGCCCCGAAGACGTGGGCCCCAACAGCACCGTGCAATCGCGCCGCTTGGCCAATGCACAAATCGCCTACCGCGGTTCGGGTGATCTGGCCAACGCCACCAAAGCCGGCTGGGGTACCAGCTTGATGCACAAATTCTGGCCTTTCTAAATTCGAACGGGTAACTTATGAATCGCCTCTCTCTTTCTGTCCGTGCCTGTTTGGTCAGCCTGTGTGTGCTGGCCGCAGGTGGAGCGCAAGCTGACCGCGTCAAAGACTTGGCAACGCTCGCCGCCCAACGCCCCAACCAGTTGATTGGTTACGGCTTGGTGGTTGGCTTGCAGGGCACGGGCGACGACGCCTCGGTGCCCTTCACCACGCAAAGCATGAAAGCCATGCTGTCGCAAATGGGTGTGCGCATTGACGGCCCTTTGACCGACTTTGAAACCGCCGCCACTGCAGCGCGTGTGGACATCAAAAACACCGCGGCTGTGCTGGTCACCGCCGACTTGCCTGGCTTTGCCAAGCCCGGCCAGCGCATTGACATCAACGTGTCTTCCATCGGCAAAGCCTCTAACTTGCGCGGTGGCAGCCTCATCATGACCGCCATGCGCGGCGTAGACGGCGAAATTTATGCCTTGGCACAAGGTGCTTTGACGGCCACTGGCATTGATGTCAATGCCGCAGGCTCTAAGGTGTCCATCGGTGTGCCCACCTCAGCCCGCATTCCAGGCGGCGCGATTGTGGAGCGCATTGTGGACACGCCCTTCGAGTCTGCCGAGAACGTGATTTACAACATCCGCGAAAGCGACTTTTCCACCACCACCGCCATCGTCAACGCGATCAATAAAAAATTTGGCGGTGACGTGGCACAAGCCATCGATGGTGTATCGGTATCGGTGCGAGCCCCCAAAAACTTGAACCAACGCGTCGCTTTTATGAGCGAGGTGGAAGCCTTAGAAATCACACCTGGTGAGCCTCCCGCTCGCGTGGTCATCAACTCACGCACAGGCACGGTGGTGATTAACCGCTCAGTGCGCGTCACGGCTGCGGCGGTGTCGCACGGCACCATCTCGGTGGCCATCTCGGCCACCAACGAAGTGTCTCAGCCCAACGCCTTTGCTGGCGGTCAAACGGCCCCCGTTCAAAACGCCGACATCCAAGTGGCCGAGCCCAACAAGCCCATGTTCTTGTTTCAGCCCGGTGTGGAGCTGCGCCAAATTGTGGATGCGGTCAACCAAGTGGGCGCCACGCCGTCTGCTTTGATCGCCATTCTTGAAGCCCTGAAAAGTTCTGGCAGCTTGCGCGCCGAACTGGTCATCATTTAAATCGAGCATTGATATGAGCAGCCCCGTTGACACCTCTGCCGCCCGGTCTTACACAGACTTCTCGGGTCTGGGTGAGCTGCGTGGCAAAGCGCAGAAAGACCAAAACAGTGCGTTGCGCGAATCCGCGCAACAGTTTGAAGGTCTGTTCATTCAAATGATGTTGAAGTCCATGCGTGAGGCCAACGAGCCCATGAAAGACGACGACAACAAATCGCAAGCGCTAGACACCTTTGAAGGCATGTTTGACAAAGAAGTGTCTTTGCAAATGTCCAAACGTGGCGCCTTGGGCGTGGCCGACTTCATGGAGCGCGCCGTCAAACAACAACAAGCCCCCGCACCCAGCACCGACGAGTTGCTGAAGTCGCGCGGCAAAGGTATTGCTTTGAACCCTAAGCAGCAGCCCATTGCGCTGCCCACCGCTGCTGAGCTGAGCAAAGGCTTTGCCTTAGAAAAAGCCTTGCCCCTGAAGAGCTTGAATGAGTTCAAGTCACCGTTGACTGGGGGCCGTAAATGAGCGACATGCTCGGCATTGCCAGCAATGCCATTGGTGCCTACCAACGTGCCTTGAGCACGGTGGCCAACAACATTTCTAACGTCAACACCGAAGGCTACTCACGCCAAGACGTGGTGCTGAAAGACTCTGCGCC
>NZ_JBBAOV010000058.1:0-5724 GCF_040401135.1 Limnohabitans sp. | reverse complement strand
CCACGCCGTACCGCAGAGCGGATATTAGAGGTCACGCTCGAGCTGTTTAACCGCTTTGGCGAGCCCAATGTGTCGACTACCTTGATCTCGTCAGAACTGAGCATCAGCCCTGGCAACCTTTACTACCACTACCCTGCCAAGGAGGAGCTGGTCACGGCGCTTTTTAACCGCTACGAGGCGGCGCTGGATGAATTGCTGGATGCCGCGCCGGGCGTGCACGATGTGGAAGACGCTTGGTTTTTCATGCACACCCTGTTTGAGTTGGTGTGGCGGTACCGCTTTTTGTACCGCGATTTGAACGACTTGCTGAGCAAAAACCGTAAGCTAGAAACGCACATCAAAGACGCGCTGCTGCACAAAACCACGGCGTTTCGCACGCTGCTAGATAGCCTAGAGCACGGGGGCGCGCTGGCCATGACCGTGAGCGAGCGCGAGGCAACGGCCACGCACATGGTGGTGATGCTGACGTGGTGGCTGAGCTACGAGTACGTGCGCAACCCGCGCCATGCGCTAGAGCCTGAGAGTGCGCAGGCGTCGCTGCTGCGCGGGGCTAGGAGTGTGTTGAGTTTGTTGGTGCCTTATGCGACGGCAGAGCATAAGGAGCATCTGGGGGCTTTGTTGGCGGCGTATTGACGCGCCGCTTATGTCAATGTTTGACATAGATTGACATTACAGCAATAATTTTCACAAATTAATCTGGAGTCGATCATGGGCATGAATGTCAATTTAACGCCACAACTTGAAGAGCTCGTTCGGGCCAAAGTCGCAACAGGCATGTACAACTCGGCAAGCGAGGTGGTACGAGATGCGCTGCGCTTGATGGCGCAACATGATCAGGTTCGCGAAGTCAAGTTTGAGCAGTTGCACCAAGAAATTAAACTTGGGCTCAACAGCGGCGAGACATCGACGTGGGATGCTGCAAACTTTAAACAGCAAGCCCGCCAGCGCCAGAAAGTGGGCAACAAACCCGCCTAAATGCCAACTGTTCGCAAGCTCCCAAGCGCAAACGAAGACCTATTTCAAATTTGGAGCTTCATCGCGGCAGGCAACACGGATGCTGCTGACAAATGGATTGATAGGCTTGATGTGCGGCTCTCATTACTAGCCACACAACCTTTAATGGGAAAGGCTCGCGATGAGCTTGCTAAAGACCTCAGGTCTTTTCCGTTTGGCCGCTATGTGATTTTTTATTTGCCTGAGTCAAGTGGCATAACTGTCGTGCGAATTCTCCACTCGGCTAGAGACATAGATACCGCAATGGGTTTGCATTAATTAGGTTCCGACCCCAATTAACTTGTACCGTTAAGGTGTCTGAAAGCAAGACTAAGCATGTGGCGAGTTGGCGGCGTATTAGTGTTTCAAGTCACGATAAAAGTTTTCGTGCGCGCCGTAGCCCAACAAAATAATGACTTGCTCTTGGGTGTTGGCGGCATAGGCCAGCAACATTTGCTTAGTGTTGAACTTGTATTTATGCACGCGCACGCCAGTTAAATCGCCCTTTTTAAGTTCACCCGCCTCGGGCTTTGAAATGATGAATCTCACAGCTTCATCAAGCAAGTGCTTTTCTTGCAAATGCAGTTTTTTGACAGTTCGATTGAATCTGGGTGTTGTCAGAACTTTCATCCGAACTGGTATTCGTTGAACTTTCCAGCTTTGGCTTCTTCAAGGCTGATGAGTAGTTCTTGAATCATGCCAACAGGAAGGTCAGGGTTTTCTTCGGCGGCCTTGCCTAAGCGAGCCCAATGTTCGATTTGCTTAGGCACAGAGCGGTGCATGGCCGCAGCGTATGGACGCGCGTCGCTCACTAGCTGGTCTGACAGTTTGATAACAGCGGGCATAAAACCTTCCTGATGCAAAAGGTTGTATTTTGCTACCACGTGGATAAATTAACAAGTGAGCTGAAGTGAGGCAGAAGAAATTAGTTAGGTTCTGACCCCAATTAAGTGACTAGCGGAGTGAGGCTTCTACTAGTTTGACCCAATAGGTGGCGCCCAAGGGAATTAGGTTGTCATTGAAGTCGTAGTTGGGGTTGTGCAGGGTGCACGGGCCTTCGCCGTGGCCTATTTCTCGGTGCACGCCGTCGCCGTTGCCAATAAAGCAATACGCGCCGGGCTTGGCTTGCAGCATGTACGAGAAGTCTTCTGCGCCCATGGTGGGCTCTTGGGCCAACACGTTGTCGGCGCCTACGATGTCGGCCATGACCGCGCGTGCAAAGTTGGCTTGCGTCACATGGTTGATGGTGGGTGGGTAGTTGCGCACAAACTCAAAGGTGCAGGTGGCCCCAAAGGCGGCGCTGGTGTGCGCGGCCACATCGCGCATGCGCTGCTCGATCAGGTCGAGCACCTCGATGCTAAAGGTGCGCACAGTGCCTTGTAGCTCGCACTGGTCGGGCACCACGTTGGTGGCTTCGCCGGTGTGGATCATGGTGACTGAAATCACGCCTGCATCGACCGGCTTTTTGTTGCGACTGATGATGGTTTGAAAGGCTTGCACCATTTGGCAAGCCACCATCACGGGGTCGATGCCGTTGTGGGGCAATGCAGCGTGGCAACCTTTGCCGTGGATGGTGATTTTGAATTCGTTGCTGGACGCCATGACGGGGCCTGCACTCAGGGCGAACTGCCCTTCTTTAAGGCCCGGCCAGTTGTGCATACCGTAGACGGCTTGCATGGGGAACTTGTCAAACAAGCCGTCCCGAATCATCTCGCGTGCGCCGCCTCCGCCCTCTTCGGCGGGCTGGAAAATAAAGTACACCGTGCCGTCAAAGTCTTGGTGTTTTGACAAGTGCTGTGCTGCGGCCAAGAGCATGGCCACATGACCATCGTGGCCGCAAGCGTGCATCTTGCCCGCGTGAGTGCTGGCGTGGGCGAACTGGTTGAACTCTTGCATGGGCAGGGCGTCCATGTCGGCGCGCAAGCCAATGGCGCGGTCACTGCTGCCGCATTTCAAAATGCCCACCACGCCCGTGGTGCCCATGCCGCGATGAATGGGAATGCCCCACTCGGTGAGCTTTTGGGCCACCAAGTCGGCGGTGCGAATTTCTTCAAAGCGCAACTCGGGATGGGCATGAATGTCGCGGCGGATGGCCGCGATGGAGGAAGCTTGCTTGGTGAGGGAATCAAGGACTTTCATGGGTTTAGTCTAGCCGCTTCACCAACCCTCTGTCATACATGGCTATCTAGCCAAGCGCTTCATCCGATAAGGGTCAAAACAAGGAGCGCGAGGGCCAAAGGGGCGTGTGATGAGCCAGCCTCTGCTGCGCAATTTCCAACAAGCCATCAAAAATAAGCGAGTCCACCAGCTCAAACTGCACCGACATGCTGGGCGCCATTTTCCAGCCTGCGCCGCCTGTCATGTAGCAGGCGGGCTCTGCGCCGCAGTGTTGGCGCACGTGCTGCACCATGCGCTCGACCGCGCCGGCAATGGCAAAGGTGCCTCCACTCGTCAATGCATCACTGGTGTTTGTGGGAAAGGCACACACCTCGCCGGTGGGCACGCGCAGGCCTGCAGTGCCTGACTCCAAAGCACGCAACATGATGCCGTGGCCGGGCAAGATAAGTCCCCCCAAAAACTTGCCGTTGGCATCGATGGCCTCCACGGTCACAGCTGTGCCGACCATGACCACCACCATGGGTTTGGGCGCATTGCCGTTCTGCATCAGCATGCGGGCATGCGCCCCAATCATGGCGACCCATCGGTCTGCGCCAAGGCGTGTGGGGTGGTCGTAGCCGTTGGTCATGCCGGCTTCGGCAGCAGACGACACGGCCCAGTGCGGGGTGATGTCCCACAGCTCCATTTGCTCTTCAACACGGCGGCGAATGGCCTCGCCCGCCACGATGCAGCCCAGCATGTGGGTGGGCTCGGGCAAATCGCGCCAGTCTTCGTCAGCCAAGCGGTCGATGTTTTCTAAAAAGACCGCGCCACTGCCCAACAGCTTGGCGCCGGGTGCGGGGCTGTCGTACACGCCCCATTTGAGGCGTGTGTTGCCCACATCGAGTGCAAGAAATGTCATAGCTTTATGAATTAGTTTTGACGCCAAGGCAAGCCGCGCATGCGCCAGCCGCCTTGGGTGCCGCGATGGCCATTTGAATTGGCATCGCCCTCGAAGCCTTCGAGGATGTTGTAGGCCTCAAGGCCCAGCTGTGTGGCGCGCTGGGCGGCTGCGATAGAACGCACGCCACTGCGGCACAACAGCACTACTTTTTTACCCTTGGCTGCGGCTTTGACCGCCTCGTCAAACAGGGGGTTAACGGCAGTGCTGGGCCATTGCTTCCAAGGCACGGCTACTGCGCCGGGTACAAAACCCACCCAGGCCAGCTCGGCCTCGCTGCGCACATCCACCATCACGGCAGCGCCCGACTGCATCCATTGGTAGGCGGTGTCAGGTGTGATGTCGCCCGCGTAGCCCAACTCGTTGTTGCTCATTTTTATAAAGCGAAATAAATAAGTGATCAGTATAGAAGCCGCTCGTCCCCAATGAGACAAGCACGTACGTATTTGAAGGGGTGATCAGGGGAAACCCTTGCGAAAAATCTAGCTATGCGTATCAGAATCCACCTTCCCAAATCATGTTTTTGACAAAACTTAGGAGACTTCCACTCATGACCGATATCAAAAAAACGACAGCACGTCGTAACGTACTCAAAGGCGCAGCAGTTGCAGCCGCTGGCGTAGCAGCCGCACCGATGGTGGCAGCGCAAACCGGCCCTATCAGCATGCGCTGGCAGAGCACTTGGCCCGCCAAGGACATCTTCCATGAGTACGCACTCGACTACGCACAAAAAGTCAACGACATGACGGGTGGCGATTTGAAGATCGAAGTGTTGCCCGCAGGTTCTGTGGTGCCCGCATTCGGTTTGCTCGAAGCTGTTTCTAAAGGTACTTTGGACGGCGGCCACGGCGTGTTGGGCTACCACTACGGCAAGCAAAACGCTTTGGCTTTGTGGAATTCAGGCCCAGCGTTTGGCATGGACGCCAACATGGTGTTGGCATGGCACAAGTACGGCGGTGGCGCTGATTTGTTGGCCAAGTTGTATGCCTCTATCGGCGGCAACGTGCAGTCGTTCTTGTACGGCCCCATGACCACACAGCCTTTGGGCTGGTTCAAAAAGCCAATCACCAAGTCTGCTGACTTCAAAGGCTTGAAGTTCCGCACCAACGGTTTGGCCATTGACTTGTTCACGGCCATGGGCGCTGCAGTGAACGCTTTGCCAGGCGGCGAGATCGTGCCAGCGATGGACCGCGGCTTGCTGGACGGTGCTGAGTTCAACAACGCCACGTCTGACCGTATCTTGGGCTTCCCAGACGTGTCTAAGGTGTGCATGTTGCAAAGCTACCACCAGAGCGCTGAGACGTTTGAGATCATGTTTAACAAGACCAAGTACGACGCACTGCCAAACAAGATGAAGGCTGTGATTGCCGGCGCTACAGAAGCTGCTTCTGCTGATATGTCTTGGAAAGCGGTTGACCGTTACTCGAAAGACTACATCGAGTTGCAAACCAAAGACAAAGTGAAGTTCTACAAAACGCCTGACTCCATCTTGCAAGACCAGCTGAAAATTTGGTCTGAGATTTTGGAGAAGAAGTCTGCTGAGAACCCACTGTTCAAAGAGATCGTGGCATCACAAAAGGCGTTTGCACAACGCGCTGTGAAGTGGGACCAGGACACCAACATCAGCCGTCGCATGGCGGTGAATCACTTCTTCGGCGCGAAGAAGGCCTAAG
>NZ_JBBAOV010000057.1:0-5867 GCF_040401135.1 Limnohabitans sp. | reverse complement strand
CTCAATGCTTGAGTGCGTCGGCTTTTGCCACTGCGTCAACGGCGGGTACAGCTGCTAAAGCAGGCACTTCGTCAGGCAAGGGCGTTGGCATTTTTTCCAGCGCAATTTCCAGCACTTTGTCGATCCAACGCACTGGCACAATTTCCAGACCGTTCTTCACGTTTTCTGGTATTTCTTGCAGGTCTTTCACGTTTTCTTCTGGGATCAACACGGTTTTGATGCCGCCACGCAAAGCAGCCAACAGCTTTTCTTTCAAGCCGCCAATCGCGGTGACTTCACCGCGCAAGGTAATCTCACCCGTCATGGCCACATCAGCGCGCACAGGTATCCCTGTGAGGGCCGACACCAAGGCAGTGGTCATGGCTGCACCTGCACTTGGGCCGTCTTTGGGTGTGGCGCCGTCGGGCACGTGAATGTGAATGTCGCGCTTTTCAAGCAACTCTTCCGAGATGCCCAAGCGGCGAGCACGGCTGCGCACCACGGTGCGAGCGGCTTCAACCGACTCTTTCATCACATCGCCCAGCGAGCCGGTGCGTGTGATGGTGCCTTTGCCAATCATGATGGCGGCTTCGATGGTCAGCAAATCGCCGCCCACTTCGGTCCACGCCAAACCAACCACTTGACCCACTTGGTTCTCGGCTTCAGCACGGCCATAGGTGTACTTGCGCACGCCCAAAAAGTCGGGCAAGTTGTCCGCCGTGACTTTGACCTGAGGTGTCATTTGCTTGAGCAACAAAGCCTTGACCACCTTGCGGCAAATCTTGGACATTTCGCGCTCTAGCGAACGCACGCCCGCTTCACGGGTGTAGTAGCGCACGATGTCGCGCACTGCGGTTTCGTCTACCAGCAGCTCTTCATCTTTGACACCGTTATTTTTCATTTGCTTAGGCAGCAAATACTTGATGGCGATGTGCGTTTTTTCGTCTTCGGTGTAGCCCGACAACCGAATCACTTCCATGCGGTCCAGCAACGCTGGCGGGATGTTCATCGAGTTTGAGGTGGCTACAAACATCACATCGCTCAAGTCGTAATCGACTTCCACGTAGTGGTCGGCAAACTTGTTGTTTTGCTCGGGGTCTAACACCTCGAGTAATGCGCTAGAGGGATCGCCGCGCGAGTCCGTGCCCAGCTTGTCAATTTCGTCAAGCAAGAACAAGGGGTTACGCGTACCCACCTTGGCCAAGCTTTGCAACACCTTGCCTGGCATCGCGCCAATGTAGGTACGGCGATGGCCGCGAATTTCGGCCTCGTCCCGCATACCACCCAAGGCCATGCGCACATATTTGCGACCTGTGGCTTTGGCGATGGATTGGCCAAGCGAGGTTTTACCCACGCCAGGAGGGCCGACCAAACAAAGAATGGGGGCCTTGACCTTGTCGACACGCTGTTGCACAGCAAGATATTCCAAGATGCGGTCTTTGACTTTGTCGAGGCCGTAATGGTCTTCGTTCAACACGTCTTCAGCATTGCCAAGGTCGTGTTTGATTTTGGTTTTCTTGGTCCAAGGCAAACCCACCAGCACGTCTAAAAAGTTGCGAACCACGGTGGCTTCGGCTGACATGGGGGACATGAGCTTGAGCTTCTTCAACTCAGAGTCGGCCTTCTTGCGTGCCTCTTGCGGCATGCGGGCGGCTTTGATCTTCTTCTCGATCTCTTCAATGTCTGCGCCCTCTTCGCCTTCGCCCAGCTCTTTTTGAATGGCTTTGACTTGCTCGTTCAGGTAGAAGTCGCGTTGATTTTTTTCCATTTGGCGCTTGACGCGGCCACGGATTTTTTTGTCTACGTTGAGAATTTCAACTTCGCGTTCAATTTGCTCAAACAAGTTGGACAAGCGCTCGCGCACGGGCGATAAATCCAACACAACTTGCTTGCTCTCAAGCTTCAAAGGCAGGTGCGCCGCAATGGTGTCAGCCAAACGACCCGCGTCGTCAATGCTGGAAATCGAGGTCAAGATTTCGGGCGGGATCTTTTTGTTGAGTTTGACGTATTGGTCAAACTGTTGCATCACTGCGCGGCGCAAGGCCTCGACTTCGCTGCCCGTCTCAGCAGGCTGCACTTCGATGGGGGTGACATGCGCAGTGAAGTGCGATTCACCGTCTTCAATGCCGTCTACCTTGGCACGTTGCTGACCTTCGACCAACACCTTGACTGTGCCGTCGGGTAACTTCAACATTTGCAAAATGGTGGACACGCAACCGACTTCAAACATGTCAGCCACAGAGGGTTCATCTTTGGCCGCCGCTTTTTGCGCCACCAACATGATGCGGCGTTCAGCCGTCATGGCAGCTTCCAGCGCCTTGATGCTTTTGGGGCGACCCACAAATAAAGGGATGACCATGTGCGGAAACACCACTACGTCACGCAATGGCAACAGCGGCAGTTCAAGAGGGATAGCGGGCAGCGGGGGTTGTCCAGACATGGTCAGCCTTCCAGTAAAAAGGGACGGGCGCTAGGCACCGTCCCCGTGATGAATGTTTAAGCCTTCTTGGCAGCTTCTCGGTACACCAGCAAAGGTGGCTTGTTGTCGTTGATGGTGGCCTCTTCGACCACCACCTTTTCGACATTCGATGAATTGGGTAATTCATACATGGTGTCGATCAGAGATTGCTCAAGGATAGAGCGTAGACCACGGGCACCTGTTTTGCGAGCCAAGGCCTTTTTAGCAATGGCGCGCAAAGCGGCTGGACGAATTTCCAGTTCTGCGCCCTCCATGGACAGCAGCTTGCTGTATTGCTTAACCAAGGCATTCTTTGGCTCGGTCAAAATTTGCACCAATGCGTCTTCGGTCAGCTCGGCCAAGGCAGCGATGACGGGCATGCGCCCCACCAGTTCGGGAATCAAACCAAACTTGATGATGTCTTGGGGCTCAACTTCTCCAAACACCTCAGTCAGGCTGCGTGACTCTTTGCTCTTAACAGTGGCACTAAAGCCGATGCCGGAGGCTTCGGTGCGGTTTTCGATGACTTTTTCAAGTCCTGCGAAGGCGCCGCCACAAATGAACAAAATGTTGGTCGTGTCAATTTGCAAAAAGTCTTGGTTGGGATGCTTGCGCCCACCTTGCGGCGGGATGCTGGCCATCGTGCCCTCGATAAGCTTGAGCAAGGCCTGTTGCACGCCCTCACCCGACACATCACGCGTGATGGAGGGGTTGTCAGACTTACGTGAAATCTTGTCAATTTCGTCGATGTACACAATGCCGCGCTGTGCGCGTTCCACGTCGTAATCGCAGGTTTGTAATAGCTTTTGAATGATGTTCTCAACGTCCTCACCCACATAACCGGCTTCGGTCAGTGTGGTGGCATCGGCCATGACGAAAGGCACGTTCAGCATACGTGCCAAAGTTTGTGCCAGCAAGGTCTTGCCTGATCCGGTGGGGCCAATCAGCAAGATGTTGCTTTTGGTCAACTCGACATCGTCTTTCTTGGACGACTCTTTGTGCTTCAAACGCTTGTAATGGTTGTACACCGCCACGGCCAAGGTGCGCTTGGCTAGCTCTTGGCCAATCACGTAATTGTCAAGGTTGCCTTTGATTTCTGCAGGCGTGGGCAGGTCGCTGCCCTGTTCTTTGGCGGCTTCTAGGCCTGGCAACTCATCACGGATGATTTCATTGCACAAATCAATGCACTCGTCGCAAATGAAGACCGAAGGTCCCGCAATGAGTTTTTTGACTTCGTGCTGGCTCTTACCGCAAAAGGTGCAGTAGAGCGTTTTTTCGCCAGAAGCGCTTTTTTTATCGGCCATGTATTGGTGCGTGTAAAGGTGTGTGCTTTGCGTCGCTTAAGCGCGTTTGCTGATGACTTGATCAATCAAACCATACTCTTTTGACTCGTCTGCACTCAGATAGTAATCGCGTTCGGTGTCGCGCTGAATTTTCTCTAAGGGCTGACCTGTGCGCTCGGCCAAGATGCGATTCAGTTGCTCGCGCGTCTTCAAGATCTCGCGGGCATGAATTTCGATCTCAGTGGCTTGGCCGCGTGTGCCGCCCAGAGGCTGGTGAATCATGACCTTGGAGTTGGGCAAAGAAAAACGCTTGCCCTTCTCGCCTGCAGCCAACAAGAAAGCACCCATGCTGGCGGCCATGCCGATGCACAGCGTGGACACATGGGGTTTGATGAAGTTCATGGTGTCGAACACCGACATGCCAGCGCTGACTGAACCACCGGGGGAGTTGATGTAGAGCGAGATGTCCTTATCTGGGTTCTCGCTCTCAAGGAACAACAACTGAGCCACAACCAAGTTGGCAGTTTGGTCGTTGACCTCGCCCACCAAGAAGATCACGCGCTCTTTGAGCAAACGTGAATAGATGTCATAGGACCGCTCACCGCGGCCCGACTGCTCAATGACCATGGGGACCATGCCCAAAGCTTGTGTATCCAGTGCGCTCATGTAGTTTCCTTGTGCGTGAATCAGCCTTGCTGACCCATCAATTCGTCGAACGAAATTGCCTTGGCGTTGACCTTGGCTTTAGACAAGATGAAGTCAGTCACGTTATTTTCAATGACGATGGCTTCAACTTCTCCTAAGCGGGTCATTTCGCCGTAGTACCAACGAACTACTTCGGCTGGTTTTTCGTAGCTAGAGGCCAATTCTTCGATGTGCGCTTTGATTTGCTCAGCCGTAGCTTGCAGGTTGTTGGCGCGAACCAAATCAGCCACCACCAAGCCCATGCGCACGCGCTTTTCGGCTTGTGGACGGAAGATGTCGTCAGGAATGGGGGCTTTGTCAGCGTCTTTGATGCCGCGTGACTTGAGGTCAGCACGCGCGCCTTCGATCATGCGGTTGAGCTCAGCTTGCACGCTGGCTTTTGGCAAGTCGAGATCCGCTTTGGTGGCCACAGCATCTAAGGCGGCTTGCTTATTACGTCCCAACAAACGGAACTTGACTTCGCGTTCCAAGTTTTTCTTGATGTCAGCGCGCAAACCCGCCACAGTGGCTTCAGCCACGCCCAAAGACTTGGCCAATTCGTCGGTCACTTCAGGCAAGTGAGCGGCTTCGACTTTCTTCAAAGTCACCAAGAAATCAGACTGCTTGCCAGCCACGTCTTTACCGTGGTAATCGGCGGGGAAGCTGAGAGGGAAAGTTTTGCTTTCGCCAGACTTCATGCCGCGCACAGCATCCTCAAATTCTTTGAGCATTTGGCCTTCGCCTAGCAAGAACTGGAAGTCTTCAGCTTTGCCACCTTGGAAGGGCTCGCCGTCAATCTTGCCTTCAAAGTCGATGGTGACGCGGTCGTTGTCTTGTGCAGCACCGTCCAAGCCGCGTTGGGCAAAGGTGCGGCGTTGCTTGCGCAAAATGTCGATGGTTTTATCAATAGCGGCGTCTGTCACGTCGGCAGAGACAGTTTCGACTTCAACGGCGGCCATGTCGGCGAATGTCACTTCTGGATACACCTCGAAGATGGCATCAAATTGCATTTGACCTTCGGGTGCGCCATCTTTTTCAGTGATGCTGGGTTGACCGGCTACGCGCAGTTTGGCTTCGTTGGTGGCCACCGCAAAGGCTTCGCCCACTTTGTCGTTCATGACTTCGAACTGGGTGGAGTAACCATAGCGCTGGGCCACGATGTTCATGGGCACTTTGCCTGGACGGAAACCGTCAATCTTGACTTGGCGTGCCACACGCTTCAAGCGCAGGTCCACTTCTTTGGTGATCACATCCAATGGCAACGTCAAAGTAATTTTGCGTTCCAGTTTTTCCAAAGTCTCAACAGTCACAGCCATGTATTTCTCCTAATTTGGCATGGTCAGCAGCGGCCTTGTGGCCGCTTGCTAGGAATCAAGTGGTGCGCGGGGCGGGACTCGAACCCGCACATCCTTGCGGACGTCAGGACCTAAACCTGGTGCGTCTACCAATTTCGCCACCCGCGC
>NZ_JBBAOV010000056.1:5719-6992 GCF_040401135.1 Limnohabitans sp. | reverse complement strand
TTGTGGTTTGGTATCCTGATCCTCACCGTGTGTGAGATTGGCATGATCTTTCCGCCCGTGGGTTTGAACGTGTACATCATGAATGGCTTAGCCAAAGATGTGCCCATGGCCGAGACCTACAAAGGCGTTGTGCCCTTCCTCATCACCGACGGCATTCGTTTGGCGTTGCTGATTGCGTTCCCCGCCATTTCTTTGTGGCTGGTGCATGCGCTGACCTAAGTTTTTTATAACCGGAGACAAAAATGAAGACTCGCTTTCTAAAAATTGCAGCTGCTGCCGCTCTCACCGCTGCCGCACTTAGCCCCGCCGCGATGGCACAAGACGTGACACTCAAAGTGCACCATTTCTTGCCCGCCTCATCGTTTGCGCAAACCTTGTTGATTCAACCTTGGTGCGACAAGATCGCCAAAGAGTCGAACAACAAGATGAAGTGCCAGATTTACCCCTCCATGCAATTGGGCGGTTCACCCCCTCAGCTGTTTGAACAGGCCCGTGACGGCGTGGCCGACGTGATTTGGACCTTGCCTGGTTACACCGCTGGACGCTTCCCATCCATCGAAGTGTTTGAACTGCCCTTCATGATGCAAAGCCCCGAAGCCACCAGCAAAGCGCTGTGGGACTATGTGGATCAATACGCCAAAGCTGAGTTTAAAGACGTCAAGCCTTTGGCTTTCCACGTGCACGGCGACGGTGTGTTTCACATGACCAACAAGCCCATCCGCACGGCTGCTGACTTGAAAGGCTTGAAGCTACGCGCACCCACACGAACCACCAACAAATTCATCGCTTTGTTGGGTGGCACGCCGGTGAGCATGCCCGTGCCACAAGTGGGTGATGCTTTGTCTAAGGGCGTGATCGATGGCGCCGTGGTGCCTTATGAAGTGGTGCCGGCAGTGAAGATTCAAGAGTTGGTGAAGTTCCACTCTGAAACTGATCCAGCTGAACCCGCTTTCTACACCGCTACATTCGTGTTTGCGATGAACCAAGCCAAGTACGACTCTTTGTCACCTGATCTGAAGAAAATAATCGACAACAACAGCGGTCAAGCATTGTCTGGCATGGCGGGTAAGGCGTTCTTGCAGGCCGACGTGGAAGGCAAGAAGATGACCACCAAAAACACCACCAATGTGATTTCAAAATCCGAGTTGGAAAACTGGAAAAAAATTGGACAGCCCTTGACCGACGACTGGGTAGCCGACATGAACAGCAAAGGCAAAAATGGCAAGCAAATGCTGGACGGCGCGAAGGCTTTGATTGCCAAGTATTCAGGCGG
>NZ_JBBAOV010000056.1:0-5619 GCF_040401135.1 Limnohabitans sp. | reverse complement strand
CCTTTTTTGTTGCACGGAGGGTGACGGACCTGTGCTCTTTATTGACGGCTATAAACCAGCCCCGACGCCACACCACCAAAAAAATCACCTTCCACCAATGGCACGCCTGCAAACTCAGTTTGCAGCGCCTCTTGAAACGTGCGTAGCGCCGATGATCCGCCCGTGAGGTAAATGGCGTCAGGCTTGCCATGTGTAAGCCCTGCGCGTTGCACACATTCGCGGGCACATGCCACGGTGCTGGCCAACAGCGGTGTTAAGTGTGTTTGTAGGTCTGTCGCTTCCAGCGATGCAAACAAACCTGCCTCGATGTACGACAAATCAATAGGTGTGTCACCGTCGGTTTGAGAGCAATAAATTTTGGCTTGCTCTACATCGTGCGACATATGGTGACCGTAGCGCTCGTTAAGCACGCGCATCAAGCGGTCGTGCAATTGCACATCGGCGTAATTCACTTGCAGGGCTTTGGCTTGTGCCATGGCTTTGGGTTGGTACTGCCAATTGATCAAATGCCAAGTGGACAAATCAAAGAACACGCGGTTGGGCACTTCGCGACTGTCAGTGCCTAAGTGGCCATAACCCAGCAAAGGCATCACTTGGCCGAGGCTGAGCTTTTGGTCAAAGTCGGTACCGCCAATGTGTACACCGGTGGTGGCCAGCACATCGTCGGCACGGTTGGCCTTGTGCATCAGCGCTGGGCCCAAGCGCACCACCGTGAAGTCGGAGGTGCCGCCGCCAATGTCGGCCACCAGCACGGTGGTTTCGTGCGTGAGGCGACGCTCATAGTCCAGCGCGGCAGCGATGGGCTCGAATTGAAACGCGATGTCTTTAAAGCCCACGCTTTCAGCCGCTTGACGTAACGAGCTTTCAGCTTGTGCGTCACGCGCTGCATCGTCGTCTACAAAGTGAACGGGGCGGCCCACTACCACGCGCGTGGGTGCAGCGCCCAAGTGTCGCGCGGCGCGTTCGCGTAGGGCTGCCAAGTAGGTGGTGATGATGTCTGAGAAGTTCACCAGCTGGTTGTTGATGAGCGTGGTCTCCATCAGCAGCGGGCTGCCCAGCAGGCTTTTGAGCGAGCGCATCAAGCGGCCCTCGGTGCCTTCTAGGTAATGCGTGATGGCCTCGCGGCCAAAGTGCGTGCTGCCTTCTTCGGCGTTATAAAACACGGCCGTGGGCATGGCCAGTGCCTCGCCTTCTAGCGGGATGAGTTGAGCAACGCCCTGCGGCGTAGCCCATGCAATGGCGGAGTTGGACGTGCCGAAATCAATGCCCAACATGCCAGAAACAGCTTGGGCGCTTTGTGTGGATGCGGTCATGAAAGAACTTAACTTACCAGCCCCACATAAACGTTTTGCACATCGTCGTTGTCGTCAATCGCAGAAAGAAAAGCTTCAACTTCTTCCAAGGCTTCAGCACTCAGGTTGGCGGGATCCACAGGATTTTTGGGCTTGTATCCCAGCTTGGCCGATAGCACATTGAAGCCATGCGCAGGCAGGGCGCGGCTCACCAGGTCGAGGTCGGCTGGGTCGGTGATGAACACCGAGCTGCCGTCGTCGCCCGCTTCAAAGTCTTGTGCACCTGCTTCGATCGCCGCCATTTCGGCGTCTGCATCTGGGGCGATGGGTTCGGCTTCAATCAAGCCAATGTGGTCAAAGTCCCAAGATACAGAGCCCGATGTGCCAAGCTGACCTTTGCGAAACAGCACACGCATTTCAGGCGCTGTGCGGTTGACGTTATCCGTCAAACACTCCACCATCACCGCCACTTGGTGCGGGGCGTAGCCTTCGTAAATCACACGTTCAAACTGCACCGATTCACCGGTCAGGCCCGCACCTTTTTTGATGGCGCGGTCCAGCGTGTCTTTGGGCATCGACACCTTGCGGGCTTGTTCCATCACCATGCGCAGGCGTGCGTTGGCGGTTGGGTCTGCGCCGTTGCGCGCGGCCACCATGATGTCCTTGGCCAGCTTGCTAAAAATGCGGCCCTTGGCGTTGGCGGCTAAGTCTTTGCCTTTGGCTTTCCATTGAGCGCCCATGTGTGTGGTCCTTTATTTTTGGTGTGGTTAGTTGTCGGCACTCGCGCTCCAACGCTGGTCCCATGCATGTGTGATTTGACGGCGGTCACGCTTGGTGGGGCGGCCGTGCTCAATGCTGTGTGCGGGCTCTGCAGCCATGCGGTTGTGTTCGGCAAGTTTTGCGCGCAAGGCCATGCTGTCGGCAGTTTCTTCGTACAGCAGTTGCGCCACGGGCGCAGGGCCGCGTGCGGCGCTGATACCTTTGACCACGATCGTCTTGCTGATATTGCCTTGGCGCACGGTCAGGGTGTCGCCCACCTTCACTTCGCGTGCAGGCTTGACGTCTTGGCCGTTGATTTGCACGCGGTGCTTAGTGACTTCATCACATGCGAGGCTGCGTGTTTTGTAAAAGCGTGCGGCCCACAGCCACTTGTCGATACGCAGGCTGTTCATCAGTGGTTGAACACGTCCAACACGCGTGTCAGATCGTGGCCTGTGTAGCTGGGTCGGAGCCCGATGGTCTCAAAGGGTAAATGTTGTCGGTTCACCCACAAGGTGTTGAAGCCAAACCACGTGGCGCCCAAAGCGTCCCAAGCGTTGCTGGATACAAACAAAATGTCTTGCTTCTCACCGGGGATGGTTTTTTGCACCAAGGCATAGGACTCGGGAGAGGTTTTAAAAAGGCGAATAGGGTCTACCGAAATGACGTGGTCAATCAAGTCAACCATGCCTGCACTCGACACGGCCGTGCTGAGCATGTCTGGGCTGCCGTTCGACAAAATGGCGGTGGTGATGCCGCGCTCTTTCAGGCTTTGCAACACGCCTAAGTTTTCAGCGAAAGGGGTGAGCTTGGCGTATTGGTCCATCAAGGCATCAACGTGTTCGGGCTTGGCGTCGAGTTTGAAACGCTCTAGGGTGTAGAGCAAAGCGCTGCGCGTGATGTCCCAAAACGATTGGTAGAAGCGGCTGCCTTCTGCACGGTGCGGGTCAGACATCGTGATGAGTCGCGTGTAGTCAATCTGCTTGTCGCGCCACAGCACCGAAATGGCAGCGCCTTGACCTGGGTAGAGTTGCTCGGCCAATGCCCCGACGGAATACACATCAAACAAAGTGCCATAGGCATCGAACACAACGGTTTGGATAGACATATTTATTTTTCGTTCGGCAACAAGCAGCAAGTGTCGCCGCTGGCAGGGCGCTCAATCTTGATGCGGTGGATGTTGGGTAAGCTGTCTTTGAGGTCGTGGTAGATGAAGGCGCACAGGTTCTCTAGGGTGGCGGGGCCTAGGCCAGCTACTTCGTCAAGAAAATGGTGGTCGAGCTTCTCGCGCACTTTGTCGACTTCTTGGCGTAAAAAACCGAGATCCATCATCATGCCCGTCTCGGGGTCAGGCTTGCCTGCAATGGTTACCTCAGCGTGGTAGGTGTGGCCGTGGATGCGCAGGCTGCCCTCTGCATCAATTTTGCGGCGCAAGGTGTGGGCGGCTTCAAAGTAGAAGCGCTGGCTAAGTTCGTAGGTCATCGGATGCCAATCAACTTGTGGGTTTGCACGCTCAAACGCCAGCGCGGGTGCGATTGGCAAAAGGCCACTGCTGCAGCGGTGTTGGCGGCTGCATTAGGCCCATCCATGGGTTGCAAATAGAAATTTTCAAAATTCAATGATTCATACAGCGCGGGCTCAGCACCCACTTGCGGAAACACCAACTTGAGCTCTTGGCCAGTTTCCACCACACGCTGGCTACCAGCCTTGGGGCTCATGCACAGCCAGTCAATGCCCTTGGGCGGCAATACAGTGCCATTGGTTTCCACAGCGATGGTAAAGCCATGCGCGTGAAGGGCATCGACCAAAGCCTCGTCCACTTGCAGCAAGGGCTCGCCACCCGTCAGCACCACAAAGCGGTGTTGGGTGTCACTGGCTGGCCAAAAGCTGGCAATGGCTGCGGCCAAGGCTTGGGCGCTGTCAAACTTGCCACCGTGCGTGCCATCGGTGCCCACAAAGTCGGTGTCGCAGAATTGGCAAATGGCCGAGCTGCGGTCTTCCTCGCGGCCGCTCCACAGGTTGCAGCCGGCAAAACGGCAAAACACGGCGGGTTGCCCTGCATTGGCGCCTTCACCTTGCAAGGTGTAAAACATTTCTTTCACGCTGTATGTCATGGCCGTATTTTCGCAGCAAGTTACGTGTCACCTTTTTGTGGATAAATTGAGGTATGAAACACACCGCCCAATCCCTTGCAAACACCTTCGCACCCACGGGCGAACTGCGCGTCGCTATCAACGTGGGCAACCCCATTCTTGCCAGCCGCCACCCCGAGACGGGCGAGCCCGAGGGCGTGTCGATTGACATGGCCACTCAACTGGCCCAGCGTCTAGGTGTGCCTCTGAAACTGGTGGTTTTTGAGGCTGCCAGCAAATCGGTCGAGGCCGTGTCGGGCGAAACCGCCGATGTGGGCTTTTTTGCCATCGACCCGCTACGAGGTGCGGCCATTGCATTCACCGCGCCCTATGTGTTGATTGAAGGTGGCTACATGGTCAAGCAAGATTCGCCGCTGCAAAGCAATGAGCAGGTCGATCAAGCCCAACACACCGTGGTGGTGGGCAAGGGCAGTGCTTACGATTTGTACCTGAGCCGCGAAATTAAACATGCGCAACTGGTGCGTAGCCCTACCTCCCCCGAAGTGGTGAGTTTCTTTTTAGAGCATGGCCACGATGTGGCCGCGGGCGTAAAGCCCCAGCTAGAAGCTAAGTTGCCGCGAATTCCGGGTCTGCGCATGTTGCCCGGACACTTCATGGTGATTTCGCAAGCGATGGGCTTGCCCAAGACCCGTGGCCAAGAAGCTGCGGCCTATTTGCACCAGTTTGTGGAAGACATGAAAGCCACAGGCGTGGTGGCGCAAGCCATGACCAAGCACCGAATTGAAGGTGCGACACTTGCTCCTTTGGCGGGCTAAAAGGATTGAGCAGATGGACGTCTTGACGACGCAAACCCTGTCAGGGGTGCACACGGGTATTGAGGTGGCAGGCACGGTGGCTTTCGCCTTGTCAGGTGTGATGGAAGCCGCCCGCAAAAAGCTCGATGCCGTGGGTGTGTGTGCCGTGGCCAGTGTGGCCGCCTTTGGTGGAGGCACGATGCGCGACGTATTGCTAGACCGTCGTCCCTTGTTTTGGATTGAGCAGTCTTGGTACTTGTGGACCGTGTTGGCGCTGTGCATTGCAGCCATGGCGCTGATGCGTGCCAAGCACTTCAAACCCACTGAAAAATCTATGCAGTGGCCCGATGCTTTGGGCTTGGGGCTTTTTGCAGCCAGCGGCACACAAATCGCACTTGGCATGCAAATGCCTGCGCTCATCGCCGTGTTGATGGGGGTCATCACCGCTACGTTTGGCGGCGTGTTGCGCGACATTGTGTGCAACGAAATTCCCACCGCCTTTCATGACCATCACCCCTACGCTGTTTGCGCATTTGCCGGTGGGTGGGTGGTGGTGGTGTTGCACTTCTTGGGTTTCGATCCCAATGCGGTGGTGGCCATTGGCGCTGCCACTGTCACGCTGCTGCGCCTTGCGGCGCTGCAGTTTGAGTGGCGGTTGCCGACTTGGAAGATTGAAGGTTA
>NZ_JBBAOV010000055.1:0-7574 GCF_040401135.1 Limnohabitans sp. | reverse complement strand
AATTTGCTTACCCCGCGCCACACTCAGCGCTCCCGCCTCGGTGCTTTTGGTAATCGTCGAGCCACCGCCCACGGTTCCACCTGCTCCGATGGTGACGGGCGCTACCAACACACAGTTGCTGCCCACATGCACATCAGCCTCAATCACGGTGCGGTGTTTGTTGGCGCCGTCATAGTTGGCGGTGATGCTGCCTGCGCCGAAGTTGACACGCTCGCCCACGGTGGCGTCGCCCAAGTAAGCCAAGTGATTGGCTTTTGCACCCTTGGCCAGGGTGGAGTTTTTGACTTCCACAAAGTTGCCAATGTGTACCTCGGCCGCCAGTTGTGCGCCGGGGCGCAAGCGGGCGAAGGGGCCAATGAGCGAGCCCTCGCCCACCGTCACGCCCAGCTTTTCGCCGTCGATGTGGGTGAAGGGGTGAATCACCGCGCCCGCTTCAATCGTGCAGTTGGCGATCACGCAGTTCGCGCCAATCTTCACACCTTCGCCCAAACGCACATTACCTTGAAAGATGCAATTCACATCAATCTCCACGTCTTGCGCGCAGCTCAAATGACCACGCACATCAAAGCGTGCAGGGTCGATGATGCGCACGCCTTCGGCCATAAAGGCGTGCGCTTGGCGCATCTGAAACGTGCGCTCTAACTCGGCCAATTGGGTGGGGCTGTTGACGCCAGCCACTTGCGCGGCGTCGCTGATTTTGTGGGCCACCACGGATACGCCGTCGGCTTCGGCAAACTTCACCACGTCAGTTAAATAAAACTCTTGTTGCGCGTTTTGGTTGTCCAGCCTAGCCAACCAAGGCTTGAGCAGTTTGGCAGGCACAGCCATGATGCCGCTGTACACCTCTTGGATGGCCAGTTGTTGTTCGTTGGCATCTTTGTGTTCGACGATGGCGTGCACTTGTCCGCTGGGGCTGCGCACGATGCGGCCATACCCAGTGGGGTTGTCAAACTCAATCGTTAACAAAGCAAGCTGCTTGCCGTCGCACAGGTCGATCAGCGTTTGCAAGGTGTCGGCTTGAGTCAACGGCACATCACCCGACAGCACAACCACCACGCCGTCATCGGCCAACAAAGGCACAGCTTGTTGCACAGCGTGGCCTGTGCCGAGCTGAGGCATTTGGCGGGTGAATTGCAAGTTGTCGGCGGTGTTGGCTGCGGCCAGTGCAAGCTCGACTTGTTCTGCGCCGTGGCCCGTGATAACGATGGTGTGGCGCGCCTTTAAAGTGCGGGCCGTGTCGATGACATGCTGCACCAAAGCCTTACCCGCCAGCCGGTGCAGCACTTTTGGGATACTGCTCTTCATACGGGTGCCTTTGCCGGCAGCCATGATCACCACATCCAAAGCCTTCATGTCATTCTTCCTTATCTTGCGCAGAATTATCCGCCATGCGTCTATTTGGCTAACGCTCGCCGCACTCGTGGGGCTGAGTGGTTGCAGCACCCTCAAGGTGGCCTACAACAACAGCGACGACGTGATTTATTGGTGGCTCGACAGCTACGCCGATTTGCAAGACGGCCAGAAGCAATTGACTCGTGATGCACTGGCCGATTTGCTGCGCTGGCATCGCCAACAACAGCTGCCCGAATATGTGGCCTTACTCAAGCGCATCCAAACCATGGCGCCCAACGACCTCACCCCCGCGCAAGTGTGTGCCGTGACCGAGGAAATGAGAACCAGCGTGACCACCCTGCTGCGTTATGTCGAACCCGCCAACACCAAGCTGGCCACCCAGCTTAAGCCTGAGCAGTTGCGCAGCATCCGCCAACGCTTTGACAAGACCAACAAAACTTGGAAAGAAGACTGGCTAGACCCCAGCGCCGAAGATCGCCTGCAATACCGCAACAAGCAAGCTGCCAACCGCCTTGAAGATTTTTATGGCCGCCTCGACAAGCCCCAGCGCGAGGCGCTGAACCTATGGCTGAGCAAGTCCAAATTTGACCCTGTCCTGAGCTTCGCCGAGCGCGAACGCCGCCAAGCAGACAGCATGCAAACTTTTCAACGCATGGCTCAAGAAGGCAGCCCCAACGCGCAAGCGCAAAACCTGCTGCGCGGCCTGACCGATCGCACCTTTAACTCACCCAACGAGCGTTACCGCACTTACAACCGAGAACTGTGGGACCAAAACTGCGAAGGCTTTGCTAAGTTTCACAACAGCACCACGCCCGCTCAGCGTCAGCGCATGGTGGAGGCGCTGCGCAGCTATGAAAACGATTTCAAATCGTTGATGGCACAAAAATAAGGGCTTAGCCCATCGGCCAAACCACCCCGTTGTCGTTGAGCAACGCATCCAGCGGTATGTCGTGCGCCTCGGGCATCAGGTCTGGCAAGAAGCCGTGTGTAAAGCCTAATCCCGCCGTGAACGGCTTGGGTTGCAAAGTGGCCAAGGTGCGGTCATAAAAACCACCGCCATAGCCCAATCTGAATCCGCCCAATCCGTAGCCCACGCAGGGCACAAACAACAAAGTGGGCACGATCACTTCGGTGTCTTTGGGTTTGGGAATGCCGTAAGCGTCTTCTTCCATGGGGCAACCTGGGTACCACGCATGAAAAGTGAGTGTTTTGGTCGCCTTGTCCACCACGGGCAAACCGATGCGGCGGCGTTGCGGTTGATCCAACAACTCGCCGTCTTCTTTCCAACGGTGCAGGGCAGGCAGCGGGTCAAACTCGCCTTTGATGGGCCAGTAAGCGCCAATCACCGTATCGGGTCGGCTGAACAGCCAAATGCGCATCACGCGTTGCAACAGGTCGGCACGCTCAAGCCGATCGGGCAAGTTCAAACGCTCTTGTATGAGCTGTTGTCGCAATGTCTTTTTGTCCACAGATAATCAATGCATGAATGTTCGAGTCATTGTGTCATTGTTTGCCAGCTTCTTTGTGACGCTGGCTGCTGTTCAACCCAGCTTGGCTGCGCCTGCGTCTAGCAATGCGCAGGCCGACGCGGTCATCACCGACATGGCGCAAGCCTTCAAGCGTGGCGACCGCAAGCGCCTCACTGCCCTGCTGCCCCAAGCCAAAGGCCACACGCTAGAGCCTTGGGCCGCTTACTGGGAACTCAAGGCCCGCCTAGACGAAGCTTCGCACCAAGAAGTGCGCGCCTTCTTCAACCGCTACCCCGCCACCTACCAAGAAGACCGCCTGCGCAACGACTGGCTGTTGCTGTTGGGCCAACGTCGCGACTGGTCCACCCTGAGCGACGAGCACCCACACTACCGCATGCGCGACGACCGCGAGCTGCGCTGCTACATCTTGGCTGTGGAGTTGCTAGAAAAAGGGCCGCAAGCCAACACGGCCATTGCCGATGAAGTGCGCAAAAACTGGATGGGCATGAAAGAGGCCGACGACGGCTGCACCTTGGCCGCTGACCGCCTTTACTTCAGCAAACAATTCACCGCTCTAGACATTTGGCGCAAAGCCCGTTTGATGGTGGAACACAACCGCCCACGCACGGCCCGCAATGCGGTGCAAATCGTCGCACCTGACTCGGCACAGCTGGTGCCCGAAGCTTTCAACAACGCCGAAAAGTTTTTATCCAAGCACATTGCTGCGCCCCAAAAAGTGCGCCAAGAGTTGGTGGTTATGGCCCTTATCAAAGTGGCCACCACCGATGCTGACAAAGCCGACAAACTGATGCGCAATAAATGGCAGCCCTACCTCACCACCGAAGAGCGCCACTGGGTGTGGGGTGTGATTGGCCGCCAAGCCGCCATGCGTTTGGACGACGATGCGCTCAGTCACTTTGCCCGCGTGGCGCACGACAAAGACCTGAACGACGACATGCTGGGCTGGAAAACCCGCGCCGCCCTGCGCGCTGGCAACACGCCCAAGTGGTCCGTGGTTGAGGGCGCCATTGCCGCCATGAGCGCCGATGCACGCAAAGACCCCACTTGGGTTTACTGGCATGCACGCGCGTTGCTGGCCCGTAAAAAAGGGACGCCACAAGCGCAGCAAGAGGCCACCGCCATGCTCGAGAGCATCGCAGGTGTGCGCGGCTTTTACGAGCAGCTCGCCCTTGAAGAACTGGGTCGCAAAGTGACGGTGCCTGCTCGCCCGCCCACCCCCACCGCTGAAGAAATGGACGCGGCCCGCCGCAACCCTTCTCTTCAACGCGCCCTCTACGCCATTGGCATGGGGCTGCGCCCTGAAGGCGTGCGCGAGTGGAACTACGCCACCAACTTGGTGGACGCCCAAGGCAAGGCCGGCATGATGAGCGACCGCGAACTGCTGGCCGCCGCCCAACACGCCTGCGACAACCAAGTGTGGGACCGCTGCATCAACACCAGCGAACGCACCCGCTTTAGCGTTGACTTTGAGCAACGCTTTCCGATGCCGCACAAAGACGCGGTCATTGCACGCGCCAAAACCATCAACCTCGATCCGGCCTATGTGTACGGCTTGATTCGCCAAGAAAGCCGCTTCATTACAGACGCGCGTTCCCATGTGGGCGCCGCGGGCCTGATGCAAGTGATGCCAGCCACTGCCAAATGGACGGCCAAGAAAATTGGCTTGACCCACTTCACGCCCGATCAAATCAACGACCGCGACACCAACATCGCCATTGGCACGGGCTACTTAAAGCTGGTGCTTGACAGCTTTGAAGGCTCCATGCCCTTGGCTGCGGGCGCTTACAACGCAGGCCCCAGCCGCTCACGCCGCTGGCGTGCGCCCAATAGCGGCACAGGCCCCGTGTTGGAAGGCGCCATTTGGGCTGAAAACGTACCCTTTAACGAAACCCGCGATTACGTAAAAAAAGTGCTGTCCAACACCACCAACTACGCCGCGCTCATCACCGGCCAGCCCCAGTCGCTCAAGGCCAGACTGGGCCTTGTGGGTCCGCGCGATGCAACAGCGCCAGCGGAAAATTTAGAGTTGCCGTAAATTCCCATCCACGCGATTAAGTAATAACCCTAGATGACCATAGGGGATTAGGGTAATCCCTATACTTCAACCTTGATCTAGTCTGACAACGACCCATTAAGGAACCCTATGACCACCTTCGTCTCCATCAGTCATCCCACCCAACACCGCGGCGTTGCCCGCTTCGAGCGTGCATTTGCAACATTCGACCACCTCTTGCAACGCCTGCAACAAGAAAGCACCTACGCTGTTTTGTTAGGCATGTTTGGCGCGTTAAGCCTAGTCGCGGCCCTGTATGACATCGCAGATGCTTCCCAAGAAGGCCACGAGCTGGGCGCTTGGGTGGTGCTTTGGTCCGCTGTGTTTGCCGTGTTGGTGGTTTTTGCAAAATACTGCAAACGTCAATTTGTGGCGTGGCTCAAAGCCGACCGCGATGCCCGCATGTGGAACCAAGCCATGACCGACTACCGCATCATGGCCGACATTCGCTGCGCGCAATCTCGCAGCGAATAAGCCTTGCCAAACCATAGCGCGCTGCGCTATTGGCGACAAAAGCACCGCTTTGCCGGTGCTTTTTTCATGTCCTAAGGACTTGAAAACGCCAGAGATACCCTAAAATTAGCACTCAATGGCGGGGAGTGCTAACAGCAACCCGCCAGTGGCTTTTCTTGAGAACACCTTGGTGTTCGCTTTGTTTTCAAACCCCTAGCTCTTATTTGGAGATGCAATGAAACTTCGTCCTCTCGGCGACCGTGTGATCGTGAAACGTATCGACAGCGAAACAAAAACCGCCTCTGGCATCGTCATCCCTGATTCCGCCGCTGAAAAGCCAGATCAAGGTGAAGTCTTGGCCGTCGGCCCAGGCAAGACCAACGACAAAGGCGAGATCAAAGCCCTGTCAGTCAAAGTCGGCGACCGCGTGTTGTTCGGCAAGTACAGCGGCCAAACCGTCAAGGTGGCTGGTGACGAACTGTTGGTGATGAAAGAAGAAGACCTCTTCGCCGTCGTCGAATAAGTTCACGAATTCAGAAATTTAAGGAAATATCAAAATGGCAGCAAAAGACGTAATTTTCGGCGGCGAAGCCCGCGCACGCATGGTTGAAGGCGTGAACATTTTGGCCAACGCGGTCAAAGTCACTTTGGGCCCTAAGGGTCGTAACGTGGTGTTGGAGCGTTCTTTCGGCGCACCTACCGTGACCAAAGACGGTGTATCCGTCGCCAAAGAAATCGAACTCAAAGACAAGTTGCAAAACATGGGCGCGCAGATGGTCAAGGAAGTTGCTTCCAAGACTTCTGACAACGCTGGTGACGGCACCACAACTGCGACCGTGTTGGCTCAAGCCATCGTGCACGAAGGCATGAAGTACGTTGCCGCTGGCATGAACCCCATGGACTTGAAGCGCGGTATCGACAAAGCAGTGACTGCTTTGATCGAAGAGTTGAAGAAAGCCACCAAGGCCACTACAACCACCAAAGAAATCGCTCAAGTCGGTTCTATCTCTGCCAACAGCGACTACAGCATTGGCGAGATCATCGCTAACGCCATGGAAAAAGTGGGCAAAGAAGGCGTGATCACCGTGGAAGACGGCAAGTCTTTGAACAACGAACTCGACGTCGTTGAAGGCATGCAATTCGACCGCGGCTACCTGTCGCCTTACTTCATCAACAGCCCAGAAAAGCAATCCGCTTTGTTGGACAACCCATTCGTGTTGTTGTTTGATAAGAAGATCAGCAACATCCGTGACCTGTTGCCTACCTTGGAAGCCGTTGCAAAAGCTGGCCGTCCTTTGTTGATCGTGGCTGAAGAAGTTGAAGGCGAAGCCTTGGCTACTTTGGTGGTCAACACCATCCGTGGCATCTTGAAGGTTGTGGCTGTTAAGGCTCCTGGCTTTGGCGATCGTCGCAAAGCCATGTTGGAAGACATCGCTATCTTGACCGGCGGCAAAGTGATCGCTGAAGAAGTTGGCCTGACACTCGAAAAAGTGACTTTGGCTGACCTCGGCCAAGCCAAGCGCATTGAAGTGGGCAAAGAAAACACCATCATCATCGACGGCGCTGGTGCAGCTGCTGACATCGAAGCCCGCGTCAAACAAGTGCGCGTGCAAATCGAAGAAGCAACGTCTGACTACGACCGCGAAAAACTGCAAGAGCGCGTGGCCAAGTTGGCTGGCGGTGTTGCCGTGATCAAGGTGGGCGCTGCCACTGAAGTCGAAATGAAAGAAAAGAAAGCCCGCGTTGAAGATGCACTGCACGCAACCCGCGCAGCTGTGGAAGAAGGCATCGTGGCTGGTGGCGGCGTGGCTTTGTTGCGCGCACGTCAAACTGCTGGCCTCATCAAAGGCGACAACGCTGACCAAGACGCTGGTATCAAACTGGTGTTGAAAGCCATCGAAGCGCCTTTGCGCGAGATCGTTTACAACGCAGGTGGCGAGCCTTCAGTGGTGGTGAACGCCGTGTTGGCCGGTACAGGCAACTACGGCTTCAACGCAGCCAACGACACCTACGGTGACATGATCGAAATGGGCATCTTGGACCCAACCAAAGTGACACGCACTGCTTTGCAAAACGCAGCGTCAGTGGCCTCTTTGATGTTGACGACTGAGTGCATGGTTTCAGAAGCACCAAAAGACGAAGCCGGCGGCGGCATGCCTGATATGGGTGGCATGGGCGGCATGGGTGGTATGGGCGGCATGGGCATGTAATTGCCTCGCTGCTTT
>NZ_JBBAOV010000054.1:0-7821 GCF_040401135.1 Limnohabitans sp. | reverse complement strand
ACCCGCGAAGCCAACCAAACCAACAACAACACAGGCGCCCCCAAAACTGCAGTGCTGGTAAAAAAAGCCTCATACCCATGCGCATCCACATACACACCCGAAAACCCCGCTAGCCACTTGGGCGCAAGCAACATCATCGAACTAAACAGTGCGTATTGCGTGGCCGAGTAGTTCACATTCGTGAGGCTAGACAAATACGCAATGAACGCCGCTGACGCAATGCCACTGGCCAAGTTGTCGGCCGATATCACCCACACCAAAGCCGTTAAGTCATGCCCGCGAGTGGCCAGCCACGCAAACAGCAAGTTGGTGATGGCGCTTAGCACCGCACCCAGCATGAGGATGCGCATCACACCCAGTCGCATCGACAACACGCCACCAATGAACGCACCCAACAAAGTCATGATGACGCCAAACACTTTGGTAACGGCGGCCACTTCGTCTTTGGTGTAGCCCATGTCCACGTAAAACGGGTTGGCCATGATGCCCATCACCACATCGCTGATGCGGTACACCGCAATCAACCCCAAGATGATGGCTGCTTGCCAGCGGTAGCGGCGGATAAATTCGGCAAAGGGCTCAACCAATGCACTGCGCAGCCACTCGGCTGCATTGCGTGCAGGCGGCATGTCTCGCTGTGCAGGTTCGGGCGACAGCAGCACAGTCAACACGCCTAGGCTCATGGAGGCAGCCATCACCAAATACGCGGTTTGCCACGCATTGTGCAGATACGCAGTTTCGTCCGCACCGGCTACGCGTGCCGCCACCCACAACACACCTGCACCCGCCCAAATCATGGCCAAGCGGTAGCCGGTTTGGTAGGTGGCGGCCAAAGCTGCTTGGTGCTGGGCATCGGCAGATTCAATGCGATAGGCGTCCAGCGCAATGTCTTGCGTGGCTGATGCAAACGCCACCACCAAGGCACACCACACCACCGGCTCCAGCGCTACTTGTGGGTCGAGCAAAGCCATGCCCACCAAGCCCGCTACCACCACGAGTTGCGACAACAGCAGCCAACTGCGGCGTCGGCCCAGCCAGCGCGTGAGCAGCGGCAAAGGCATGCGGTCCACCAGGGGCGACCACACCCACTTAAACCCATAGGCCAAACCCACCCAGCTTAAAAAACCAATGGTGCTGCGGTCAATGCCGGCTTCGCGTAAGCGAAAACTCAGCGTGCCCAGCACCAACAAAAGTGGCAAACCCGCCGAAAAGCCAAGGCACAACATGCGCCAAGAGGCGGGCTCTAGGTAAACCTTCAATGCGGCCAACCAGCCCAGTTTTTTAACTTCGGCGGGCGGCGTGGATGCTGGACTTGTTGTATCGTTCATGTCTCTATTTTCAGGCTTTCACAAAGAAACTTTTCCATGCTTACCAAACGTGCTTTTCTTTACGGTTGTGTTGGCTGCGCTTGCGGCCTGGGCAGCGGCGCCCTATTGGCGCGTGAGGGTGTGGAGGTTACCCGCGAAGCATCGGTCTTTGCTGGACTAGTGCCTGCAGCCGAGGTGGAGCAGTCGGCCCGCAAACAATACGGCGACATGATGAAAGACGCCGCCAGCAAAAATGCGCTGGGGCCTGACAACCACCCCGAAGTCATCCGCTTGCGCCGCATTGCCAAAGACATCATCCCGCACAGCTTTGACTGGAACCCACGTGCCAGAGAGTGGAAGTGGGAAGTCAACCTCGTGGGGTCCAACCAAATCAACGCGTTTTGTATGCCCGGCGGCAAGATTGCTTTTTACAGCGGCATCCTCACGCAACTCAAGCTTTCCGATGACGAAGTGGCGATGGTCATGGGCCACGAGATTGCCCATGCTTTGCGTGAGCACGCCCGTGAGCGCATGGGCAAGGCCACGGCCACCAACGGCGTGGCGGTGATTGGCAGCACCGTGGCATCTATTTTCTTTGGCGTGAGTCCGCAAATCACCGACCTTGTGGCCAACCAAGGTGCCAAACTGCTAAACCTCAAGTTCAGCCGTGATGACGAAACCGAAGCCGATTTGGTGGGTATGGAAATCGCCGCACGCGCGGGCTATGACCCCCGCGCTGGTGTCACGCTGTGGCAAAAAATGAGCGCCGCCAACAAAGGTGCGCCACCGCAGTGGCTCAGCACACACCCTTCGGGCAACACGCGCATTGAAGAAATTCAGGCCAATTTGCCCAAGGTCATGCCGCTGTTCGAACGGGCTAAGTGAGCTGGATAAACAAGCAGTTTAAAAAACCATTTGCTCTGCCGTCACTGGCAGTGTGACCTTGAAGGTAGTGCCGACCCCTGGGCTGGTCACAAAATCAATCGAGCCTTGATGAGACTCCACAATGGTGCGGCTCAGCCACAAACCCACGCCCATGCCGTCGTCTTTGTTGGTGCGTAGCAGCTCAAAAATGGATGCCGCAATGTCAGACGCAATGCCAGAGCCGTTGTCAGTCACGCTGACCAACAACTTGTCGTTGTTCAGCAGTGTGCGCACTTCAATGCGCTTGGCATGCGCCTGGTCGGGCAAAAATGCATCGTTGGCGTTGGTGATCAGGTTCAAAAAAACCTGTTGTAGCTGCGATTTGTCACCAGTAAAGTAAAGCGGCTGGGGTGACGCATCGACGACCAAGTCAATGACGTTGCGATGCAGCCGTGCTTTACAAATCAACAACACATCAGCTATTAACTCATTGATGTCAAAAGTTGACAATGTCTTGTTACCGCTGCCAAACATATTGCGCAAGGTTCGGATGATGCCGGCTGCACGTTGGTTGTCTTTCATCAAGTCGCCCATCGCCTCTTTGAGGGTGGCGTCATCCAAAGCTTCAGCCCCGCCTTGCGTGAAAGCCGACTCAATCAGCTCAGCATTCAGCTGAATGGCAGTCAGCGGTTGATTGAGCTCGTGCGCCAAGCTTGCAACCAAAGCGCCCATGCCAGCGGTCTTGTTGAACAGTGCCAGCTGTCGAATGATCTCTTCACGCTCTCGAAGCACTTTCTTTAGTTGTTCGCTTTGGTGCTGCATGGCACTGGCGCGTTCGGTAGATACGGCCAGGTCTTGCACAAGCGTCATTTTTTTGCGCTCTGCAATCTCTAAAAAGATGCGAAGAAAAGCAATGTTGCTTAAGGTGATGAAAGTGAACTGGCCGATCACCATCACCGCTTGATGCCAGCTGGGCTGATACAGGTCATCGATCGTGCCTGACAAAAACACGCCCAGCGTGCGAATGCCTAGCGTGATCGTGAGCGTCAATCCCGCCCACATGAGCAAGTTAGCACCGAGTGAGGCTTGTTGCTTGCTTACCTGGCGGCCGATAAGGAAATAATCGAAACATAAAACCGCATAAAAAGCATTGAACACCATCAGCGCTTCCCACTCGGCTTGCTGGATGTAAATCAAATACACAAAGATCGCAAAGTAGGTCGTGTTCATCAGCGTGTAGATAGCATGCACGCGATTTTGTGGCTCTGGCAGCAGATAGATGCGCAGTGCCACCATGCGCCCCCAGTTACCCACCAACATCAAGAGCTGAGCAACAACCATGAACACAAACTCTGACACTGTGCCGCGCATAGCCAGCAACACCACGGCCACACCGCTGATCATGCCGCTGGCGCACCATAACTTGACTTGGTAGCTGCGATGCTCTTGCAGCGCAAGCCAAATCGCGCCGTGCAACATGACGTACACGAAGCAAATCATGAAGATCGTGGTTTGGGTGTCTAACTGCATAAAAGCAATTGCTGCTTAGGTTCCGCCCACGTACGGATTGGTTTTGCGCTCCCGGCCAAAGGTGCTTTCAGGCCCATGGCCTGGAATGAAAACCGTGTCGTCGCCCATAGGCCACAAACGCTGCGTGATGCTGTTGATCAAATCGTCGTGGTTGCCTTGTGGAAAATCGGTGCGGCCAATGCTGCCTGCAAACAGCACATCGCCCACAAACGCACGTTTAATTTCAGGCGAATAAAACACCACATGGCCAGGTGTGTGGCCCGGGCAATGACGCACTTGCAGCGTGTGCGTACCCAAGGTGACGGTGTCGCCATCGTGCAGCCAACGCGTGGGTGTGAAGGTGCGTGAAGGGGGGAAGTTGTAGTTGGCCGCGGCTTGCGGCAAGCCGTCAATCCAAAACTGATCGCCCTCATGCGGGCCGATGATGGGCAGGCTTAATTTTTCAGCCAAGTCGGCGGTGGCGCCTGCATGGTCGACGTGGGCGTGTGTGAGCCAAATTTGCTCTAGTGTCACGCCTAGCTCTTTGCAGGCGTTTTGCAACACGGGCAAATCGCCACCTGGGTCAACGATGGCAGCTTGCATCGTTTCATCGCACCAAACGATAGAGCAGTTTTGTTGAAAGGGGGTGACGGGGACGGTTTCGTACTGAAGCATAGGCAGAGGATGTTAGCGCCAAACATGGGCAAAAGCCGGTGGGGTGGGGTTGGCCTATACGCCATTGGGCGTATTTACAAGTGCGAATAGATCAAAAATAATATTCAACCCTACTAGCGATTTCCCTCAAGAGGAACGGACGCCATGAATAACTTTCACAATTTAAAGCTTGTTAAGCCCACGACTGATCGCTGCCGGCTCGATCAATTATGCGAATGGATTGAAGCCAATATTGACAAGCCGATCGGCTGGGCCGAACTGACGACGCAAAGTGGTATGGATCATTTGGAGTTGCAGCGTGAGTTCGGCGCACATTTCAAAACCAGCCCCATGCAATGGATACGAAGCCGTCGCATTGACAGCAAGAAGTCATCCATGGCGGAGGTGATGGGTGCGCTTGGACGGCAGCAATGGCAAGTGGTTCAGGCAAAAGGCTAGAGGCTAAGAGCTGAAGTTGCGTTCAATGAAACACAGATTTCAACGACGCCTCATATTGCGCTGCAAGTTTTAACAGCGCCTTCATTCTGCTGTTGCCGTCATTTGCAACTTGGGCTTTGTCTTGGCTGATCATGGCAATAGCTTCCACCACAGCGCCGCCAAATTCATTGAATGAAGCGCCGCACGCATCGTTCAAGTCGCACAAATAACCTCGTTTATACATTTGCCTTGCAGATTGGCCTTCCAAAATAGCGGGGGCCAGAATCAAACGAAATGGAAAGTGCTGTTTGAACAGCGAGGTGTCCGATAGTTGGTCGTTTTGCACCCGTGTGGGGGACAGCAAAAGCCTTGGGGCCCTGTGAAGGGTTGACTCAAAAACCCAACGAAAACGCTCCAGAAAGTCAGACGTGGCATTCAGCTCAATTTCTGACACAGAGGTTGGAACAATGACCAAGTCGTATTCAAACAAAAGCTCGGCTGTGACCGAGTCGCTCCAAGTCAGGTCGGAGATGACGATGTCATTGCTATAGCAAAGGCGACGCAACTTTTGCTTGGCCTCGTTCACTGGGCGTGTGCCACCCACTTCAAGCGGCAGGGGCTCGTGGTGAATGTTGATACCAATGGGCGGCGCGCCCTCTAGCCATTTGCTGGAAGAGCCGTGCAAATCGAAATCTAAGAGGGCCACTTGGTGGCCTTGTTTGCACAAATAAGCCGCCAAGTTGGCGGATACCGTGCTTTTGCCGACACCACCTTTTTGGCTGGTAATAAGTATTTTGAATTCAGCCATGAAGAGGCATCAAATCAAGGTGGTCAACCCTGTTGGTTTTGGGCGCGATCATCAGTTTTTCGCGCTGGTGGGTGATCCATTGAATCGGACTCATGCCGTGATGCAGCATGAAGAGATGAATCAATTCTTCGTTGGACATTTTTGAGCGATCAACCAAAACACTCCAACCAATGCACTCGTGGAGATGCTGCAAAAGCCATTGGCAAAGCTCATCTAATTTTTGCTTTTCGTCCAGGCGAACCCGGTCGAGCAGCAATTGCACAGAGGACATGGCGGCACTTTATAAATTAAGACTTACATGCTAGTTGAGCCATTTCATTCTGTGAATACGCCTCAGGGCGTACATGCCGAGCTAGGCTAATTCAAAAGTAATATTTTTTTAAGTTAAGGAAGTCAACCGCAAGGAGAAAAACCCCCTCGCGAAGTGCGCTTTTGTAACAAAGTAGAGCTAAATCAGCACTCATCCGTTCCATGCCCAGGCGCCGCCTGCGTGGGCACATGGTGGCGCAAGCCCACTTGCTGGTTGCGCTCATCCACAAACACCAACTGAGGTTCATGCTTAGCCACTTGGTCTTCATGCACTTGTGCAAATGACGCAATGATCAACAAGTCACCCACACTGGCGCGGCGAGCCGCTGAGCCATTGACCGAAATCATGCCCGAGCCACGTTCGCCTTTGATGGCGTAGGTGATGAAGCGTTCACCGTTGTTGATGTTCCAAATGTGGACTTGTTCGTTTTCACAAATATTGGCGGCGTCCAGCAGGTTTTCGTCGATGGCGCAAGAGCCCTCGTAGTGCAATTCGCATTGCGTGGCGACAACGCGGTGGATCTTGGATTTCAGCAAGGTGCGGAACATGGTGATGGGAATCTAAAACTTATTAATGCCCGAATCATAGAGCGCGAAGCTGAGGCTTAACTAACAAGGCTCAGCGCGTGTCAGTGGCCCAAAAGCCTTGCCGCACCCAAACCCGCCACTCGGCCACTGGCCAAGCAACCGCTTAACAGGTAGCCGCCGGTGGGGGCTTCCCAGTCCAACATTTCACCCGCCACAAACAAGCCGGGCAGAGTGCTGGCCATGAGGTGCGCGTCCAAAGCTTCTAGGCGCACGCCGCCTGCGCTGCTGATGGCTTCGTCCATCGGGCGCGTAGAAGCCAGAGAAATGGGCAGATGTTTGATGGCGGCTGCCAATTGCGCAGGGTCGTTCATGGCGTCTTTGCTTAGCACCTCATGTAACAGGCCCAAGTGCAAAGGGGTGAGGTTGAGGCGACTTTTTAAATGGCTGCTAAGCGAGCGCGTGCCACGCGGGTGAGACACCTCGGCCAACACACGCTCGGGCGTGAAGTCGGGCTTGAGGTCAAGGTGCAAGGTGGCAGAGCCACTGCGTGCAATTTCGTCGCGCAACAACGCTGAAGCGGCGTAAACCAAATTGCCCTCCACGCCCTTAGCGGTGACCACAAATTCACCTCGACGGCTAAAGCTGCGGCCCGCACTGTCGGTGAATGACAAAGCCACCGACTTGAGTGGTGCGCCTGCAAACTGGCTTGACAAATGGCTGCTCCAGCCTGCATGGCCATCGCGGCCTTGCACGTCGAAGCCGCAGTTGCTGGGGCGCAGTGGCGACACGTCAACGCCCAAGGCACCCAGCCACGGTTGCCACGCGCCGTCCGAGCCCAGCTTGGCCCAGCTGCCGCCGCCCAAGGCCAATAGCACGGCATCGGCGTGCGCGGTATGCGTGCCTTGTGGTGTGTCAAAACTGAGCGTGAATTGTTTGTCTGCGTGTTGCAAAGCACCGTTCCATCGGTAGCGCATGTGAAACGTCACAGGCGTGCCCTGCGCTGGATGGCGCAAGCGATGCAGCCACGCACGCAACAGCGGTGCGGCTTTCATGTCGGTGGGGAAAATGCGCTGTGAGCTGCCCACAAACGTGTCAAGGCCTAAGCCTTTGACCCATTCGCAAATAGCAGTGGCGTCGAATGTTTTGAGCCAAGTTGCACAAGCCTCGCTGCGCTCTGCGTAACGCGTGGTGAAGATGTCAAATGGCTCGGCATGCGTGAGGTTGAGCCCACCTAAACCTGCCAGCAAAAACTTGCGGCCGACAGAGGGCATGGCGTCATACACATGCACAGAAACACCTGCGGCGCTAAGCACTTCAGCGGCCATCAGACCAGCGGGGCCTGCGCCAATGATGGCGATTTGTGGGTTTTTAGTTGTATTCACGGGTGAAGTGTAGGTGGCACAG
>NZ_JBBAOV010000053.1:0-7999 GCF_040401135.1 Limnohabitans sp. | reverse complement strand
ACTTTGAAGCGGGGCCCGCCATTCAGACTTCCTTCGCACATTGTCGATGCTCCATACTTAGAGAAACAAACATAAGCAAGGCCGGAGGCATTTCGTTCGGCACAGACTGTGCGGTAGAGATACACCAGCAAACTGAGGCCTCCCGGAGTGGCAATTGGCAATGTTTTTGTCTTATCACGCCATCATTGTAATGGCGGCTGTGAGCTCGACAAACTGAGGGTACTCCTTTGTTTTCACACCGAGACACCGGGATCGTGGGTCTTCCCAAGAAGATCCATCAATGCAAAACTCAGAGCCGTGCAAAAAGAGCTTCGAGGGGGAGCTAGTCGCCATGCACTCATTCTATTGCATCGCGAATCAGCTGCCTGCCCGCCCCAATGCGAGCGATCTGTTTGTCCCCCTTAGCCCAGATCGTAGAGCCCTAAACCTGCACGGCAATGCACCCAAGAGTTTGGAAAGCAAATTTCCAGAATTGACTAATCATGCTATGTTCATCATTCGCTTGGCTCACAACTCTCTTGCAGCCGTCACACAGGAAAGCCATCAGACAAGCTTGACGATCAAGTCCTTGGTCAACCTCAAGTCCGTCTTGAGGTGGATGGCAGGGCGGCCTGGGAAAACAAGCTTCTGATCCTTGTCATATTTGTTTGTGTAGACGATCTTCAAGTACTGGGAGCTCTCGAGTGCCGTGGGCGTCAAGCCTATCCGACATCCACCGCTCTGCCTTTCTCTTGCTCTCTGATATTGGGCCAGGCAATTGATTTCTGTAGGGCACGAGTACACCCTGCCGGTGCCGGCACGGAAAAGTTGACCGAATACTCTCGGACCGGCTGTGGGGTCTTGCAATGAAACCCTCAGCAAAACCAGAGCGTTGACTATCGGAGCCGTTGAAGATCTGCATCTTGTCACCGGTGCCGGTGCGTGGTCGAAAACCGCAGGTGTCGGTGACGGTCATTTTGAAGATGCTGTTGCGGGCCGAGCCGGCGGGCTGCGGGCGCCGCTCGTACTTGTGGCACTCAATCTGGTACCCGACCTGCCCCTCCTCCTCTAAGAATGTGAGGAACGCATGAAGAGGGGCAATTTTTGACGGGAATACCTTCGGACGCCCCGATCGGAACACTCAAACATAAAACCTCCAACAACAAAGATTTCACGGACCCAAGTGTTTCATTGAATGCACATGCTCCGAGTAGTGTGTAACCGGAGCCGTACGTTACAACGAGCTTGTGACAAACACTCGAGCGTCAAATCTGGCTATTCAGCTTTTGAGTTTTCAAGTTTGGGTCAGAACGTCGGGACGCAAACATCTAACAATGAGGCATTATTGGGTTCTCCGGTGTCTGCCGTGGTTGATGATACGGCTCGGGTCACAGACCGTCAATATGAGGCAACAATTGTTTTGGTCTGCATTGCCAATCGGAGCGGGTCAGCCTTGGTGAGAGGAGGCTCGCAGGTGAAACACGCCATGACCTCGTCGTCTGGCATCTTCCACACGAACATTTCACTACCGTCGGTGACGGCTTGCTCGTACTTCCGCCCGTGGAGGAACTCGCCGGACACTTTGGACAATGGGTCCATTGCCTTGATGACGGTATCCTCGAGTGCGATTAGGTACGTCTGCCCGTCTTCACTTGACACCTGGAGCACTTCGGACTGACCTGAAGGGGCAAGGCGCTTGTGTCAATCAAAAGCGGCTACCATGCCCCACCCCATCGAGCAAACAAATCGTTCAGGATACCGAAGTCGAAGAAATGCTACTGAACATTTGATTGCCGGCGCTGCACACCAACACATAGATGTTTCGCTATATTTTGTGAGCGATAACATTGTTGCCCATTGATCGGTTTCCCGGATTCCCCCGACGACCGTTGCCCAAAATGGCTGTGCAAAAGTGCCCGACTACCAGCTTGCACGCTCCCAGATTCTTCTCGCACAACGCAGTGTGGGCCTTCTTGATCTGGTCCATGGACGTGAACTCGTCAGTGCCAATGGTCGGGACGATGGCATCTTGTCCGACAGCTGGCTCCTCCGCACGTCGCTTGACTTGTAACCCGTCAGCAGCAATCGGACTCCAAGGCTTCTGGCCCACGTTGTACACGGAATTGTGTGTGATCAATGCGGCTTGGAACTGATCCTTGATGGACGCCTGCCCGGCGGATGTTGGCTAAGGCCTCGGATGCCCGAGCCCGGTCACTGGAACTCTACCCATGCTGCATGCATGCAACCGCCCGGAGACACCCCGACTGAGTGCGAATCTTAGAAGAGATAGGCGGGGGCAGTCTGCTCCCAGATCCGGACCTCGCATGAGAAACCAAAACAGGTCGGTAGGTCTCTGCGGGCCGCACTGGACGTCCCCGGGCCTAAGCCAACATCGCAAAGAAAAGCCTGGACACCGGGACGTGACCACTTGTCGACAAGCACTTGGCGAATCGGCAGCGTTTCGTCGGCCAGTGGCTTCGTCACCGTGAAATCACTCTCGTCGTAGGTTGGCTTGACGAAGACCTTCGGCAAAGAACAGACACTCGTGGATTGACTCAGACCAGATGATAAGCAAGTGCCAGACACCAAGTGATTGGCACTTGTTGCCCTGGTGTGCATCGACTCAAGAGGAGTCTGTTTTTCACCGCGACTTTCTTGCCTTCCACTACTTTCGAGAGGTCGGGGGCGCCGTCCACGGTGTACTCCTTCTTCTCGCACTTTGCCGTCAACAGCATGCGCGTCCGTTTGGCAATGAAGTCTCCCAAGTTACGCATCTCCGCAGCATTGCCGAAGGAGCCACCGACGATCATCGTCACAATACCTTGGGATCATGCGACACTCCGTGGAAACCACTGTCCAAAGTTGCATTCTCTGCCGATCTCAAACTCTCGCCAGATTTGGGGCCCGCACGGCTCGCTGGACCCCGAATCTGTCCTTAGTTATGATTGATGGGGATGCAAATTGCTACAGAGGCTCGCCAGATCCCAAGCAATGCCCTCCCGGGGGCTGTGGGGTTGTTGGAGTCCAGCTCTCGACATTACGGTGTCAATGAGGTGATGGTCGTAGGCTGCCATGTCGATAATCAAAGCACACTCCGTGCACGTAGCTGCCCGCGTATTCGCCCACAAATCGATGAGCATCTGCGAATAGAAACTCGACCCAGTCGCATGCTGCTTGTGCTCCTTCCGATATCAATCGGCCCGACCCAAGCCGTCAGAGTCGATCACAGAGGTGCCGACATAAGAAACGCACCCTAACACAAAGTTTACGTGTGACAACTGAAAGGAAGCTCTCAAGCTCTTCAATTGTTGTCTTCCGGATTTCCTGTCCCTAACCGAGTGCCACTTACGCCAAATCTTACGCCTAGGCTTGTGCGACCTTGCGCCACCGACGGTGCCAACACACTCGTTCAAAACGTGGAGGCAAACCTTTCATCAAACCGTATGCAAAGGGGTTTTCGCATATCGGATTAGTGTTAGCTTGCATGTGCATGTGTCTGTGCATGAACCCGTGCGTGCGGGTGCCTTTCCCGTTTTTCGACCCGCGCCGCATATGTCAGCAAGCTCGAGCTCGCTGAAATATACAGTTCGGGTCAGCAAACGCGAAAACTAATATTGCATGGATGTGTGTATTATAATATATCTTTTCCTTTTGCCGACCGTATATTTCAGCATCCCCGATCTCGCTGAAACATACGGGTCGGTTTAAAAAACAGGAAAACTAATAACGGTCAGCGTTAGTGTTAGTTTGTTTTTTTGTTGTGGTTGGGCCCCGACTGCCCACCGACCGATGTGTCGGTGTCTCGTGCAATCGTGAAATCGTCACTTGCAGAGTTCCTGGGGAGGGCCACGCTGGGACACGTTTCCTAGTTGGGCACTTCTGCGATTGACTGCGGCTGCCTGCGCCGATCGTGATCCTTGGCGTCGCAGAGGTTGCCCCTGTCGGTCATCAATGCGGCCATCGGGTCCACATAGTCTTTGCGCTGGAGTGCCGTGGACATTGCACTGAAGGACTCGCGAATCCAGAGGTTGGACGTGCGGTACACGGATTTGAGGGCGCCGTCCTCCATGTAGTTCGAGAGCACCATGTAGATCTTTAATGCCCGTGTGTGTCATATATCCCAGCGCGGAAGGGGCTACTGAGGTTCCTGCTCCTTTCGGTTTTCTGGGCCTTGGTGGCCCGGACAGGCACAAAGATAACTGCAGAAAACATAAGCCCCTAGTGCTTGGATATACTCCCCCAACGAGCATCGTACGCCGACCTCGTGCTTTGAGCGCCGCGTCTTGGACCTCAGCGACTCTGCCTCGAAAATCCCAGCCACGTTCTTGACTCGGAAGTGGTTGTCCTTCTCGGAGATCATGTCAAATATCTGACGCCTGATTGTCTCTGCTGCCGATTCGTCGTAGGTCATCTTGTATGAGCCAACATTGCTGGCGATGAGCAACGCACAAGAGCGCTCTGGGTCAGCCGCAAGCTTGTCCCTCAACACTCTCATGTACGGCGCCGTCTGATTCAGAGCGTCGTTGCCGAAGAACGTGAGGTTGAGCACGTAGACACGGTGACACCGGGACGCCTCGCACTTCATATCGTTCGCGTATTTGAAAGCGGCGGTAGTGGCTGTTGCAGGTATGTCCGGAACCGATTTCACCTCCCAGCTCGGGAAGCGGCACTTGATATGCTCACCGGCGATGCGGTTGAAGTCGCTGAGCATGATCTTATCAAGAAAACTTTCGGAGTACTGACAAGTTGTAGCGGGAACTGCATCTTGGCTGCAGCTCCCGCCGCAACCCTGCTTTGAAACCTCTTCAACTTGTCAATACCCGATCGTTGCCTTGACACCTCCTGCTGCTCGATTTTGTCTTGGTGGGATTCTGCATTGAACATACGTAAGTTCTGCATGTACGACTGCCAAAGCCTGCTCTCCTTCATGAGCCTCATGAGGTCGAGCTTGAGCTCGGCTTCTATCTGGTCGTTCTGGGCCTTCTCCAAGTCATCTGTCTGGACCGGCGGCTGATAGCCTTGGAGTTAGTTGCCCATTATTAGCCCCCCTTCGACCGCATAGGGAGGCCCCGGCCCTCCCTCTCGCATGACTGCCGCAAGCTGTATGCCCACACGCATTTTTTAATGTAAGAGCGAACCTGCCGGAGTCTCTACATGAACGGGCTGCAATTAATGGGCTGCTGAACTCAGCGATTCACAACGATAGCCATGGAGGGTCAAAAGGAATCGCCAATCGTGGACAGTGAGACTTTCGTCCGCACTCTTCACCTTCTCAGAGAGCTCCCGGTCGAGCGTTCCCTGACTGAACTTGCACGTCAATTCGGTCATGGCCGGTGTGCTGAGCACTGCCTACTTGCAAGCATCAGCAGATGGGCTCAATCAAGCCTGCCGCAAAAATCAATAGAAACATCGGCCGGGAATCATAACTAGGCGTTCCGGGACGTAGTATGCTCATCCGCTCCTTGGTTGCTTGGGGAGGCGAAGACCTACGGACCGGGACCCTGCCAAGATCGACCAACACCCCGGAGCGTAAAGTGAAATGGTGGCACCAACATACTGCCCAAGAGTCATAAAGTTTCAGAATGCAATTTAACTAGGAGTGTACCCCTGCTGAGGCTTGCAGGCAGACCTTGAAGGAGCCAAGCCAATGGTGAAACAGGCATGCGTTGTGCCGGACCATCTCGTCATCCACTTCCTTTCGCACGAGGGGGCCGTGCATCTTGACGACCACCGGGGCGCCCGTCTGTGCGATCTCTTGCAGCCCCTGCATGTACTTCCCGATACAGCGCTCGAGCCAGCGCTCCTTGGCAAGCGGAGCGATGCTTACTGGCTGCCACTCTCGGCCCTGACTAAGTCACTTGCCGAGCGGGCCGGGCAGGCGGCTCGGGTCGGGCAAGCCGGCGGCGGGGCAGGAGAGTCGGGCATCAATTGGGCGAGTGGGGCGGCCGGCGGATGGGTGGGGTCGGGCGGCCTGCGGGTCGATCCGGCGACGTGACACATGAGACTGACAGCCAACGAGCAATGTATTACAGCCGAGAAGCATAGTTTACTTGACAAAGTCCGCCGCTGTCGAAACGTCGGGCCGGAACCTGCACTTGGAGGCCTAGCGACCCCGGCTTAGAAATTGATCTCTGGCTCTGCTCGACATTTGCGGCCCCCCGAGTCCCGTTTCTCCATGCTGCCGCTCAACGCGGCGTACATCTTCGGAGCGTTTGACTTTTTGACAGGCGGCTCGAAGGCATCCGCGAGCCACGGCTTGGCCTGCCATGATGCGAGCTTGCGAGCATCCGTACGTGCTGTGCATCCGTGATCTAGTTGGTACACTTCAAAACGTTTGGCTTCCTGGGTGCCCGAGTTGGTCTCCGGGTGGCCTAAGATGCTCTGAGGGTTGGATGGGGTTTAGAGGGAGGCCATATGGGTTTCATCTTAGGTAGAGCGAGTCCGCTGCTGAGTACGGATCCTCCCATTCTCGAGGGAGCTGAGACGGCCAAGAGTGTCACCGGGACTGCCGAGCTCGGGACATGGAAGCTTTGCCAATGGTTCGCCAGCATGGCACAGAAGTTCGGCGTCTGGGAGATCAGATTCATCAGCGCGTCACGCTCATCGGTCGTGACACGCTGCTTCGCAGGCATCTGCACGTTGTAGTTTTTGATGACCTGTGCCATGACCATTGGCAATGGTTTTTTCTCGCCCTTGGACCGCTTCCACTGCACGGTCCGCTGAAAGGCCGTCCAAAGCTGAATGACGTGCGGGCGGCTGCGATCAGCGACCCTGATCTTCTTGGACAAGGTCTTGTTGACTTGGTCCTCAATGTCATCACCCGGATCGGTCATGGCTTTCATTGCCATCAATGCCGCCAACTCTTTGCCGAACACCTCGAGATGCACACCTGTTGCACAGCATTGTGAGATCCGAGACGCCCATGATTCATAATCGGCTGCACTTGCCGCACGTCACACTGTTCAGTTCTGTGCCCGACGGGCAGAGCGGTATGCGAACCAACAAGCTCAGCCGCTCATCGGTGCGTACTTGGATCCCAATGCAAGCTCTGGTGTGCATCTCCGGACACCGACAACTCCGGGACGTCAAATGTATTCGCATTGGACATCTCGACCACGGCATCGACAATGAGCATGGCTGCCATCGCTTTGCCGAATCCGACCGAGTGGCCGATGGTGAACGGCAAGATAATGCTGCCGGGGATCAGCTGGTGGAACCACAAGTCCAGCGGGTCCTCCACGCTGTTGTACGGCTTGTGCAGGAAGTCTCCGACGATGCCGAGGATGATGTTCTGATCGCTCGCACCTATGGGGCAATCGCCAGCCCGACGGGATCCCACAGCATTTAGTCTTGCAATGCACGAGTCCGTCGGGCTGAGGCAATAGCGGAGCTTGTCTTCGGGTGTGCGTCGCAGCTCAAAACAATCGCGAAGACTGAGTGTTTTGTCGCAAGACGAATAAAGGTATGTCAAACGTTTTGTAATGGTTTGCACAATATTTTAAAGGTCTGTACAGTATTCAATACATTTAAAACATACTGCAAACCATTAAGATACGCTTACAATAATTAAAACCATTGCAAGAGGTTTAAAAACCTTAATACCTTTAACATACAAGCCCGAAGCAAAGCAGCCGTTTTTTCGAAGGCCCGCCTTTGACGCTGACGTTCGGATCGAAGCTCAGCATCCAAGGTGCGACCCAGAACTCATCGATAGCAGACCCCGGGACGGTGGTCAGCAAATCGGTGGACTTTGGGCGGAACCCGTTTGTCGCAAGTGCATCTTGCAAGGTCTCCACACCGAGCTTGAACTTGGCCTGTGCTTCTGGCGTCGAGTATTTCAATCGGAGGAGATCGAATCTGTGTGCATAGTAAACGCCGGGACAACGTTGGCAAGGTGGGTTAATCTCGCGGGTTTGCAGTGCTGTCGCAGGGCCCGGCCGGGTCAAACAACTTGAAGATTTTGCTTTCCGGTTTTTTGACCCGAACCGTATATTTCTGCAAGCTCGAGCTCGCTGAAATA
>NZ_JBBAOV010000052.1:0-9760 GCF_040401135.1 Limnohabitans sp. | reverse complement strand
TTCACACTGTGGGGGTCGCAAGTTCGAAACTTGCATCGCCCACCATTTTTGCCAATAAAAATCAAGCACTTAGAAGAAATTCTTGGTGCTTTTTTTACGTCTAAAAGTAGTGTTGCCAAATTTAAATTGCCAACGAAGAACAGCGAATTGAAATTACGATTCCAGGCTGACTATGGGGCTACTTGTTTTGATCAACTCATCCAAGAGCGACATTGCATCTTTAGAAGTTGCCGTGTAGGGATCAAATTCAGGGTGCGCCATCTGCACCATCGGATCATCTTTAGACAAATGAACAAGCGCCATACACCATTGGCCAAATCGGCGCTGCGTAATTTCTTCCATCGACAGCAGTTCAATATTATGGTGATCTCGACTAGCCATGATTCGAGAGTAAAGAACGTTGACTTGATGTCTTTCACCTTCTAGAACTTGCAGCCACAAGCCTGAGCCTTGACATAAAACGCCAGTGATATTTTCTCTTTTGTTGTAGATACTAGATTTTTCTAAAATTGAAGTGGTGACAGTAGTCGTGACAGGGCCCACTGGTTGGCTGACATACAAAAGACGTACGAGCATGTTTGGCTCCTTTTTAGAAAATTACAAGTTCACAGATAAAACATCTTTTGACTGACTGGCGCAGTTGGCGCAAATGCACGCTTTGCCTCTTGCAGCTGTCGGTAAGAGGGCCAGCACTTCAGGTGCGAACTCTGCATCCACGCACCAGCAGGGCTCGAGAGCCAAGCCAGTGGCTCGGGCCTTCTCCATGGCGCAAGCGTTTGGCGATTGGCAAATTGGGCAAAAGCTAGGGTCGATGTCATTCATTCCTGAGAGGGTATCACCTTAAACGGCTGCCTTCAAGCTAGGATTAGGCAGGTTTTGAAGGTCGTCATATCGTTCCTGCACAATGCGACGAAGCTGAATTATTCAGATGAAATTGAAAGGACTTTTATGTTGTCTCGATGGTTGAAATCTGTGGTCGTAGGAGCCTTCGTTGTGGGCTCCTCCTTGGCGCTGGCTTTGCCAACGCCCAAAGACATTGAAGCTGCAGTGGCCGCAGGCCGCTACACGCAGGCCGAAAGCATGCTGCGCGAGGTGCTGCAAGACAAGCCTCAAAGCGCCAAAGCGCATTACGAGTTAGGCCAAGTCTTGGCGCAATCTCAGCGCTACAAAGAAGCCCAAAGTGAACTGCAAAAAGCAAAAGACATTGACCCGTCTTTGAAGTTTGCAACCAGCCCTGAAAAGTTCAACACGGTGTTGGCAAAGATCAATGATTTGGCGGCTGCGCCGTCATCGTCCGTGGTGATGGCGCCTTCTGCGGCCCCCTCTGTCGCGCCAAGTACCCAGGCGGTAAGCAAGGCTTCGCCCGAGCCTGCCGCAATGGGTGGTGGTTCGTCGTTGACGTATGTGTGGCTGGCCATTGCAGGCTTGGTGGTGTTTGGTTTGTGGCTGCGCCGCTCGACGATCAATGCCGCTAAGAATGCCCAAGCCGCTGGATATGTTCCTGCGGCTTCGCCTATGGGTGGAGCGTCCATGAGTTCGACCATGGCAACGCCCATGGGCTCACCAGCCGCTCCGCGTGGTTTTGGCGCTCAGTTCACGCCCAATGCCGCGCAGGGTGGCTATGCGCCGCAAGGCTACGGCCCTCAAGGTGGTTACGCGCAGCCCAACACGCGCGGCTCTGGCATAGGCGGTGCTGTGGTGGGTGGTTTGGCGGGTGTGGCTGCAGGCTACGCTTTGTCTAAAGCTTTAGAGGGCGATCATCAAGCGGCACCATCTGCAGCGGCAGGTGCATCACCCGCCGCCGACAACGGCGGCTATGTGCCGTTTAATACGCCAGCCCAGCCCGATCTTGGTTCTTTCGATGCCGGCTCTGGCGGCGACTGGGACAGCGGTGATTCGGGTGGCGGCGACGACAGTTGGTAATCGTCAGCTGATAGCCAACAGCGCTTGCGACACCACATCGTGGGTCAGCTGCATGCTTGCTTTGTGTGTGGCGGTCATGGGGCGGCGCGCTGACCACACCAGCATAAGCTGACTCATGAGCTTGGGCTTCTCCACGCGGTGGGTGGAGAAGTCTTCAGGCTTGGCAAAGTTGCTCAGCGTGTAGGCGGGCAGCAGCGCATAGCCCAGGCCCTCTTTGACCAACTCCAAAATGGCGTTCAAACCGTCAATCTCCAGCACGATGTTGGGCTTGCAGTTGAGCCGCATCATTTCGGTGTCGATCAGCAGCCTAAAGGCGTTGGGTCTGCTGGGTGCAATGAGCGCAAGCTTGGCTACATCGGCCATTTGTACGACGGCTTTCAGGGGGGTATTGCCAGAGGTGGGTGAGCTCTTTTTTCCAGCAATTAATACGAGCGTGTCTTCGTGCAACACCCTCATTTCTAAATCGGGTGATGGCTGAGGGTTGTAGAGCACGGCCATGTCTAAGCGGCCCGCACGCAAGCTTTCCATCATCAACACCGAAAAGCCTTCCGTCAAGGACAGTTGCGCATGCGGAAAGGCAGCGCGAAATGCCAAAGTCAGCGGCACGGTCACGAGCTTAGACAGGCTAGGCGGCAAACCAATGGAGACCCGCCCTGCCAACGCGCCGCGCACCGAGCCTAGCTCCTCTTGGGCTACGGCCACTTGGTGCAGAATGCCCCGCCCGTGCTCAAGCATGACCAATCCAGCTTCGGTCACGGTCACGCCCCTGCCATTTCGTATAAGCAAGTTTTGGTGCAGCTCTACTTCTAGTTGGCGCACATGGCGGCTCAATAGAGGCTGCGGAATGTTCAAAGCTTGCGCTGCTTTGGTGAAGCTTCCCAACTCAGCCACACGGACAAATGATTCGATTTGCTTGAGTTCCATAAGCTTCTTTATTTTGAATAACCTATTGTCTGATATTTAAATTCGTTATAGCAGCTAGTTCGCCGTTTGCGTTGTGTGTCTGGGCTAAATCTTTAAAATTGCTGAGATGCAAACATCTTCTTCACCTCTTGTTCTGCGTGGAATCTCGTCCATGGCCACCCAGGCTTTGCTGGCCAATTTGACGCAGATCTACCTTGTGCAAGCCGGTGTGCAGGTGCAAATCGAATCTGTGGGTGGCGTCGATGCGGTCAAGCGGGTGCAGGCGGGTGAAGCGTTTGACATGGTGCTGTTGGCCTCTGACGCAATTGAGCGTTTGATCGCTTCGGGTCATCTGCAAAGCGGCTCTCGGTGCGACTGGGTGCGTTCACCCGTGGCAGTGGCTGTGCAAGCAGGTGCAGCGCATCCAGACCTCAGCAACGCAGCAGCGGTGAAAGCGGCAGTGTTGGCCAGTCCGACACTCAGCTACTCTACTGGCCCAAGCGGCGCCTACCTAGAACAACTGTTTCAGCGTTGGGGCATTGCCGACACAGTCAAAGCACGCATCGTGGTGCCTCCACCAGGCACGCCTGTGGGCGCACTGGTTGCCAGTGGCCGAGCCGCTTTGGGATTTCAGCAGTTGAGCGAGCTCATGTCCTTGCCCGGCATTGAGGTGCTGGGCACTTTGCCTGCGGATGTGGCGTTTATCACCACGTTTTCATCTGGTATTCCCACCGTCGTCGCGGGCGACGCTGCGGCTGATACTGCGCGTGTGGCAGCCGTGCAATCGTTTTTACAGTTCTTGGCTTCGGCTGGCGTACAAGACGTCAAGCGTAAGCAGGGCATGGATTTTTAATAGGGTTTTTTATGTCTCTCATCATCGACGTCCACGGTCACTACACCACAGCGCCCAAGGCGTTGGAAGATTGGCGCAACAAACAAATTGCGGGCATCAAAGACCCAGCATCTATGCCTAAAGTGTCGGATTTAAAAATCAGCGACGACGAGTTGCGCGAAACCATCGAGACCAACCAACTGGCCAAGATGAAAGAGCGCGGCTCGGACATCACCATCTTCAGTCCACGTGCCAGCTTCATGGCGCATCACATTGGTGATTTCCAGGTCTCATCCACATGGGCTGCTATTTGTAACGAGCTGTGCTACCGCGTGAGTCAGTTGTTCCCCGACAACTTCGTGCCAGCAGCCATGTTGCCTCAGTCGCCGGGTGTCGACCCCGCCACCAGCATTCCAGAACTGGTGAAGTGTGTAGAGCAATACGGCAACGTCGGCATCAACCTCAACCCCGATCCATCGGGAGGTCACTGGACATCACCCCCTTTGAGCGACAAGGCGTGGTACCCCATTTACGAAAAGATGGTGGAGTACGACATCCCCGCCATGATCCACGTGTCCACCAGCTGCAACGCCTGCTTTCACACAACAGGCGCGCATTATTTGAACGCGGACACCACCGCCTTCATGCAGTGCTTGACCTCTGACTTGTTTAAAGACTTTCCCACTTTGAAGTTTTTGATTCCGCATGGCGGCGGTGCTGTGCCTTACCACTGGGGCCGTTTCCGTGGCTTGGCGCAAGAGCTGAAAAAGCCTTTGCTCACGGAGCATTTGCTCAACAACATCTACTTCGACACCTGCGTGTATCACCAGCCAGGCATTGACTTGTTGACCCAAGTGATTCCGGTCAAGAACATCCTATTTGCCTCTGAGATGATTGGCGCGGTACGTGGCATCGACCCCGAAACCGGCCACTACTTTGACGACACCAAGCGCTACATCGAGTCCACCCTCAACCTCAATGCTGACGAGCGCCATCAGGTGTACGAAGGCAATGCACGTCGCGTGTTCACGCGCTTGGACGCACAGCTCAAACTGCAAGGCCGATGATTTTTAATCGGGGTCAGAGTTAATCGGGGTCAGAACCTAATTGTTTTTTGGAGATTTCTTATGTACGAACTCGGCGTTGTGTACCGCAACATTCACCGCGCAGACCGCGCAGCAGCTGACGGCTTGGCCGCTTTGGGCTCAGCCACCGTGCACGAGGCCATGGGCCGCGTGGGTTTGCTCAAGCCCTACATGCGCCCCATCTACGCCGGCGCGCAAGTGTCGGGCACGGCGGTGACCGTACTTTTGCACCCTGGCGATAACTGGATGATGCACGTGGTGGCTGAACAAATTCAGCCCGGCGACATCGTGGTGGCGGCCATCACCGCCGATTGCACAGATGGCTATTTTGGCGATTTGTTGGCCACATCATTCCAATCTCGTGGCGCACGTGCGCTCATCATTGACGCGGGTGTGCGCGATGTGAAAGAGTTGCAACGCATGAACTTTCCCGTGTGGAGCAAAGCCATTAGCAGCAAAGGCACCATCAAGGCGACCATTGGCTCGGTCAACATTCCTGTGGTGTGTGCAGGCATGTGGGTGACGCCCGGTGATGTGATCGTGGCTGACGACGACGGCGTGGTGTGCGTGCCTGCAGCTATGGCTGTTAAAACCTTAGAAAGTGCGCAAGCCCGAGAAGCCAATGAAGGCGAGAAGCGCGCCAAGTTGGCGGCGGGCGTGTTCGGTCTTGATATGTACAACATGCGCAAGTCCTTGGCTGTTGCTGGCTTAAAGTACATCGATTAATTTCGATTACTTTGAAAGCTTGTTTTATGACACACACCTCTAAACGTCAACACATTGCAGCTTTGGCGTTGGGTGCTTTGGCGCTGCTAAGCACAGCCGTTCAAGCCCAAGACTTCCCCACCAAACCGGTGCGCATCCTCACGCCTTTTCCTGTGGGTAGTGGCCCTGAGGGGTTGCTGCGTTTGGTGGCAGACAAGTTGTCACGCACTTGGGGCAAACCGGTGGTGGTGGAGAACAAGCCAGGTGGCAACGGTTTTATAGCCATTGACACGTTCAAGCGTGGTGCAAGTGATGGTCATGATCTGATTCAGCTCGATGGCGTTCACTTGTCGGCGTACCCACATTTGTTTAAAAAGTTGCCCTACAACGCGAAGACAGATTTTGAGCCTTTGTTGCCGCTGTTTAAAACCTATTTTTTTGTGGCTGTGGCCACAGATAGCCCCTACAAAACCATGGCGGATTTGGTGGCAGATGCCAAGGCCAATCCTGGCAAGCTTAACTACGGCTCTTGGTCCGTGGGCAACCCCGTGCATTTGGGCTCTGCTTTGTTGGAGTCGGTCACTGGCACCGACATGCAGCACGTGATCTACAAAGAAACCAGCATGCTCTACAGTGGCGTGGCCAATGGCGAGCTCTCGTTTGCTTTGGGAACCAACGCCTCTGCAGGTGCCATGTATCGCGCTGGTAAGTTGCGTTATTTGGCGGTGGCAGCACCGAAGCGCGTCAGCGCATTTCCCAATGTGCCGACCGTGGGTGAGTCGGGCGGGCCTGCAGGTTTTGAGGTCAGTGGCTGGACCACTATTGCAGCCCCCAAAGGGTTATCCAAAGCCTTGGCCGACAAGATTCAACGCGACATCGAAAAAGCCTTGGCCGAACCCGATGTGCGCGAAAAATTCGTCACATTTGCCTACGAGCCATTTATCTTGAACCGTCAACAGTTCAACGCCTACATCCAAGCGGAGTCAACACGGTTTGACGCCATCATCAAAAAAGCACAAGTCTCTTTGGACTGATGCAGCACGATAGGGTACAAGATGGAATTTGAAAAAACACCCGGCTGGCTAGACTGGTACAGCGGCCCTGCCAAACCCAAATTTCAATTACCAGCAGGTGCGGTGGATGCTCACTGCCACGTGTTTGGCCCATGCAACGAATTCCCTTACGCGCCCGAGCGCAAGTACACACCCTGCGATGCGTCGAAGGCTCAACTCTATGCTCTGCGCGACCACCTGGGCTTTGCCCGCAACGTGGTGGTGCAAGCCACTTGCCACGGCGCAGACAACAGTGCCATGCTCGATGCTTTGGTCAACTCTGGCGGCAAAGCGCGTGGTGTGGCCACTGTCAAACGCAGCGTGACCGAAGATGAATTGCAAGCCATGCACGATGCCGGTGTGCGCGGTGTGCGCTTTAACTTTGTGAAGCGTTTGGTGGACTTCACGCCCAAAGACGAGCTGCTAGAAATTGCCAAACGCGTGCAGATGTACGGCTGGCATGTGGTGATTTACTTTGAAGCGGTCGACCTGCCCGAGCTGTGGGACTTCTTCACTGCACTGCCCACCAACATTGTGGTGGACCACATGGGCCGCCCCGATGTCACCAAGCCTGTGGATGGCCCCGAGTTTGAGCTGTTTGTGAAGTTCATGCGTGAGCACACCAATGTGTGGAGCAAGGTCACTTGCCCCGAGCGTTTGTCAGTCGCAGGCCCCAAGGCATTGAACGGCGAGCAAAACGCTTACCAAGACGTGATTCCCTTTGCCAAGCGCATCGTGGATGAGTTTCCCGACCGCGTGATTTGGGGTACCGATTGGCCGCATCCCAACCTCAAAGATCACATGCCCGATGATGGTTTGTTGGTGGACTTCATTCCCCACATTGCGACCACCGAAGCAATGCAACGCAAGTTGTTGGTGGACAACCCCATGCGCCTTTATTGGCCTGAGGAGACTTTTTAATGGCGCTCGACAAACCCTACACAGACGTTCCTGGCACCATCATTTTTGATGCTGAGCAATCGCGTAAAGGCTATTGGCTTAACCAGTTTTGCATGTCGCTGATGAAGGCTGACAACCGCACGCGTTTCAAAGCCAACGAGCGTGCCTTCCTGGACGAGTGGGCCATGACTGAAGAACAAAAGCAGGCCGTGTTGGCCCGCGATTTGAACTGGTGCATGCGCACCGGCGGCAATATTTACTTCCTTGCCAAGATCGGTGCGACCGATGGTTTGAGCTTCCAGCAAATGGCAGGTTCGATGACGGGAATGACCGAAGCGGAATACCGCAACATGATGATTCAAGGTGGTCGATCGGTTGAGGGCAACCGTTACATCGGCGAAAACGGCAGCGCGCAAGCGCAGCACCAACCCCAAGGTGCTGCAGGCAAAAGCGCCGCCGCAAACAAGGCTTGAAAATGGCAAAAATTACCGCATCCGTTTACACCTCTCACGTGCCAGCCATTGGCGCTGCACTGGACTTGAGCAAGACACACGAAGACTATTGGAAGCCGCTTTTTGCGGGCTACGATTTTTCAAAACAATGGATGAAAGATAACAAGCCAGATGTCATCTTCTTGGTCTACAACGACCACGCCACAGCCTTCAGCCTAGACATGATTCCAACCTTTGCCATTGGCACAGCGGGGCAGTTCACTCCCGCCGATGAAGGCTGGGGTCCGCGCCCGGTACCCGTGGTTCAAGGTCACCCCGAACTGGCCTCGCACATTGCACAGAGTGTGATTCAGCAGGACTTTGACTTGACCATCGTCAATAAGATGGCCGTGGACCACGGCCTGACCGTGCCACTGTCATTGATGTGCGGCGAGCAAGACCCCGTGAAGGGCGCTTGGCCTTGCCCTGTGATTCCATTTGCGGTCAACGTGGTGCAGTACCCCGTGCCCAGTGGTCAGCGTTGCTTCAACCTCGGCCAAGCCATTCGCAAAGCGGTTGAGAGCTACGACGAAGACATCAACGTGCACATCTGGGGCACAGGCGGTATGAGCCACCAGTTGCAAGGCGCGCGTGCGGGTTTGATCAACCGCGAGTGGGACAACGCCTGGCTGGACCAGTTGATCCACGATCCGCTGGCTTGCGCCAACAGGCATCACATGGACTATGTGCGCGAAGCGGGTAGCGAGGGCATTGAGTTGGTAATGTGGCTCATCGCACGCGGTGCGATGTCTGACATTCAAGACGGCAAAGCCACAGGCCCAGCGCCTAAGCTGGCTCATCGCTTCTACCACGTGCCTGCATCGAACACCGCTGTCGGTCATGCCATTCTTGAGAACGTCATTGAATAACTTTGAAGGATAGATCTTGAGCGCTGTCCTCAACTGGAGAAAAAAATGAGCAACACCATCAAAGTCGCCCTAGCTGGCGCAGGTGCCTTTGGCATCAAACATTTGGACGGCATCAACAACATCGACGGCGTCGAAGTCGTCTCTTTGATCAGCCGCGATTTGGAAAAAACCAAAGAAACTGCCAGCAAATATGGCATCCAACACGTCACCACCGACTTGGCTGAGAGCTTGGCTTTGCCTGAAGTCGATGCTGTTATTTTGTGCACACCCACACAAATGCACGCCGCACAAAGCTTGGCTTGCTTGAAAGCAGGCAAACATGTGCAAGTGGAAATCCCTTTGGCCGACAGCTGGAAAGACGCTGACGAAGTGGTGCGCGTAGCCAAAGAAAAAGGCTTGGTGGCGATGTGTGGTCACACCCGTCGCTTCAACCCTAGCCACCAATGGGTGCACAACAAAATCAAAGCTGGCGAATTCAATATTCAACAAATGGATGTGCAAACCTACTTCTTTCGCCGCACCAACATGAACGCGCTGGGTCAAGCCCGTAGCTGGACCGATCACTTGCTCTGGCACCACGCTGCGCACACCGTGGACTTGTTTGCTTATCAAGCCGGCAGCCCCATCGTCAAAGCCAATGCGGTACAAGGACCTATCCACCCCGCACTGGGTATTGCGATGGATATGAGCATCCAGTTGCAAGCAGCCAACGGCGCAATTTGTACCTTGAGCTTGTCGTTCAACAACGACGGTCCCTTAGGCACGTACTTCCGCTACATCGGTGACACTGGCACTTATCTGGCGCGATATGACGATCTGTACACCGGTAAAGAAGAACAAATCGACGTGTCTAAGGTGGCGGTGTCCATGAACGGCATCGAGTTGCAAGACCGTGAGTTCTTTGCTGCGATCACAGAAGGGCGCGAGCCGAATTCGAGCGTTGCCCAAGTGCTGCCTTGCTACAAGGTGTTGCATGAGTTGGAGTTGCAACTCAACGCCT
>NZ_JBBAOV010000051.1:0-12115 GCF_040401135.1 Limnohabitans sp. | reverse complement strand
CCAGGGACCTACGGATTAACAGTCCGGCGCTCTACCAACTGAGCTATCGAGGAATGTCGAAAATTATAGCTTACTTTTTAGTGATTCTTAGAGCCTGAACTGCACCGTGGCGCGAATGGTGCGGGGTGCGCCTGGGTACAGGTAGTAGTGTCCAAATTGCTTCGGCGATTCGCGCCAGTAACGCTTATCTTCAATGTTGTCGATGGCCAGTGTCCATGTGGAAGCCACGTTGTTGATCTTGGTGTCATAGTGCGTCGACGCATCCAACGTTGTCCAACTGGGCAGTTTGACGCGCTCATCTTCTGTGACGTTTCGCTCGCCCTCATGCGAAATGCGTAAACCTGTTCGCAAGCCGGGCATGCTGGCATAGCGGTATTCGACCATGCCACGTAATACAAATTTAGGCACGTTCAATGGCTTAGAGCCCGCGCTTTCGGGACTTAGTTGCATGCCAGACAATTTCGAATACATCCATTGTGTTTGCGTGCTCAGTTTCCACTGATTTTTCTGCCAGTTTGCGCCAATGTCCAAGCCCTGATGGGTTTGTGTGCCATCAATGTAACGTGTGCTGTAGTTGCCGCCATCAAACAAGTCGTGCGCATACGGGCGAGATATTTGAAAAACAGCGGCACTCCATTCCAATTTGTATTGCGCGTGCAAGTTGCGCAATCCGACTTCAGTTTGACGACTTCTTCCGATGCCTAGCTGTGCGCCAGCATTAGGACCATAGGCCGCAGTGTTGGGAGTTACAAATTGTTCAACTCCGTGGCCATGTGAAGCATAGGCTACGAGACCTTGTAATTGAGTGGATACAGCAATCCAAGGCACATTGATGCTGCCTTTGAACTGTTTGGCATTGGGGTATAAATCTGGGTACCCGAGGACTGGATCGGCGTGTTCGTTTTGCTCGCTACTTCTGCTGTAGTTGACGTGCCTTAGCCCTGTCCATAGTGAAGTGGCAGTTGAGAGATGCATTCGGTCTTTGATGCTGAACTCGGTGCTGTATTCGCTGCGATTGGTATTGGGCGTCACATAGCTAGGGCTGGGTGTACTTGTGAAGGGATTAAAAACTGAGGCTGTTGCGTTGTAGTTGTATGACTGCATCGGCGGCATGCGGTCGAGCTGACGTTGACGTGAGTACCCCAAAACCAAATCATGCTGCAAATTACCCAGTTTCAATTTCCCAGAGAGTTGGGTTTGGAATGCATCGGTCAATCGTCGTTCGTTTTCACTGCGAAAGTCATAGAGATCAAAGCTGCCATCAGCACAATATTGGCTGTAATCGCCTGCTGCGCTACAACCAAAGCCAAAAGCTAACCGGTCATCCGTTTTCAATCGTTGCGCACCATACTGTGTGGTCCAACTCCAGCCAGCATCAAGTTCTTGGCGCAAGCGTATAGATCCTGTCATAGCATCAAACACGCCAGGCTGACTCCAAGACTGACGCGTTAAATTCACACGCGGGTCGACAGGGGATGGCAGTATTCCACCTAGCAAGCTGTAGCCATTGATACCAATTTGCTCGCGGTGTGATTGCTCAAATTCAAAATCAACCACGGTTCCAGGCTTGAGCCGCCAATCCATGGCCAAGGCGAACAAGTTGCGTTGGCCTTTGGTGTTGCGAATGTAGGGGTTGAGGTCTTCGTGTGCAATGTTCAGGCGATAGCCGAACTCAGCCGTTTCACCAAAGCGCCCACCTAAATCGGCTGCCACCAAACCGTTGTTGCCTTGGCCGTAGCTCAGGGTGATGTTGCGAATCTGTTGCTCTGCGTTAGTCGGCGCACGCTTGACCACGTAGTTCACCAAGCCACCGGGCGAACTTGTACCCGCTTGAATGCCGCTGGTGCCTTTGAGTAACTCAATGCGCTCTTTGTTGTCCATGGGAATCATGGTTTCCGCACTGATGGGCAGGCCTTCACGGCGGTAGTTGTAGCGGTTGTCAAGGGTGAAACCGCGCACGCTCAAGATGTCCCAGTAAGCGGGCGAGTTATAGCTGTCACTTACTGATGCATCTAAGCGTAAAGCATCAGATACACGTTGCGCACCAATGTCTTGTAGCGTGGCGCTGGTGATGGTGGTCGTGGAGAAAGGCAGCTCTTGTGCCGATACATCACCAAACCCCGACACGCGTGCAGGCAGCTTGTCGGTGATGGTGATTTCTGTTGCGGTTTGCTGCGCCCAAGCGGACGCGCACGATGCGATGCACAGTGCAACGGCCGCATGAATGCGCGTTGCTTTTAAAAATGGCGAATGGTTTGCCATGACGTTTCCTTAAACGTTATGACAGGTCGGCTGACTTTGAAACGAGTGCGTACTCTTGTGAGTGAAGAGCCTCGTTGTAAGACCAAGCTTCCCTGCGCGAGGATTACCTCAATCAGGTTCAAAGGGACTTTCTCAGTCGAAGTCGGTGACGGCTTCAACACCCCTAGCGGATGCGTTATTGCTAACGCGATATGAATTTTAAACGAGCCCGAGGAGGCGGTGCAGTTCGGTCGACGTTGTCGTGTACTGCAGCAGGGTTTTTCGTGTGGGATGCACGATGGCCGCAGCACCAAAGGCGGCGAGGGTGGCCTCGTGAAAGCCACACAAGATCAGCTTTTTTTTGCCGGGGTAGCTGTTGATGTCGCCCACGGCAAAGATACCAGGCACATCGGTGGCAAAGGTTTCGGTGTTCACCACCAGTTGCTTGCGCTCTAGGGCTAGGCCCCAGTGGGCGATGGGGCCTAGCTTGGGCGATAGACCCAAGAACACCAACACATGTTGTGCAGGGCGCTCAATGGTTCGTCCATCGGGCGTGGCCACTTGTAAGGCGTGCAGATGCTGTGCATTGCTTAGCAAGGCAGTGGGTTGGCCAATTTGCAATTGCAGCTTGCCGCTGGCCACGGCATCGCGCATGGCTTGCAGCAGCAAGGGTTCGGCGGTAAATACATCGCGGCGGTGCATCAGCGTGACGCTGCGCGGCTGTTGAGACGGGGCTTGTGCTTCGAGCGTCAGTGTCAGCGCGGCTGCAATGGCAGACTCTTCGCCGCCCAAAACCACCACATCTTGACCCGCAAAACGAGATGCGTCGCCCAAGCGGTAATGCACATGCGTGCCTTCAAGTTCGGTCGCACCTTCGACGGCCAGCTTGCGCGCTTGAAACGCACCCACGCCTGCGGCGATGACCAACACCTTGCAAATGAAATGTTGACCCGCCGATGTGTTCACTGAAATGAACCCATCGTCTAAGCGAACCACTTGCGTCACCTCTTGATTAAGGTGAAAGCTTGGCGCAAAAGGTGTGACTTGGGCTTGCAACTGCGCCACCAACTCACGGCCCGTGCACAGCGGGATGCCGGGAATGTCATAAATAGGTTTGTCAGCGTAGAGCTCAACGCACTGGCCTCCGACATGTGGCAGTGCATCAATGATGTGGCTGCGAATGTCTTGCAGTCCAAGCTGAAAAGCCTGAAACAGGCCCACAGGGCCTGCGCCCACAATGACGGCGTCGGTGTGAATCGTCATGGAGCTGAGCGCGTTGTGCTTAGCGCTTGAGTTCGGCGAGTTTGCCGGTTTTGTCTTTCCACGCATCCGCATCAGCCATTGGCGTTTTGCGTTTGGTGATGCTTGGCCAGCCGATGAGCGATAGTTCGGCGTTGAGTTTGGTCATGTGCTCTTGGCCTTCTGGCACGTCTTCTTCAGCGTAGATTGCGTTCACTGGGCACTCGGGAATGCACACCGCACAGTCGATGCACTCGTCTGGGTCGATGGTGAGAAAGTTGGGACCTTCGCGGAAGCAGTCGACAGGACAAACGTCCACACAGTCGGTGTACTTACATTGGATACAGGCTTCGGTGACTACGTGCGTCATGTCTATTCAATCAATGAGGAAAGAGGGGCTCCAGCCGAATGCGCTGGTTGCGAGCTAGTAATTTTAAACGGCTTGAGCGGTGGACTAGGCGGGTGCTCAGTTCACCAACACTGCGCCCGAGGTTTTGTGCGTGGCGGTATCCACTAGCACTAGCGCGCCCAAGATACGCGACTGCGTGAAAGGCAGCGTCACCAAAGGCTCTTGCAGGGCCAAAGTGACGTGGCCAATGGCGTTGGGGGCCAACTCTGTAGCTTCCTCCTCGGCCAAGCTGTTCACGTTTAAGCGGTGCACCACGCGTTGCACTTTGGCTTTTACCCAGCGGTGGCCGTGCAAAGCCCAATACACACGGCCTGCTACCAAGGGTTCGTCGTCCATCCATGCAATGGTGGTGTTGAGCTGGCGTTGGCCTTCTGGGCTGCCTTCGCAGGCTAGCAACCAGTCGCCACGCGACACGTCCACTTCACGGTCCAATACGATGCCGGCGCTGTGGCCGGCGGCTTTGTTTTGTGGCTCGCGTGTGGCTGACAACACTTGCGACACCACAGCGGTTTGCCCGCTAGGAAACACTTGGATGGTTTGGCCCGGCTCGATGGCGCCCGTGGCCACACGACCCCAGAACACGCGGCGGCCTTGGGTGGTGACGCCTGAGTCGTGAAATTTTTCCACCCACTGAACGGGGAAGCTAAAGGCCACTTCAGTTTCTGCGGGTGTGTTGGGCAACTTTTCTAAGATGCTCAGCAGGCTTAGGCCCGTGTAGCCGCACCAGTCGGGTTGCTCATTGTTTTCGGTGGTCACCACGTTCCAGCCTTTGAGGGCGGACACGGGCACCATGGCCGTGATGCTGATGCCTGCTTCTTGTGCAAATTTACGCAAGGCCGCGCCGATGTTTTGGTAGGCGAGCGTTGGGTTTTCCACCGCGTCAAGTTTGTTGATAGCAAACACAACAGAAGGCACGCGAAGCAGGTTGACCAACAGCGAATGACGGCGGGTTTGCGGCAGCAGTTCGAGCGCTGGGTTTTTCCAATCCAGCTTGATAGCGTCGACCAACACCACAGCAGCGTCAGCGCTGGAAGCGGCAGTCACCATGTTGCGGGTGTATTGCTCGTGGCCGGGTGCATCACCAATGATGAACTTGCGGGATTCGGTGTTGAAGTAGCGGTAGGCCACGTCGATGGTGATGCCCTGTTCGCGCTCTGCGCTCAGGCCGTCGGTCAACAAAGCGAGGTCCGTGTATTGACCATTTTGGTCAGAACGTTGCACGCCCGCCAAGTGGTCTTGCAGCACGGCTTTGGTATCGACCAGCAGTCTGCCAATCAGCGTGCTTTTGCCGTCGTCCACCGAGCCGCAAGTGATGAATTTAAGTGCGTTCATTAGAAATACCCGTCTTTTTTGCGCTTCTCCATTGAAGCCTCAGATGTTTTGTCGTCCATGCGCGTCGCGCCGCGCTCGCTCACGTCGGCGGCCAAAGTTTCGATCACGATTTGTTCAGGTGTTGCCGCTGTGCTCTCGACTGGGCAGGTGCATGTGATGTCGCCCACGGTGCGGAAGCGCACGTCACGCAACACCACTTCTTCGCCGTCTTTCGGTGGGGTCAGTTCAGTCACAGGCACCAACAGGCCGCGGCGGTCCACCACTTCGCGTTTGTGCGTGTAGTAAATAGAAGGGAGTGCGATTTTTTCGCGGGCGATGTATTGCCACACGTCCAACTCGGTCCAGTTAGAAATGGGGAACACGCGAAAGTGTTCGCCTGGCTGCAATTTGTGGTTGAACAAGGTCCATAGTTCAGGCCGTTGGGCCTTGGGTTGCCATTGGCCGAAGCTGTCGCGGTGGCTAAAGATACGTTCTTTGGCACGTGCTTTTTCTTCGTCGCGGCGGGCCCCGCCGATGAGGGCGTCGAACCGGAATTCTTCAATGGCTTCGAGCAAGGTGACCGATTGGTGCACGTTGCGGCTCTCACTGGGGTGTGCCAAGCGCACAGTGCCTTTTTTCATCGATTCTTCGACGCTGCGCACGATCAACTCGGCACCCAGTTCTTTGGCGCGCGCGTCGCGAAAGTCTGTCACTTCCTTAAAGTTGTGGCCTGTGTCGATCATCAACAGTGGGTAGGGAATGCGGCCACTGCCAAAAGCCTTCTCTGCGCACTTGAGCATAACCAGCGAATCTTTGCCGCCCGAAAACAAAAGAGTGGGGCGCTCAAAAGCAGCGGCCACTTCGCGCAAGATAAAGATGGTTTCCTCCTCTAGCGCGTCAAGGTGGGTGTTGCTTAAATGGTGCAACTCGGTTTGGGTCATAGCGTTCATAGATTTCTCAGTTTTATTTTTATTTCTTCACGTGCAAACCGCACTCTTTTGCGGCTTCGTCTTCCCACCACCAGCGGCCAGCGCGAAACTCTTCACCCATGGCGATGGCGCGCGTGCAAGGCGCGCAGCCCACGCTGGGGAAAAACTGGTCGTGCAGTGGGTTGTAGTCCACGTTGTGGGTGGCGATGTAGTGCCACACATCGCCCCAAGTCCACTTGGCCAAGGGGTTGAATTTACTGATGTTCTTGGTGGCTACTTCACTGTCGTCTTGCAGCGGCACATCGGCGCGAGCGTTAGATTGTTCTTGGCGCAAGCCAGTGATCCAAGCGCGTTGGTCTTTGAGGGCGCGAGCGAGTGGCTCCATCTTCCGAATGCCGCAGCAGGTTTTGCGCAGCTCAATGCTTTTGTACATCGCATCTTGTCCTTGCGTGCGTACAAACTGGATGACCGATTCATGTGCTGGGCGATACACGTGGATGGGTGCGTGTGAGGTGGCTTCGGTGCGTTCAAGCAGAGCCAAAGTTTCGGTGTGCAGAGCGCCGGTGTCGAGAACGAACACAGGAATGCCCAGCTTCAGGCTGTTGATGAGATGCGTGATGATCACGTCTTCTGCACCCAGGCTAGAGGCTTGTGTGACCGGTGAAAACTCAGTTGCGGCGCGTTGCAGCAGGGCTTGAGTTTCAGCCAGATTAGCGGCGAAGTTGTCGCTGGCGTGGGCGTTTAGTGTGGTGGCTTTGGATGTGCCGCCCGACAAAAGAAAAGAGGAAGCGCTCATGCGTGTTTAAGCCAAGTCCGCAAAGTGTGGTGTGGCATGCAGAGCATCGCCTTGATAAAAACTTTTGTAGTGGCCCAGCAGGGTGGCGCCGTGTGCCGCGTCTTGGTCGTCGCGTAGCACCGCGCTAGAAAACCCGCTGCGTTGCATTTGCAGCAGTTGGTCTATCAGCACATCGCCATGTGCGCGGATATCGCCGCTAAAGCCACGTCGGCGCAGCACAAAGGCTTGGCTAAAAGCGCGACCGTCGGTGAACTTGGGAAAGTTCAAATCGATGCGCTCCAAGCCCTCAAGGTCCAAGGTTTGCACGTCTACATCGTTGGCCAAGGCGCGCGCATTGTGGCCATTGCTTGTGTGTTGGGTAATGATTTGCAGGCTCATAGTTCTTCTCGTATCAGTTCAGTCTCAAGCAGCGCGTGCGGTGGCGTTGCGTGCGGAGTTGGCTGCAGCTTTAAACACATCAAAGCCCACGCGGTTCAACGTGCGTGCAAAGGTTTCGTGGCCTTCGCGTTTGTCGCGATAGGTGTCTAGTACGGCTTCCACCACATCCACCACTTCGGTGGCGGCAAATGAGGGGCCCACCACTTTGCCTGCTTTGGAGGGGCCGCTTAAGAATGAGCCGTCCGAGCCGCCAAGGGTGACTTGGTACCACTCTTGGCCGTCTTTATCTACGCCCAAAATGCCGATGTGGCCGCTGTGGTGGTGGCCGCATGAGTTGATGCATCCGCTGATGTGCAAGTCAATCTCACCCAAGTCAAACAACTCGTCGAGGTCTTGGTAGCGCTCAGTGATGGCTGCTGCGATGGGCAGCGAACGGGCGTTGGCCAAAGCACAGTAGTCGCCGCCGGGGCAGGCGATCATGTCGGTCAACAAGTGGACGTTGGCGCGCGCAAAGCCTGCTGCTTTGGCGGCTTGGTACAAGTCGGCCAGTTGGTCGATGCGCACCCAAGGCAGCACCAAGTTTTGGTCGTGGTTCACGCGCACTTCGCTGGCACTGTATTTTTCGGCCAAATCAGCGGCAATGGCCAATTGGTCAGCGGTGGCATCGCCTGGGGCTTGACCCAAACGCTTGAACGACAAGGTCACCACGCGCAGGCCGGGGTTTTGGTGGCTGGTCACGTTTTGTTGTAACCAACGGGTGAATTCTTTGTCGGCGCGGGCTTGGGCTACCAAGGCTTGTTCGGCGGCTTCTTGGGCTTCGTCAGACACGACATCCACGGGCGGTAGCACAAAGCAGGCGCTCACGCGGTCAAGCTCGACTTGAGGGATGGTGTGGTGTGCACCGTTTTCTAGGATGCGGTCAAACTCTTCATTGACTTCGTCAAAGTAGCGTTGGCCTTCGGCCTTGACCAAAATTTTGATACGCGCTTTGTAGATGTTGTCGCGACGGCCCCAGCCGTTGTAGACGCGCACCACTGCTTCGAGGTAGTTGATGATTTGGTTCCATGGCAAGAACTCACGAATCACCGTGCCGATGATGGGCGTGCGGCCCATGCCACCGCCCACGAAAATTTTGAAGCCCACATTGCCTTCGTCATCGCGCAGCAAGCGCAGGCCAATGTCGTGCCATTCAATGGCAGCGCGGTCTTCTGTTGCGCCGGAGATGGCGATTTTAAATTTGCGAGGTAGGTAAGCGAACTCAGGATGCAAAGTGCTCCACTGGCGCAGCACTTCGGCGTAGGGGCGTGGGTCGACGTCTTCGTCCACTGCAATGCCCGCACGTTCGTCGCTGGTGATGTTGCGAATGCAGTTGCCGCTGGTCTGAATGCCGTGCAGGTTGACGCTGGCCAACAGCTCCATCACGTCAGCACTTTTGTCTAACGGAATCCAATTGAACTGCACGTTTTGGCGGGTGGTGAAGTGTCCGTAGTTGGTGGTGAGCTTGGGTGCATGAATAGGGCTTGAGGACGTGCCGTCAATCTTGTCTTGCGTGCTTTGTGCGCGCTCAATCAGTTCAGCCGAGGGCGTGTCGTAGTCGCGAGCGATTTGCGCCAACACGCGCAGCTGCGCGCTGTTGAGCTCGCCGTAAGGCACAGCCACGCGCAGCATGGGTGCATAGCGCTGGATGTACCAGCCGTTTTGCAAGCGCAAGGGGCGGAAATCGTCGTCGGCTAATTTGCCAGCCAAGTTGCGGGTGAGTTGGTCGCGGTACTGCGCAGCGCGGGCTTTGACAAACTCGGAATCGAAGGCGGTGTATTGATACATCTAAGAACTCAAACGAAAAAATTAAGCAAAAACCAACTTGCTGCCAGCCCATGCCAGCAACACAGAAAGAATGGAACGAATCACGCGCTCAGGTGTTTTGTGCATCAAACGTGAACCCAGCCAGATGCCGGGCAACGAGCCCGTCAGTAGCAAGCCCAACAAGGACCAATCGACGGAACCCAACGAGGCGTGGCCCAAGCCCGCCACCATTGTCAGAGGAACGGCATACGCAATGTCGGCTGCCACGATGCGCGACAGAGGCAGTTGTGGATACAGGATCATAAGCACCGTCACGCCAATGGCTCCTGCGCCCACGGATGTGAGTGTCACCAAGATGCCGATGGCCGCGCCAAACAACACGGGCAGGGCCCAATGGCGAGGCTGTGTGGCTTCAAACAGGTTTTCTTCGGCGAGTACCATAGGGGCTTGCTTGCCGCGAATCACCTTGAACAGCATGGCACTGGCGGTGAGCAGCAAGGCCACGCCAAGAGTGAGCGTCATTACTTTTTGTACCGCGGGGTCCGACGGGCCCATGTTGTGCAACACCCAAAGCGTGACACCCGCAGCGGGAATACTGCCTGCGCATAAGGCAATGACCACACGCCACGGCACGATGCGCTGACGCGCAAAGCTGAATGTGCCTCCCGCCTTGGTGAAGGCGGCAAATAGCAGGTCAGTGCCCACGGCCATGTAAGGCTTGACGCCAAAGAAGAAAATCAAAATTGGCGTCATCAGTGAACCGCCGCCCACGCCTGTTAAACCGACAACTAAGCCCACAAAGAAGCCAGCGAATACGAAACCAAAATCTTGCATGGCATGGACTGTAGGTGGTCTTTATGCCAAAACAAACGATTTGTTTGTTCTACATATATGCCAATTTGGAATAAGGCTTTTTCAGCAGTGCGGGGCGTAAGCAAAGCGCTGGGACGGCTGGACTAAAGTGGCGTGGATAATATTGGCTGAAGCCCGTATTTTTTCACCCCATCCAAATAAAGATTGAGACCGAGCAATGGCTGCTGAAAATTCGAAAATTGTTTACACCCTGACTGATGAAGCCCCTTTGTTGGCGACGGCTTCGTTCTTGCCCATCATTCGCACCTTTGCCGCGCCTGCTGGCATTGACATTGTGTCTAGTGATATTTCTGTGGCAGCGCGCATCTTGGGTGAATTTTCGGATTTGCTTCCGCCTGAGCAACGCGTCACTAACAACTTGGCAGAGTTGGGCAAGCTGACATTCAAGCCAGAAGCCAACATCATCAAGCTGCCTAACATCAGTGCTTCGGTGGGCCAGTTGGCTGACGCCATTCAAGAGTTGCAGTCCAAGGGCTATGCGCTACCTGACTATCCAGCAAATGCCAAAACCGATGAAGAAAAGGCGCTCAAGGCGCGTTACGCCAAGTGCACTGGCTCTGCGGTCAACCCCGTTTTGCGCGAAGGCAACTCTGATCGCCGCGCACCTCGCGCCGTGAAAGAGTTCGCTCGCAAGAACCCACACAGCATGGCCGAGTGGAGCCAGGCTTCGCGTTCACATGTCTCGCACATGCACGCTGGCGATTTCTACCACGGCGAAAAGTCCATGACGATGGACCGTCCCCGTGAGGTGAAGATGGAGTTGATCACCAAGAGCGGCAAGACCATTATTTTGAAACCCAAAGTCGCCTTGCTCGACCGTGAAGTCGTCGACAGCATGTTCATGAGCAAGAAAGCCTTGCTCGAGTTCTATGAAAAAGAGATTGAAGACGCACACCAAACCGGTGTGATGTTCTCTCTGCACGTCAAGGCCACCATGATGAAGGTGTCGCACCCAATCGTGTTCGGTCACTGCGTGAAGATTTTTTACAAAGAAGCTTTTGCCAAGCACGATGCCTTGTTCAAAGATTTGGGCGTCAACGTGAACAACGGCATGGCCGATCTGTTTAACAAGATCTCCGCGCTGCCGCAGTCCAAGCAAGATGAAATCAACCGTGATCTGCACGCTTGCCATGAAGGCCGTCCTGAATTGGCCATGGTCGATTCGGCCAAGGGCATTACCAACTTTCATTCACCCAACGATGTGATCGTGGATGCGTCCATGCCTGCCATGATCCGCAACGGCGGCAAGATGTGGGGTGCTGACGGTCGCCTGAAAGACGTCAAGGCTGTGATGCCCGAATCCACTTTTGCGCGTATTTACCAAGAGATCATCAACTTTTGCAAATGGCATGGTGCGTTCGATCCCAAGACCATGGGCACGGTGCCCAACGTGGGCTTGATGGCGCAACAAGCCGAAGAATACGGTTCACACGACAAGACGTTTGAAATTTCTGAAGACGGCGTGGCCAACATCACGGACCTCAACACGGGTGAAGTCTTGTTGAGCGAAAACGTAGAAGTCGGCGACATCTGGCGCATGTGTCAGTGCAAGGACGCTGCGATCCGCGACTGGGTCAAACTGGCCGTCACGCGAGCGCGCAACTCTGGCATGCCCGTGGTGTTCTGGCTTGACCAGTACCGCCCGCACGAAGCGCAGTTGATCACCAAGGTCAAGATGTACCTGCACGAGCACAACACAGCCGGCCTGGAAATTCAGATCATGAGCCAAGTGCGTGCCATGCGTTACACCCTGGAGCGCGTGGTGCGCGGCCTAGACACCATCAGCGCCACTGGCAATATCTTGCGCGATTACCTGACTGACTTGTTCCCCATTATGGAATTGGGTACCTCGGCCAAGATGTTGTCGGTAGTGCCTTTGATGGCCGGTGGCGGTATGTATGAAACCGGTGCAGGCGGCTCTGCACCCAAGCACGTGCAACAGCTGGTTGAGGAAAACCACTTGCGCTGGGATTCTCTGGGTGAGTTTTTGGCGCTGGCGGTTAGTTTTGAAGATCTGGGCCTGAAGACGGGCAACGCCAAGGCCACCGTGTTGGCTAAAACCTTAGATGCAGCTACAGGCAAATTGCTCGATAACAACAAGAACCCATCGCCTAAAACAGGCCAGCTTGACAACCG
>NZ_JBBAOV010000050.1:0-12895 GCF_040401135.1 Limnohabitans sp. | reverse complement strand
CCTTGCGGACGTCAGGACCTAAACCTGGTGCGTCTACCAATTTCGCCACCCGCGCGGGTATTTAAATAACAACGGGTGGCCCTATAAAGACCACCCGCTTGAAATCGGTCAGCTGGACATTTTAGACGGCTTTTCAACCTTAAACCACGCAGCATACATAGCTGGCAAGGCCAATAGCGTCAAGACGGTGGCGACAACGAGGCCACCCATGATGGCAACCGCCATGGGACCCCAAAACACGCTGCGCGTGAGCGGGATCATGGCCAGCACGGCAGCCGCAGCCGTCAGCACAATGGGGCGCAAACGGCGCACGGCAGATTCCACAATAGCCTCCCAAGCAGGCACCCCACTGGCTCGATCTTGCTCAATTTGGTCAATCAAGATGACAGAGTTACGCTGAATCATGCCCATCAAGGCAATCACGCCCAGCAAAGCCACGAAGCCGAAAGGACGATCGAGCACCAACAAAGCGCCAGCCACCCCCGCCAAGCCGAGCGGGCCGGTGAGAAACACCAGCAAGGCACGGCTGAAGCTATGCAGCTGAAGCATTAGCAAAGTAAAGGTGATGAACAGCATCACAGGCAAGCCAGCGGAAATGGAGCTGGAGCCCTTGGCGCTTTCTTCCACCGCGCCAGCCACTTCAATGCGGTAGCTTTGCATGCCACTCTCTTGCCATGTGGCTTCGAGCTTCTTCAAGTCTGGCTGCAACTGCTGCGTGACGGTGGCACCTTGCAGGCCCTCGATGATGTCGCACTGCACCGTGATGGCGTATTCACGCCCCTCACGCCACATCACACCGGGCTCCCAAGACAGCACGGGTTTCACCACTTGCGTGAGCGGGATCATGCGGCCCGACGACGTAGGCACGTAGGCACTGGCCAAGTCGCTAATGGCATCACGCTCGTGCAGGGGTTGGCGCAGCACGATGTCGATGAGCTTGTTGTCCTCACGGAATTGCTCCACGTTCGAGCCCACCAACAAGGTACGCACAGCTTGAGCGATGGACTGACTGGTCACGCCCAAGCTTCGCGCTTTGGCTTGGTCCACCTCAAGGCGCACCACTTTGATGGCTTCGTTCCAGTTGTCGTTGACCCCGCGGGTGCTGTTGCTATCGCGCATTTGCGCCTTCACCTCGTCGGCCAGCAAGCGCAACACTTTGGGGTCTGGCCCCACCACGCGGAACTGCACAGGGTATGGCACAGGCGGGCCATTGGGCAGCAGTTTTACACGCGCACGCGCTTCTGGAAACTCTTGCGCCAGCACCGCAGGCAAGGCCAAACGCAAAGACTCACGACGCTGCAAACTCTCGGGTATCACAATGATTTGCGAGACGTTAGTTTGTGGAAACACTTGGTCGAGTGGCAAGTAAAAACGCGGCACACCTGAGCCAATCCAAGTGCTCACGCTTTGCACGCCTTGCTCTTTGAGCAAGCGCTGCTCGACCGCTTGCGTCACGGCCTCGTTGGCTTTGAATGCGGTGCCTTCTGGAAACCACAAGTCAACCAAAATTTCGGGACGGCTGGAGTCTGGGAAGAACTGTTGCTGCACACGGCCCATGCCCACAATGCCAAGTACAAAAATAAGCAGGGTGATGCCAATGGCTTTCCAGCGGTATTCCACACACCAAGTCACTGCGGTACGGAAGTGGCGGTAGAACGGGCCGTCAAACAACTCATGCTCACCAGCTTGTTCACCTTGGGGCTTGACCTTCAGCAGCAAAGTACCCAAATAAGGCACAAAGTACACCGACACCCACCAACTGAGCACCAACGCAATCACGGTGACGGCGAAGATGGCATAGGTGTACTCACCCACGGTTGACTTGGCCATGCCAATCGGCAAGAAGCCTGCAGCGGTGATCAGCGTGCCAGTCAACATGGGCATGGCGGTGACTTCATACGCAAAAGTGGCGGCACGCACGCGGTCGTAGCCCTCTTCCATTTTGCGCACCATCATCTCCACCGCAATGATGGCATCATCCACCAACAGGCCCAACGCAATGATGAGCGAGCCCAGCGAAATTTTGTGCAAGCCAATGCCCAAATAGTTCATAGCCAAAAAGGTCATGGACAACACCAGCGGAATGGTGATGGCCACCACCCAGCCGGGCCGCATGTCCACATACCAGCCAAAGCGCCCGCCTTTGTGCAAACCCAAAGCCACAAAGCTGACCGCCAACACAATCAGCACAGCCTCAATCAGCACGCTTACAAATTCGCCCACCGACTTTTGCACCGCCTTGGGTTGGTCTTGTACTTTCAGCAAACTCACGCCCGCAGGCAATGTTTTTTCAATGCGCGTGGTGGCCACCTCCAAAGCTTTGCCTAAGGCGATGATGTCACCACCTTTGGCCATCGACACACCCAGCGCGACAACGGGCTTACCTTGGTGATGCACCTTGACTGTGGAAGGGTCTACGTAGCCACGCGTGATGGTGGCAATGTCGCCCAGTTTGGTTTGTTGGCCAGAGCTGCCGCGAATGGGCATGGCACGCAGCTGCGCTTCGGTTTCAAACTGACCGCCAATGCGCACTTGCAACACATCGAGCGGCGCTTGCACTGTGCCTGCGTTTTCGACGGCGTTTTCTTGGCTCAGTTGCGACAACACAGCGCCTACGTCCAAGCCCAGTTGCGCCAAACGCTTTTGTGGAATTTCGATGAAGATTTTTTCATCTTGCACCCCAAACTGCTCGACCTTGGCCACATAGGGCACGCGCAGCAGTTGTTGGCGCACGTTGTCGGCAAACTTCTTCACTTCGGCAGGCGTGAAGCCTGGTGCATCAAGCGCGTAGATCACGCCATACACATCGCCAAAGTCATCGTTAAAAAACGGCCCCTGCACACCAGGCGGCAAGGTGTATCGGATGTCGCCAATCTTCTTGCGCACCGAGTACCAAACATTGGGCACATCGGATGGCTTAGAAGAGTCTTTGATTTGGAAAATGATTTGTGATTCGCCAGGCTTGGAATAGCTGCGAATCTTGTCGGCATAGGGCACTTCTTGCAAAGTGCGCTCCAGCTTATCAGTGACTTGCTCAGCCACTTGCTGTGCCGTGGCACCAGGCCAATAGGTGCGCACCACCATGGCCCTGAAGGTGAAAGGCGGGTCTTCGTCTTGGCCCAGTTGAAAGTAGGCCGCCACGCCCAACACCATGAGCACCACCATCAAGTAGCGAGTGAGTGCTGGATGGTCCAGCGCCCATTTAGAAAGGTTGAATTTATCGCCCATGTTCAATTTACTTCGTTGCGCCGAACACCGACACTTTTTGACCAGCGGTCAACACATGCACGCCCGACAGCACCACTTGGTCACCGATTTGTAGGCCTGACGACACCACAGCTTCGTTGCCCTCAGCGGTATTCACCTGTATGGCCTTCGCTTTGACGGTCATGGTGTTTGGGTCAAACACCCAGACCGAAGTGGCGCCTGCTTCTAAGCGCAAAGCGCTGGTGGGCAGCTTGATGGTTTTGGCCGCCTCTTTGGCAATGCCCAAGCTCACGCTGACGGTGGAGCCCAACACAGGCGCGGCATCATTGGGCAGTGCAGCTTTGGCTACAAACGTGCGCGTCACAGCGTCTGCGCTGGCCGAAACATCGCGCACGACGGCTTCTAGTACTTTGCCGTCCACCCATTGGCGGATCTTCACTTTATCGCCTGTTTTTAACAAACCCAGCTTGTCTTCTGGCACCGAAAACACCACATCACGCGGCCCGTCCAAAGCCAAGCGCACCACGGGTTGGCCAGCAGCCACCACTTGGCCTGCACTGGCATCCACCGAGGTGACGATGCCCGCACCATCTGCTAGCAAACGGGTGTAGCCCGACTGGTTTCCCTGCACCGAGCTTTGTGCTTGGGCTTGCTTCCATTGCGCTTGAGCCGATATGTAGACCGACTCCCGGCGCTGCAACTCGGCCAGGCTGATGAAGCCTTGTGCATGTAAATCTTGGTAGCGCTTGAAGTCTGCGCCCGCCACATCGCGGTTGGTTTGAGCGGCCACCAATTGCGCCTCGGCGGCATCGGCGGTCGCGCGGTAATCCTGCGGGTCAATGTGCGCCAAAAGCTGACCGGCCTTGACGCGTTGGCCAACTTCAGCTGGCCGGCTCAGCAGTTTGCCAGCCACTCTAAAACCCAAATTGGACTCGATGCGAGCGCGCACCTCGCCTGAAAACTCTAGGTCGGTCGTGGCACTGGACTCGCCCACCGTCATGACTTTGACCGCACGCACTGGCTCAAGAGGTGCCGGCCCCTTGCCGCAAGCGGCCAAGGCAAGGGTTAATAAAACCACAATTGATAAACGGTGAGAAAGCAATTTTTGATACAACATAAAGTATTGACTTTATTAATGACTGATTGGTTATTAATGTAGCTGATCTCAATTCACTTTGCGTTCAAAAGGGAGAGCGACAATTCACCCCCATATGTCAAGCATCGACCACTACGAAAACTTCCCTGTCGCATCTTGGCTATGCCCCGCTAGACTGCGCCCCGCGGTGGCAGCGCTGTACCACTTTGCAAGAACGGCCGATGACTTGGCAGACGAAGGCAACGACCCTGCACACCATCGCTTGGATGCTTTAGGCGAATACCGCGCAGACCTAGAAAGTTGCCTCAAACATAGCGACTCAATGAGCACGCAGTGGCCCAAAATTTTTGCAGCTTTGCAACACGCGGTAGCGCAACACCACTTACCCGCTCAACCCCTGTTTGATTTGCTGGACGCCTTTGAACAAGACGTGGTTTACACCAGCGTGGGCCAAGGCTATCGCCACCGTGCCGAGCTGCTGGACTACTGCCGCCGCTCCGCCAACCCTGTGGGCCGCTTGATGTTGCATTTGTACGGCGTGAACGACAACGCGTCACTTACACAAAGCGACGCTATTTGCACCGCCTTGCAACTCATCAATTTTTGGCAAGACCGCGCCGAAGACCTGCAACGCGGCCGCGACTATTTGCCCCAGGGTCACACCCTAAAACAAGAGCTGCGGTTTGCACGCGAGTTGATGATGCAAGGCGCCCCACTGGCGCGTCGCGTCAAAGGCCGCGCAGGCTGGGAACTGCGAGCAATGGTGCAAGGCGGCTTGCGCATCTTGGACAAACTTGATGCGCGCGCTAACACCGCTGACCACAGGCAGCTGGAACGCCCCAAACTTAAAAAGACTGACTTCGCGCGTATCGCTTGGCGCTGCCTAGTCATGTGAGTGACTTCATGTCATCAAAGCCTTTGAGGTCAGCAAACCTTGTGTGCCCGATAATCAGGCACACATGACACCTCAAGACTATGTTCAGCAAAAAGCCTCTGCTTCAGGCAGCAGCTTTTATTACGCCTTCCTTTTTTTGCCACCCCAGCGCCGCGCTGCCATCACGGCGTTTTACGCCTTTTGCCGCGAGGTGGACGATGTGGTGGACGAGGTCACCGACCCTGGCGTGGCCGCTAGCAAACTAGCGTGGTGGCACAACGAAGTGCACCAAGCATTTGCGGGTAAGCCCAACCACCCCGTCACCCAAGCACTGATGCCGCTGGTGGCTGAGTTCGGCATTGAGGAAGCCTCTTTGCAATCGGTGATTGAGGGTTGCGAAATGGACCTGACGCAAACCCGCTACCTCGACTATCCCAACCTCACGCGCTACTGCCATTTGGTGGCAGGCGTGGTGGGTGAAGTATCAGCCAAAATTTTTGGCCAAACCGATGCAGACACCACAGCCTATGCGCACAAACTGGGACAAGCGTTTCAGCTAACCAACATCATCCGTGACGTGGGTGAGGACGCCCTGCGTGGCCGCATTTACTTGCCCGTCAATGAACTGCAGCAGTTCGATGTGAAGGCGCACGAAGTTCTGAACCGCTTGGACTCAGCGCGTTTTCAAGCTCTCATGCAGTTTCAAGCCGCGCGTGCACATGCTTTGTATAACGAAGCTTTAGCGCTGCTGCCTGCCGACGACTGGAAACACCAAAAGCCAGGCTTGATGATGGCCAGCATTTACCGCACCTTGTTGCGCGAAATTGAGGCCAAGAAGTTTCCAGTGCTCACCCAACGTGTAACCCTCACACCTCTGCATAAACTCTGGCTCGCTTGGAAGATGCAAGCGCTGGGCCGCTTTTAAACTTTCAACAATCGCATGAAGCAACTGACCATCGTGGGTGCGGGTTGGGCAGGTTTGGCCGCTGCCGTGGCCGCTACGCAAGCAGGCTGGCATGTGCAGTTGTTTGAAGCGTCCAACATCGCCGGTGGTCGCGCCCGTAGCCTGCAGCAAAGCTTTGCAGGCAAGCCTTTGGACAATGGTCAGCATGTGCTGATTGGCGCCTATAGCAACACATTGGCCCTCATGCGCACCGTCGGCTTAAAACCTGACGAACTGCTGAAACGCATTCCACTTGATTTGCGCTTTGCCGATGGTCAAGGCCTCAGCCTTCCCAATTGGCCACTGCCGCTCAATATGCTCGCTGGCTTAAGCCGTGCGCAAGGTTGGAATTTAAAAGACAAAGCCAGCCTCATGCAAGCCGCTTGGGGGTGGCATCGCGCTCGGTTTGAGTGCGACCTTACGTGGACTGTCGAGCAACTGTGCAACGCATCCAGGCTAAGTCCTCGGGTGATGACGCAACTCATTGAGCCGCTGTGTTTGTCTGCCCTCAACACCCCTTTGAATCACGCCAGTGCCAAGGTGTTTTTGCGCGTGCTGCACGATGCCTTGCTGGGTGGTTTGGGTAGTTCTGACCTGCTGGTGCCGCGAGTGGATTTGGGTGAACTGCTGCCAAATGTTTGTGTGGAATGGCTCAGAACGCGTGGGGCAGACATTCATCTGGGAACGAGAGTCTCTGCCACCCAAGTGTCGGCTCTGCAACACGCAGCGTCAGCGGATAGCGCCGTGCTGCTTGCTTGCCCGCCTTGGGAGGCAGCGCGCCTCGCCGCCGACATCGCGCCAAAGTGGGCCCTATCATGCGCAGAGCTAACGCACAAGGCTATAGCCACCGTGTATTTGCATTGCAAAGACGTAGGCTTCAATGGACTAGCTCGGCCCATGATGGCCTTACACAGCCATGCACAAGCGCCTGCGCAATTTGTTTTTGACAAAGGCGCTCTGTCTGAACAGCACGGTTTGTTAGCTGCGGTGGTCAGCGCTTGCACAACTGAGCGCGATGACGTGACCGAACTAGTGCACGAACAAGCCTGCAAGCAACTGGGACTGGTAAACGTTGAGGTTGTGCAAACCGTGGTCGAAAAACGCGCCACACTCGCCTGCATCCCTATGCTCGATAGGCCAGAACCTTTTGTAGCCCAAGGCCTTTGGGCCTGTGGCGACTTCATCTGTGGCCCCTACCCGTCCACGCTAGAAGGGGCTGTGCGCTCAGGCCAGCAAGTGGTCACACAAATCAGCCAAGTGACCCACCGTTAAGGGCTGCGCTGAGTCATGCGGCCAGTCATGGCCCTGGGTATTGACCCAGGCCGTTTGCATGCCGGCATTGATGGCGCCCATCACATCGGCGTGGGCGTCATCACCAAGATGCAACACCGATTCAGCAGGCACATTCAGCAGCGCTGCGGCTGCATGAAAAATGCGCATATCTGGCTTGGCCACGCCAAACGATTGCGCACTGAGCGACGCTTTGAAGAAAGGTCCAGCCGCGGTGCGAAACACATCTGCATTACCGTTAGATAAACCAACCAGCGGGTAGCGTTTGGATAAACGCGCAAGCGCTTGCTCCACCCCGCCATACAAAGTGACGTTTTGACGCTCGGCAAAGAACACCTCAAATGCAGCATCGGCCAATTGGGGGGCATCACCAGCACGTATCAAACTTTCCCGGATGGACTCGCGCCGCAAAAAACTCAAGTCATGTGTTTTATCAGCATGGCGCTGACTCACCTCGGCTCGGATGCGTTTTTTCATCTCCGGATCCGCACACAACTCCGCTGTTTGAGGCGCGTGTAACGCCAGCCAATCTTGCAAAACCACCTCCGCACGGGAAATGGTGGGCCAAACAGGCCACAAAGTGTCATCTAGGTCTAAGGAAATGGCTTGGATTTTTGAAATATTCAGCATGCTGGGGGAGAATACATCATCATGTTTAAACCCGCCTTTACCCCCGAGCCTCCCTTCACGCACGGACAAGCCCCACGCACTGCCGTGTTGTTGTGCAACTTAGGTACGCCCGATGCGCCCACAGCGTCTGCTGTTCGCCGCTACCTTGCCGAATTTTTGGGTGACCACCGCGTGGTGGAAATTCCACGTCTGTTGTGGTTGGCTATTCTTCACGGCATCATCTTGCGTGTGCGGCCTGCTAAATCAGCGGCCAAATACGCCACCATTTGGACAGCTGAAGGGTCCCCACTGAAGATTTGGACTGACAAGCAAGCACAAGCCTTACAAAAGGTTTTCAATAACCACCGCCAGGCAGTGACCGTACGCTACGCCATGAGCTACGGCAACCCATCCATCGCCAGCCAACTGGATACCCTCAAGGCCGAAGGCCACACGCGCATCTTGATACTGCCCGCCTATCCCCAATACTCAGGCACAACGACCGCCAGCGTGTTTGATGCGGTTTACCACTGGGGTCTGCAAAGTCGCTTGTTGCCTGAGTTCCGTTTCATCAACCACTACCACGATCATCCGGCTTACATTGCGGCATTGGCTGAACGCGTGCGCGCCCACTGGGCTGCGCACGGTCAGCCTGAACGTTTGGTGATGAGCTTTCACGGCGTGCCAGAACGCACCCTGCACTTAGGCGATCCCTACCACTGCGAGTGCTACAAAACCGCACGTTTATTGGGTGAAGCATTGGGACTCAGCAAAGCGCAATACATGGTTACCTTCCAATCTCGCTTTGGCAAAGCCAAGTGGCTGGAGCCCTACACAGAGCCAACGCTCATCGCCTTGGCTGAACAAGGTGTGAAGCGCGTCGACTTAATTTGCCCTGGCTTCACCAGCGACTGCCTTGAAACCTTGGAAGAGATTTCTCAAGAAGCTCAAGAAACTTATTTACACGCGGGTGGCGAAACGTTTCATTACATCCCCTGTTTGAACGACAGCGACACATGGGTGCAAGGCATGCATGACTTGTGTCAATCGCACATGGGGGGGTGGCCCTTGGAACAACCTCACGCTCAAGAACTTATGACAAGCCGTGAAGAAGCACTTGCACTAGGTTCGAAGAACTAAAAAAAGCCGCTTACAAGCGGCTTTTAAACGGGCAAAAAATATTAAGGGGCTTTACTGGCAGCGGCTGCTGGGGCAGAAGTGGCTGTCAATGGGCTAGCCGAACGAGCCGTGATCGGGGCCGCGACAACTGCATCCATGCGAGGTGAGCTTGCTCCAAGAGTTGCCATGGATGCCCCTTCAGCTGGTGTAGAGGCAGACACATCTGCGGCGCTTGCAGCATTGGCAGGCTCTTCGGATGGCACTACTTGCAGCGGTGGCGCTGGCTCAGACGCTGGTTCTTCGTGCGGCTGCATATAAGCAGCCACCGCTAAAGCAGCGGCAAACAAAACAACGATCAGCCATAGAGACGATTTAGATTTTGGCTCTTCGACTACGGGTGCTGTAGCTAATTTCTTAGCCACATGAACAGGTGCTTCGACTTGAGCTTCAACCGCTTCTGGAAGTGTCACAGGCGCCAAGGCTGCATTGGTAACAATTGAATCCTTGTCTTCTGCATGCTGGAAAAGTTCTGTCTCAATCGCTTCAGGCTCTTGAGAAGGCTCTGCGTCCTTGGCAAGAACTTCTTCGGGAGATAAACCTAATATCGCGCCGACCTTCTTTGCTGCGGTGACTTTGACAGGTTGACTGTAGAAGGAGCTCATGCCACCATCTTCTAACTGCCGAACTTGCTTGACTGACAAACAAGCACGTATCGCCATGTCGTTGATAGCCCAACCACTGGCCTCACGCCGCAAGCGAAGCAAACCACCGTTGATGTAGATATCTTCTTGGCTCATGGACAAACGGTGACCAGTTTGGGCTTGGTTAAATTACTTAATCAACAATAGTTCGCCCTTGATCGAGGCGCCCTTTTGAACAGACAAGGTTTGATAGACCACGTGGCCATCCACTGACGCAGAGGATGTGACGATCAGTTCATTGCATGTTGCCGTGCCTGAGAATTTGCCTTTGATGTGCAAGCTGCTGCAAGTCACCACACCTTCAACTTGACCTCGTGCACCAATGGTCAGCTCATCCACTTGAATTTGGCCGTTCAGAGCACCCTCGACGTGGATCGCGCCTTTGGCAGCAATTTCACCGCGAAAGGAGAAACCTTCACTCAGAATTGAAGGCTTTGTGGCGGCAGTTGTGATCATGTCCATCATGCTGGTTCGCTGGGTTGGTTGGGAAATGGCATTGGTTGCGGGCTGCGTCACAGCCTCGTTCAACTCGTCTTCGTTCTCGACGTCATTGTTCAAGTCTTCTGCGTCAGGGGCCTGTTCACCCGCTTGAGTTGGATTAACGTTGTTGGTTTTGGATTTGTTGAACATATTGTGCCGTCCGTATAACTTTTTGCGGGTTGACTGGATAACCACCAATCAAAATTTCCAGGTGCAAGTGCTTACCTGTTGACGAGGAACCTGTGCTGCCAATATTGCCCAACACAGACTCATGGGTGACCTTATCACCTAATTTCACTTCAATGTTAGCCATATGGGCATAAAGCGATTCAACTCCATTGGTGTGCCGAACTACGACCGTGTTGCCATACTGTGTATGAAACTGGGCCAAAACGACCACGCCTGGCTTGACTGGATGAACTTTTTCATCACCAGTCTGACTTAACAAATCTAAGCCCGTATGGAAATGAGTTTGACCTGTCAAAGGATGTCGGCGCACACCAAAATCAGACGTCACGCTGTAATTGGGAACTGGCATCACACTGGGCAAGGCGTAAAGCACTTCACGCAACCCACGGTTGGTGGACAACTCGTCGGCAACTTTGCCGCGCAGCAAAGGATTGCTTTTGAGGTCATCCTCTAAGTTGAAGCCGCCATTGGCTGCATTTTGCTGAATGATCTTCACAATCTTTTCAGTCAAACCAGATGACTCAAGTTGCGACTTCATCGTCACGTTTTCTTGCGACACCGCGACCATGGATGTATCCACGAAACGGCGAATACTCATATCTCGATCGCGAATAGTCTGCGCCAAGGCGACCATTTGCTCATCATTCATGGTGAGTTGTTCGGCGTTTTCAGAGTCAGAAGCGCTGCTAAGTAAGGCGCGATAGACTTCTTCATGGGAGCGCTCAAGCTTGGTGCGACTGATCATCAGATTCACACTGGTAATCAGCAGAACGAAGATAGAGATGAGCATGACGCCCGTCGCCAAAATGCCGCCGCGCACCAAAATTCGCTGCATTTTGGCGCTGATGTTGAGGTAATGAAGATCGCCGTTTTGCTCGAGAATGATTCGTGCATCCTCGTACTGGCGCGTCCATCCACGGACAATAAATCCGGGAAGCAAACGCGCAGCAGTGGCAAGTCGAAGCATCATGGTAAAAAATGCTGAGAGTTAAACGGCTTTGGCGCCGCCCACTTGCATTACTGGACCGTTGGCATCTTGACTCAAGGTACCTTCAATCTCGCCGCCCTTTTCAATCTCGATTTCCGAGTACTGAACTTTGCCTGCAATTTTGCCGGTAGAGCGAACAATCAGGCTCTTCTCAGAAATGATGGTGTTGTGCAACTGTCCACGCACGTCAATCACTTTGGCAGAAACTCGCCCAGTGATCTTGCCAGTTGGGCCGATCAAGACCTCTTCTGCTGTTAAATCACCCTCGATAACACCATTGATGATGGCTTTTGATGGAACTGTGAAGGTACCTTTGACGACAACGCCGTCACCGATGACAACACTTTCGAGCGAATCAGATTGATTAGACATATGAACTCCTTATTCAAATTTTATCAAACAAACCCCCAAAATCTACACGAACGAAAGAATTTGTTGTTTATTTGTAAAAAAAAGTTCATTCAATGCAACCACTTAGCGTATTTTCTGAATGTGCTTCCTAATGGAATGGCGCTTACTTGGATCAACCCAAGCGCGTCATCACAATTGCTAACATGTGAATACTCTTTAGTAAATTCATGAAAAAATCATTCACTATCGCCGGGGTCATGGGCTGGCCTGTGGCCCATTCACGATCCCCACTCATCCACAACCATTGGATACGTGAACACCATTTAGAAGGTGCTTACGGGCTATTTCCAGTCAACCCAATCAACCTAGAAGCTGCCATCCGTGGACTGCAAGCTCTGGGGCTTGCAGGGTGCAACATCACCATTCCTCACAAAATCAATGCCATGGCGTATGTAGATTGGGTTGACCCGCTTGCGAAGCGTATGGGGGCGATCAACACCATCGTGGTGCAACCCGACGGAGCTCTGCATGGCTATAACAACGATGGGTTTGGCTTTATCCAAAGCCTGCTGGAATCTCAACCCGCATGGCATGCCAATACTGGCCCCATTGCTGTGCTGGGTGCGGGCGGGGCGGCTCGGGGCGTGGTGGTCAGCCTGCTAGACGCAGGCGCTACCGACATTCGAATCGTCAACCGCACACACAGCAAAGCTGAAGAACTTGCCCAAGCGTTTGGCCCTGCTGTTACCAGTGTGAAATGGGAGGCTCGCGAGGATGCTCTAACAGGCGCCGCCTTGCTTGTGAACACAACCAACCAAGGCATGCACGGGGAGCCCGCCCTAGATTTGAGCTTGAACAATTTACCTGTTGAAGCGCTCGTTTGCGATGCGGTTTACATCCCACTAGAAACACCCTTACTTAAAGCGGCCCGCTTGCGTGGCAATCCAACCCTCAATGGCCTTGGCATGCTGCTTCACCAAGCTCGCCCAGCTTTTCACGCTTGGTTTGGCGTCTTGCCTGATGTCACTCGCGAGTTGTATGCGGAAGT
>NZ_JBBAOV010000049.1:0-13437 GCF_040401135.1 Limnohabitans sp. | reverse complement strand
TCAATTGCAATGCCGTCAGCAGGCGGATTAAAAGGCGCAGCCATGAAGGTTTCCATGCAGTGCGCAATGGCATCCATGCCAGTGGCAGCCGTTAGGGCAGGGGGCAAACCGAGGGTGAGCTCGGGGTCGAGCAGCGCTGCCTTGGGCATCAAATGCCACGAGTGAAAACCCAGCTTGCGCCCATCGTCCACGATGAGAATAGCCCCACGGGCCACCTCGCTGCCCGTGCCAGCGGTGGTGGGCACGGCAATGATGGGCGACACGGCAGGCGTGATTTTGGGCGAGCCGCCTTCAATGGTGGCGTAGGTTTTGAGCGCACCCTCATGAGTTGCCAAAATGGCCACGCCTTTGGCGCAGTCGATGGATGAGCCGCCCCCCAAGGCGATCAGCCCGTCGCATTGCTGAGCGTGATACACATCCACAGCGGCTCGAATGGCAGCTTCTGTGGGGTTGGATGGGGTTTGGTCAAACACTGCCACCTGCTGAATGCCATGATGGCCCTGCAACGCATCAAGTGCTTTTTGCAAAATACCAACAGCTTTGACACCTGGGTCGGTCACGATCAGCGGGCGTTTGATGTTGGCTTTGTCGCACTCCGTGCCAAGCATGGCGAGCACGCCAAAGTCAATCTGGATGTGAGTGAGGTAGATAATTTGAGCCATGGCACACTATAAAACATGAGCCACTCCCGCAACCCGCAAAGCCTGCTAACCCCTGCCATGCGTGATGTGCTGCATGCCATTGCCAAAACAGGCCGCCCGCCCTTGGCGCTGTTGACGCCCGAGCAGGCCAAGCAAGCCTTTGCCTTGGGCGCTGGGGTTCTAGAAGTGAACGCGCAAAAAATGGTGCGTGACGACACGCTGCACATTCCCGCCCGAGATGGAGCCACCTTGCGCGCCAAGCTGTGGGCCGAACACGCCAAGCCCAACTTGCCTGTGTTACTGTACTTTCATGGCGGCGGCTTTACGGTGGGCAGCCCCGAAACCCACGAAGCGCTGTGCAAACATTTGGCCCATTTGGCGCATTGTGCGGTCGTGTCTTTGGACTATCGGCTTGCTCCCGCGCACACCTTTCCCACGGCACACCACGATGCCTTCGATGCGCTGCAATGGTTGAAAGCCAACGCTGCCAGCCTGGGGCTAGACGCCACGCGCGTTGCCATTGGCGGTGACAGCGCAGGAGGCACGCTGACAGCGGCCACGGCGATTGCCGCGCGTGATGCAGGTATTGAACTCAAGCTGCAGCTAATGTTCTATCCCGGCTGCTCGCCCGTCCACATGGCATCGGCCGACACGTTTGAAAAAGGCTTCTTGCTTGAAAAAGACAGCATTGAGTACTTTTACAACCACTACATGCCCAACGCCGCAGACCGTCACGACCCGCGTTTTTCACCCTTGTTGGCAGACGTGTCGGATGTTGCCCCTGCCTGGCTGGGCTTGGCAGAGTGCGACCCGCTGGTAGACGACGGTGTGGCCTATGCCGACCACCTGCGCTTGAGCGGTGTGGCTGTGGACTTAGAGATATACAAAGGCGTGGTGCACAGTTTTATCCAAATGGGACGCGTCATTCCCCAAGCGCTGACGGCGCAGATGGATGCGGCACGCGCTTTGCGGCATGCGTTTGGTTTGTAACGCGATGCCCATGACCTTCATCGAAATAGGCCATTGGACCTTGATGCAACCTGCTGCGCAAAAGGTGCGCACCGCCGTGTTTGTAGAAGAACAAGGCATTGCCCCCGAAGACGAGTGGGACGCCGATGACGCCACCGCCTTACATGCTGTGCTGTTTGATACACACGGACAGCCACTGGGAAATGCCCGCTTGTTGCAGCCCTCAACGAATGTAGCTAAAGTGGGGCGCATGGCCGTGTTGAAAGAGGCGCGAGGACGCGGCTACGGTGCGCGTTTGCTGCAAGCCTTGCTGCTACAAGCCCGCCATCGTGGTCACCGAGAAGTGCACCTCAGTGCGCAACGAACGGCCGAGCAGTTTTATGTTGCACATGGGTTTGTGGCAGTGGGTGAACCGTTTGATGAGGTGGGTATAGCGCATGTGAAAATGCGGCTGATGCTGAAGTCGCTAAATATCGTTACGTAGCGCGTAGGGTAACGGCAACAGGTTCAGGACTGGACCAGCTGCTGTACCTAAATGCAAACTGCTGTTTTCTGTGGCGTTAATTTGCAACTCCACCACCGCCACATGGCAATCACCCACATTGGCCGCCTGCGCCACGAGGCCGCAAGGCTGTGTGGCATCTAAGCTCGAAAACACCTCTTGACCCGCTGTCATCGCGACTGTGCCTTCAACAATGAACGCGCGACGCTTCAAGGTGCCACGGAACTGACTGCGGGCCACGATCTCTTGCCCGGGGTAGCAGCCTTTTTTGAAGTCCACACCTTCCACCGATTCGTAGTTGAGCATTTGGGGCACAAAGGCCTCGAAGGTGGCCAACTCGACCCACGCAATGCCGCTCATCACTTCGCCCACTTGCCATAAATCGGCGCTGAGTGTTAGGCCTTGGGGGTGAGCTACATCTTTTGACGCAACCCATAAGGCGCGAGGTTGGCCCAAAGCGGGGTAGAGGTTCAGCACAGCCGCATCGCCCGCTGCGTGAACAACATCGCCCGCCAAGCCCAACAGATGAAACTCATCGGTGGCATCACTCAATTTAGCTTTGGCGCGCATCACAAACATGGACAAGCGCTTGATGGTTATTGCCATCAGGTCTTTGCGACAAATCAGCAGCACTTCTTCGGCTGAACGTTTGAACACCACAAAGCTCGCTTGCATGCGGCCCTTGGCATTGCAAAAGGCGGCTAAGCGGCACTGACCGTTTTTCATCAACAGCACGTCGTTGGTGAGTTGGTTGTGCAAGAAGCTGGCGGCGTCTGCGCCCGCAGCGCGAATGATGCCAAGGTGGGGCAGGGGGGCAATACCCTGCAAGTGGATCGCTGAAAGGTGTGGATTCATGAGGCTATTATCCTGACCCATTACCCCCAATTAAATTAGGGGCATTTCGGTAAAGCATTTTTACCCCTAAACTCATGGCATCGTTGGGGAGTAGCTCAATCGTTACGTGTTCAGAATTTGGCTTTGGCCACACGTATCGATCAACCAGTCGTCAATACGAAGCTAACGCTTCCGGCTGGTTGGGCATATAACTGATTCATTACAAGCTAAGCAAGACCTTCGATCCGTGGCTCTTTGTCAATCAAAGAGCATTGATCGATTTATTGAGGTTTTGCTATGGAACTCTTTTCAGTCCCCTGGTGGTCGGCTTTGCTCGCCATCATTCTTATCGACTTAGTTTTGGCTGGCGATAACGCCATTGTCATCGCCCTAGCGGCCAGAAAACTCCCACCCAATTTACAAAGAAAAGCCATCCTTTGGGGCACTGTCGGCGCGATTGGCGTGCGATCTTTGATGACTTTTGCCGTGGTTTGGCTGCTTCAAATACCAGGCCTGATGCTGGTGGGTGGCTTGGGTTTGCTTTGGATCGCTTTCAATTTGATTAACAGTGATGGCGATGAAGAACACGACGACGTGGGTGCAGTGACATTTTGGGGCGCCATGAAAACCATTGTGGTGGCAGACGCACTCATGGGTATAGACAACGTTCTTGGCGTTGCAGGTGCCGCCAGTGGTTCTTTTGAGTTGGTTGCGCTGGGTTTGATGATCAGCATTCCCATTGTGATGTTTGGCAGTCAATTGGTGCTCAAGTTGGTGGCACGTTGGCCCATCATCATTCCCTTGGGCGGCGCAGTGCTGGCGTTTACCTCAGCGCAGATGGTGGTGAACGAATCCTTGTTCAAAGAGTTTTTCAGCACCAAGTTGTGGCATCAACAAGCCATTTGGTGGGGGGTGCACGTTGTTTTTGTGGTTGCCATACTTTCCTACAGCTGGTTACGTAAAAAACGCCAACAGGCGCAAAGCGCCTCAGAAAATTTAGAAATGGTTTAACGCTAGTCCACAACTTAAGGAGATCATCATGGAAACCTACGTCATCTTCGTCAACGACACAGCGCATGCAATGAACCAAGTTATCCCCTTGTTGGAGGACAGCCAGCCCGCCCAATGGGTGCTGGTGGGATGTCCGCCGCGTTTCCACCGTCACTCGAGCAAGTGGCTGACACAACGTGCGCTGAAAAAGTACAAAACCGAATGGACCGATTTAAACCTCAAGGACATCGTGCAACTCCTCAAAGAACGCGGCAACAGCGTGGTGACGCGTGTTGCTCAAGCCCCTTTGATTGAGGTGACCAAGGCCTTGAAGTCGGAGTTTGCGAATTCGCGAGTTGTAGATGCCCGTAAAACCCACGCATTTGAAAACTTATCTCCGGTGGTGGAGCAGCAAAAAATGGAAGTCAACTCTTGGATTGTTCCTGTGGGAGCCATTGCCTTTGGAACCGCTGCAACCTTGGTGGTTGACTGATTGAGCCTTCCCAGAGCCCCAAGCAACTGGGGTTCTGTGGCCCGATCGATATAATTTTAGGGCGATCCAAGCCCTTGGAGCGCAACTGACTAAGGATGCAGTGTTGTGCTCAAGCGATTCATTTGGTTATTCATTGCGTTGGTATTTTTCTTTTTAGTTGCCTCTGCTTTTTGGGTGTATCGACCATTACCCATGAACCGCCAGACGGTAGACCTGTCCATAGATCCGCAAACCTCGGTGCGAAGCATTGCCAAAGCTTCTGTGCAAGCGGGCATCGAGGTTGACCCCCAGCTTTTGTTTTTATTTTTCAAGCTCAGTGGCCAATCCCGTGCGCTGCGTGCGGGGAGCTATGAAATCACAAAAGGCGAATCTGCATTGGACTTGCTGCGCAAACTCAGCCGTGGCGAAGAAAGCCTCAAAGCCATTAGTCTGATTGATGGCTGGACGTTCCGCCAATTCCGCGCAGCGTTGGCGAAAACCGAAGGCCTCAAGCATGACACCCAAGACTTGAGTGATGAAGCACTCATGGCCCAGTTGGGCATGCCGGGCGTAGCTCCCGAAGGCCGCTTTTTCCCCGACTCATACACTTTCGGCAAAGGCGCTTCTGAGCTGCATGTGATGCAGCGCGCAGCCAATGCCATGACCAAACAACTGGCCGCGGCTTGGGGGCAGCGCCAACCTGACATTCAAATCAAAACCATCGATGAAGCTCTTATTTTGGCCAGCATCATCGAGAAAGAAACCGGCCGCGAAAGCGACCGCACCACCATCAGCAAGGTATTTCACAACCGCTTGGCCATCGACATGCCGTTGCAAACCGACCCCACGGTGATTTACGGCATGTTTGACAGCTTCGACGGCAACCTTCGCCGCGCTGACCTGCGCACTGACCACCCGTGGAACACATACACCCGTAAAGGCCTGCCCCCCACACCCATTGCCATGCCTGGGCGTAACGCGCTCAAGGCAGCCGTGCAGCCAGCATCTAGCAATGCGCTGTACTTTGTGGCCAAGGGCGATGGCACAAGCTACTTCAGCGCGACGCTGGATGAACACAATGCAGCGGTCAACCGCTATCAGCGCCAACAGGCAAAATAGCAGGCTATGAAAATTACAGGTCTGTTCATCAGTTTTGAGGGCATTGACGGCGCGGGGAAATCCACGCACATCGAAGGCTTGGCCGCTGCTTTCAAAGCTCAGGGCCGCCAAGTCACGCTGACCCGCGAGCCCGGCGGCACGCCTTTGGCCGAGAAGCTGCGTGAGATGGTGCTGCACGACGCGATGGACGCGCTGACCGAAGCTTTGCTGATCTTTGCCGCCCGCCGCGACCACCTGCACAACGTGATTGAGCCCGCCTTGGCGCGTGGGGATGTAGTGTTGTGCGACCGCTTCACCGATGCCACCTTTGCCTATCAAGGCAGCGGCCGTGGGTTTGATTTGGGCGTGCTGCAACAACTAGAAAACTGGGTTCAGGCGATTCCATCTGACGCAGCCAGCCCTTCTGCCAATGGCTTACGACAACCCGATGTGACCGTCTGGTTTGAGCTTGACCCAGCCATTGCGTCTGTTCGCCTAGCCGGTGCCCGCGTGCCCGACCGTTTTGAGGCGCAGCCGGTGGCGTTCTTTCAAAAAGTGTCTGACGGTTATGCTGCGCGCGCACAAGCCGATGCACAACGCTTTGTGCGCCTAGATGCCGCCCAAACCCGTGAAGCCGTGTGGCAGCAACTACACCACCATTTTGTGCAGCGTGGCTGGTTAAGCGTGAATTGAGGTCTAGCAACTTATGACCGAAACCACCACTTCACACGTACGGCCCGTGTTGAGCCCTTGGCTGCAAGGCCAGCTCACCACTTTGCTAGAGCGACGAGGTCACGCTTGGCTGCTTCAAGGCCCCTCGGGCTTGGGTCAATACACGCTTGGTCTAGAACTGGCCCGTGCTTGGCTTTGCGAAGCGCCAACCCACCAGGGCGCTTGCTACCAGTGCCGCAGTTGTCACGCTGTGGATGTGCGCACCCATGCCGACCTGCGCACACTCATGCCCGAAGCTTTGGCCTTAGAACTGAAATGGCCCTTAGACGAGAAAACCCAAAAAGAACTCGACGACAAAAAGCGCAAGCCCAGCAAAGAAATTCGCGTCGAAGCTGCTCGCGATATGGTGGCTTTCAGCCAACAAACCCGCTCGGGCGGCTCGACCAAAGTGGTGTTTGTGTACCCCGCCGAACGCATGAACCACGTAACGGCCAACACCATCCTCAAAACCCTAGAAGAACCGCCAGGCGAATGCCGCTTTGTGCTTGCCAGCGAAGCCGCGCACCAGTTGTTGCCCACTATCCGCAGCCGCTGCCAAACCCACACCATGGTTTGGCCTACCGAGGCCGAGGCTTTGAGCTGGCTGCAATCCCAAGATGTACCCGCAACGGATGCAGCCGTTTTGCTGCGCGCCGCTGGAGGCCGTCCTGAAGATGCCCTAGATCTCGCCAATTCCGGCCTCAAAGCCTCGCACTGGGCCGCTCTGCCCAAAGCCGTGTTGCGTGGCGATGTGGGCGCGGTGTCTGATGCAACGCCAACTCAGGCTATCGCCATGCTGCAAAAGCTTTGTCATGACTTGCTGGCTTTGCGCTCTGGTGCCGAGCCACGGTTCTTTATGGTGGCAGATTTGCCGTCTGCTGGTACCGTGGGCTCTCTTACACAATGGTCCAAAGACCTGATGGATGCCGCCCGCACCTCAGAGCACCCTTACAACGCAGGCTTGATGTTTGAGGCCTTGGTAGCGCGGGCCCAAACGGCTTTGCGTGTCAAAGACTAAAAGATACCTATGTTTACCGATTCCCATTGCCACCTGAACTTTCCCGAACTGGCTGAAAACATTCAGACCATCCGTGAAGACATGGCCAAAGCCCAAGTCACGCGCGCGTTGGTCATCAGCACCACGCTGGAGCGATTTCCTGAAGTTCACGGGTTGGCCACGCAGTTCGACAACTTTTGGGCCACCGTGGGCGTGCACCCCGATAACGAAGGCGTGCAAGAACCCACGCTCGACGACCTGCTGACCCGCGCCAAACTGCCCAAAGTGGTGGGCATTGGCGAAACTGGCCTCGACTACTACCGCTTAGGCGAACGTACCGTTGCCGACATGGAATGGCAACGCAACCGCTTTCGCATCCACATTCAAGCCGCGCAGCAAACCCGGCTGCCTTTGGTCATCCACACCCGCAGCTCGTCAGCTGACACCGTGGCGATTTTGAAAGAGCAGGGCGAAAACGGCTCAGCGGGCAGTGCAGGCGGCGTGTTTCACTGCTTCACTGAAACCGCTGAAGTGGCCCGTGCGGGTTTGGACCTAGGCCTATACATCTCGTTTTCAGGCATCTTGACCTTCAAGAATGCACAAGACTTGCGTGATGTCGCCCAATTTATTCCTATGGATCGTCTTTTGATTGAGACCGACAGCCCTTATTTGGCACCCATGCCGCACCGTGGTAAGACCAACAATCCATCGTATGTTCCGTTTGTGGCAAAACAAATTGCAGATATCAAAGGCATCACGGTTGAGGCTGTAGCCGAAGCCACCAGCCGCAATTTTGACCAACTTTTCAGTGCCGTTTTAAAATGACAAAGTACTTTAAGTATTTTCTTTATCTATATGTTTTTATTGGATATTCTTTATCCAATGCAGGCTCTTATGATGATTTTTTTTCAGCACTTCACTTTGACCGCCCTCAAATCGTTGAAAAGCTTTTAGCGCGTGGCTTTGACCCCAACACCCCGAATGAAAAGGGTGTGCCAGGTCTCTTGGTGGCCATTCAATCCGAGTCACCCAAGTCGGCCTTGGTTTTAGCCAAGCATCCACAGACTCGCGTCAATGCACAAAATACCTTGGGTGAGACACCGCTCATGTTGGCCGCGATCAACAATCACCTAGAGTTAGCCAAAGTGTTGATTGGGCGTGGCGCAGATGTCAATAAGTCAGGCTGGACTCCCTTGCATTACGCCGCCACCCGCGGCCACCGCGAGATGATGCGCCTTTTGCTTGAAAACGAGGCTTACATCGACAGCGAATCAGCCAATGGCACCACGCCGTTGATGATGGCGGCCTATTACGCATCGCCACTCGCTGTGAAGCTGTTACTGGAAGAGGGGGCTGATCCTGTCTTGGTCAACAGCGGCAACGCCTCTGCATTGGATATGGCCTTGTCAAAAGACCATCAACAAAGCGCGATGTACATCCGTGTTTTTACAGAGTCTTGGTTTCTTCAGAACCCGATCAAGCAGGAGAGCCCGGTCAAGTAGGTCTTATTTATCTGCTGCTTTCATTAATTTCTTTACTTTACATAATATACATCGTATGAAACTAAGAAAGCTTCAAATCAATGATCGGTATGCGCCCAAAGCAGCAACGCATCGCGTTCTTCCACCAATAAATCTATCTTTTGACCGACCGGCAAACACAACTTGGTAGCCACATGACCAAACGGTAAATCAGTTAGGACCGGCGCTTTGATTTGGGACCGCAACCAGTCGACCACGCTTTGCAATTTAAAGCCTTTGTCGTGCGGTGTGAGTTTGTAGTTACTGAACTGACCAAACACAATGGCTTTTTGTTGGGCCAAAACTCCTGCATGCAGCAATTGCGTGAGCATGCGCTCAACGCGGTAAGGATGTTCACCCACATCCTCTAAAAACAACACGCCATTTTTGATTTGCGGAAAATAGGGTGTGCCGAGTAACGAAACCAACACAGCCAAGTTGCCGCCCCACAGCACTGCATCGTGCGCCCAAACTCCAGGGCGGTGCTTGTCGTTGGCAAAGGCGCAGGCTTTGGACAATTGCCAACCTGCGCCCTCACCCTGCCCACTGACCATGTCGTCAAAACAGGCTTCCATGATGTCGTCGGGCTGTTCTGCCCCAAAGTCTTCGCCCAATGCTGGACCTGCCCATGAGACCGCGCCAGTTTTAGCCAACAAGGCGTTTTGAAAAGCCGTGAAGTCGCTCAAGCCCACAAACTGCGTGCCCTTGGCAATGGCTTTGGCCACTTGCTTGTATTTGATGCCGGGCAAGATACGCGTCAGGCCATAGCCGCCACGTGAAATCAGCGCCACATTTGCCCCGCTGTCAGCTGCTCGGTGGATAGCGGCAAGGCGGGTAGCGTCATCCCCTGCAAAACGGGTGTGCGTGCTAAGTGCGTCAGCGTCTAACTCAACCTCGTGACCGAGTATTTTCAAGCGCGCTACGCCACGTTTGAAAGCCGCTTTATCGCGCACCGCGCCGCTGGGTGAATAGATGTAAATGTGAGCCATGGTCTACATTGTCGCGGCAAATTTGTGCCATGTTTGACACCCGAAATGACGCGTAAAACTCAGCGACGTTTGTAATGCAACAAACGCCCGCGATAAGCGCTCAAGTCTTGCAAAGGCTCGTTCATCAGCAGCTCTGTCACGCCAAACCCCATGTTGTCCATGTCTTTGTGAAATGCGCTGCGGTTGCCACGGTTGGGGTCGATGATCAACACCTCGGCGCCCTCTGCTGCGTGTTCTTGTATAAAGCCAGACAGCTGCGCCGGGTGGCTGCGCTCGTAAAGCACGTCGCTGGCGATCAGCAAATCAAATGCGCCCAGCCCCTTGTTCACCCTGCCCCAGTTGCCTGTTTCGTAGTGCAGCGGTGGCAAACCATTGAGCAGCACATTGGCTTTTAAAAAAGTTTCAGTCAGCGGGTGGCAATCGCTAGCAATGATGTTGCCTTCACGTCGATGCACCACCAGGCTTGCCAACCCCAAACCACAGCCAACTTCTAAAATGCGCTTGTCTTTGAGCACCCATGTTTGCATGAGGTCAGCCAGCTTTTGCGCCGAGGGCCAAAGCAAACCAAACAAGGGCCAAGTGGCAGACGAAATACCCGCCGCCAGCGCCAAACCCAGTGGGTCAAAAAACTGCTGCTTGTCTAGCAACGAGCGAATTTGCAAATCTGCCCCGCCTCCTACACCGACCCTCTGAAACTTCACTTCGTAACCGATAGGTGGTGTGGCGTTAGGCATATTTAACTTCGTTCAGGCGGCGGCGTGGGTGCCACCAACAAGGTGCTCAAGGCACGCGGGCCCGCCAAATGGCCAACATCTGGGTAAGGCGCATCGCGCATCGCGACAGTCAGCGCGGTTGCTTCAATCCAATGAATGGGCAATTGCAAATCAGCCAGCAAAGGGGCCATGACTCGCGGTGCATGCAAGGCCAATGGCGCGGGCTGCACACGGGCCAAAAACTCACGCAGCACTTGTGTATGCAAAGCCAAGCGATGTGTTGCGATTTTTTTGGGTTTGTCAGACAACCCAAACCCAGGCAAATCAAAAGCGATCACGGGCTCTGCCGATTGCAGCTGCGACAAATATTGAACGCTCCAGCCGTCCAAGCCATGCAAATACACCTGCGGCGCAGCTTGGACTTGTATGTTGCCGGTGCGGTTGTCAAACCAATGCAAACGCAAACCTTCTAAAGCGGGTAAATCAGCCGTGAAATGAGATAACGCAAGAGGCACATCTAAGCCCGCAAATGCAGCATCAGCCGTGCGCAAAGCGTCTTCACGCAAAGGCACTTTATTCAGCTGCTGCTGCGCACGACGTTGCTCAAAAAAATCTTGCATCACTCGCGCACACTCTTCCGCCAAAACACCGCCCGTGAGACTGGTTTGGTGGTTGATTTCTTCGTGTGCAAACAGGTTGATCACCGAGCCAGCCGCGCCCGTTTTGGGCTCGCTCGCACCAAAAACCACGCGCTTGAATCGCGCATGAAGCGCAGCGCCGCTGCACATGGCGCAAGGCTCTAGCGTCACATACAAGGTGCAGTCGTCCAGGCGGTAGTTGCTCAGTGCCTTTGAAGCGGCGCGAATGGCATTGACTTCTGCATGAGCCGTGGGGTCATGGCTGGCCAGCGGTGCGTTGTGGCCAGAGGCAATGACCTGCCCTGCCCTGACCACCACAGCACCCACCGGCACTTCGCCAGCGTTGGCAGCTGCCTGTGCTTGGCGCAGTGCCAATTGCATAAAGCCAATATCTTCGGGTGAATGGACCGGCATCATGGCTTAACCATGCCGAGCTTGACCATCCATTCGGCCAAAGCTTGTTCATCCTTAGTGCCTTGCGCATAAGCAGCGTGCATGGCCATGTGCGCTTCTGGGCGGTGCTGGTTGAGCTTGATGGCACATTGCAACTCGGTGATGCGCAGCTCAAACGCCACGATGGCGCTGAGCATTTTGCTTTGGTAGTCCTCAGGCAAACCACGCCACTGCGCTGCATAAGGCGGCTCGTGGTTGCCAATGAGTTGCTTGAGCAAGCGATCTTTGGCTGCTGGCTCTTCTACCAACGAAGCTTCGACCTTGGCATGCACTGACAAACAGTTCCAAGTGGGAACTCGCGTGAGGTCGGGGTACACCTTGGGCGACATATAGGCCTGCGGGCCCATAAAGGTCACCAATGCTTGCGGCCGTGCTTGCAGATAACGCCAATGTGGGTTGGCTTTGGCGCAGTGGCCTTGCAGCACTTGCTGGCCATCGCGATGCGTCAAATGTAAGGGGATGTGCGTGACAACTGGCAACCCTTCGTCGTCCACACTGATCAGGCTTGCAAATGGATGCGCCCGCATAAGAGCGAGCGCATGGGCCTCATCTTTGGCTTTGAACTGCGGAGGAAGGTACACGCCAGAACACCACTGGGCGGGTCAGTTTAAAAACGACGCTTGGCCGCTGGGCCTGGGCCCTTGCCTTCAATGTGACGGAACGTCACACGGGCTTTGTTCATGTCGTAGGGTGACAGTTCCACCGTAACTTTGTCGCCTTCGATGATTCGAATGCGGTGCAGGCGCATTTTGCCTGCGGTGTATGCGATCAGTGAGTGACCGTTTTCTAGGGTGACGCGGTAGCGAGAGTCGGGCAAGACTTCGTGTACGACACCCTTCATTTCGATCATTTCTTCTTTTGCCATGTACTCAGTGTTCTCTTTGTAAAAATTTAAGCCCGAATCGGGCATTTGCAAACAACCCTTGATTGTAGGGGGTTTGGAGTTCGAGCCGACCGCCATGTTTAAAAATTGCAATTTCGACAGCTCGACACAACTTACATCAGTTATCGTCTGTTGGGCAACGGCTTGTTACTCTACTTCTCTAAGTTTAAAAATACGGACTGCATTTTTATATGCAACCTTCTCCATCAATTCAGGTGAAAGATAAGGGAGTAAATTATTTCTCAACTCTTTCACCATGTCGCTATAGAAGTTAAACCACCCACAGCAGGCGTCTGTACCAAGCATGAATTGGTCAGGGTACGTTTCAATGAGACTTTTCCATGCTGGCCGTAGCCCATTTTCATCGAAAGCCCTGGCAGGTCGATTTATATTAAGAATCTGATTATGAACAGCGCCAGTGGCTGACATTTCGCAAACAATATTTTTTCTCTGGCTAAATAAGTTGGCAAGATCTTTTGGCTGAGAAACTGGTAGACAATGAGACAATATCGTTGTGCTATTTGGAAAATCAGCAGATAACTTTAATATATCCGTGGTGAAATTATCATCTTGCTGTGAATGTATTTGAATAAATCCATTATATTTATTAGCAATGGCATACATTCTTCTGACTGCTGGATTGTCTGTCCGAATCGTTCGCCGAATATTGGGGGGTCCACTAGAGTGGTTGTCGGTATGAAGCTCACCAAATCCTTTGACTGTCCCATTGGCGAACATTTCTTCTGCATTTTTATATAAACGTTTGAAACTCCAATTTTCTTCGTCTGTCAGTGCAGCAGCGCCACGACTAAAGAATACCTCCATGAATTCAATTTGACCAACCGCAGGTATGTAGCGTTCTTTTAATTTGTCTGCCACATCGGATCTGTAGTCACCTACAGCACCGCCCCATCTGACGTTATTTTTGTCCATTTGTTCTAGAAATGCAGCACTGGAAGGTCCGCCACGGACATAGGTGTGCATGTGAATATCCGCAATAGGAATATTTTTTGCTAGTTCAATTGTC
>NZ_JBBAOV010000048.1:0-13890 GCF_040401135.1 Limnohabitans sp. | reverse complement strand
CCCCGTCCAGGCCACCAAAACTAAAAAACCTCAGTGTTCGCACTGAGGTTTTTTTATGGGCGGCTGGCATTACTTGTTGGCTGCGCTTTCAGCCGAAGCCGCGCTGGCGCGCAGCGCAAACTCCGCCCGCAGGGCTTTGAGTTTTTCACGCGGGTCTTCTTTGACCGTGTCTTTGTTTAGGTCCATTTCCGCAATGAAGCGGCTGGGCACGGCGGCAATCATGTCGCGGCCTTTTTTGCGCTTGCGCGTCCAGCTGACCGCCAGTGAACGCTGGGCGCGGGTGATGCCCACATACATCAGGCGGCGTTCTTCTTGCAAACGCACGGCAATGTTTTCGTTGGTTTTTTCAGTGCCGGGCTCATCGTCTAGTTTGAAGGGCAGCATGCCCTCGGTCACGCCCACCAGCATGACGTGCGGCCACTCCAAGCCTTTGGAGGCGTGTAGGGTGGAGAGCGTCACCACGTTTTGGTCTTTTTCGCGCTCGGTTAGGGTGGAAAGCAACGCAATGGTTTGCGCTACTTCGAGCAAGTTTTTCACTTGCGAGCCGGTGGTCACGCCTGCCGTGTCGTCAATCTGGCCGCCACAGCGCTGAGCCATCCAGTCGCAAAACTCCATCACGTTGTTCCACTTAGAGGCGGCGGCTTTTTCGCTTTCTTCGGCGTCGTAAAGGTGTTTTTCGTAGCCGATGTCTTTGAGCCAGTCGTTCAAAAAGGCACGTGCTGCATCGGCCCCCGTGGTGAGGCGGGCGCGAAACTCTAGGTCGTTCACGTAGCGGCCAAACTCGTGCAGGCTGCCGATGGCGCGGGCATTGAGCACCGAGGGCAGGCTGTTGCTAAACAGCGCCTCAAACATGCTGAGTTTGTATTGGCTGGCAAATTGGCCGAGGGTGGCCAGGGTTTGGTGGCCAATGCCGCGTTTGGGTGTGGTGACGGCGCGCAAGAAGGCGGGGTCGTCATCGTTATTGACCCACAGGCGCAGCCATGCGCAAAGATCGCGAATTTCGGCGCGGTCAAAAAAGCTTTGGCCACCAGACACTTTGTAGGGAATCTGCGCTTTGCGCAGCGCCTTTTCAAAAATACGCGATTGGTGGTTGGCGCGGTAAAGCACGGCAAAGTCTTTGAGTTCTTTAAAGCCGCAGCTGCCGGCGTCAGTGCCTTCGCGCAAGGACTGAATGCGGGCCACCACGCGTTCGGCTTCGTGCTCTTCGTTGTCGGCATCAACTACGCGCACGGGTTCGCCTTCACCGAGTTCAGAGAACAGGGTTTTGGGAAACAGCTTGGGGTTGAGCTGAATCACGTTGTTGGCGGCACGCAAAATGGCGCTGGTGGAGCGGTAGTTTTGCTCCAGCTTGATGACCTTCAAGGTGGGGAAGTCTTGCGGCAGTCGGCGCAGGTTGTCTAGCGTGGCGCCGCGCCAGCCGTAGATGGACTGGTCGTCGTCACCCACGGCGGTAAAGCGGGCGCTTGAGTGGTCAGGGCCCACCAAACACTTGAGCACTTCGTACTGAGTGGCATTGGTGTCTTGGTATTCGTCCACCAGCACGTGGCCGAGTTGGGCTTGCCATTTGGCACGCACCTCGTCGTGTTGTTGCAGTAGCTTTAAGGGCAAGCCAATGAGGTCGTCAAAGTCCACGCTTTGGTAGGCGCTGAGGCGCTCTTCGTAGCGCGCCATGATTTTGGCAATGATGCTTTCGTTGTCGTCTTTGGCTTGGGCTAAAGCTTGGTCCGAGTTGAGGCCCATGTTCTTCCACAGGCTGATGGTCCATTGCCATTGGCGTGCGGTGGCCGCGTCTGTGGTGCCGCCTGCGTCTTTCAAAATGCTGGTCACGTCAGCGCTGTCCATGATGCTGAACTGGGGTTTCAGGCCCAGCACAGCACCGTCTTGGCGCAGCATGCGCACACCTAGCGCGTGGAAGGTGCAAATCAGCACGTCTTTGGCGGCGTAACCAATCAAGTCCTTGGCGCGCTCGCGCATTTCAGTGGCGGCTTTGTTGGTAAACGTGATGGCTGCGATGCGCTTGGGCTCTAGCCCCGTTTGAATGAGGCGGCCAATCTTGTGCGTGATGACGCGCGTCTTGCCTGAACCCGCCCCCGCCAAAACCAAACAAGGACCGTGCAAGAAATTGACGGCTTCTTGTTGCGCGAAATTCAGGCCAGCAGACATTCGGGAGACAGTTGTGTGGAAGCCGACCATGATACTGGTCGGGCTGCAAGGCAAAATACCCGTGTGCTGAATATTCTCCTTGTCACTTTCCCCTTCTTTGCGCTGGTGCTGGCCGGCTATGTGGCGGCGCATCGCCGCATGTTGCCGTTGGACGCGATACCTGGCCTGAACGGCTTTGTGTTGTTCTTTGCGCTGCCCTGCATGTTGTACCGTTTTGGCGAGAGTACGCCCATCGTGCAATTGTTGGACGCGACGCTGTTTTTGGCGTACTTGCTGTGTGCCTTGTTGATGGTGGGCTTTGTGGTGGCGTTCAGCCTGAACAAACGCATTGGTTGGAACGACGCATCTTTTGGCGCCTTGGTGGGCGCGTTTCCCAACACCGGCTATATGGGCGTGCCCTTGTTGGTGGCCTTGCTGGGCGCATCAGCGGCAGGCCCCGCCATTGTGACGATCGTGGTGGACATGGTCATCACCACTTCGCTGTGCATTGCCTTATCGCGCTTAGACGGCGCAGACGAGCACGGCGCTAGCCGCGCTGCGAAGAGCGCCCTGAAGGGCGTGTTGACCAACCCCATGCCGTGGGCCATCAGCTTGGGCGCTTTGTCGTCGGCGATGAACTACGAGTTGATTGGCCCCTTCGCCAAAACCGTGGGCTTGTTGGCCGATGCGGCGTCGCCCGTGGCGCTGTTCACCATTGGCGCGGTGTTGGCGCGCTCACAAATTCGCGTGAAAGAAAGCGGCCACCCGCCCATTTTGTGGCGCGACTTTTTGCCAGTGGCTATCTTTAAATTGATCTTGCATCCGTTGCTTGTGTTGCTGGTGATGGCCAGCGCGGTGCAAATGGGTTTTGTAATCGAGCGGTTCACCATGGTGGTGGTGGTGCTGGTGGCGGCCTTGCCCAGCGCCAGCAATGTGGCTTTGTTGTCCGAGCGGTTTGGCGCTGACACGGGACGCATTGCGATGATTATTTTGGTCAGCACAGCCGCGGCGTTTTTTACCTTTTCAGGTGCCGTGGCCTTGCTGCACGGATAAGTTTTAAATCGCCAGCGGGTCCACGTCCACCGCCCAGCGAATCACCTGCCGATGGGCGCTGCGCAGCAAATGCAAATCGGCCTGCCAATGAGCCAAGAAATGTTGCAGCGCTTTGCGCGAGGTGCACTCAATCAGCATTTGAGCGCGCTCGATGTTGGCTACGCGCTGAATCGTCATGGGCACGGCGGGGTACAAATCGACCAACAATTCATCGGCCAGTGCCGCGCCTGCATCGCGTGCGGCGTTTAAAAAGCTTTGCGCGGCTTCTTGGCTGCGTGCCTCTGCCCGCACCAAGGCTTGAAAGCTAAAGGGTGGCAAGGTGGCTTGCTCGCGTTCTTTCAGTTGTTGCTCGGCGAAGGCGGGGTAATCGTGTTGCTTCAGTGCTTCAAACAACGGGTGCAGCGGGTGGTGGCTTTGCACCCACATTTCGCATGGGCTGACCAAGTGCATGTTGGCGTCGCGGCCTGCACGGCCTGCGGCTTGCATGAGCAAACTAAACAAGCGCTCGGGCGCACGGAAGTCGCTGGAAAACAAAGCGCCGTCGGTGTTGAGCGCGGCCACCAAGGTGACGCGCCTGAAGTCGTGGCCCTTGGCAATCATTTGCGTACCTACCAGCACATCCACCGCGCCCGCGTGCACCTCGGCCAGCTGGCGCTCTAGCTCGCCTTTCAGGCGTGTGCTGTCGGCGTCGATGCGGGTGATGCGGATGGGCTCGCCATCAGGCCGGCGCACCTCGGCCAGCAACTCGGCCAAATGTTCTTCGAGTTGTTCGGTGCCTCGCCCCAAGGGGCTGATGTCTAAATTGCCGCAGCTTGGGCAAGCGCGCGGCACAGGCTGCGTGAAGCCGCAGTGGTGGCAGCGCAGTGTGCGGTCGAGTTTGTGGAACACGCGGTAGGCGCTGCAATGTGGGCATTCGCTTTTCCAGCCGCAGTCGTTGCAGTTGAGCACGGGCGCGTAGCCTCGGCGGTTGAGCAGCACCAAGATTTGTTCGCCACGCGTCACGCGCTCTCGCATGGCATCGAGCAGGTGGTTGGAAAACACGGTTTTGTAGGGTTGGCGGTTCATGTCCACGCGACGTACCAAAGGCAACGCACCTTGGCCCACGCGTGAGGGCATGGCGAGGCGCATGTAGCGGCCTGCCGGTTCTGCTGCAGTGGCGGGGCGGCTGTGGTGCCAGCTCTCCAGCGCGGGCGTGGCCGAACCCAAAATGACTTTGGCGCCTTCAAGCTGCCCGCGGTAGATGGCTAGGTCACGCGCCGAGTAGCGTGCACCTTCTTGTTGTTTGTAACTCGGGTCGTGTTCTTCATCCACCACGAGGAGCTGTAAATGCGGCATAGACGCAAACACGGCCATGCGCGTGCCCAACACAATGCGAGCTTCGCCGTTGTGTGCGGCGAGCCAGTTTTTCAGGCGCTGTGCGGGTGTGAGGCTGCTGTGCATGGCCACCAAACAGTCGGCCCCCCACTTTGGCGCGAAGCGGGCGCGAAAACGTTCTTCAAGTTGTGGCGTGAGGTTGATCTCGGGCACCATCACCAAAATTTGTGCTTGCGGGTTGCGTTCGAGCTCAGCCTGAGCCGCGCGCAAATACACCTCGGTTTTGCCGCTGCCTGTGTTGCCAAACAGCAAGAACGGACCTTTGTGGGCGGCGATGTCGGCCAGCACTTGGGCTTGTTCGTCGGTGGGCGTGGGAATGGCAGGCGTAGCGCCCTCAAAAGCTGCCACCGCTTTGGGCTTGCGCTTTAAGCGGCGCGCCCATTGTTCGGTGCTGAGGTCGCGGAGTTGGCTGGGCAGCGCGGCCAACGCCACTTCACCCGCGCTGCGCTGGTAGTAGTGGGCGGCAAACTGAACCAATTGGCGCCAGTGGGCGCTGAGCGGCGTGAGACCTTCCAGCACGCTGGCGATGGCACGTAGCTGCATGGGAGCGGCTGTTGGCTCGGCACTTTCAGGGAGGGGTGCGGTTTCATTCCACACCACGCCTAGCAATTCACGGCTGCCCAGTGGCACGCGCACCAAGGTGCCGGGCGTGTGGGCTGTGTCGCTTTCGTACGTGAGTGCACCACCGATTCCGCTGTGCGCGGGGGTGTGAACCATCACTGTGATTTGGTGCGACATGTCAAGCGGTGAGTTGGGGTGGTTTGCTCAGGTGTTTTGGCAGAAGATGCTTTAAGTCGTTGATTTCAATAGAGTTCACCCAAAGCCCAGTATTTTTGTGGATAACTTTGTTGATATCTACTGTTGAGTGGCTCCCAAGCCCCATGAATCAAGGCTTGAGACAGATTGCCTTAAAAAAATGCAATCAAAAAAACCTATATAAATCAATAACTTAAAGAAATAACAAATGATTTAATGAAGGAAAAAAGAAAATTTAAAGTCCATACTGTTAATCCCTTTTTTTGTGCATAAGTATCAAATGCAAGTAAAACTTTTGGGTGCTTGACACTCAATTTCTTGAGTTTCTTCAGGGTTTTCTCAACGCACGCGAATGGTTGTGCACCGTTTCCACCAGCACGCCCACGCTCTCAGGCGGTGTGTATTGGCTGATGCCGTGGCCCAAGTTGAAAATTTGGGTGGGGCCCGTGGTGGCGGTGTCGGTGTGGGGCTTACCAAAAGCGTCCAACACGCGGCGTGCTTCCGCAGCAATGGCATCTGCGGGTGCAAACAACGAGTTGGGGTCGAGGTTGCCTTGCAGGGCCTTGCCTGGGCCGCCCACTTGACCGCCCACTTGAGCGCGAGCTTTGGCCAAGTTCACCGTCCAATCAACGCCTAACACTTCGCAGTCGAGGTCGGCCATTTCGGGTAACCACAAGCCGCCGCCTTTGGTGAACACCAAGCGGGGAATGACCGCGCCATCTTGCGAGCGCTTGAGTTGCGCCAGCACGCGTTTGGTGTAGGCCATGCTGAACTGCTGGAACATGCCATCAGCCAGCACGCCGCCCCAGCTGTCAAAAATCATCACGGCTTGAGCGCCCGCTTCGATTTGGGTGTTGAGGTACAGGGCCACGGCATCGGCGTTGATTTCTAAAATGCGGTGCATCAGGTCGGGGCGGCTGTACATCAGGGTTTTGACGTGGCGGTAGTCGTCTGAGCCCGCGCCTTCGACCATGTAGCAAGCCAGCGTCCAAGGGCTGCCTGAGAAGCCAATCAAAGGCACGCGACCGTTCAAGGCTTTCCGGATGGAGGTGACTGCGTCAAACACGTAGCGCAGCTTGGCCATGTCGGGCACAGCCAACTCGGCAACAGCCGCTTCGTCGCGCACGTTCTTGGCAAACTTGGGCCCTTCGCCTAGGGCGAAAGACAGGCCTAGGCCCATGGCGTCGGGCACGGTCAAGATGTCGCTAAACAAAATAGCGGCATCGAGTGGGTAGCGCTCCAACGGCTGCAAAGTGACTTCAGTGGCGAAGTCGGTGTTGGTGGCCAAACCCATGAAGCTGCCAGCCTTGGCGCGCGTTGCGCAGTACTCAGGCAAATAGCGTCCGGCTTGGCGCATTAGCCAAACGGGGGTGTGGTCGGTGGCTTGGCGCATGCAAGCGCGCAAAAAGGTGTCGTTTTGGAGTGGTGCAAACATGATCATATTGTGGCCGAGGACAGGTTCAGCCCAGTTGGCGGTGCTCAACCATCAGGCAAAGGTTTTGTACGACGACCAAGCCAGCGTCTGTGGCTTGTTGGGCCGCAGCGTCATGGACCACGCCGAGTTGCAGCCACAGAGACTTGGCGCCAATCGCAATGGCTTCTGCCGCGATGGGCGGAATGTCTTCGGAGTTGCGAAAACAGTTGACCATGTCAATGCGTGCGTGCTGCGCGGCTTCGGTGAGCGAGGCGTAGGATTTTTCGCCCAACACCTCAAGCGCGTTGGGGTTGATGGGCACGACGCGAAAGCCGTGGTCTTGCATGTACTGGGCCACGCGAAAGCTGTCGCGGTGCGGTTTGGGCGAGAGCCCCACCACAGCGATGGTTTGGCAATGGGCCAGGCTTTGGCGGACGGCGTCTTGGGTCATGGCTTGCGAGCGGGCAAGGTGGCGAGCGCTTCTTGCAACTTGCGCGTGCTGAGTAACTCAGACAGCACCACGGGGGCCTTGCCCGGCGCGTGCAACACATACACCGGCACACCGCTACGACCCAAGTTGGTGAGCGCGGCGGTGATGGCGGGGTCGCGACGCGTCCAGTCGGCACGCATGAGCGTGACTTGATGCGCGGCAAAGTCGGCCAGCACCTCGGGGTTGGAAAGCGTGGACTTTTTGTTGATCTGGCAGGTCACGCACCATGCGGCTGTGAAGTCCACAAACACGGGGCGGCCTTGTGCCAAGCTTTGCGCCACCGCGGCCTCGGACCACGGCTGCCAGGTGAGGCCTGGATTCATCAGGTTACCTGCATTGTTGGGCGATGTGTTGACGGCGGGTGTGTCGTTGGCGGGCGCATTCAACTCTTCAGCAAAGCTGAGGACGCCCCAAACCAAAGCAGCAGCCATCAACCAAACCAACACGCGTGAAGCGGGTGTGCGCAACTTGAGAGCCCAAACGAAGGCAGCGAGCAACAGCAAACCGCCCAGCGCAAACATGGCGGCATCTAAGCTGGTTTGTTGGCCCAGCACCCACAGCAACCACACCACAGTGGCGAGCATGGGGAAGGCCAAAAGCTGACGCAGCGTGATCATCCAAGGGCCGGGGTGTGGCAGCAGGCGAGCCACGGCTGGCACAAAGCTGGCAATCAAATAGGGTGCGGCAAGGCCAAGGCCCATGGCTACAAAAATGGTCAACGCTTGCCAAGTAGGCAAGGTAAATGCCAGCCCCAAAGACGCGCCCATGAAAGGCGCGGTGCAAGGCGATGCCACGGCCACGGCCAGCACACCAGACAAGGTTGCATCCAACACAGGATGCTTGTACTGAAAGCTAGCCACGCGTGAGGGCAAGATCTGCCCAAACTCAAACAGGCCAAACAAGTTGAGCGCAATCAGCGTGAAGAAGCCGGCCATCACGCTGACCACTACAGGCGACTGCAGTTGAAAGCCCCAACCCAATTGCTCGCCAGCGGCACGCAAGGCCAACACGCCTGCGCCCAATGCCAAGAAGCTCAGCACCACGCCTGTTGTGTAGGCCATACCCGCCACGCGATGCGCACGGTGGGCGCGGCTGTGTTGCGCAAAGCCAAGTAGTTTGATGGCCAACACGGGCAACACGCAGGGCATGAGGTTGAGGATGAGGCCGCCGATAAATGCGCCAGCAAGGGCCAAGGCAAAGCCCATGAAGCCGTCCATGCTCAGCAAGTTGTCATTCGTCGTCGCAGTTGTGTTGACTGCGGGCGGTGGCACGGACGGTAATTCAGACACGGCTGGCCATGCTTGCGTGACGGGCGCAGACACCATAAAGCCTTGGCGCTCAGCCCCCTTGCCCGTCGTGAGCAAAAAGCCAACTTGCTTGGGGTCTGTCAGGCGTAAATTGCTAAGTGGGAGCTGCCCCGTCCACACATCGCCTTGCCATGTTTGGCTGGCACGCGGGTGTTGTTCGGTGGCAGATTCCACAAGTTCGGCCGTATCTGGAAACACCTGCAAGGTTTTGTTATGCAGCGATGCCGGTAAGCCGCTGACTTGCAGCACCATGCGTTGCGCTTCAAAACGGGCGGTGGCTTTGACGCTTGGCAACTGCTTGGGCTGCTCGGCCAGCACCGCTTCAAAAGCAGCTGCGTTGGAGGCAAAGCTGCTGTCAATAGGAATGCGAAGGGCAAAGTCGCCCTCTTGTGGAATGCACTCAAGACGGCATACCAGCCAGTTGGCGTGGACTTGAATATCCAACGTTTGCGAAGCGTTGGCTTTGAATTGTTGGGTCACTGTCAGCGGTACTGCCAACAACACGGTTTTCTCGAAGCCGTAGTTGGTGAGGTTGCCTGCTTTGAGCTTTTGGGGAAGGGGCCATTGCACATTACCCGCGGAGATGCCAGCGGGCAAGTTGAGTTCGAGTTGGGTGGGCAGTCCAGAGTCGCCAGGGTTGCGCCAATAAGTGTGCCACTCCGGCTGGTGCGTGAGCTGCAAGCCAACCCAAAGCGGCTGGCCCGCTTGCACGCCTTGGGGTGCGTGGGCCAGCAATTCGACGCGTAACTGCGGCGTGCTGACCACAGCAGTGGGCAAGCCTTGCGCCCATGCGGAGCCGAGCAAGCCGCCAAGCAACCAAAGACGAGAGATAAATTTGAGCATGCGCCAGATGTTACCTAGCCGATGCAGGCTGTGTCCAACAGGGGCCATGGCGGGAAAGTAAGATGGCGAACATGACTGCGCACACCAGCACCCACACTCAGCAAGCCTTGGCCTCACACCGATGGGCCGAGCTCAGCACCCGCGACTTCGCCGCTCTTGACCCCGCTCACACCGTGGCTGTGCTCCCCTTGGGCGCAACAGAGCAGCACGGGCCGCATCTGCCATTGTCGGTAGATACGGTGTTGGTGGATGGCGTGGTGAATGCCGCCTTGACGCACTTGGCTGCGACCGACCCTGTGCTGGTGTTGCCCACGCAAACGGTGGGGCTGAGCACTGAGCACACCGCTTTTGCAGGCACGCTGCATTTGTCGCCGCAAACCTTGATTCAACTCTGGTGCGACATTGGCGCCTCGGTGGCGCGTGCGGGTGTGAAAAAGCTGCTGATGTTCAACGCCCACGGCGGCAATGTAGGCCTGATGGATGTGGTGGCGCGTGAGTTGCGCGGACAACACGGTTTGATTGTGTTCAGCAGCAGTTGGTACAACTTGCCTATTGACGCGGAAGTGATGAGCCAGTTTTCAGCAGATGAGCACCGCTTTGGCATCCACGCGGGGGACATTGAAACCTCCATGATGCTGGCGCTCTCGCCAAGTAGTGTGAACATGACGGAGGCCCAAAACTTTGCGTCCGCTTCGCAACACCGCGCCAAACTCTACGCGGTGTTGGGCAACGGCAAAAGCGCCAAAATGGGCTGGCACATGCAAGACTACAACCCGCATGGGGCAGCGGGCAATGCGGCTAACGCTACCGCAGCCAAGGGCGAGGCGCTGGTGCATAGCGCGGGAGAGCAGTTGGCGCTTTTGCTGAAAGAGTTGGTCGCGCTGCCGCTGAGCACGGTGCGCGTGTAACACCTGTTTAGACCAAGCTTTCGCAGGCTTTAGGCAAATGTGACCCAGTCTTTGTGACTGGGAGTTTCTAAGTGCGGCAAGCTGTTGAATGACACCAAGCTGTGGCGTTTGGGGTTGAAGCTAAATTCAGTCACCGCGCTGTTGCGCAGCCGCATATTGAGTTCAATGCTGGTTTCTGGGCTGGCGCGTAGCACTTGCGCCACAGCCGTGGCAATGGGGCCTCCGCTGGAAACCAGCAATATATGGCCTTCGTGCTGTTGCCGCACATGGTCTAGTGCGGACACCACGCCCTGCACAAACTCTGTGTAACTGGGCATGCCTTGCGGACTTACCACGCCCGCCATCCATTGCGCCAAGCCATCGCGTAACAAACGGAAATATTGTTTGTAGCCCTCGGGCGTGGTGGGCTTGACCAGATCGCCCGGCTGAATGGCGCGGATGATGGCTTCGCCGTCGTATTCATTGAGACCCGGCCACACACTTGCTTCTTGTTTCGTGCCCATGCCCAACTGAATACCTGCCAAGGTTTGTGCATGGCGCTTGAGTGAGCCGGTGATGACGGCGTTAAACGCGACACCTTGCGCGCGCCAGTGCTCGCCCAAACGAAGGCTTTGCTGCTCACCCAAAGGGCTGAGTTGGTCGTAGTCGGCGGCGCCTAATGATGCCTGCCCGTGTCGCACTAAATAAAGGTATCCCATGACGTTGGCGTATGTTGTTTGTGCACATTTTGAAGATAAATGGCAACGCTGACAGTCGCAGCAGAGACCCCGAGTCAGCTGAGTGACAAAGCGGAGTAAGTCATCCACACCACGGTGGCTAAAAGTGTCACGGCCATCAGTCGGTTAAACCATTGCAGCCTCTGGGCGGTGTCGTTAGGGCCGCGCAACCAGTGGCGCAAGCTTGCGCCTATCCAGACGTAGGTGAGGTTGCTAGCAAGGCCAAAGAACATGAAGATGGGCAGGGCGGTAAGCAATCGGGCAAGTGTGTTGTCATGACCGATGACCCAGCCGCTCACGACAGACAAGGCTAAGAGCCAAGCTTTGATGTTGATGAACTGCAGCATCACGCCTTCTTTGAACCCGACGATGGGGCCGTTGGATGCCTCGCTCAAACCTTGGGTGCTGGCGAGTTTGAATGCAAGCCACATCAAATACATCATGCTGGCTGCCAGCAAACCCCAGCGCAACGGTGGCAAGCCCAATACCACCACGCCCAAGCCGGCCGCATTAAGGATGAGCAAAATACTCCAACCCACAGGCACCGCGCAGACAAAAGGCATGGCACGTCGCCAGCCGTGGTTGGCTGCGAGCGTAGCTGACAAAGCCGTGTTGGGGCCTGGGGTGAACGCGCCCACGGCTGCGAGTGCCAGCAGTGCTAACAGTTCGGTGCTGCTCATGCAGGTGTGGAGAGCTGTTCCCAGCGTTCAAGCGCCGCCATCAACGCGTCTTCAATCTCTGCATCACGTTTGTGGATTTGTGCCACTTTGCCTGGGTCGCTGGCGTAGAGGCTGTTGTCGCTGAGGGCCGCTTGTGTTTCCTTGTGCTCTGTTTCAAGCGAAGCAATCAGCGCAGGTAGCGCTTCTAGTTCGCGCTGCTCTTTATAGCTGAGCTTTCGGGTTTTGGGTGTGGTTAAAACCGTTGTTGCCGTAGCAGGCTTAGGCACTTCTGCGGCGGTTTTGGTTGCCACGGGCACAGCTGTTTTCGCTTGCGGCGCAAGGCTGCGTGAGCGCTCAGATTGGATGAGCCAATCTTGTACACCGCCTTCGTATTCGCGCCAGAAACCGGGGTTGTCTTCGGTGGCCTCATACACCAAGGTGCTGGTGGCCACGTTGTCGAGGAAGGTGCGGTCATGACTGACGATGAACACGGTGCCGTTGTAGTTTTGCAGCAAATCTTCCAGCAGTTCGAGTGTGTCGATGTCCAAGTCGTTGGTGGGTTCGTCCAGCACCAGCACGTTGGCGGGGCGGGCAAACAAACGAGCCAGTAACAAGCGGTTGCGTTCGCCACCTGACAGCGAGCGTACGGGAGATGTTGCGCGCGCGGGCGAAAACAAGAAGTCGTCTAAGTAGCTCTTGACGTGTTTGCGCTGTGAGCCGATTTCAATCCACTCGCTACCGGGGCTGATGAAGTCTTCTAGCGAAGCATCCATGTCCAAGCCGTTGCGCATTTGGTCAAAGTACGCCACTTGCAAGTTGGCGCCTTGGCGTATCTTTCCGCTGTCGGCTTCGAGTTCGCCCAGAATCATTTTCAGTAAGGTGGATTTACCTGCGCCATTGGGACCGATTAAACCAATCTTGTCACCGCGCAAGAAGGTGGCTGAGAAGTTCTTGGCGATGACTTTTCCGCCAAAGGCTTTGCCTACTTCGGTGAGTTCTGCCACGATCTTTCCTGTGGGTGCGCCGCTGGCCAGGTCGAGCTTGACACGGCCCACAGCGTCGCGTCTTGCTTCGCGCTGGGTGCGCAGGGCTTCAAGTCGACCAATGCGGCTTTGACTGCGTGTTCGACGGGCCTCTACACCTTTGCGAATCCAAACCTCTTCTCCAGCCAGCAGTTTGTCAGCTTTGGCGTTGATAACAGCCTCTTGTGCAGCTTGTTCTTCCTTTTGAAATTGGTATTGTGAGAAGTTGCCTGGATAGGTCAATAAACGACCACGGTCCAACTCCACGATGCGTGTGGCTACTTTGTCTAAGAAAGAGCGGTCATGCGTGATGGTGATGATGCTTCCCTTGAAGTCAATCAAGAGTTGCTCTAGCCATTCAATGCTGTCGAGGTCCAAGTGGTTTGTTGGCTCGTCTAGCAAAAGCACATCGGGCGATGTGACCAAGGCTTGTGCTAGCGCTACGCGTTTAAGTGTGCCGCCAGAGAGCGCATTGATGCGCGCATCAGGGTCAAGGTGCAAACGATGCAATGTTTCTTGTACACGTTGCTCCCAGTTCCAGCCATCAACCATCTCAATTTCGTTTTGCATGGCTGTAAGGTCACCCTCGCCAGCGCAGTACTGTTCAATCAGGTGAACGATGCGAGCTAAACCGGCACTGACAGACTCGAATACTGAGGCGTTGCTGTCTAGTTGCGGCTCCTGGGCAACGTAGGTGACGCGCAGACCTTGCTGTACGCGCAAGTCTCCATCGTCAGGTTTTTCCAAGCCGCCTAAGATTCTTAATAAAGATGATTTGCCAGCGCCATTGCGGCCAATCAGGCCAACGCGCTCAGTGGTTTCAAGGGAGAACTCTGCCCGATCAAGAAGAGCGACGTGCCCAAAAGCGAGTTGGGCGTTTTGTAGTGTGATTAAAGACATGCCGCATTATCAAGGGCTCCTAGGGTTGCTCCTTATGTCCATGCCGACAAAAGGATGTCCGGGCGTTTGACTGAGGCGCGCACGCGGCTGAAATGTTTTAGAAGAAATTGCGCTGCACCAAAAACTAGTGCTATACTGGCAGGCTTCGCTGCAAAAAACTGTTTAGGGTTTTCCATGAACAAGTCAGCGAAGGCAGTTAGAGAAAATTTTTAAGCTTTCTTCAGAATGTTCAAAAATCCGATGTATACTGCAAGGCTTCGCTGATCGCAGCGTAGTTACTCAAGCAGTTGAGTAGTTCATTAAAAA
>NZ_JBBAOV010000047.1:0-17006 GCF_040401135.1 Limnohabitans sp. | reverse complement strand
AGATCCAAAGCCTCAGCCCCATTTTGTTTACTCAGCTTCTCACCGTTCTCACCCAACACCAGCGGCATATGCATGTAGCTCGGCGTGGGTAAACCCAGCGCGTGTTGCAGCACGATTTGCCGTGCGGTGTTGTCGGTCAAGTCTGCACCGCGCACGATGTGGGTGATGCCTTGCGCGGCATCGTCCACCACCACGGCGAGTTGGTAGGCCCACAGACCATCGGCACGACGCAGCACAAAGTCGCCAACTTCTTGCGCCACGTCTTGTTGTTGCGGCCCGAGCAAGCGGTCTTGCCATGCAAGAGGAGTGGCAAGTTTCAAATCGTCGATGACGCGCTGCACATTCAAGCGCCAAGCGCGAGCAGTTTTCCCGTTCAGATCATTTCGGCAAGTGCCAGGGTAGACCGCGGCGGTGTGGCGTTCGCGGGAGTGGCCCATCAATTCTTGTGCGTCTTCAATTTCTTTGCGTGAGCAGCCACAAGGGTAGGCCCAGCCTTTGGCAATCAAGGTGTCCAGAGCAGCTTGGTAGGCCACAGAGCGCTGCGATTGCCACATCACAGGTGCGTCGGGCACAAGGCCGCAGGCGGCGAGTTGCTGCAGGATGATTTGGTCTACGCCCGGCACGCAGCGCGGTGTGTCAACGTCTTCGATGCGCACCCGCCATTGCCCGCCATGCGCGCGTGCGTCTAGCCAGCTGGCAAGGGCCGCAACGAGTGAGCCCGCATGTAGCGGGCCCGTGGGGGAGGGAGCAAATCGACCGATGTAGAGCACTATCACTTTACGCACGTTGCCTGTGCGTGAACCGTATTACAAACGCTTGGCGGATTGGCAAACTGCCAATGCGAGTTCGAGGCCAGAGACGAATGCGTCTTCCACTCGGTGGCCCAAGTGCCAGTCACCACAGGTGCCCAAGCCGTTGGCTGGGTTGTACTGGTGCGACGTGCCCAACGGCGTGATGGTTTTGGCATAGAGCCAGCGATGCATTTCGGCATGCGCGGGCTCGGCACGGATGCCTGTGAGTTCTGAAAAAGCCCGTAACAGTTTGGCCTTCACGCGGGCTTCGGTGTCGGTGATGTGTTCTGCCGACCACTCAGAGCTGGCTTGCACCGTCCAGCGCTCGACCTTGCCACGGCCTGGCTTGGATGATTCGCGTGTTAACCACGCAATACGGTGGTGAATGCTGCGTGCTGCATTCCACTGAGGGCCGATGTGCAAGTTGGGTTGGGTGGCCTTGGGGAAGGCCACCATCATGGTCCAGCAGGGGGCCACGTCCACTGCGTCCATGGCTTTGATCCAATTGTTGTTGGCCGCTTCTTTGCCGGAAGCTTTGAGCAAGTTCTCGGCTTGTATGCAGGGAATGGCGAGCAACACGTGGTCAAAGCCCACATGCTTTTGGGCTGCTTCTTTTCCCGAAGTGCTGTTGACAGTGTGCAAAGTCCACAAACCTTTGGCGACGCGCTCCAAACGGTTGACTTGTGTGTTGTAGCTGACGGCTTTGTTCAAAGGCTCGGCCCAGTGTTGCACCAAAGCGTTCATGCCGGGCTTGGCCACAAAGTGTGCGTCCTTGGTGGTGCGGGCGGCTTCAAACACATGGCCCATCGGGTCGAGCACGCGCACGGCGTTGGCGCTCCAAGGGCGACATATGTCGGTGGTGCCAGGCACGGCTTGGATGGCTAGCGAAAAGCGCGGGTCGCGCACGGTGAAGTATTGGGCGCCGTGGTCAAACGTGCCGAAGTTGGTGTCGCGGGTGGACATACGTCCGCCTGCGCCTCGGCTTTTTTCGAACACATGCACATGGTGGCCAGCTTTGGCCAAAGTGCGGGCGGCGGTGATGCCAGCAATGCCGGCTCCGATGATGGCGATGTTTAAGGTCATGTTTGCACTCTACACCTTCCTGCGGACTAAATAGGTCGAGGGTTCACCAATAGCGCAGAGCGAGTGGCCAAGCTCTTGAGTTGTTTGAGCCACCACTGCAAAGCGCGCCCGCCGCGCTCGCCCTCACTGCCATCCGGTATGCGCCAAGCGTAACTGAGTTGTGCCACGCGTTGGTGACGCTCGACCGCGCGCACCACCAAAAAGCCTTGATCAATCAAAGTTTGCACCATTTGTTCTGGCACATAACCTACGCCCAGACCGCGCACCTGCGCATCAATTTTGCTGTGCATGTTGGAAACAGTAAACACGTCTTGGCCAGGCAACAAACCAATGCTCATACCCGCGCCACGCTGCACCGAGTCAGCTACGGCTACGGCTCGGTGTTGGCCAATCAGTGCGTCAGTTAAAGGCTCTGACGCTTGAGCCAAAGGGTGGTGCGGCGCCACCGCAAATACAAAACGCATGGGGCCAAGTAGGTGGCTATGAATGCCTGATGTTGAGCTGCTTTCGCTCACGGTGCCTGCAATGCCCAACGCTAAATCTGCTTGGCCGCTGGTGAGCGCTTCGAGAGTGCCGGTGAGTGTTTCTTCGCGCAGCTTGAGGCGTGTGGGCGCGTTCAAAGCCATGAATGCTTCGCACAGTTCCATCACCGTGGTGCGGTCGATGATGCCGTCCACAGCAATGGTGAATTGACTTTCCCAACCCGTGGCCACGCGCTTGACACGGTTGGCAATGGCATCCATGTCGGCCAGCAGGCGATCGCCTTCGCGCAGCAGTTCTTGGCCTGCAGCGGTGAGCAAGGCTCGCCGTGAGCTGCGGTCAAACAGCAGCACGTCGAGCGCGTCTTCCATCTGTCGCACGCGGTAGGTAAGGGCGCTGGGCACCAGTCCGAGCAAGCGCGCAGCAGCGGCAAAGCTGCCTGCTTTTTCAATCGTGTGCAGCATGGACAGCGAATCGGGGGTGAGGACGTCACGGGGAGAAGTCATGCAAACAGGCTTTGATCGTTCAAATAATTTGAATGATGCCATCAAATGGGGTGCATGGCAAAAGCGGTGTGGTGGCCTAAAGTTCAGGTCAAGACAAAACAGGAGCGCACAGCATGTTGACAATTCGTAAATCACAAGACCGAGGCTATGCCGACCATGGTTGGCTCAAGTCGTTTCATAGCTTTTCGTTCGCTAGTTACCACGATCCCGAGTTCATGGGCTGGGGCAATTTGCGCGTCATCAATGAAGACCGCATTGCACCGGGCACGGGCTTTGGAACGCACGGCCACCGCGATATGGAAATCATCAGCTATGTGCTGAGCGGGAACCTTGCGCACAAAGACAACATGGGCAACGTAGAGGGCATACCGCCCGGCGACGTGCAACGCATGAGCGCAGGCAATGGCGTGCAGCACAGCGAGTTCAACCATGCGCCAGATGAGACGACGCACTTCTTCCAGATTTGGATTGAGCCCAATGTGCGCGGTATGCCTGCCAGCTATGAACAAAAAACAGTGCCGCCTTTGTCTAAGCGCGGCGCACTCAGCCGCATTGCCGCGCCTGAAGGAGGTGTCGTCACATTGCACGCCGACGCGGCCTTGTATGCGGGCCTGTTTGATGGCGAAGAAGCTGCGACATTGACGATTGCCCAAGGTCGCAAAGCCTATGTGCATCTCATTCGTGGGGCCTTGCAAGTCAATGGCGAAGCACTGGTCACCGGCGATGCCGCACTGTTGGCCAACGAAACCACGGTTGCATTGACCCACGGCCAAGATGCCGAGGTGTTGGTGTTTGACTTGGCTGCTTAATTTCTCTCACTTCACCCAACTTAAGGACAACTTAATGAACAACGCACTCAACCTCATCGGCCGCATCTTGCTAGTTGCACTCTTCTTGCCAGCAGGCTTGTCAAAACTGTCGGGCTTTGAAGGCACCGTGGGTTACATCGGCTCTGTGGGTTTGCCGTTTGCCTCAGTGGCTGCTGGTGCTGCGATTGCCGTGGAAATTTTAGGCTCGGTCGCTTTGATCGTGGGCTTTCAAACCCGCATTGCTGCAGCTGTGCTGGCCATGTTTACAGTTGTTGCTTCAGTCTTCTTTCACGCATTTTGGGCCGCTGCACCTGAGCAAGCGTTTGTGCAACAACTTTTGTTCTTCAAGAACATTGGCGTGATCGGTGGCTTGTTGGTGTTGGTCTCCTCAGGCGCTGGCGCTTGGAGCCTTGACGCTAAAAAAGAAGCTCAATAATTCACACCTGTTTTTTAAACTTATCTTTCAACCGCATCAAGGAAATACATCATGACAAAAGCTGTCGTCGTCTACCACTCAGGCTACGGCCACACCCAACGCGTGGCCCAATTTGTGGCCGAAGGTGCGAAGGCTGCCATCATCGCCATCGATGCAGACGGCAACATCACCGATGCTGAATGGGAAACTTTGAATGCGGCTGATGCCATCATCTTTGGGTCCCCTACCTACATGGGCATGGCGTCATGGCAGTTCAAGAAGTTTGCAGATGCCAGCTCTAAGCAGTGGTACAGCGATGCTTGGAAAGATAAGGTCGCAGGCGGTTTTACGATTTCTGCGAGCCTGAGCGGCGACAAATTGTCGACCTTGCAATACTTCATTACCTTGTCGATGCAGCACGGCATGGTGTGGGTGGGTCAGCCGATGAAGCCAGGCCGTGAAGCAGATGCGATGAACCGCATTGGCTCCAACTCTGGCGTGATGGCCCAAGTCGGCCCCACCAGCCCCGCTGCTGACATTCCTCAAGGTGACTTGGATACCGCCAAAGCCTACGGCGAACGTGTGGCCGCTATGGCAGCAAAGTTGCACGCCTAAGCCTGCAACACCCGCCTTGGTTAGCATCACGGCATGAAAATTCTTCAAATACTGCCTTGGACCGATTGGGTTGCACTCGGTTTTTTTCTATTGATCTGGGTGGGCTACACCTTGTTTGCCAAGCATTCGAGTGACGGCAAACATTCCATCTTGGCCATGACTAACCGTTATCGACACCAATGGATGCTGCAAACCACAGCCCGTGACCCGCGCATGTTGGACGGCATCATCACGCAAACCTTGTCGGCCACACCGGCATTTTTTTGCTCCACCACCATTTTGATTTTGGGCGGTTTGTTTGCTTTGTTGGGCACCACCGACAAAGCCGCAGAACTGGTGCGTGAAGTTCCGTTTGCTGTGCAAACGCCTATCTTGGTGTTTGAATTCAAAATTCTGGTGTTGGTGGTTATTTTTGTCTACGCATTCTTTCGTTTTTCGTGGTCGATGCGCCAATACACCTTCGTCGCTTTGCTGATTGGTGGCATGCCACCTGCGGAAGACTTTGCAAGTGGCGAAGCCAGCACGCGCCACCGTTACGCCGATCGCGCTGCTGCCATGACGGGCTTGGCCGCCGAGACCTTCAACGGAGGCTTGCGGGCTTACTATTTTTCTTTTGCAGCCTTGGGCTGGTTTTTCTCGCCCACGCTATTTGCGTTAGCCACGCTACTGGTAGCGGGCATTTTGTACAGCCGCGAGTTCAAGTCTGAGGTGTTGGCGCTGCTGGAAGAGTAATTAATTTGTAGCAAAAAATATGAAAATAGGGTTCGCTTAGCCATGGCTGCTAACGGCCTATCCCTACAATCTGGCTCCATGTTTGTTCACCTGCGCCTTCACTCCGAATTTTCTGTCGTTGACGGGACCAACCGCATTGACGAGGTGGTGAAAGCAGCCGCAGACGATCAGCAGCCCGCGCTGGCCATCACCGACATTAACAACCTGTATGGCGCCATCAAGTTTTACAAAGAAACGCGTGACCAGGGCGTTAAGCCCATCATCGGCGCCGAGATCTACCTAGAAAGCCTGAGCCAAGACGCGGCGCTTACTTCGCGCATGTTGCTTTTGGTGCAAAACCATCAGGGCTACTTGAACCTGTGCGAGCTCATCAGCCGTGGTTGGACGCAAAACGTGCACAAGGCCGTGGCCGTGACCAAGCTGGAATGGCTGCAAGAGTTGTCGCAAGGCCTCATTGCTTTGTCGGGCGCTCAAGCTGGTGCTGTGGGTCAAGCCTTGGTGCAGGGCGACACCACACGTGCAGGCGAGGTGGCTTTGCAGTTGGCTGGTATTTTTCCTCATCGCTTCTACATTGAGCTGCAACGCGCGGGTCGTGCGGATGACGAAATCCATGTGTCTGCTGCCGTGCAACTGGCTGCTCGTCTGAGCTTGCCCGTGGTGGCCACGCACCCTGTGCAGTTCACGCAGCCGGACGACTATGAAGCGCACGAAGCGCGTGTGTGTATTGCCGAAGGCGAAATTTTGGGCAACCAACGCCGTGTGCGCAAGTTCACGCGTGACCAGTATTTCAAGTCGTCCACGCAAATGTGCGAGCTGTTTGCCGATGTGCCCAGCGCCCTTGCCAACACCGCCGAAATTGCCAAGCGCTGCAACCTGACCTTGGTGCTCGGCAAGCCGCAGTTGCCCAACTTTCCCATCCCGCCCGTGAACGGTGTGGTGATGTCTGTGGAAGACTATTTTCGTCATGTGTCGCACGAGGGTTTAGAGGCTCGCTTAGGGCATCTTTACCCCGTTCAAACCAAACGCGACGAAGATCGCTCACGCTATGTGGAGCGTCTAGAGTTTGAGCTGGACACGATTTTGAAGATGGGCTTTCCTGGCTACTTTTTGATCGTGGGTGACTTCATCCAATGGGCCAAAGCAAACGGTTGCCCTGTGGGTCCCGGCCGCGGTTCGGGTGCGGGTTCGCTGGTAGCGTACGCGCTGAAGATCACCGATCTTGATCCGCTGCAATACAACTTGCTGTTCGAGCGTTTCTTGAACCCAGAGCGCGTATCGATGCCCGACTTTGACATTGACTTTTGTCAAACCAACCGCGACCGCGTGATTGACTATGTGAAAGATAAATACGGCCGTGATGCCGTGTCACAAATTGCCACCTTCGGCACCATGGCGGCACGTGCCGCGATTGGCGACGTGGGCCGTGTGCTCGACATGAGCTACACCTTTTGCAAAGGCATCAGTGGGCTGATTCCCAACAAGCCGGGCCAGCACATCACCATCGCAGGCGCGATTGAGGTCGAGCCCATCTTGGCCGAGCGCTTAGCCAAAGAAGATGAAGTCAAAACGCTTTTAGAGCTGGCGCAAAAGCTCGAAGGCATGACCCGTAACGTGGGCATGCACGCGGGCGGTGTGTTGATTGCGCCTGGCAAATTGACCGATTTTTGCCCGCTGTACCAACAGCCCGGCAGCGACTCGGCGGTCAGCCAGTTTGACAAAGACGATGTGGAAGCCGCCGGCTTAGTGAAGTTCGACTTTTTGGGTTTGGCCACCCTGACTATTTTGGAAATTGCGCGCGTGTTCATCATGCAGCGTCACAAGGGCCAAGAAAACTTTGCATTTGAAAACATCCCGCTCGATGACAAGCGCACCTACGAACTGTTCCAAGATGGCAAGACCGAAGCTGTGTTTCAGTTTGAAAGTCGCGGCATGCAGGGCATGTTGCGTGATGCGCGGCCCACGCGCCTGGAAGACTTGATTGCGCTGAACGCTTTGTATCGCCCGGGCCCCATGGACTTGATTCCAAGTTTCGTGGCGCGTAAGCATGGCCGCGAAACCATTGAGTACCCGCACCCAATGGTGGCGCAGATGTTGTCCGAAACCTACGGCATCATGGTCTACCAAGAGCAGGTGATGCAGACCGCGCAGATTTTGGGCGGCTACTCATTGGGCGGTGCAGACATGTTGCGCCGCGCCATGGGTAAGAAGAAACCCGAGGAGATGGCCGAGCACCGAGAAATCTTCCGCGCGGGCGCCTCCAAAAATAACATTACCCAAGACAAAGCCGACGAGATCTTTGACTTGATGGAAAAGTTTGCAGGCTACGGCTTTAACAAGTCGCACGCCGCTGCTTATTCGTTGCTGGCTTATCACACCGGCTGGTTGAAGGTGCATTACACGGCCGAGTTTTTCTGCGCCAACATGACGGTGGAAATGGACAACACCGACAAGCTCAAGGTGCTGTTTGAAGACGCGCACAAGATGGGCCTGACCTTTGAAGCGCCCGATGTGAACCGCGGTTTCTACCGCTTCGAGCCCATCTCAGACAAAGTTGTTCGCTACGGCCTGGGTGCCATCAAAGGATCAGGCCAACAGGCGATTGAAGCTGTCGTGGCCGCTCGCGAAGAGGGCCCTTTTGTCAGCCTGTTTGATTTTTGCCGCCGCGTGGACCGCAGCCGCTTGAACAAACGCACGGTCGAGGCCCTCATCAAAGCAGGTGCATTTGACAACTTGCATTTGAATCGCGCTGAACTGCTGGCCAGCGTGGATCGTGCGTTTGACTTTGCATCCGCCAGCGAGGCCAATGTCAACCAAGGCGGCTTGTTTGACATGATGGGCGAAGACACCCACGGCTCCAGCACTCAAGAGCCTGAGTATGTAGAGATGCTGCCTTGGGGTGTGAAAGAACGCCTCATGCACGAAAAAGTAGCCTTGGGCTTTTACTTATCTGGCCATTTGTTTGACGAAGTCGAGCGTGAAGTGCGCCGCTTTGCGCGCACCCGAATCGAAGATTTGATGGACTCGCGTGAGCCGCAATTGTTATCGGGCATCGTGAGCGACATGCGCATCATCAACGGTCAACGCGGCAAGCTGGCCATTTTCAAGCTCGACGATAAATCAGCGGTGATTGAAGCCACTGCGGACGAGGCCACCATCAACACCTATCGCAACACATTGAAAGATGACGAGTTGGTGGTCATCATGGGCAAGGTGCAGCCCGACCGTTTCTCGGGCGGCTTGCGTTTGTCCATTCAGCAAGTGTGGAGCCTCGAGCAAGCGCGTTGCCGTTTTGGTAAGTACCTCAGTCTCACGGTCAACGGCACGTCGCCCGACATTGCCCGCCTGCTGCGCGACCACCCTGCCAAAGTTGAGCAAACCGATCTGGGCGAGCTGGTGCGCGGCATGGGCGTACGATTAAGGTTGCTGCGCGACGGGGCCACGGCCGATGTGCAGCTGGGCGACAGCGCCAAATTTTTCCCCAGCGATGCGGCATTGGCCAGTTGGATGGCTCAGGCCCACGAGGGGCAATCTCAAATCATTTATGAATAAACACCTGCTGTTGACCATTCCGACGCTCATGACGCTCACGCGCATCGTCGCCATTCCATTGATCATTGGTTTGTATTACTTGCCCATCGACATGGCGCAACGCAATCTGTGGGCCACCGTGATGTTTGTGGTGTTTGCGTTGACCGATTGGCTAGATGGCTACTTGGCTCGAAAGCTCAACCAAACTTCTGCATTTGGCGCTTTTTTAGACCCAGTGGCAGACAAGTTTTTGGTGTGTGCATCGCTGCTGATCTTGGTGCATTTGCAGCGTGCCGATGTGTTGGTGGCGCTCATCATTATTGGTCGCGAAATCGCCATCTCTGCTTTGCGTGAATGGATGGCACAAATTGGCGCCTCGCGCAGCGTGGCCGTTCACATGCTGGGCAAGCTCAAGACCACCATGCAGATGGTGGCCATTCCGTTCTTGTTGTTTGACGGTCAGTTGTTTGGGGTCATTGACACAGCCCTGTGGGGCACAGTGTTGATTTGGATAGCAGGCGTGTTGACCGTGTGGTCGATGGTGTACTACCTGCAAAAGGCTTGGCCCGATATCGTGGACCACGCCAAATAATGCCCGATCAACAAAACCAAGCATGGCTGCGTGCCATGCCTTGGGTCTTTGTGTTGATTTGGAGCACTGGCTTCATCGTGGCGCGCTATGGCATGCCGAATTCGCCACCGTTCACCTTTTTGCTGTGGCGTTACGTTTTTTCTATTTTGTGTTTTGTTTTGTGGGTCAAATGGGCTCGTGTGCCCTGGCCGCAGGGCAGGCGGCAGTGGTGGCATTTGGCCGTCACGGGCGTATTGATGCACGCCGGTTATTTGGGCGGTGTGTGGGCTGCTGTAAAAGTGGGCATGGGCGCGGGCCTAGCCGCTTTGATTGTGGGCTTGCAACCCGTCATCACCGCCATTTGGTTGTCGGCGCGTGGCGGTCATGTGTCGCGTCGGCAGTGGCAAGGATTGGCTTTGGGTTTTGTGGGGTTGGCAATGGTGGTGTCACGCAAGCTGGATGGCAGCATTGAAGTCACGCCTTGGAGCCTGACCATGATCACCGTGGCCTTGATCGCCATCACTACCGGCACGTTGTATCAAAAACGCTTTGTTCAACCCTGCGATGTGCGCAGTGCAAACGCGGTGCAGCTGATGGCGGCCTATGTCGTGACCTTGCCCTTGGCGCTTATGGAAACCGAGCCTGCCTTGTGGAACGCTGAGATGACTTGGGCCATGGCGTGGGCCGTGCTGGTCATCACCTTGGGGGGGAGCTCGTTGTTTTACATGCTCATACAACGCGGCGCCGCAACGGCGGTGACCAGTTTGTTGTACTTGGTACCCCCCACCACAGCGGTGATGGCTTGGATATTGTTCAGCGAGCCCATCACCTTGGTGACATTGGCAGGCATCGTGGTGACCGCAACGGGCGTGATTTTGGTGGTGCGGCCACCTAAAATCTCTCCTTGATTGTTCGAATGATTTTTAAAGGTTGAAGATGAGTCAAAAACGCATTGCAGTGATTGCCGGTGACGGTATTGGCAAAGAAGTGATGCCTGAAGGCATCCGCGTGATGGACGCGGCGGCGCGCAAATTTGGCATCGACTTGAAGTTTGACCACTTCGACTTTTCTAGCTGGGATTACTTTGAGAAGCACGGCAAGATGTTGCCAGACGATTGGAAAGACCAAATCGGCGGACACGACGCGATCTACTTTGGCGCTGTGGGTTGGCCTGAGAAAATTGCAGACCATGTGTCGCTGTGGGGCTCGCTGTTGATGTTTCGCCGCGAGTTTGACCAATACATCAACCTACGCCCCGCGCGTTTGATGCCCGGCATCATCGCCCCTGTGGTGCGTCGCGATGGCACACCACGCCAGCCCGGTGAGATTGACATGTACATCGTGCGTGAAAACACCGAGGGCGAGTACTCCAGCATTGGTGGCCGCATGTACCCAGGCACTGAGCGAGAGATTGTGATGCAAGAAACCGTGATGTCGCGCATTGGTGTGGACCGCGTGTTGAAGTTTGCGTTTGAGTTGGCACAGACGCGTCCTAAAAAGCATGTGACCAGCGCCACCAAGTCCAACGGCATTGCCATCACCATGCCTTACTGGGACGAGCGCGTGGTTGAAATGGCCAAAAACTATCCGGACATCCATGTGGACAAGTTCCACATCGACATCTTGACCGCACACTTCGTGCAACGCCCCGACTTCTTTGATGTCGTGGTGGCCAGTAATTTGTTTGGCGACATTTTGAGCGACCTGGGTCCAGCCTGTACCGGCACCATTGGGATTGCACCTAGCGCCAACTTGAACCCCGACCACAAGTTCCCCTCCTTGTTTGAACCCGTGCACGGCTCAGCGCCTGACATTGCGGGCAAAGGCATTGCAAACCCGATCGGTCAAATTTGGTGTGGCGCCATGATGCTTGAATTTTTAGGCCATAAGGATGCACACGATGCGGTGATGGCGGCTATTGAGAAAGTACTTGACCCCAAGAGTGGTGCGCCAAAAACGCCAGACATTGGTGGTAACGCTAGTACCTCTGATTTGGGCCTTGCAATAGCTAACGCCTTGTGATTTCGAGCTTAAAAAGCGACTAGAATTTACTTTCGTATTCGTGTTGTGCAGAACAGCTTTCATCAATGAGTTCACTGCACTCAGATCACTTCATCCACGGAAACGTACTATTTTTTGACCATCGCATCTCATTGAGAGGGGATTTTTGTGAATAAAACAGAACTGATTGAGCACATTGCCAAGCACGCAGATATTTCCAAAGCTGCTGCCACTCGTGCACTCGAGTCCACCATTGGTGCGGTGAAAACTACCTTGAAAAAAGGCGGCACCGTGTCATTGGTTGGTTTTGGTACTTTTGCAGTGGGCAAGCGCGCCGCTCGCACAGGCCGTAACCCACGCACTGGTGAAGCAATCAAAATCAAAGCGGCCAAGGTGCCAAAGTTTCGTCCAGGCAAGGGCCTGAAAGACGCCTTGAACTAATTAACGGTTTCGGTTGGGTGCTTAGCTCAGTTGGCAGAGCGGCTGCCTTACACGCAGTAGGTCGGCGGTTCGACCCCGTCAGCACCCACCACCCATTAAAAAGGCGAACTCAGAGGTTCGCCTTTTTTCTTGGTTCCTCACACTTCACGATGAGTTCATCACATGTTTGATTTTGTTCGCAAGCACACACGGGTTATGCAGTTTTTGCTGTTCCTGTTGATCTTCCCGTCTTTTGTTTTGTTTGGTCTAGAGGGCTACAACAGCTTTCGCGAAGGGGGTGCAACTGTGGCGACCGTCGATGGCCAAGACATCACCCAAGGTGATTGGGATGCTGCACACCGCAGCCAAGTCGAGCGCATGCGCAGCAGCATGCCCAATGTGGATGTGAAGTTGTTTGATACGCCTGAGGCCAAATACAGCACCCTTGAGCGCTTGGTGCGTGATCGCTTGCTGCAAGTGGCTGCCAGCCAATTGCGTTTGGGTGCGAGCGATAGCCGATTGGCGGCCGAACTGCAGCAAAACCCCACCATTGCGGCTTTGCGCCGTGCCGATGGCACCCTCGATATGGACCGTTATCGCCAATTACTGGCCACACAGGGCATGTCACCTGAATCGTTTGAGGCTCAAGTCCGTGCTGATTTGGCTGCTCGCCAAGTGATGTCTGGCGTGGGGGTGACTAGCTTCAGCTCAGTCGCTTTGGCCGATGTGACCTTAAATGCTTTTTATGAGCAACGCCAAGTGCAAGTGGCACGCTTCGCGCCCGGCAACTATCTAAGCCAAATCAACCCGACAGAGGCTGAGCTAGAGACTTATTACAAAGCCAATGCCGACAAGTTTCAGTCGGCTGAGCGTGCTGACATCGAGTATGTGGTGTTGAACTTGTCTGCTGTGCAAAAAGACATCGTGGTGCCAGAGGCCGAACTCAAGACTTATTTCGAGCAAAACGCTGCTCGTCTGGCTGGCTTGGAGGAGCGTCGTGCAAGCCACATTTTGATCAATGCCGATAAGGCCGCCCCAGCAGCCGAACGAGATGCAGCGCGCACCAAGGCGCAGGCTTTGTTGGTCGACGTGCAAAAGTCGCCCGCGCAGTTTGCAGAGCTGGCGCGTAAAAATTCCCAAGACACAGGCTCTGCAGCCAAAGGCGGCGACCTAGATTTCTTTGGCCGTGGTGCCATGGTCAAGTCGTTTGAAGAGGCTGCGTTTGCACTGAAAAAAGGCGAGATCAGCGGCTTGGTGGAAACCGAGTTTGGTTTTCACATCATCCGTCTGACCGACATCAAACAGCCCGAGCAAAAAAGCTTTGAGTCGCAACGCGCCAAGTTAGAGCAAGAAGTGCGTACCCAATTGGCACAACGTAAATTTGCCGAAGCTGCTGAGCAGTTCACCAACCTCGTGTACGAGCAATCCGATGGCTTGAAGCCTGCTGCCGAGCGTCTGAAGTTGGACGTGCAATACGCCAGCAACTTGGCCCGCGAGCCCGTGGCTGGAAATATAGCCGCGAACAACCCCAAACTCTTGGCTGCCGTTTTCTCGCAAGACTCGATTGAGAAAAAGCGCAATACCGAAGCGGTAGAGTTGGCCCCCAACGTGTTGGCAGCAGCTCGCATCACTCGCTACAGCCCTGCACGCACCTTGCCTTTGGACGAAGTCAAAGCCCGCGTGCGTGAGCAAGTGGTGCTTCAACAAGCCAATGATCGCACTCGTGCAGAGGGCGCATCTAAGTTGGCGGAGTGGAAGGCCAGCCCGGATGCAGCCAAGCTGTCTGCCGCGATCGTGATCTCGCGTGAAGCGAAGCAGGCCCAGCCCAATGTCCTGGTGGAGGCCGCCTTGCGTGCCAGCACACAAGCCTTGCCCTCATGGGTGGGTGTGGACTTAGGTGCGAGTGGCTACGCCGTGGTGAAGGTTGAAAAAGTGATTCCCCGTGATGCTGCCAACGCTGCTGGCTTGGCACGTGAGCGCGACCAATATGCACAGTGGTGGGCGTCTGCCGAAGGCTTGGCTTACTACAAGTTGTTAAAAGAAAAATTCAAGGCAGAAATCAAAATAGCTAGGTTATAATTTTTTTTCTTTTACGGTGGCTGTAGCTCAGTTGGTAGAGTCCAGGATTGTGATTCCTGTTGTCGCGGGTTCGAGCCCCGTCAGCCACCCCAGTATTTATGCGCCCTAGCGACCTTTTTGGTTTCTAGGGCGTTTTTATTACCGAGCCATATAAGGACAGATGCAGGGCTGAGCGGCCCACATTTAAGTTAAAAGCTAGACTTAAAGTTGTTAAGTTCATTTTGATGATTCAAACGGAATGACCTGACCCTCAACTTTAGACTGCGCAATGAAAATTTATACTCAAATCTGCTTGGCCCTGTGTCTTTTAATCTCAACCACTGTCTTTGCGGGATCAACCACCACCCACCCAAACTTCATTGAAGAGAAGGCTGCTGGCATTGCCTCTTATAAGTTGGCAAACGGGTTCAAAATTATTCTTATTCCATACCCGTCAGCTTCTAGTGCTCGCATTGAATTGCTCATTAGATCTGGCAGCAAACTCGAAGGTTATGGAGAGACTGGCATGGCACATTTGCTTGAACACATGTTGTTTAAGGGTGCTGGAAATCGTCAAAATATCAAGGATGATTTAACCAAGCTAGGGGCTCGTTACAACGGTACAACGTCGCAGGATCGAACTAACTACTTTGAATCGGTGGACGCTGACCCGAAGAAGATTGACGAGCTCTTAAGAATTGAAGCGGATCGCTTTATCCGCGCACGATTTACCGCTGCAGACCTAGCCAGCGAAATGACGGTGGTTCGTAATGAGCTTGAGAATTCAGAAAAAGAACCCTCTCAACTTGTGTTCAGTGCGCTTTCCCGAAATGGTTTTAACTGGCATGGGTATTCGCGTTCAACCATTGGTGCGCGCAGCGATATCGAAGGCGCTTCTTTTGCAGCATTGCAAGCTTTTCACAAAAAGCATTACCGTCCCGACAACGCTGCACTCATCGTCTCTGGTAACTTTGATTCGAAAAGAGTCTTGGCATTGGCCAGCAAGCTTTTTGCAGTGGCTAAAAACCCTTCAACCGAAAAGCCTGCTAACTGGACTCTTGAAAGTCCGCAGGCATTAACCAACAAAACCGAGCTTGTTTTATCCGCTGGCACAACAATAGCTGCAAGTGCTTGGAAGTTGCCAGGTATGAAAGAGCGTGATGCTCACGCTCTTGAGCTTGCCGCAGCATCTATTTGCGATTCTGATTGGGGGAGTTTGCGAAAAGATATCGTCCTCGATCGTAAGTTGGCAGTGTCTGCCAGTTGTTTCACTTGGAATCAGACTGACTATGGGCGGTTCGTTGCGTTTGCACGCGCAGATCAAAAAACTGATGCAGATTCAATTTCGAATGAGGTTGTTAAGCACATTCAAGAGGCCGCGGCTCGGGGTGTGTCAAAAGAGCAGCTCGAGAGAGCGCGTTTGTCTGAACTTAACAGCTTTCAAAAGGCGCTCGATTCGCATGAGGCAGTTGCTGGCTTGGTTTCTCGTTCTGAAGCGGCAGGTGATTGGCGTTTGTTTCTGTGGGAGCGTGACGTGGTGTCATCCGTCTCGCTTGAGGAAGCCAATGAAGCACTCAAAAAGTGGGTTGTGCCGCTGAATAGAAATGACGTGGTTTTAAAGCACGTTGAAAATGCCACGCCTCTGGTTTTTCCAAAGTCGACTGATGCTGAAACAAGAGTCAAAGGGCAGGTGTGGGGCAACATTGTTTCTTCAGCTGATGCGGCCCCTACAAGTCTGTTAGCCATCACACGCTCTACAGTCAAGTTCAATCTGAATAACGAAAGAGTTCAAGTTGCTTTAATCCAGAGGAAAACTCAGGGCGACAAGGTGTGGTTAGCGTTAGAAAACGACTATGGAAATCCAGCACAACTGAAAAATAGAAAAGTCTCATGTGATGCAGCCAGCGCTTTGATGAGCTACGGCGGCAACGGGTTAAGCCGTGATGCGCTAAGTGCTCGCATGGAAAGTCTGCAAGCGATTTGGCAAATCAATCTTGCTGGTGTCTATCTTGAAGTCCCACGAAAAAACTTCATGGAAGCTTTCAAGATTTTGATTTCAGCCTGGGCTAATCCATTGATGCCCGTGGTCGAGTTTGAACGCTACAAAGCTTCCAGAATCGCCGCACTTGAAGCTGCCTTAACAGATCCGATTAGGGTGGCAGAGAATGATGTGCGAATGAGATTTGATAACTATCCTGAAGGCCACTGGGGTAAGCCAAAGGCGTTTCCTGAATTGATCCAGGATATAAAAAATCTATCTTATGAAGAGGTCCGCAAGTGCATCCAAGACTTCGCCAAGGTGTCCCAGGTTCGAATGGGTGTTGTTGGAGATATCAATGCCGAAGTCTTAAAGAACGCCTGGACCTCGACGGGTCTAACAAATCCGGCGTCATCAACTTATGAGCGAGTGTCGACGCCGGTAGCACCTGTGAATGTTGATGTGACGCAAATTAATGTCACGCTGCCGGGAAAAACCAATGCACGAGTGACGGGAACAACCGTTGTTCCTATCAACTCAAAGTCATCTGATTTTCCTGCGCTGCAACTCGCTATATACGCCTTGGGTGGTAACTCAAGTAGTTTGATTTGGCTGCAGTTACGCGAGAAGGAGGGACTGGCTTATTCCTCTGGGATGCAAATTTCCCCTTCTGCATTTGATAACCGCTCAACTATTCAGCTTTTTGCAACGGCCTCAAGTTCCAATGCTGACAATGCTCTTGGCAGTCTTCAATCTGTTCTTATGAAAGTTCTTGCTGAGGGCTTTACACCTGAGCAGATTGAAAAAGCCAAATCAGCGTGGCTACAAAAACGCAAGGCTACCTTGGGTGATGAAAGGGGCTTCGCTTCAATTCTTGTCAACTCTTTGTATGACGGTCAAGATTTTGAAGCGATTGAGGCACTTGACCAAAAGATCAAAGCTGTCGATGACAGGCAGGTTACTTCTGTCTTAAAAAAGTACGTGGGCCAGTCCAAAATTCTTTGGGCTGTGGGCAAAGG
>NZ_JBBAOV010000046.1:0-17588 GCF_040401135.1 Limnohabitans sp. | reverse complement strand
CGTTCGATACAGCGGCTTGGCATGAGTGGTACGCCACCAAAGCGGGCGTGTGTGTGAACTCTGGCGAGCTTGACGGATTGACCCAAAAAGCCGCTGTCAACAAAGTGGCCGAGTTGCTGGACGCCAAAGGCTTGGGCGAGAAGAAAACCACGTGGCGTTTGCGCGACTGGGGCATTAGCCGTCAGCGCTATTGGGGCACGCCCATCCCCATCATTCATTGCGATGAGCACGGCGCAGTGCCCGTGCCCGAAAAAGACCTGCCCGTGGTGCTGCCGCAAGACTGCATCCCCGATGGATCAGGCAACCCGTTGGTGAAGCACGAGGGGTTCCACGCGGCGAGTCTGGGGAGCAACCAGCGTGTTGCGTGCCCCGTGTGCGGCAAACCCGCCCGACGCGAAACCGACACGATGGACACCTTTGTGGATTCGTCGTGGTACTTCATGCGCTATTGCGACCCGACCAATACCGACGCCATGGTGGCCGAGGGCGCGCAGTACTGGGCGCCAATGGACCAATACATTGGCGGGATTGAGCACGCCATCCTGCATTTGCTGTACGCGCGTTTTTGGACCAAGGTCATGCGAGACATGGGGCTGGTCAAAGTGGACGAGCCGTTCACCAAGCTACTCACGCAGGGCATGGTGCTTAACCACATTTATTCGCGCCGCACAGCTAAAGGCGGCAAAGACTACTTCTGGCCCCACGATGTCGAGCATGTGCTCGACGAGGCGGGCAAAGTGGTAGGCGCCAAGCTCAAAAACGCAGGCGATAGTAGCGACGGAAAATTGCCCGTGGGCACCGCCATCGACTACGAAGGTGTGGGCACCATGTCCAAGTCCAAAAACAACGGGGTGGATCCGCAAGACCTGATCGAGCGCTACGGCGCTGACACTGCGCGTCTGTACACCATGTTCACCGCGCCGCCCGAAGCTACGTTGGAGTGGAACGATGCGGCGGTGGAAGGCAGCTACCGTTTCTTGCGCCGAGTGTGGAACTTCGCTGTCAAACACGAAGCAACTCTTAAGGCCGCCACCGCTGGCAACTTGAGCGCCGCCAAGCCACGCAAAGAGACCGCCGATTTGCGCCGTGACATGCATGTGGTGTTGAAGCAAGTCAGCTACGACTACGAGCGCATGCAATACAACACCGTGGTGTCGGGCTGCATGAAATTGCTCAACGCCTTGGAAGATTTCAAGCTCGACGGCAGCAAGGGAGACAACGCTGTGCTATGCGAAGGCGTGTCTGTTTTGCTGCGCATGCTCTACCCTGCTTGTCCGCACATCACTGCCAATTTGTGGGCTGAGTTAGGCTATGCAGCCAAAGCTGGCGACCTGCTGGACGCTGCATGGCCCGAGGTGGACGAGACCGCTTTGGTGCGCGATGAGTTAGAGCTGATGTTGCAAATCAATGGCAAGTTGCGTGGCTCTGTCATCGTCAGCGCTTCGGCCAGCAAAGAGCAAATCGAGCAGGCCGCTTTGGCCACCGAAGTTTTCATCAAACAAGCGGACGGTGCTGCACCGAAGAAGGTCATCGTCGTACCCGGCCGCTTGGTCAACATCGTTGTTTAAAGGTTGATATGCACAGCACACGCCGCGCTTGGTTGATGTCTTCTTGCCTCTTTGCAGGGCTGGCGGGGTGCGGGTTTGAGTTGCGCAAGCCTCCGCGCTACGCCTTTCGCACGCTGTTCAGCAGCATCCCCATGGTGTCGCCGTTTGGTATAAAGCTCAAGCGCAGCTTGGAGTCTTCGGGGCAAGTCGAGGTCATCAACGATCCGCGTCAAATTGAACGCGCAGAAGTGATCTTCGATCAATTGTTTGAGTTGCGCGAGAAGGTGGTTGTGGGACGCACCTCAACCGGTGCGATTCGTGAATTTCAGTTGCGTTTGCGTTACCGTTTTCGAGTCCGTTCGCGCAGCGGTATTGAACTGATTCCCGATACAGAAATCACACTCAACCGCGACATCAACTTCAACGAAACGGGTGCTTTGTCTAAAGAGTCTGAAGAAGCCTTGCTCTACAAAGACATGGAAAACGACTTGGTCTTACAAATTCAACGCCGCTTGGCCGCGATTCGTCAGGTCTAAATGCAAGTCGCCAGCGCTCAATTTGCCAACCATTTGCAGTCGCAGGTCAGCAAAGGTCTGCGCAGCCTCTACACCTTTTATGGCGACGAGCCCCTGTTGCAGCAAGAGGCGCTTGATGCGTTACGCAATACCGCGCGTGCGCAGGGCTATACCGAGCGCAGCGTGTTCGCTGTGGCAGGTGCCCACTTCGACTGGGGCGAGGTGTTGGCTGCTGGCGGCTCGATGAGTTTGTTTGCCGATAAACAGCTGATTGAGATTCGTATTCCTTCGGGCAAGCCTGGCAAAGAAGGCAGCACAGCCTTGCAGCACATGGCAGAGTTGGCCGTGGGCAACGACAGCACACTCACCGTGGTGCTGTTGCCGCGTCTCGACAAAGCCACCAAAAGCTCAGCTTGGTTCAGTGCCTTAGAGAACAACGGCATCAGCGTGCAAATCGATCCGATTGAGCGCCACGCTTTGCCCGGGTGGATTGCGCAGCGTTTGGGCGTGCAACAACAGCGCGTGGCCGCTGGCGAAGTAGGCCAGCACACCTTGCAGTTTTTTGCCGATCGGGTGGAAGGCAATTTGTTAGCCGCCCACCAAGAAATTCAAAAGCTCGCCCTGCTATATCCAGAAGGCGAATTGAGTTTTGAGCAGGTTGAACGTGCCGTTCTCAATGTGGCGCGCTACGACGTATTCAAACTTTCAGAAGCCGTGCTGAGTGGCCAGCCTATGCGCGTGCAACGCATGCTCGACGGCCTCAAGGCCGAGGGCGAAGCCGAGGTGTTGGTTCACTACACCTTGGCCGAAGAAATTCGTGCCTTGAAGCGCGTCAAAGATGCCGTAGCCGCGGGCAAGGCCTTGCCCATGGCCTTGCGCGAACAGCGTATTTGGGGCCCGCGCGAGCGTTTGTTTGAACGTGTGCTGCCACGCTTGAGTGTCGGTATGCTTGAAAAATTATTGCAATCGGCGCACCAAGTCGACGGCATTGTCAAAGGCTTGAAATCACCAGAATGGCCGGCTGACAATTGGCAAGCGCTGCACCGTTTATCCATGCGCTTGTGTCGCGCCTGCATGCCACGCAACGCTTAATTAGGAAACTGACATGACCACACTCAACGTTGCCGATCACATGCATGCCCTTGGGCGCCAATCCAAGACTGCTTCCGCTCAAATGGCCAAAGCCTCTGCGGCTGTCAAGAACACCGCGCTGCGCAAATTGGCTGTTTTGCTGCGCGACAACATCGAAGCGCTGCAAATCGACAACGCCAAAGACCTTGAACGCGCCATCGCTGCAGGCCTTGACGCACCCATGGTCGATCGCCTTAAGCTCACCCCCAAAGTGTTGGAAACCTGCGCCCAAGGCTGCGAACAACTCGCCGCCATGCCCGAAGTAATTGGTGAAATAACAGGTCTGAAAGAGCAGCCCAGCGGCATTCGGGTGGGCCAAATGCGTGTGCCCTTGGGCGTGTTCGGCATGATTTTTGAAAGCCGTCCTAACGTGACGATTGAAGCGGCCTCGTTGTCAATCAAAAGCGGCAACGCTTGCATCTTGCGCGGCGGCTCTGAGGCTATTGACTCCAACAAAGCCTTGGCCAAGTTGGTGCAACAAGCGCTGAGCGAAAGTGGTTTGCCAATCGATGCCGTGCAGTTGGTGCAAACCACCGACCGCGAAGCCGTAGGTCACCTGATTGCCATGCCCGAGTTTGTAGACGTCATCATCCCTCGCGGCGGAAAAGGGTTGATTGAGCGTATCAGCCGCGATGCCAAAGTGCCCGTCATCAAGCACCTAGACGGCAACTGCCACACCTATGTGGACGAGCCCTGCGACATCGACATGGCGGTGACCGTGGCCGACAACGCCAAGACTCAAAAGTACAGTCCTTGCAACGCTAGCGAAAGTTTGCTGGTGGCACGCGGGGTAGCCGCAGAATTCTTGCCCAAGATTGGCACCATCTTCACGGCCAAAGGCGTTGAGATGCGTTGTTGCCCAGAGGCCAAAGCCATCCTTGCCCAAGTCAAAGGCGCGAGCCTGAAAGATGCGACTGACCAAGATTGGTTTGAAGAATATTTGGGCCCCATCATCAGCGTCAAAGTGGTGGACGGTTTGGATGCAGCCATTGCGCACATCAACCACTATTCCAGCCACCACACCGAATCCATCCTCACGCGAGACCACATGCATGCCCAGCGCTTTTTGCGCGAGGTGGACTCATCCAGTGTGATGGTCAACGCCAGCACCCGCTTTGCAGATGGTTTTGAATACGGTTTGGGGGCCGAGATAGGCATATCCACCGACAAGTTTCACGCACGTGGGCCAGTGGGTATCGAAGGACTGACCTCTCTCAAATATGTGGTGTTGGGCCAGGGCGAAATTCGCCAGTAACCATTTTCAGTTCCAACTGAAAAAGCCCCGAGCTCATTAGCTCGGGGCTTTTTTGTTTACTGCCCCTGCGCCTGTTGAAATTTTGGGGAGCGCGGGCCTGGTAGTAGCCCGCGTTTTCCTGTGTTTAAAAGACGATGGTTCGTGATCCGGCCAATTCGATATCCAGGATCGCCGACCGAATTGGCGATTTGATTAATGATGCCTTGAACCAACAACCCTACCAGTCCATTTTGATTTTGTTTGCCTTCGGCGTCAGATGCACTTGCCTTGCCTTCCCATAGCGTTGTTCCTGTGCGCGTATCGATCAACGAGGCCTGCGCAGCGACTACGACATCGCCGCCCAAGAGGGCGCTTGTTGCGCCATAGTTTGTGATGGTGATGTACAGCGCAGCGTCCGCTCCAAAAATCTCATTCAATTTTTTGGGGGACGTTTGATGCATCTCACCTGGGTTTTGCAGGCCGTTTTCTTTGAAGGTTTGGTCAACCAACGCGACAGGGAAAACGTAGTAGCCGGCCTCTGCCAAAGGCAGAGTGGTGGACGACATCACGCTGTAGGTGGCGCGCAGGTCGGATGTGTTGTTCAACGGCGGTAAGACCAAGATGGACTTGGGCGGGTGCTGGCGAAATGCAGAGTAATCCACATCGGCTTGTTTGGTGGCGCAACCTGTGAAAACCACCGTCGTTGCAAGTAAAGCCAAGAGTTTTAAATAACGTGTCATGCCAATCCTTTATTTTTTTGCTTTGGCCAAGATTCGGTCCATGTAAACCGCTGACTCTGGGAACAATGCTTTTTCAGTCTGAAAAGACTGAACTGCTTGGTCACCCTTTCCTGCTTGAAAATACAAGTACCCCAAATGCGCATGAAAACCTGGAGGTACCGCTTTGTTGGTACTGCGAGCTTTTTGATAATCTGCTTCTAGCTTCTCAATCTGCGCTTCGACAGGTGATTTGCCCGGGTCGTTGTAGAGTGAATAAACTTGGTTTTCATAGTCGCCCCATTGATACAGCGATTGTTTAGGCGCCGCGCAACCCACAAGAGTTAACAGCAGCAGTGCACACAGGGTGTTTTGAATACGCATATGGATTCCCCCGATTACTGAGCAGGTTTCCACTGACCGGATTCGACGCCTTCGACCAAGCGATTGACCGCTTCGCGGATAGCCAAATCAAGTACTTTGCCGTTCAAGGTTGAGTCATAGCTGGCCGTGCCGCCAAAGCCAATCACCTCGCGGTTTGACAAGGCATATTCCCCCGCGCCTTGAACTGAGAAGATGACTTCAGAGGTAACCGCATCCACGACGTTAAGGGTGACTTTGGAGTAAGCCGTTTGCGTTTTGCCGCGTCCCAAAATGCCAAATAGTTGTTGGTCGCCCACTTCTTTGCGACCAAATTCGGTGACGTCGCCGGTGATCACAAAATCTGCCCCGCTGATTTTTTGTGTTTTACCTTTGAACTTGGCTTCTTGGCTGATTTCACCCATGTTGTCGCGATCCACCACTTTGAAGCGGTTGGCTTGTTGCATATGCGTGATCAAAATGGTTTTGGCTTGACCGCCCAAACGGTCTACGCCGTCGGAAAACAGACCGCGCATGAAGCTAGAGCGGTTATCGAACTTTCCAACCGCAAGCGTGCTTCTAGGGCCGCTGTAATTAGTTTTTGCAGCCGTGACTTGTTGAGGTGTGACCGTCTGTGAAGTTTCTGTTGCGCAGCCAGATAAAAGCAGCGCGGTTGCGCACGCGACTGAGAAGAAAAAATGACGAAATGCGTAGTTCATTTAAATACCTTTGAATTAATTAAGCCACGCAAAGTATAAACATGATAATTTTCTTAAATTGAATGAATAAAATTTCAGTAGCTAAGGCGCCTGTTTGTATCCGTCCTGCCTATGTGTCCTGACGGCCTAGAATCGCTCTCCACATACAAGGACACTATGGTTCCCCATCTCATCACGGCCCTCAACGGTCCAATCAACGAACTTGAGCAACGCATCCTCGATTCCATGCCCGCCATCGAGCGGTGGTTTCGTTTGGAGTGGATGGAGCACACGCCCCCGTTCTACAGCTCTGTGGATATTCGCAATGCAGGCTTCAAGCTCGCACCGGTTGACACCAACCTTTACCCCGGCGGCTGGAACAACCTCACGCCCGAGATGTTGCCGCTGGCCGTGCAAGCCGCGATGGCCGCGATTGAGAAGATTTGCCCCGAAGCGCGCAACCTGCTGTTGATTCCAGAGAACCACACGCGCAACACTTTCTATTTGTCGAACGTGGCGCAGCTAAAGCGCATCTTCCACATGGCTGGTTTGAATGTGCGCATTGGTTCGATCAACCCCGAGGTCAAAGAAAACACCACGATTGATTTACCCAATGGCGACATCGTCACACTAGAGCCTGTGATCCGTGGCGAGCGTCGCCTAGGCCTCAAAGACTTTGACCCCTGCACGATTTTGCTCAACAACGATTTGAGCGCAGGCATACCCGGCATCTTGGAAGACCTGCACGAGCAGTATTTGTTGCCACCTTTGCACGCTGGCTGGAGTGTGCGCCGCAAGAGCAAACACTTCGAATGCTACGAAGAAGTGTCCAAGCGTTTTGGCAAGCTGCTGGGCATCGACCCTTGGCTGATCAACCCCATGTTTAACCAGTGCGGTGAAGTCAATTTTGCCGAGGGCACGGGCATGGATTGCATGCAGACCAATGTGGACGCCTTGCTGACCAAAGTTAAACGCAAGTACAAAGAGTACGGCATCAACGAAAAACCGTTTGTCATCGTCAAGGCGGATAACGGCACCTACGGCATGGGCATCATGACGGTGCGCGATGTCAAAGACCTCGACGTGCTCAACCGCAAGACGCGCAACAAAATGAGTATGGTCAAAGACGGTCAAGAAGTGAATCAAGTCATCATCCAAGAAGGTGTGATGACGCATGAACGCTTGAATGACGCCGTGGCCGAGCCCGTGGTCTACATGATGGACCGCTACGTGGTGGGCGGCTTCTACCGTGTGCATGCCGACCGTGGCATTGACGAAAACTTGAACGCACCTGGCGCGAGCTTTGTGCCTTTGGCCTTCGAGCAAAGTGCACACACGCCTCAGCCTGACATGAAGCCAGGTGCCAGCACACCCAACCGTTTTTATATGTACGGCGTCATCGGACGCTTGGCTATGTTGGCCGCGAGTTACGAGCTCGAAGCTACCGACCCTGAAGCAGAGAATTACGACTGAGGTAGATGATGGAAAAACAAGCTAAATCGTCGCTCGCGGCGCTCACCCTCGGCGCGATTGGCGTCGTTTATGGCGATATCGGCACCAGCGTGTTGTATGCGATGAAGGAAGTGTTTGGTTCGGGCCATGTGGAGTTCACTCCCGACAACATTTACGGCATCTTGTCGATTTTCTTTTGGACGCTGACGGTAATTGTGTCCATCAAGTACGTCACCCTGGTGTTGCGGGCCGATAACAACGGCGAAGGTGGACTGGTGGCCATGCTAGCCCTGGCGTCGATGGCGGTCAAAGATCGCCCCGTGTTGCGCCACCGCATGATGATGGTGGGTATCTTCGGCACCTGTTTGTTCTATGGCGATGGTGTGATCACACCTGCTATTTCGGTGCTTTCGGCGGTTGAGGGTTTAGAGGTGGTGTCGCCCGCTTTTAAGAAGTATGTGATCCCGCTCACCATTGTGATTTTGTTTGGTCTTTTCGCCGTGCAAAAGCGCGGCACCAGTGGCATCGGTAAATTTTTTGGTCCCATCACGGTAATTTGGTTCGCAGCAATTGCGGCCTTGGGCGTTTATCACATTGCCTCACATCCAGAAATTATGTGGGCCATCAGTCCGCATTACGCCGTGATGTTCATGGTCAATGAGCCAGCCATCACCTTCTTGATCTTAGGCGCGGTGGTCTTGTGTGTAACTGGAGGCGAGGCGCTGTATGCCGACATGGGGCATTTTGGGAAAAAGCCCATCCGTTTGGCTTGGTTTTATGTCGTCATGCCTTCGCTCACACTCAACTACTTTGGCCAAGGCGCATTGTTGTTGAGCGACCCTTCAGCGGTGGCCAACCCGTTCTTCAATATGGCACCCGATTGGTTGCTCGTGCCCTTGGTGGTGTTGGCTACGGCTGCTACGGTGATTGCCTCGCAGGCCCTGATTTCCGGCGCCTTCAGCGTTACCAAGCAAGTGATACAAATGGGTTTCTTGCCGCGTTTGCAAGTGCTGCACACCAGCGTGAATGACACTGGCCAAATTTATATCCCAGTGGTGAACTGGGGCTTGTTTGTGGTCATTGTGTTGGCGGTGGTAATGTTCAAGTCGTCTAGTAATTTAGCGGCGGCATACGGTATTGCGGTCTGTACCGACATGTTGATCACGACAGTGCTTACTTTCTTCGTGATTCACTACAGCTGGAAATATTCTTTTGGTTTGTCATTGCTCGCCACGGGGTTTTTCTTTGCGGTAGATCTTGCTTTCTGGGCCTCGAATTTGATGAAGTTGCTAGAGGGCGGTTGGTTCCCACTGTTAATCGCCTCAGTCATCATGATTTTCATGCTCACGTGGCGTGACGGGCGTGCGTTGCTAGACAAAAAGCGCAATGAGGAGGCCCTCGACTTGACCAGCTTTTTGGAAGCTGTGTTTTTGTCTCCCCCCGTTCGCGTGGAAGGCACTGCGGTGTTCTTGACTTCAAGCAAAGGCAATGTACCCAATGCCATGCTGCACAACCTGAAGCACAACAAAGTGCTGCACAAGCAAAACTTATTCGTGAACGTGCAAAACCATGAAGTGCCGTGGGTTGAAGAAAAAGAGAGACTTGAAATTACCGACATTGGCAACGGGTGTTGGCAAGTCGTAATTCACTATGGCTTCAAAGATGACCCCGATGTACCTAGCGCATTGGCACAGTTGAGTGGCATGGGTTCTGAGGTCAATGCGATGACAACCAGCTACTTCTTGTCGCGCGATAGCATCGTACCCACAGTGGGCGGCGGCATGGCTCCTTGGCGCGAAAAACTATTCGCTCAAATGCACCTCAATGCCAGCTCTGCCGCTGACTTCTTGAACTTGCCCAGTAACTCTGTGGTGGAGTTGGGCAGCAAAGTCGAAATCTAATTCATGCATACCCTCTTCGTTGCAGACGCGTTGTCGTCCTTCAAAATTTACAAGGACACCACGTTTGCAATGATGCGTGAGGCGCAGCGCCGCGGCCACCAAGTGCTGGCCTGCGAACCGCAAGACATCGCTTGGCAAAGTGGTCAACAAGTGTCTGCTCGCGTTCAGCACGTGCGTTTGACGGGCGACCCTACCGATTGGTTTGAAGTGCAAAGCGTAGATGAACACTACGCACTCAAAAGCGCTGATGCCATTGTGATGCGCAAAGACCCGCCCTTTGACAGCGAGTATTTCTACGCCACCCATTTGCTAGAACAAGCCGAGCGAGAGGGCGCGAAAGTGTTTAACAGGCCAGCGGCTTTGCGTGACCACCCCGAGAAGTTAGCCATTTTGGAGTTTGCCCAATTCATCAGCCCCACGCTGGTGACGCGCAGCGCCGAAGCCATTCGCGCGTTTCATGCGGATCATCGTGACATCATCTTGAAACCCCTTGATGGCATGGGCGGCATGGGCATCTTCCGCGTCAAGGACGATGGCTTGAACCTCGGCGCCATCACCGAAACCCTGAACCGCGATGGCGCTCAAACCGTGATGGTGCAAAAGTTCATCCCCGCCATCGACCAAGGCGACAAACGCGTGCTTGTCATCGGCGGCAAAGTTGTGCCCTATTGCTTGGCGCGCATTCCACAAGGCGGCGAAGTGCGTGGCAACTTGGCCGCAGGCGGCAAAGGCGTGGCGCAGGCTATCTCCAAGCGCGATCAAGAAATCGCCGATGCCTTGGGACCCATCCTCGCCAAACGTGGCTTGTTGTTGGTAGGCTTAGATGTGATTGGTAATTGCCTGACCGAGGTAAACGTCACCAGTCCCACCTGCTTTCAAGAAATCTTTGACCAAACCGGCTTCGATGTGGCAGCAACGTTCATTGACGCGCTAGAGGCCGCTGCCGCTGCCGCTTAAGCGCGAAGCTGTCCCTCTACGAAAAGCTTCAATTCCCCAGGTGCAAAAGGCGTCCACACCTCATTGGTGGTGAGTGGGGCTGTCACCACGACTGCGACGCGATCATCTGGCGTCGCGTAATCTGCAAAATTGATGCTCAAAGCTTGATCGCTTAGCGTAGCCGCGGCGAATGGGTGTTTGCGCTCGATGTGCCATAGGCTGGTCGATGCATGCGCCCACAGCGCTTGTCCATTTGAGAGTAAAAAATTGAACGTGCCGAATTTGGAAATTTGCGGAACCAACTCTTTCAAGGTGAGCGTGAGTTCTTCGATCGATGGCATGTTGGCGTGCGACTTGGACATTTCTTGCATCAGCCAGCAAAACGCCTGCTCGCTGTCGGTGTCACCCACAGGATTGAAGCTGCCATGCAATCGTGGCGCATAGCTTTCTAAGTTGCCGTTGTGCGCAAACACCCAGTAGCGACCCCACAGCTCACGCACAAAAGGGTGGCAGTTTTCTAGCGACACAACGCCTTGCGTGGCTTTGCGAATATGAGAAATCACGTTGCGGCTTTTGATGGGGTACTTGCGAATCAGCTCGGCCACGGGCGATGTGCTGGCGGGCAAGTGGTCAATGAAGTAACGCAAACCACGGTCTTCTTCTGACCCTTCAAAGAACGCAATGCCCCAGCCATCTGCATGGTGGTCTGTTACGCCTGCGCGTTGTGCGAAGCCACTGAAGCTAAAGGTGGCATCTGTGGGGTTTTTGCAGTTGAGTCCAAGCAGTTGGCACATGCTAATTTACCAATAAGACAAAGGTGGGATTACGCATTGGTTCGGCTTGCCATGCATGAGGCAAACACACGCTTCTAAAGCTAGAGAAGGGGTTTTTTGCATGCATCGCAGTGTAGCGAAGTGAACAAGGCAAAATCTCAAAAGTTATGTATGAATTTCAGCCCACGCCTGAAGCTGCCCAAATGCGGCTTGACCACGTCAGTCCCAAAGACTATGCGCAAACGCGCAACGCCTTGGATGGCGCCGTCACCCATTTGTCGCCTTATCTCACGCATGGCTTTTTGACTGTGCCCGATGTGGCGTATGTCATGTACCACCAGCATCGATTGGGCGTCCAACACAAACTCATCTACGAATTGGGATGGCGAGAGTATTTTCAGCACATGCATCACCATTTGGCGGATGGCATCGCCGAGTCAATTCATGAGGGGGTGTTGCCTGAGGCTGACTACAGCAAACACCTGCCAGAAGACGTGCGTTTTGCTTGCACAAGGGTGCCGGTGATTGACAACGCTATTCGCATGCTCTATGCCACGGGCTATTTACACAACCATGCAAGGCTTTGGTTGGCCAGCTACATCGTGCATTTACGGAAAGTGCATTGGCGCGTGGCGGCCGATTGGATGTACAGCCACTTGCTGGATGGTGACTTGGCGAGCAACTATCTGAGCTGGCAATGGGTGGCAGGTACTGGGAGTAGCAAACCGTATCTGTTCACAGCAGAAAGCATTGAGAAATTTGCCCCATCGGGATGGTTTAGCAGAGGCACGGCGATTGACGTGAGTTACGAGTTGATGGAAATCTTGGCGAGTAACCAAGCCACCGTGGCGCAAGTGAGCGCCAATGAGATGGCTTGGGATGAGCCCGAGGTTCTAGCTTTGCCACCACAAGCGCTAGGTTTTACTAAACCAAAAGCTGATGTTGTCGCAGGCAAGCACGTGTGGTTGGTACATCCCTGGCTGTTGGCTGATTTACCAACCGATCTGCCAGCGGATGTGGTGTGCGTGGCGCTGGTATTTGAGGAGTTCGCCAGGGCGCACCCTTGGAATGCGTTGCGCTGGAACTTTGTGGGGCAGCGCATGTCATCGCTCACCAAGCATTGTTGGTTTGGTTCACACGAAGAAGTGATGCAAGCCTTGATGCAAGCACAAAGTGTTGAGACCGAGGCCCATTTGTGCTTGCCAGATTTGTCTTCAGCCAGTGTGCAGCTGCGAGCGGCACCACGCCTGTTTCGCCATATTGACAAGCCCATGGACTCGTTCAGCAAATGGTGGATACAGGCCAACAACAATGTCCGCCATTTGCAGCAACTGGTCTATCCGTTGCCTAGCCGAGCACCCACGCTTTAGCTGAGTGATGGATCAGTTTATTCGCCAGGCGCTGGAAGCACTTTGGTGATGAAGTATTCAGTCTCGCCAAAGCAAGTGGGCAAGCCTTTGTGCTGTTCATATTCGATCACTACTTTTTGCCCGATCCGTGCGTTGATCTGATCGGCTACCGCATCGTCGCGGACGGTGAATGCAAACTTCTCTGGCACCGCAGGCAAAGTTGCCAAGGCGCGTATTTGTTCGCCTTCCCACGTTTTGCAGACCCAGCCCTTATAGGACAGCTTTTGTACAAAGCCCACGCTTTCACCCTTTGAGTAAGTGAAGTGGTAAGTGAATAGCAAGTACAAGCCTAGGCCCATGAACACGGTCAGCACCAAGCCAATGACGGTGCGTAGTGCAAAGCGAATTAGCGTGCTGATGAAATTGCTGGTCATATGGGGCTTTCAAAATAAGTTCAACGTCACAAATCATAGTGACCTCGTATGACAACAACGGCTCCCGAAGGAGCCGTTGTTGCTGGCGCACTGCGCCGTCTTAAGCCTGGTCAGCTTTGGTTAAACCGTTCCAGCTTTCACCTTCAAGCGCCAAGCATGTAGTAAGGGCTCGGTGTAGCCGCTAGGCTGTTCTTTGCCTTTGAAGACCAAGTCGAGGGCCGCTTGGTAAGCGGGGGCTTTGGCATAGCGACCGGCCATTTTCTGGTACTGCGCATCGCCTGCGTTTTGCTTGTCCACCACTGCGGCCATGCGCTTGTAGGTGGCCTTCACTTCCACCGGTGTCACCACGCCATGGTGCAACCAGTTGGCGATGTGTTGGCTAGAAATGCGCAGGGTGGCACGGTCTTCCATCAGGCCGACGTTGTGGATGTCTGGCACTTTCGAGCAGCCCACACCTTGGTCAATCCAGCGCACCACGTAGCCCAAGATGCCCTGCACGTTGTTGTCCAACTCTTGTTGCTTTTCAGCGGGCGTCCAGTAAGGTTTTGCGGTGACAGGAATTTGCAACAAGTCATTCAAGAGGCTGTCGCGCACCTGGTTGTAGTTGACCTTTTCCAATTCTTTTTGCACGTCCATCACCTTGACTTGGTGGTAATGCAGAGCGTGCAGCACAGCAGCGGTGGGGCTGGGCACCCAAGCGGTGTTGGCACCCGCTTTGGGGTGACCAATTTTTTGTTTTAACATCTCGGCCATCAAGTCGGGCATGGCCCACATGCCTTTGCCGATCTGCGCCTTGCCACGCAAGCCGCATGACAAGCCAGCCAGCACGTTGTTCTTTTCGTAGGCCTGAATCCAAGCGCTGGACTTCATGTCGCCTTTGCGCAGCATGGGGCCAGCTTGCATGGCGGTGTGCATTTCGTCGCCGGTGCGGTCCAAGAAGCCGGTGTTGATAAATGCCACGCGGCTTGCTGCTGCGGCAATACAAGCTTTCAAGTTCACGCTGGTGCGGCGCTCTTCGTCCATGATGCCCAGCTTGACCGTGCTGTCCTTGAGACCCAAAACTTTTTCAACGCGACCAAACAATTCACAAGCAAACGCCACTTCGGCAGGGCCGTGCATTTTGGGTTTGACAATGTAGACCGAACCCGCGCGTGAGTTGCGAATGCCATTTTTGCCATGGCCTTGTAAGTCGTGCAAGGCGATGGTCGTGGTGACCACGGCGTCCAAGATGCCTTCTGGAATTTCGTGCGTTGCACCATCTTTGCCCGTGTAGAGGATGGCGGGGTTGGTCATCAAGTGGCCTACGTTGCGAAGGAAAAGCAGTGAGCGGCCATGCAGCTTGACGGGTTTGTCTTTTTTGCCGGTGTACACACGGTCTGCGTTCAAACCACGCGTGAAGGTGTTGCCTGCTTTTTCAACCGTCTCAGTCAATGTGGCTTTGACGATGCCCAGCCAGTTGCCGTAGGCCAGCACTTTGTCGTCCGCATCCACCACTGCCACGGAGTCTTCCAAGTCGAGGATGGTGGACAAAGCCGCTTCAACAATCAGGTCGCTCACGCCCGCTAGGTCGCTGGCGCCGATGGGGGTGTTGCGGTTAATTTGCAAATCAAGGTGCAGACCGTTGTGTACGAACAGCACGGACGATGGTTCAGAAGCTTTGCCTTGGTAACCCACAAATTGAGCGGCTTTGGCTAGCTTGGTGGTTTTGCCGCCCTTGAGGGTGACAAGCAGGTCATCTTTTTCAACCGCGTAGCCTATGGCGTCGATGTGTGAACCCTTTTTCAGAGGCACGGCGCGGTCGAGCACATAGCGGGCGTATTCAATCACTTTAGCGCCGCGCACAGGGTTGTAGCCCTTGCCTTTTTCAGCGCCGTGGGTTTCGGGCAGGGCGTCTGTGCCGTACAGAGCGTCATACAAAGAGCCCCAACGCGCGTTGGCTGCATTCAAGGCATAGCGTGCGTTGAGTACAGGCACTACCAGTTGCGGGCCAGCTTGCAAAGCCAATTCGGCGTCCACGTTCTTGGTGGTGGCCTTGACCTTGTCAGGTTGTGGCACGAGGTAGCCAATTTTTTCTAAAAACTTGCGGTAGGCCTTCATGTTTTTGATGGGGCCAGGGTTGGTGCTGTGCCATGTGTCCATCTCAGTTTGGAGGCGGTCACGCTCGGCCAACAACGCGATGTTTTTTGGAGCCAAGTCCTGCACGATGGCATCAAAGCCTTTCCAAAACTTGTCGCTGCTCACGCCGGTGTCGGGCAACACTTTGGTTTCGATAAATTTGTACAAGTTGGTAGCAACTTGCAAGCTATGTGTTTTCGTGCGTTGGGTGGTGTCTTGGCTCATGGTGAAGTCTCTCCGGATAAATAAAAAAGAGGGAAATTAGATCGAATCTTATTGGATTGCGTGTGCTTTAACTGTCAGCCACCAGCAAGTGGCCGTGGCGAAGGCCGCGCCAAGTACCGAGGGTGAGCCCCAAAATCAACAGCGAGGTGATGGCCAGCAGCAGCGTTGCAGGCAGTTGCAGCCAAGCGCCGCCAGGGGCATGGGCCATGCGTAACGTGAGTGAGGTGAAGGCTGCTAAGGGGAAGCTCATGCCCCAGTGCGACATGCTGAAAGGCTGTTCGCGTATGACGGATATTTCTTTCAGGGCAAGCACCAAGAAAAAGGCGGCAATGCCCCACACCATCCATGCGGCGGTCAAGGGAGCGTCAAGTTGAAGCAGGCTCAAGCCGCCAATGGAAGGCGGCACGACCATGATAAACATGCTGGGCGCCAAGCGTGCCGGCAGCGGACCAGCTTGCGCCAAGCGAACAAAGAAAAGTGTTTGCAGCACGAGCCACAAAAACAGCCCGACGCCAAACTGCGCGCTGGACCAAGCCTCCAAGCCAATGCTCACGCCACCCAAAGGTGCCAGCACATTGCCGACCACAGGAATGAAGAACACTGGCGTGAATGTGGCCCATTGAATGCCACCGTTTTGTGACGCCTTGAGCCAGCGGCTGATGACCCAAACTGTGGCGGCTATTTCTAGAACTGAGCCCAGGCACCAAAAAAACGTCAATGCCGTGTCAAGCGTGCGGCTTGCTCCCCAGAACAAATGGATACCCAAACTTGCCAACAACAAAATAGAAATAGGCAATGTGGCCATGTAGGCATGGCGCTCGGGGTGTCGCATGTCTGCAGCTACCGCAGAGGGGTGTGCTTGCAAGCGCACGATGCAAGCCAAGCACAACAAAACAAAAAGGAGCAGCGCAAAGATCGCCGCCACAAGGCCTAGGCTGAGTGCGGTGTCACCCAAACTATCAGCGGCCCTAAGCCACGCTTGTGACAAACCACACCAGCCCATCACCATGGCAAACCACGCCGGTGTGAGGTGCTCTAAAAGCGCAACGGTACGCGCGATTCGGATGGGGCGATGCGTAGGCGCTTGGGTAGTCATATGACTGATTTTAGGCTGTGGCCGCTTGACCGCACCTTCCACTGGGGTGCCCCGTAAAATCTAGCCATGCTCCAAGTTAAACAAGAATTGCTGGCCGCACTGAGCCAAGCCCTCAACGGGTTGTTGCCCGGTTCCGGCGACAACGCCGCCTTTGAATCCCCCAAGGTTGCCGCGCATGGCGACTTTGCCATCACGGCGGCCATGCAGCTGGCCAAGCCGCTCAAGCTCAACCCCCGCCAGCTCGGCGAACAGTTGCGCGAGGCCTTGCTGGCCGCGCCCGTGTATCAGCAGTGGGTGCAAGACATCGAGATCGCTGGCCCCGGCTTTATCAACATTCGGCTTAAGCCCGCTGCCAAGCAGCAGATCGTGCGCGAGGTGTTGGCTGCCAAAGAGCAATTCGGCTTTCAAGCTGACAACGGTCAGCGCGTGTTGGTGGAGTTTGTGTCAGCCAACCCCACCGGCCCCTTGCACGTGGGCCACGGCCGCCAAGCGGCGTTGGGCGACGCCATTTGCAACTTGTTTGCCACGCAAGGCTTTGACGTTTACCGAGAGTTTTATTACAACGATGCGGGCGTGCAGATCAACACCTTGGCCAAGAGCACGCAATTGCGTGCCCAAGGCTTCAAGCCGGGTGACGACTGCTGGCCCGTGGACCCCGAGAACCCAGAAAGCAAAGCGTTTTATAACGGCGACTACATCCAAGACATCGCCACCGATTTCTTGGCAGGCAAAACCGTCAAGTCGGATGACCGCGAATTCACCGCCAGCGGCGATGTGCGCGATGTAGACGGTATGCGCGAGTTCGCCGTGGCCTACCTGCGCCACGAGCAAGACCTGGACCTGAAAGCCTTTGACGTCAAGTTTGACAACTACTACTTGGAAAGCAGCCTGTACACCAGCGGCAAAGTGGCCGACGCGGTGAGCCGTCTGCAAGCGGCTGGCAAAACCTACGAGCAAGACGGCGCGTTGTGGCTCAAGTCCACCGATTACGGCGACGACAAAGACCGTGTGATGAAAAAGACAGACGGCACTTACACCTACTTTGTGCCCGACGTGGCGTATCACATCACCAAGTGGGAGCGCGGCTTTACCAAGGTGGTCAACAT
>NZ_JBBAOV010000045.1:0-17902 GCF_040401135.1 Limnohabitans sp. | reverse complement strand
CTTTTCGGACTAAGATGCATGTCACGGCACGAAAAACTGATTCTCAAACTCAAAGCTAGGCCCACTCCTTCGGATGTGAAGTGGGACGAACTCAAAGCGGTTCTGAAACACCTCGGATACGAGATGTTGAGCAACAAGGGTTCAAGACGAAAGTTTGTTCACTTAGAGAGCAAAGAGATCATCAGCTTGCACGAGCCACATCCACAACCCGAGGTGAAAACCTACGTGATCAAACAAGTGGTGGAACAGCTGCAAATGAGCGGCAGGATTTAAGGAGTCAACATGGAAATGCTTACCCACAAGGGATACAACGGTTCAATCGAAACATCCGTGGAAGACAACGTGTTGCACGGCAAGGTTCTGTGCATCAACGATTTGGTGACTTACGAAGCCACCACACTGAATGAATTGAAAAAAGAGTTCAGCGCCGCTGTAGATGATTATTTAGAAACCTGCAAACTTGCAGAGAAAACTCCCGACAAACCATTCAGTGGTTTATTCAATGTACGCACGGGCAGCGAACTGCACCGAAAAGCATATCTGCGCGCCATGAAAGACGATGCAACCATCAACCGTGTAGTGGTGGCTGCACTTGACAAATACTTAGCGAATTGAAGAATTCGACGCCCAACAAGAAAGCCGCTCACTGAGCGGCTTTCTCTATGCTGCAAAGCAGTCACTTAAGACGAGAACAAGAAGTTCATCACGTCGCCGTCTTTCACCACGTATTCCTTGCCTTCAGCGCGCATCTTGCCTGCGTCTTTGGCACCTTGTTCGCCTTTGAAGGCGATGAAGTCTTCAAACGCGATGGTCTGGGCGCGGATGTAGCCCTTCTCAAAGTCGGTGTGAATCACGCCCGCAGCTTGTGGGCCGGTGTCGCCCACGTGGATGGTCCAAGCTCGCACTTCTTTCACGCCCGCGGTGAAGTAGGTTTGCAAGCCCAAGAGCGTGTAGGCCGCACGAATCAAGCGGTTCAGGCCTGGCTCGTCTTGGCCGAGTTCTTTGAGGAACTCCAAGCGATCAGCGTCTTCCATCTCAGACAACTCGGCTTCGATCTTGGCGCAGATGGCCACCACAGGCGCGTTTTGGGCTTTGGCAAACTCTTTAAGGCGGTCTAAGAAAGGGTTGTTCTCAAAGCCGTCTTCGGCTACGTTGGCCACGAACATGGCGGGCTTGGCGGTGATGAAAAAGAACTGCTTGAGCTCGACCATCTCTTCTTTACTGAAGTCGATGGTGCGCACGGGCTTGGTGTCGTTCAGTGCGATTTGGCACTTCTCAAGAATCGCCATTTGCTTGACGGCTTCTTTGTCGCCAGAGCGGGCAATTTTGCTCACGCGGTGAATGGCTTTTTCCACCGCAGCCAAATCGGCCAAGCAAAGCTCGGTCTGGATGACTTCGATGTCGGCAATCGGGTCCACCTTGTTGGCGACGTGAATCACGTTGTCGTCTTCAAAGCAACGCACCACGTTGACGATGGCGTCGGTTTCGCGGATGTGGGCCAAAAACTTATTGCCCAAACCTTCGCCTGTACTGGCCCCCGCCACGAGACCGGCGATGTCTACAAATTCCACAATGGCAGGCACGATGCGCTCGGGTGTGATGATCTCGGCCAATTGCTGCAGACGCAGATCAGGCACCTCGACCACACCCGTATTGGGCTCAATCGTGCAAAAGGGGTAATTCTCAGCCGCGATGCCCGCTTTGGTGAGGGCGTTGAACAGGGTGGATTTGCCAACGTTGGGCAAACCCACGATGCCGCATTTCAAACTCATAAAAATATCCTTAGAACTGACGCAGATTGTAATGAGGCAGCCATGAGGGCTTCAAACTCTGCAGATGAATGCAAAGCTTGCGAAGTGGAGGGATGAAAACCAGATGTCACGCGCTGATGTGCCTCCCTCCTACAATCGACTTCATGGCTCAAAAACTAGACATTTGTATTCGCGGTGATGGCATGGTGGGACGCACCTTGGCCCTGTTGCTCGCACGCCAAAAGTTGCGCGTGGGCTTGGTCACCTCGGCATCTAAAAACACGCAGGACGTTAGGGCTTACTCACTCAACAGCGCATCACGCGGCTTACTTTCAGAACTTCGCTGCTGGCCCGACGCCTTGCACGCTACGCCCGTGCAACACATGCGCGTTTGGGGCGACGATGGCGGTTTTGCGCACTTTGAAAGCCCAACGCCCGACGGCTTAACTTGGATTGTGGACGTGCCAGCGCTCGAAGCACAACTGGCCGAAGCTGTGCGATACCAAGCTGAAATCACCTTGCTACCAAACCCCGCACCCGCCGCCTTGACGGTGGTGTGCGAAGGCCGCGCCAGCGCCACCCGCGCTGAGCTGGGCGTTAACTTTGACGTGCTGCCCTACCAGCAACATGCCGTGGCCGCCCGCCTGCGTTGCAGCACGCCGCACCGCCAGCAAGCGCTGCAGTGGTTTCACCACGGCGCACAAGGCCTAGAAATTTTGGCGTTGTTGCCGTTGGGCGGCGCGTTGGGCAACACGGCCAGCTTGGTGTGGTCACTGCCTCCCGAGCGTGCCAAAGACATGCTGGCCTTGAGCGCTGACGCATTTGGCATTGCACTTGAACACGCCAGCCACGGCGTGCTTGGCCACATCGAGCTGACCAGCGAACGCGCCATGTGGCCGCTGCAGTTGGCCTGTGCCGACCGCTGGACTGGCAACTTTGCGGACGGCAGCGCCTGGGTACTGGCGGGCGATGCGGCGCACAACATTCACCCCCTCGCTGGCTTAGGCCTCAACCTCGGTTTGGCCGATGTGGCCGGACTGGCCCATGTGCTGAAAGCCCGCGAGGCCAAAGACTACTGGCGCAGCGTGGGTGACCGCTTCTTCATGCGCCGCTACGAGCGCGCGCGCAAGGCCGACATGGTGCCCACGTGGCTGGCCTGCGATGGCTTGCAACGCTTGTTCGCCCACCCCAACTCTGGCGTGCAAGCTGTGCGCAACTGGGGCATGAATGGGTTCAACAACCTCACCTCTGTCAAGGCTTGGGCTATGCAGCAAGCCATGGGTTAAACATTTAAAAAACGAAGCTCCACATGCAACGCACCTTTCGCACATTCGCCGCCGCTGCCCTCGTGGCACTCAGTTTTTCCAGCGCCATGGCCCAAGGCCACGAAGCCACCATTCGCAAAAACCTAAGCGAACGCATTCCGCAAATCCCTAAGATTGAAGAAATCACGGCCACGCCCTTGGCAGGTATTTACGAACTGCGCCTAAGCACCAACGAGATTTACTACAGCGACGCTGCTGGTAATTTCCTGATTCAAGGCAGTTTGATCGACACCAAGAGCAAGCGCAACCTGACCGAAGAACGCGAAGCCAAACTGAGCGCGATTGATTTCCAAAGCCTGCCCCTGAAAGACGCCATCACCCTCGTGCACGGCAACGGCAAGCGCAAGCTCGCCGTGTTTGAAGACCCCAACTGTGGCTTCTGCAAACGCTTCGAGCGCGACTTAGCCAAGGTCGAGAACGTGACGGTGTATGTGTTTTTGTTGCCCGTACTTGGACCTAGCTCGGTCGAAAAATCACGCAATGTGTGGTGCGCCAAAGACCCAGCGGCCACCTGGGTCAATCTGATGCAAAAGGACATGCCAGCACCCGCTGCACAGTGCAACACTGCTGCGATTGACCGCAACCTAGAGTTCGCTCGCAAATACAAAATCACCGGCACGCCCACGCTGGTGGCGCAGGACGGCACGCGCGTGCCAGGCGCCATTGACAGCGCCAAAATTGAACGACTCTTGGCCGACGCTAGCAAATAACAAATAAGAAACGAGTTCGACATGGTGCACTCCCCCATCACTCCCGACAGCGATGCAGGCAAGCTGATTGAGCGCTTGGGCTATGCAGGGCTTATCCCGTTCGTGGTGCTTGCACTGTTCATGTGGATCGTCACGCCAGAGGCGCATCCGTTTGTGGCCATTGCTTTGAGCGCGTATGGCGCCACCATCGCCGCGTTTTTGGGCGGCATCCATTGGGGCATTGGCCTGCGCCACAACGCACCGCAGCGCAAGCTGCACATGGTGTGGGGCGTGATTCCATCGTTGGTGGCGTGGATCGCGGTCATCATGCCCGCCTTTGCTGGCTTGCCTTTGTTGGCGCTGCTGTTGCTGGCCTGCTATTTGGTCGACCGTAAAACATGGCCCGAAGCGGGCCTGCGCGATTGGATGACCATGCGGTTTCGCTTAACTGTGGTGTCCACCTTGGCCTGCTTACTTGGCGCTGCCGCTACTTAAAACGTCATGCATTACCGCATAGAAGCCGCCGATCTACACGCCCACCTTTACGGCGTCACACTCACCATCGCGCAACCCGCAGCAAACCAGCGCGTGTCACTGCCAGTATGGATTGCCGGCAGCTACATGGTGCGCGAGTTTGCCAAGCAAATCACGGGCATCAGCGCACGCCAAGGCCAACGTGCCGTGGCCGTGCACCAGCTTGACAAGTCCACTTGGGCTGTTGACTGCAAAGCCGACACACCGCTCACCCTGAACTACCAAGTACACGCGCATGACGACTCGGTGCGTACCGCGTGGCTGACGACACAACGTGGCTTTTTCAACGGCACGAGCTTGTGTTTGCAAGCGGAAGGCTTGGCCGATGTGCCTCACCAGTTAGAGCTGGTGGCAGAGTCGTTCAAAGCCCGCGACAAAACGCGCACACCTTGGCAAGTAGCCACCGGCCTAACGCCTATCAAAGTCGACCGCCAAGGCTTTGGCACGTATGAGGCCGCCGACTACGACGAACTGGTGGACTGCCCCGTGGAGATGGGCGCATTTTGGAGCGGCAGCTTCAAAGCCTGCGGCATCCAACACCGCTTTGTGGTGGCAGGCGCTACGCCCGCGTTTAACGGCGAACGCTTGTTGCGTGACAGCCAAAAGATTTGCGAAACCGCCATTCGTTTTTGGCATGGCAATTCTGGACGCGGCAGCAAGCGCTCGGCCACCCCACACAAAAGCTATGTGTTCATGCTCAACGCCGTGGCCGATGGCTATGGCGGCTTAGAGCACCGCAACTCCACGGCACTCATTTGCAACCGTGCAGACCTGCCACGCTTGAGCGATGACACAGCCAAGGAAGCCAAACAAAGCGATGGCTACACGACGCTGCTGGGCCTCATCAGCCACGAGTATTTCCACACGTGGAGCATCAAGGGCTTGCGCCCCGCCGAGTTTGCGCGCTACGACTACACCCAAGAAAACTACACCCAGCTGCTGTGGTTCTTTGAAGGTTTCACCAGCTACTACGACGATTTACTGCTGCGCCGTGCAGGGCTGATTGACGATGCGCAATACCTCAAACTGCTAAACAAAACCACCAACCAAGTGCTGCAAACGCCAGGGCGAGAGGTGCACAGCGTGGCGCAGTCAAGCTTTGAAGCATGGACCAAGTACTACCGCCAAGACGCCAACAGCCCCAACCTCACCGTGAGCTATTACACCAAGGGCGCATTGGTGGCTTTGTGCCTAGACCTCTCGCTGCGCCTGCATGGCGTAAAAAACCACAGCGTATCGCTAGACAATGTAATGCGAGCCTTGTGGATGCGCTGCTGCACGGGCAAAGGCCGTGAAAAAGGCCTCGGCCCGATGACCGAAGCCGATGTGCTGGCCGTTTTAAAAGAGCTGACCGGTCGTTCATGGGCACCCGAGTTCAAAGCTTGGGTGCATGGCACGCGCGAGCTGCCACTAGAAAAGCTGCTCTCCTCGCACGGTGTCCATGTGCACCACGACCCAGCACAATTGGCCCAGCGTTTGGGCTTGCGTGTGGCGCAAGACCACGCCGTGCAGATCAAAACCGTACTCAGTGGCAGCGCAGCGCACAAGGCTGGCTTTGCGCCGGGCGATGAGTGGTTGGGGGTCGAAGTGGCTGGCCATGCAAGCGCGCAAACCGCCACCGCTTGGCGCATCAAAAAGCTAGACGACTTGCTGCTGTTCGCAGGCACTGCCAAAAAAGTAAGGGCCCTCATCAGCCGCGACCATCAGTTGCACCACCTCACACTTGCATTACCCGACGCAAAAGCCAACAGCACCTGGCGACTCGCGCTAGGCAACTCAAAGCTTGTCCAGCAGTGGCTAGGCCTATAGTTAAGCCAAACACATCACACCTTCAACCCGCTTCTACACACCATTGGAAAGCCACCCCATGAGCTACGAATTTATTACCGTCCACACCGAAGCCGACCAAGTGGGCGTCATCACCCTCAACCGTCCCAAGCAGCTGAATGCGCTGAATGCACAGTTGATGGTTGAGTTGGGCCAAGCCCTGAAAGACTTTGACGCCAACGAAGCCATTGGCTGCATGGTCATCACGGGCAGCGAAAAAGCCTTTGCCGCAGGTGCAGACATTGGTGCCATGGCCAGCTACAGCTTTGCCGACGTTTACAAAAACGACTACATCACCCGCGACTGGGAAACCATCCGCAGCATCCGCAAGCCCGTCATTGCAGCAGTCAGCGGCTTTGCCTTGGGCGGCGGCTGCGAGCTGGCGATGATGTGCGACTTCATCATCGCCGCCGACAACGCCAAGTTTGGTCAACCCGAAATCAAGCTGGGCGTCATTCCCGGCGCGGGTGGCACACAACGTTTGCCACGCGCCGTGGGCAAATCTAAAGCCATGGACTTGGCCTTGACCGGACGCATGATGGACGCGGTGGAAGCAGAGCGCTCAGGGTTGGTCAGCCGCATCGTTCCGCTGGACAAGCTGATGGAAGAAACCTTGGGTGCTGCCCTGATGATTTGCGGCTACTCGCAAATCGCCGCCATGGCAGCCAAAGAATCGGTCAATCGCGCGTTTGAAAGCGGTTTAGCCGACGGCGTGATGTTTGAGCGTCGCATGTTCCACGCCTTGTTTGCCACGACCGATCAGAAGGAAGGCATGGACGCGTTTGTCAACAAACGTCCTGCCGCTTTTAAGCACCAATAAGCTTGGCATTAAACACGCGCTAAACGCATACAGCTTCTGGACTATTGTTAGAAAGTGCCCATGGAACTCTTGACCGACCCACAAGCGTGGATTGCCTTTGCCACCCTCACCGCACTCGAGCTGGTGCTGGGCATTGACAACATCATCTTTATCTCCATCCTGGTTGACAAGCTACCGCCTGAAAAGCGTGAATTTGCACGCCGACTTGGTTTGTTCATGGCCATGTTCATGCGCATTGGTTTGTTGATGCTGTTGTCGGTCATCATGGGTTTGGTGCAGCCTTTGTTCACGGTGTTTGAGCAAGCCATTTCGGGCCGTGACTTGATTTTGATTTTGGGTGGTCTGTTTCTGGTTTGGAAAAGCACAGCTGAAATTCACCAGTCGCTCGAAGGCGAAGAAGCCCACGGTGGCTCAGCCGCTGGCAGCACCATGATGTCTATCATTTTGCAAATCTTGGTCATTGATTTGGTGTTCTCACTCGACTCCATCATTACCGCGGTGGGCATGGTGGACGAAGTCGCCATCATGATCGCAGCCGTCGTCGCCTCTGTGGGTTTGATGATGGCTTTTGCAGCCAGCATTGGCCGCTTCGTGTCCAACCACCCGTCAATCAAAATGCTGGCCCTCACCTTCTTGGTGCTGGTGGGCGTGGTGCTGATGGCCGAAGGCATGGGCCACCACATCCCCAAGGGATACATCTACTTTGCCATGGCGTTTTCACTGGGTGTTGAAATGCTCAACATCCGCTTTCGCAAGCGGGCTAAAACCGTGGTTCAACTGCACCAGCAGCAACCTTGAAGTAAGCAGGTATACACCTCGTTCACGGAATTTAAATAAGATAGTTCCGATGCAAGAGCAAGAAAAACACGGTCTTCACATTCGAGCAGCTTTGACACTTGTGTGTGCGATGGCGTACTTTTACGCCTACCACCTCAATATGTATTTGTTTGATTGGTCCGAGTTTTCGCACGGCACCAACTGGGTTTACCTTCCCAGCGGTTTGCGCCTGCTGCTGGTGCTGGTGTTGCCACTTGAGGGGGCTTTGGGTATTGCGGCAGCGTCGCTAGTGATCAACTACACATTCATGCCCAACGCGCATGTGTACGGCATCGTTACCTCTCTGATTGCTGGAGGGGCTCCCTTTTTGGCGCGCTACTTGGCGATTCGTTTTCTTCAGCTCAACCCTTTTCTTAATGGTTTGAACTCCGCAGAGTTCTTCAAAATTTCAATTCTGTTTGCCATCACCAACGCCACGCTGCATCAAGTTTGGTTTGGTCTAAATGGCCTCACAAACAACTGGCTGCAAAGCGCCTTGGTTATGGGCGTTGGTGATTGGGTGGGCACCGTGATCGTGCTGGCACTTGTCAGCCTAAAGATCAAAGCCTACAAGCTTATGCTTGGCCCGCCCAAAGAATAATGCGCATGGTAAGTGGCAACAATGTCATTTAACCTGCGCAAACTGCGACCTAGAATTTAGTGTCAAATGACCCAGACTCACAGGCCTCTATCCAAAAAGCGCAAGTCCAGGGTATGGTTGCGCCAAGAAAGAAAACTCAGCAACCCCGAGTATAAAAAGTACTTGTACGAAAAATACAAAGTCTCTTTCTCGATGAGTGAACTTCAGTTCACTTTCAATGGGCAACAGTTTCCAAGTGCTGCGCCTTTGTTACAAAAACTGCACCGCTACGAACGCACAGAAATTAATCTCACCTGGTATGTGTTGGCTATATTTTTAAGCTTGCTGTGTTTGGTGTCTTACGGCGTTTTTTCGATCGATCAGTACTTGCAATCCTTTCACTAATTTTTAGTTTTTGATGCATCCAAGAGTTTCGGTACCGCTATTAGCCTTGGTCATTTGCGGCGTATTACTCGCCCATCTCCATGTTGTGCCAACTGAAAATGGCCCCTTGCTATCCATCGACGGGCGCAAGGTAGATGTTTTGGGTGAAGTCAACAACCGCTGGGTCACACTCACCAGAAACTGTAAAGACGTCACCGTTTTGAGCCCTGACATGGTTGTTTACCGCCAAGCGCAAAGCCTCATCCAAGCCTATAGCCCACCTAGCTCCCAATCCGCAAGAATTGCCAGCGCTTGGGCGAGTGGCCCATGGCTTTTGATAGAAGTAGAGTTTGATGCGCTTTTGCCTGCGGTGGTGACACTCAAAGCAACGGATGGAGAATTCACCATCGTGCCCAATGCCATATGGAGTGGCTACACCCAACCATGGGTTGCGGCGCCGTTTATTCGAGACTATCTGTCACGACAGGCGCCTGACATGCCTATTGATTTGGTGAAATGCTTTACACCGCAATCCAAGTCTTTTCAGTAAAACCCTGAACCCCGCAAGTCGCCAAAGCACAAGCATCTTGCTGATCAATCACTCAACCTTCAACAGGTTTATTTTGATCTGCAGTCAGAACGTCAACACGGGCAGTGTTCTCGAACTTGGGGAAACACATCTTCTCCCCATCCCATTTTTGACCGCACCAGCACTCTCCGTCGTCGTTGATGATGCAGGTACCTGTTCCGCAGCATCTTGGGTCTTCTGTCATAGGATTCTCCGCAGTTCGTTCAATCAACAATTAGCGCGACGGTGATTTGCCACCGAACGATCTTCAAACTTCATCTCAGGGTTTCTTAAAGCACGGTGCTTAGTGATTCGCCCCTTCATTCGCATACGCCATAAGCGGTATGAGCTTTGGTTGAGCTCTAGCCGCATGAGTTGAATGACATCGGACTCGGACAGGCCAACACGCTCCTGGATGGTTTCAAAGGACGTCCTGTCCTCCCAAGCCATTTGAATCACTGCCGATACATCACCAGCAGAAAGATGTGCAAGCCGTTGTGAAAATTTAACTGCCATAGCTGTTTTGATTATTGAATTGCTTCAGGGTTTTTGTGTTTTGTACTGCTGAATGCTTCTTTTTAAATCTTGAAACTCTTCACATCCAAACATGCATGCTTTGTCTAGCCGGGCAAGCATTTTCTCGGCGCCAGCAAGGTCCTTTTTCATTAACAACAATTCACCGTAATATTCCAGTGCGCCTCTGTGGCTCGCATCCAGATTCAAAGCAGAGATATAGTATTTTTCTGCTTCTATAAGATTAGGACTTGTCTTTTTTCTATGGCTGTAACCCATTAAATTGTGCCAATCAGCAGATTGTTTTTGATCGGCTTGCATTAGCAAATCGATGGCTTTTTCATAATTTCCAGCCTTGATTGCATTTCTAGCTGGCGCAAGAGTTTCTGCAACTGATTTAGGAATAGGCTGCGCAGGCGAAGTATCTGCAGACCACGCATGAAATGAACAAACGAGTAAAGATGCGATCAATATCTTTTTCAAAATAACCCCTGTTACGTTGAACAAAGCTAAAAATGAGATCATCTCATTTCCCACTGAATCGCTTTCTTTGAAGGGGTAATATGGCAAAAGCAGTAAAGTTAAGTAGTCCTTTTGAGCAGTCCTTCATGTTCCACATGATTCGGGACTTTTTTCTTTTGCTTTTGCTGGTGGCCACGGTTGAAATGGGTATTCGCTACGCGCTGGTGCGGTATCAATTTGCCAGCACTGAGCAGGCCCGAGTAGACCAAGCTGCACAACAGTTGTCTAACGATGTGAAATCCATCATGCTCAATTCGGGAGGGCCTTTGGCGGCTCAAACTGTGTACCCCATTCTTAAACGCAACTACGATGATCTAGGGCTCTCCATTGCTGTTATTCCATCAGATGTGACGGTGGAGTCCATGAAGCAGTCGTTCAAAATAGACGTCCAAGGTTTGCAACCCATATGGAAAGACGGGCCGCATCTAGAGTCGGCTGTCACACTCACCGCCGAACAGTTTTGTCTAAATTGCCACGTCAAAGCAAAGGTGGGTGATGTTTTGGGTACCGTGAAAGTCGGCAGCTACCTTGACCGAAAAGAGACCGCTTGGTGGACCGAGGTCAAACTCACGGCCGGCTCCTTGAGCCTGAAAATTTTGGTCCACACCATCCTTCTTTTCTTTTTGCTCAAGGCTCGGATGGAGCCGCTTTTGTCCTTGCGCAGCACGGTTTCTAGGCTGGCACGTGGTCTGGTGGACTTATCACCCAGGGCTAAGGTCAATGGTGCAGACGAGTTTGGAGAACTGGCGCAAGACCTCAATCATTTTCTAGACCGCATCAACGTGGTTGTCACCGATTTGGATCAGATTTTGAATAAAGTGGTGGATGCAAGCGGCCGACTGAGCAGTTTGAACCGAGATCTTGAACAGACGATTGACGGCTTGCGCGAGACGTCGTCACGGTCGACAGAAGGACAAATGCAGGGCGCATCTGCAGATTACCGAGCACTGGCTCAAACCCTAAGAGAAATGGCCTTGCTAGAGGCCAACATGCAGAACATCGCGCAGTCAGGTCAACAAGTGCTGCACCGGCTGACGCATGTTGAAAAGTCAAAATAGGCCCATTGAGGGCTGATGAAATAATAAGTTGATGCCGACGAACGCCAGCCTCTCTGTCCAACAAATACAACCTGCCGATGCGAAAGCCCCTTTCGCTCTGGTGATTGGTAGCGGTTTTGGTGGGCTGGCGGCCGCTGTCCGCATGTGCGCCAAGGGTTGGCGTGTCCAAGTGCTCGAGAAATTAAATGAACCAGGCGGTCGTGCCCGCGTGATCCATGTCGACGGCCACACCTTTGATACTGGCCCAACCATCGTCACTGCACCCCTCTTGCTTGAAGAACTGTGGGGTCTGGCTGGACGCCAACTCGCCGATGACGTCGCGCTGCGTTTGCTCGACCCTTTTTACCGAATCCGTTTTGACGACGGGGACCACTTCGATTACAGCGGAGACCCCGAGCGAATGCGCGCTGAAGTCCTTCGTATCGATCCCACGGCTGGGCCGGGATACGCTGCCTTCTTGGCTGAAGCAGACCTTTGTTTAGATCTGTGCTTTGACACCTTAAGCTGCCAATCGTTTGACAACATGGGTGATCTGTTCAAGGCTGTGCCAGCGATTGTCCGAATGAAGGGATGGCGAAGTCTGCACGCGATGGTCGCCACGCACATCCAACATCCCAAATTGCGCCAAGTCTTGAGCCTGCAATCGCTTTTGATTGGGGGTAATCCTTTCTCTGTGACCTGCGTGTACTCACTCATCAATGCGCTGGAAAGACGCTTTGGCGTGCACTGGACGATGGGCGGCACAGGAGTTTTGGTGAACGGCTTGGTGAGTGTGATCGAAGGCATGGGCGGCAGTCTGCGCACGGGCGCTGAAGTGCGCCGCATCGAAGTTGCCGATGGGCGCGCTTGTGGGGTGACGCTTGCCAGCGGAGAAACCATTGCGGCTGATCTGGTGGTTTGCAATGCCGACGCGGCTTGGACCTACAAGAACCTGATTGACGAGAAACACCGCAAGGTGTGGACCAACGCCAAGGTCGAGAAAGGCAAATATTCCATGAGCCTTTTTGTCTGGTACTTTGGCACCAACAAACGGTTTGACGATGTGCCACATCACATGATGCTGCTTGGCCCGCGCTATGAAGCGATGTTGCAAGACATCTTCAAACACCACCATTTGTCTAATGATTTCAGCCTTTACTTGCATCGCCCAACAGCCACCGATCCCGCTATGGCGCCGCAGGGGTGCGACACCTTTTATGTTTTGGCACCCGTCCCCAACTTGCAAAGTGGCACCGACTGGGCCATCCATGCAGAGCCTTATCGCGCCGCCGTTGCTCAAGCGCTGGAAGAAACCGTTCTCCCCAATTTAAGCGCACATCTGACGGTCTCTTTCATGACCACCCCGCAAGACTTTCAAGACAACCTGCTGTCATATCAAGGCGCCGCCTTTGCGCTAGAACCGTTGATGATGCAAAGCGCTTGGTTTCGACCGCACAACCGCAGCGAAGATATTCAAAACCTGTTCATGGTGGGCGCCAGCACTCACCCAGGCGCAGGCATACCAGGTGTGTTGATGTCCGCAAAAGCACTAGACACAGTGCTGCCAGATGCGGCTACCTTTAAGCGATCGTTGTGATGCACACCAGCCATCTGTTGTGGGGTCAAACACTTGCCGTTGCACAACGTCTGTTGCTAGAGCAATGGCGGCAAAAACGCGGCCTGATTTTTTGGGCCGTGTTTCCATCAACGATGATGCTGCTGTTTGGTTTGGTCTACGCGCACAACGACAGCATGCGCGCCGGCCTTGATGCCGCGGCGGCTGGCATTTTGGTTGGTGCAGCGCTGTTCTTTAGCTGCCTGGGCGGCACCGTCGCGGTGATCGCTGCCGAACGCGAACGCGGCACTCTGCCCCGCTTGCTCACCACACCCCTGCACCCCGCCGCGTACTTTTTGGGCGTTGTCATTGCACAGTTGTTGCTGGCTTTGATGCAAGTGGTCATGCTCTACAGCATTGCCCTGTTCATTGGTGTTCAATACCATGGCAGCCTGTTTTTAGGCGGTTTGATTTTGCTGCTGTCTGTGTTTTCATATGTGGGTATGGGATTTTTTCTAGGCTCACGATTTGCGCGACGCAGCGAAGAAGTGGTGGTGGCTTTATCGGCAATTGGTGTACCGCTGTTGGTGTTGGGTGGCACGTTTTTCCCACTTGAAATCATGCCGCAAGGTATGCAAGCCGTGGCGCAAATCAACCCCATGCTGCATATGAACCAGGCCTTCAAAGGTGTAGCCGCGTATGGCATGGGATTCAATGAACTGCGCTTTGAATTAACTTTTCTATTTGTGTTTTGTGCCCTCTCTCTGGCTTTAGGCATCCAGTCCTATCAGCATCTGCTGGGTACGGAAAAATCCAAATGACAGCAGCGCTACAAATGGACGATGTTCACAAGTGGTTTGGTAGCCACCATGTGCTGGATGGTTTTAGTCTGCGGGTTGAGCCGGGCGAGGTTGTGGGTCTGCTAGGCCCCAACGGGTGTGGCAAGTCCACGGTTCTGAACATCGTTTGCAAACTACTGTCCTACGATGTTGGGCAGGTGCGACTGATGGGTGAGCCATTGAACGAACTTAGTTATCGCGCACGCGGACGGGTGGGCCTGTGCACGCAAAACTGCGCCTTGTACCCCGATTTGCTGCCTGCTGAAAACCTGCACTTTTTTGCCCGCCTCTACGGCCTTTCAGAAAAAGAACGCAAGCAACGCGTGGCAGAACTGATGCACAGGTTTGAGTTAGAAAACTTTGCAGCCACCCGAGTGGGTCAACTTTCGGGGGGTTGGCAACAGCGGCTTCATCTGGCCGTGTCCTTGATACACCAACCCAAGTTGCTGGTGCTTGACGAGCCCACCGCTGCTGTGGATTTAGAGGCGCGAATGGACCTTTGGCGTCTCATCGAAAGCTTGCGTGACAGCGGCACAACCATCTTGTTAACCAGCCACCATTTGGCCGAGGCTCAGCGGCTGTGCAGCCGAGTTGCGCTCATGCGCAGCGGCAAAGTTGTGGCCCAGGGCAGCGTGCCTGAACTGTTGGCACGCATACCAGGGCAAGCGGTGGCCAAAGTGCAATCTAAAAACAACGAAGCCATCACGCAACGGGCCTTGGATCTGGGATGGATCGTTCGCCAACATGCGGGGCAGATGCGTCTTTTGCTTCCTCACGACTTGAGCTTGCGAGAGATCGTTGACGCGTTAGACGGCACGCAGGTCAGCGCAGTGAGTGTTCAACCCGTCACCTTAGAAGACGCCTACCTTGAGCTCGTGGGTGACAGTGCTTTGATAGGCTAGAGCCAAACTTAAAAACAGAACAATACGATGAGAGACAAAATTCCACTTTTCCCCCTGTCACATGGCTTGTTTCCAGATGGCATGCTATCGCTACAAATTTTCGAAGTTCGCTACCTTGACTTGATCAAACGTTGCCACCAACAGGGCTTGCCGTTTGGTGTGGTTTGGTTGAAAAAAGGCAGTGAGGTGCAGGTACCCGGCGAGATGCCTTTGTTGCACAACTTCGGTTGCGTGGCACACATCCGAAACTTTCAACAGATACAACCCAATTTATTTGTAGTCACTTGCCAAGGGGGCGCTCGCTTTGAGTTGCACGACACTCAAGCCGGTCCCTTCGGCGTTTGGCAAGGCGACATCACTTACCTTGCTAACGACCCAGAAGTTGAATTACCAGCGTCACTTCAAAAGCATGCAGATCGACTGGGTCAAGTGATAGCCCGCGCCCAGCAGCAGGGACAAAGCCAAGGGCTACCTATCTTCCAACCCTATCTTTTAGACCAATGTGGGTGGGTGGCCAACCGTTACGCAGAGGCCATGAACATCGATGTTGATAAGAAGCTGGGTCTGTTGAGCGAACTTGACCCCTTAAAAAGACTGCAACAGGTGGATGCGCTGCTGTCAAGTGCGAACTTAGATTAGACGCAGTCGCTCTGAAATTTTTTGCGCTAATAAAGGCCGCAAATTGGCGTGCACAAACTTTCCAAAATATGTATTTTTGACGCCCTGCCGCAGATGAACCATTTCATTCAAATGGCTTAACGTATCCACTCGAGTCAGCGATCTCACCAGTTGAACCTGATGTGCTTTAAAACCAACTTTGCTTTCTATGGTGATGAGGTTGCCATCCAAGGTTAGTTTTTCATAATCATTTGCATGGATTGCGTTATAAAAATAAGCAGTCAGCAGTGCTGCAATTTCCACCAGACAAAAGGGCAGCACCAGCGATGCGCCCACCGAATAGAAACCAAAGCCGATCAGCAAAGAAACAGTTCCTAGGCCCATAAAAATATAGGCCAAATGCGAGGGTGCAATTGAAATATTTCTCTTCAAGTGCCACACCCAACCAGTGCCATCAAGCTGACCTGAAATACGGTTTGATAAATCAACGGGACTCATATCAAGCAATCAAACTCATATTGATCACACGGTTAGGCAGGGTCACTTTGCTGTAATAAATTTGCGATTTACTGCCAAATGAAATAGCCTCATTTTTGGTCGCTGTAATTTCGGTGTGATCGAGGTACACGTTCAACAGACTCAGGTGATCCACCGACACGCGCAGGTCAATCCAATCCAGAATTGATCCCAAGTGCTCTAGGCTTTCTATGTCGTGGGTCCACTGCCAGGCCTGCCCGCGTGGCACACGACGGCCACGACCATCTTTGTTATGAAGCATGTAAGAAAATCTCATCGATCCAGATTTTGAGAGATTTATTGCTTGAAAGTTAAATAATCTGCAGTGGATTTTATTTTTCGACACGCTATCTACTCAATAACTACTCAGGGTGCAATTTTGACGCGCCAAGAAAAAACCCATCTGAAAGCGGGTTAATTAATCGGCAGGTTCCGCTTCTTGTGCTTCAGGAGCAGTTAGGCGCTGAATCGTCAGAGTGCATCGTTGCTCAATCAGCACAATGATTTGTTCAACCAGCTTATGTTGCGCAAATCCTCTTTTGGGGTCTGCTTGAAGCTGACGCGCTATCAGAGGTAACGACTTTGCAAGCTCCAAAATACGCTTTTTAGCCTGGGGTTTGGCAAGCCCTGCTTCTAATGCAAATTGCTCCCAATGCCGCTCGTAAACCTCTGTGAATTTGTACTTGCTACCCATCTTCATCGCCATATTTATCGCGAGTTTTGGATAAACAGCCGTCGAAAGTGTGTCGTAAAACGGGGATAAAACAGGCCCTTTCGCTGTGTACAACAAAGAGAAATTCTTCCCGTGTGCGTCATGGTTACCGATCAAAGCATTGAAAATAACGTAGTCAAGTAATCGCAACACATGGGGCGCACTGGGCCTCGTAACCCGTCGAACAAGATCAAAACACTGGGCCAAGTTTGGGCCGCCTTCGTTTTGATATTTATTTTCAGAAACAACGCCTAACGCTTGGCAAAAATCCTCTTGATGCACCCGCTGTCTGTTGCCTTGCAAATCAGCAATTCGGTCGTATCTCTCAACCAACAAAAACTCTCGATCCCCTATTTTTTGGATCAATGCGCTTGCGGACTTAAGCTGCATGGCATCAGCTAGTGCCATGCAAAAACCTTCATTGGTAACACTTGCATCAACCGCTTGAATTGCTGGCTTTAGTATGTGAGAACTGGGAGTGCCGTTACGCGGCAAACCAATGCGAATGCCATCAAAAATAACAGGTAATTTGTCTTGCGCTCCAGCAAGTGACAGTCGCAGGCCGTCTTTGCCTGCGAGCATGGGGCGATGTGGTAACTCATCCAAGATTTCCACAAGCTCCTCGTCAGTTAACCACTGAACATCATCAGCTTGCGGAAGTTGAGGCCACGCTTTTCCCTGCTCCAAAAACGTCACAGCTCCCGCACACTCACCACCCAGATGATCCAGCAAAGCAAATTCATTTTGACCCGACACCTGCAAGTGCTGAGCGATCAGTTGGCGCATTCTTCCCTCAGGCAGCAATCCTGCAAAGAATGGTCGGGTTAAGTGATCATCAAAAGGCTCCGCTTGCATAGGCAACGAACAAGACAAAGGCATTGCGTCTGGTCTTTGCAGCCATTCAGGCGCGTACTCAAAGCCCAGCCGCCCATTGACCAACCCCAATGTGCCAACATGCTCGGCAAATAACCAGACATCTAATTTATTGGCCATTTGTTGAGACCTCATTTGCAGAGGACGGCAAACCAACCAGATGAATTACCCCACCAAGTGCGTTAATCACACGCATGACAGAGTCCAGTCGAACCGTTGGCTTTCCCCCCTCCAGGTCCACGATGAAACGCACCCCCACCCCGGCAGCCAATGCCAATTGGGGCTGCGTTAGCCCAAGATGCTTGCGTGCAGATCGAAGAGCGTCACCCAGACTTTGCGGAGATTTGATCGTAGTCATAGCCTTCATTATTTCCCGTTCGGTAAATTATGAGGGAATTTTGAAAGTTACACAAGATTATTTCCCGTTCGGGAAATAAACGTCTTCAATCAATGCAATTCATTAAAAATACACCGATCGGGAAATTTACCATCCGTCAACTACGCTTTGAAAGTAATGGCGC
>NZ_JBBAOV010000044.1:0-17946 GCF_040401135.1 Limnohabitans sp. | reverse complement strand
GCGAAGGCGGAAAGACGGTTGGCGCTGGTGTGGTTGCTAAGATCATTGCCTAATCACTAGATTTAGGGGCGTAGCTTAGTGGTAAAGTTGCGGTTTCCAAAACCGTCGATGGGGGTTCGATTCCCTCCGCCCCTGCCACTAAAGCACTAAAGTTCAGTGGTTTACCAAAGCCCGCCATGATGGTGGGCTTCGGTGTCTTAAACAACACATAAAAACGGTACAGGAAAATCCTCATCCATGTCTGCAGCAAATATTGAAAACGTCACGACTACCGCCGACAAGGCCAAACTTGTCTTGGTGGTGGCGTTGGTCGTGGCTGCCCTGGCCGGCTTTTATGCGCTGACTGAGCAAGGGCAAATCATTCAGTGGCTCACCTTGGTCGGTGGCTTGGTGGCTGCGGTCGTTGTGTTTTTGCTGTCCTTGCCAGGTCGCCAGTTGGTGGCTTTTGGTAATGACGCGTGGCGTGAGGTCAACAAGGTTGTGTGGCCAACACGCAAAGAGTCGACCCAAATGACTTTGTATGTGTTTGCCTTTGTGGTGATCATGGCGCTGTTCTTGTGGCTGACCGATAAGACCCTCGAATGGGTGTTTTATGACCTGATTCTGGGCTGGAAAAAATAATGACTGACGACATCATCGATAACGCCGCAGCTGATGCGGCCGAAACGCCACCTCCTTACGTGAATCCGGATTTTCGCTGGTACGTGGTCCATGCCTATTCAGGTATGGAAAAGGCTGTTGAGCGCAACATCCGCGAAAGCATTGCACGCGCAGGGATGGAAACCAAATTCGGTCGCATCTTGGTGCCCACCGAAGAGGTTGTGGAAATGAAAAACGGCCAGCGCCGCACGGCTGAGCGCAAGTTTTTCCCTGGCTACGTGTTCGTCGAAATGGTCATGGATGATGAGTCCTGGCACTTGGTGAAGCACACCAACAAGGTGACCGGGTTTGTGGGTGGCGCTAAGAACCGTCCTGCTCCTATTTCTGAAGCTGAAGTTCAGAAAATCGTCAGTCAAATGCAAGACGGGGCCGATAAACCGCGTCACAAAGTTGAGTTCATGGCGGGCGAACTAATCCGTGTTAACGACGGCCCGTTCACCGACTTCAACGGCACAGTTGAAGAGGTGAACTACGAGAAGAGCAAAGTGCGCGTCTCAGTCACCATCTTTGGCCGCGCCACACCTGTGGAATTGGAATTTGGTCAGATTGAAAAGACCTGATCGCTTGAGAAATTTGTTGTTTAGCGCTTCCCGACTCGGTGCTAAATTTTTGAGGTGAGTCGTTAACCCCCGGGGAGTTCGCAAGAACGTTTGCACCCGTCAGGAGAAAAGCATGGCGAAAAAAATCGTCGGTTTTATCAAGCTGCAAGTACCAGCAGGTAAAGCCAATCCATCGCCACCGATTGGCCCAGCATTGGGTCAACGTGGTTTGAACATCATGGAATTCTGTAAGGCGTTTAACGCCCAGACCCAAGGCGTTGAGCCAGGTCTGCCATTGCCAGTGGTCATCACTGCGTTTGCAGATAAATCATTCACCTTCATCATCAAGACGCCGCCAGCGACGACCTTGATCAAAAAGGCTATCAAGCTCGACAAGGGTTCTGCTCGCCCACACGTCGACAAGGTTGGCAAGATCACACGTGCTCAGCTCGAAGAGATCGCCAAAGCCAAGATGGAAGACTTGAACGCGTCCGATTTGGACGCAGCTGTTCGCATCATCGCCGGCTCAGCCCGTTCGATGGGCGTCACTGTGGAGGGCGTGTAAATGTCTAAGTTGACTAAGAAACAAAAAGCCTTCGAAGGCAAAGTGGACAGCACCAAGCTGTACGCTTTGGTCGATGCTTTGGGCATGGTCAAAGAGTGCGCTACTGCCAAATTCGACGAGTCCATCGACGTTGCTGTGCAACTCGGTATTGATGCTAAGAAATCTGACCAAGTGGTGCGTGGCGCCGTGGTCTTGCCTAACGGCACAGGTAAAACTGCGCGCGTAGCCGTGTTCGCCCAAGGTGCTAAAGCTGAAGAAGCCAAAGCCGCTGGTGCTGACATCGTGGGCATGGACGACTTGGCCGCTATGGTTAAGGCGGGTGATATGCCTTTCGACGTGGTGATTGCTGCCCCTGACGCGATGCGCGTTGTGGGTACTTTGGGTCAAATCTTGGGCCCGCGCGGTCTGATGCCTAACCCCAAAGTCGGCACTGTGACGCCTGACGTCGCAACCGCTGTGCGCAACGCAAAAGCTGGTCAAGTCCAGTTCCGCGTTGACAAAGCCGGTATCGTGCATGGCACCATCGGTCGTCGCTCATTCGACACAGACAAACTGCAAGGCAACTTGGTTGCATTGATCGAGGCCTTAAACAAGGCCAAGCCTGCATCTAGCAAGGGTATCTATCTGCGCAAAGTTGCCGTGTCATCCACCATGGGTGTGGGTGTGCGCGTGGACGTGCAAACACTGGTCGCTTAAATAGCGTTCAAAAATCCGGGTGGCGCGTCAGCGCTGCCTAGAGTGGTGGGCTGCGGTAACTCTACGGAGTTGCACAGGCCATCCAAGACCGTTGGTGTGGGGCATGCCCCGCTTAATTTGATTGACCAACGCAGATGGCGATCCCGCTCGACGGAATTCTTCCTGACAGTTAGGTCGCTGCAAAAGTGGCGTGTTGACGGGTAAATGCAAAGTGCAGAGGCCTGAAGACACATTTAAAGGAGTAGACCTTGAGTCTTAATCGCAGTGAGAAAGAAGCGGTCATTTCAGAAGTGACCACGCTCGCCGCCCAAGCTCAAACGCTGGTGATTGCGGAATACCGCGGCATCACGGTCGCTGACATGACTAAATTGCGCAACCAAGCGCGTAGCAACGGTGTGAGCCTGAGCGTGTTGAAAAACACACTCGCACGTCGTGCTGTGATTGGTAGCTCGTTTGAAATTGTTGCCGACCAGATGACCGGTCCGCTGATCTATGGCTTCTCTGTTGACGCAATTGCCGCCGCTAAGGTGGTGGCTAACTTCGCGAAAACCAACGACAAGTTGGTAATTCGCGGTGGTGTTTACGGTGGTAAAGCTTTGGACGCGAACGGCGTTAAGCAATTGGCAAGCATCCCTTCGAAAGAAGTGTTGATGGCTCAGTTGTGTGGCTTGTTGATGTCGCCTATGTCTCGCACCGCAGTGGTGTTGGGCGCTTTGGCTGCTCAAAAAGGCGAAACAGCTGCCGCTTAATGCGCAGCTCGTGTTTTAACTAATTGTTAGGAAATAAAAATGGCATTCGATAAAGACGCATTTTTGACCGCGCTTGACAGCATGACGGTCTTGGAACTCAACGATTTGGTGAAAGCCATCGAAGAGAAGTTTGGCGTGAGCGCAGCTGCTATGGCTGCTCCCGCTGCTGGCGGTGGCGGCGGTGCTGCTGCAGCTGAAGAGCAAACGGAATTCAACGTGATCTTGTTGGATTGCGGAGCAAACAAAGTGTCCGTGATTAAAGCGGTTCGCGAAATCACTGGCCTTGGCTTGAAAGAAGCCAAAGACGTGGTGGACGGTGCTCCTAAGGCCGTTAAAGAAGCCGTGTCAAAGGCTGACGCAGAAGCCGCCAAGAAGAAGCTTGAGGAAGCTGGCGCTAAGGTTGAACTGAAGTAATTCGGTTCTCCCATGAGGCTGGAGTGCCCCCTAAGGGCCTCCAGCCTTCTGTGCTTACAGAGCGCACCCAAAAACTGTCTTGAGCGGAATCCCCCAAGATGTTTTTGAGTGTCTTCTGACCCCAACTGCAGAAGATGCCTTGGTTCGGGTTGCGTGCAATGCGCAACCGTCCGCCAACGCTGGTAGAGGCCAGCCGCCAAGCCTGATGTATGGGACGTGATGTCTCATGCAGCAAACAGTTCTGAAAGATCAAGCCCGGAGATCTCATGGCCCATAGTCAGTCCTACTCATACACCGAACGCAAGCGCATCCGCAAGAGTTTCGGCAGCCGCGACAGCGTGCTGGAAATCCCATATTTGTTGCAAATGCAAAAAGACGCGTACACCGCGTTCTTGCAAGCTGATGTCGTTCCTAAAAAGCGAACCAACGAAGGTCTGCAAGCTGCTTTTGAAGCTGCATTCCCGATCGTCTCGCACAACGGTTTTGTCGAGATGAAATATCTCGAATACAACTTGGCCAAGCCCGCTTTTGACGTGCGCGAATGCCAAACCCGTGGTTTAACGTTCTCTTCAGCTGTGCGCGCTCGCGTGCAACTCATCATTTACGACCGTGAGTCTTCGACACCACAGTCCAAAGTGGTCAAGGAAGTGAAAGAGCAAGAGGTCTACATGGGCGAAGTGCCTTTGATGACCGACAAAGGCTCATTCATCATCAACGGTACCGAGCGCGTGATCGTGTCTCAGTTGCACCGTTCTCCTGGCGTGTTCTTTGAGCACGACAAGGGTAAGACACACAGCTCTGGCAAATTGTTGTTCAGCGCACGCATCATCCCTTACCGCGGTTCGTGGCTCGACTTCGAATTCGATCCCAAAGACTTGCTTTACTTCCGCGTCGACCGTCGCCGCAAGATGCCCGTTTCTATTCTGTTGAAGGCCATCGGCCTGACCCCAGAAACCATCCTCGCCAACTTCTTTGTGAACGACAACTTCCGCTTGATGGATAGCGGCGCACAAATGGAATTTGTGGCCGAGCGTCTGCGCGGCGAAGTGGCGCGATTTGATATCACCGACAAGTCGGGCAAAGTGATTGTTGCCAAAGACAAGCGCGTGACTGTGCGTCACACCCGCGAGTTGGACGAGAGTAAAACTACGCACATCAGCGTGCCAGAAGACTTTCTGGTGGGTCGCGTGTTGGCCAAAAACATCATCGACAGCGACACAGGTGAGTTGATCGCCCGTGCCAACGACGAATTGACAGAAGCCTTACTCAAGAAATTGCGCGAAGCAGGTGTGCAAGATCTGCAATGTATCTACACCAACGAACTCGACCAAGGTGCTTACATTTCGCAAACATTGCGTACTGACGAAACCGTGGACGAATTTGCTGCACGCGTTGCCATCTATCGCATGATGCGCCCAGGCGAGCCGCCCACTGAAGACGCGGTGCAAGCCCTGTTCCAACGTTTGTTCTACAACCCAGACACGTACGATTTGTCGCGCGTGGGTCGTATGAAGTTCAACGCCAAAGTGGGCACTGCTGAATCAACAGGCCCCATGGTTTTGACCAACGACGACATCTTGTCTGTGGTGAAAATCTTGGTCGACTTGCGCAACGGCCGTGGCGAAGTCGATGACATCGACCACTTGGGTAACCGTCGCGTGCGTTGCGTGGGCGAATTGGCCGAAAACCAATACCGCACAGGTTTGGCACGTATTGAAAAAGCCGTGAAAGAGCGTTTGGGTCAAGCCGAGCAAGAGCCGCTTATGCCCCACGACTTGATCAACTCCAAGCCAATTTCTGCTGCGCTTAAAGAGTTCTTTGGCGCATCGCAGTTGTCACAGTTCATGGACCAAACCAACCCACTGGCCGAGATCACGCACAAGCGTCGTGTCTCAGCTTTGGGCCCAGGCGGTTTGACGCGCGAACGCGCTGGCTTTGAAGTACGTGACGTGCACGTCACCCACTACGGTCGTGTGTGTCCCATCGAAACACCAGAAGGTCCAAACATTGGTTTGATCAACTCTTTGGCTTTGTACGCCCGCTTGAACGAGTACGGTTTCATTGAAACCCCCTACCGTCGCGTGGTCGATGCCAAAGTGACGATGGACATCGATTACTTGTCCGCTATCGAAGAAGGCAAATACGTCATCGCTCAGGCCAACGCGGCTTTGGACAAAGACGGCAAGCTGACTGGCGACTTGGTGTCTGCCCGTGAAAACGGCGAATCCATTTTGTGCGGCGCAGAGCGCATTCAGTACATGGACGTGTCTCCAGCACAGATCGTGTCAGTGGCGGCGTCTTTGGTTCCGTTCCTCGAGCACGATGACGCCAACCGCGCCTTGATGGGTGCCAACATGTCACGCCAAGCCGTGCCTGTGTTGCGTCCAGAAAAGCCAATGGTCGGTACCGGTATCGAGCGCGTTGCTGCTGTCGACTCTGGCACGGTGGTCACGGCCACTCGCGGCGGTGTGGTCGACTACGTTGATGCAACTCGCGTTGTGGTTCGTGTAAACGACGCCGAAGCAACTGCTGGCGAAGTGGGCGTGGACATCTACAACCTGATCAAGTACCAACGTTCTAACCAAAACACCAACATCCATCAACGTCCGATCGTCAAGCGCGGCGACAAGATCGCCAAGGGCGACGTGATTGCTGACGGCGCATCAACTGACCTCGGCGAAATCGCCATTGGTCAAAACATGTTGATCGCGTTCATGCCTTGGAACGGCTACAACTTCGAAGACTCGATCTTGATCAGTGAGCGCGTGGTGGCAGAAGACCGCTACACCTCGATCCATATCGAAGAACTCGTGGTGATGGCTCGTGATACCAAGTTGGGTGCTGAAGAAATTACTCGCGATATTCCTAACTTGGCTGAGCAACAGCTCAACCGTTTGGATGACTCCGGCATCATCTACGTGGGTGCAGAAGTGCAGCCTGGCGACACACTGGTCGGCAAGGTCACCCCCAAAGGTGAAACCACGCTGACACCAGAAGAGAAGCTGTTGCGCGCGATCTTTGGTGAAAAAGCCAGCGATGTCAAAGACACCTCTTTGCGCGTGAGCCAAGGCTCGCAAGGTACGGTCATCGACGTGCAAGTCTTCACCCGTGAAGGCATCGTGCGTGACAAGCGTGCCCAGCAAATTATTGATGACGAACTCAAGCGTTTCCGCCTCGACTTGAACGACCAGCTCCGCATCGTGGAAGCTGACGCGTTTGACCGTATCGAAAAACTCTTGAACGGCAAAACCGCCAATGGCGGCCCTAACAAGTTGGCCAAGGGCAGCAAGATCGACAAGGCTTATATGGCTTCTGTCGAGAAGTTCCACTGGTTCGACATCCGCCCCTCTGATGAAGAAACTGCAGGTCAGTTGGAAAGCATCAAAAACGCGATGGAGCAAACCCGTCACCGTTTTGACTTGGCCTTCGAAGAGAAGCGCAAGAAATTGACGCAAGGCGACGAGTTGCCAGCAGGCGTGTTGAAAATGGTCAAGGTCTACTTGGCTGTCAAGCGTCGCTTGCAACCGGGCGACAAGATGGCCGGCCGTCACGGTAACAAAGGCGTGGTGTCCAAGATCGTTCCGGTCGAAGACATGCCTTACATGGCCGACGGCACACCTTGCGACATCGTGTTGAACCCACTAGGCGTTCCTTCACGTATGAACGTGGGTCAGGTGTTGGAAGTTCACTTGGGTTGGGCGGGCAAGGGTATCGGTCAACGCATTGGCAACATGCTCCAAGCAGAAGCCAAGGCAACTGAAATTCGCACCTTCATGGAAGAGCTCTACAACGGTTCTGGCCGCAAGGAAGACCTGAGCAAACTCAACGACGCACAAATCGTCGAGATGGCTGGCAACTTGACCAACGGTGTACCTTTTGCAACGCCCGTGTTTGACGGCGCTGCAGAAGAAGACATCCGCACTATGTTGAAGTTGGCTTACCCAGATGACATCGCCAAGGCGAAGGGTCTGACTGCCACACGCACTCAAGCGAACTTGTTTGATGGCCGAACAGGTGAAGCTTTCGAGCGTCCCACCACCATTGGCTACATGCACTTCTTGAAACTCCACCATTTGGTTGACGACAAGATGCACGCGCGTTCTACTGGTCCCTACAGCTTGGTCACACAGCAGCCGCTGGGTGGTAAGGCGCAGTTTGGTGGCCAGCGTTTCGGTGAGATGGAGGTGTGGGCTTTGGAAGCTTACGGCGCGTCTTACACATTGCAAGAAATGCTCACCGTCAAGTCCGACGACGTGCAAGGCCGTACCAAGGTGTACGAGAGCATTGTCAAAGGCGAGCACTCGATCGAAGCGGGCATGCCCGAATCGTTCAACGTGCTGGTCAAAGAAATTCGTTCATTGGGCATCGACATTGAGTTGGACCGCGCTTAAGCGGTTTGACGAAAAGAAGGATTTAAAACATGAAATCATTACTCGACCTGTTCAAGCAGTTCACGCCCGATGAGCATTTCGATGCCATCAAAATTGGCATGGCTTCCCCCGAAAAGATCCGTTCATGGTCTTTCGGCGAAGTGAAAAAGCCAGAAACCATCAACTACCGCACCTTCAAGCCAGAGCGCGATGGTTTGTTTTGCGCCAAGATCTTTGGCCCTATCAAAGACTACGAATGCTTGTGCGGCAAATACAAACGCCTCAAGCACCGTGGCGTCATTTGCGAGAAGTGCGGCGTTGAAGTCACACAAACAAAGGTGCGTCGCGAGCGTATGGGTCACATCGACCTGGCCGCACCTTGCGCTCACATCTGGTTCTTGAAGTCACTGCCCTCACGTTTGGGCCTCGTGCTCGACATGACCCTGCGTGATATCGAACGCGTGTTGTACTTTGAGGCCTATGTTGTGACCGACCCCGGCATGACGCCTTTGAAGAAATTCGGCATCATGACGGAAGACGACTACGAAGCCAAAGTGGTGGAGTACGGTGACGAATTCATTGCCAAAATGGGCGCTGAGGGCATCAAAGATTTGCTCGAAGGACTCGACCTCGACGCTGAAATCGACAAGTTGCGTAACGACCTCACCGGATCTGAGCTCAAGATCAAGAAAAACGCCAAGCGTTTGAAATTGATGGAAGCGTTCAAGAAGTCTGGCATCAAGCCCGAGTGGATGGTGTTGACCGTCTTGCCCGTGTTGCCACCTGATTTGCGCCCCTTGGTGCCGTTGGATGGCGGTCGTTTTGCGACTTCCGACTTGAATGACTTGTACCGTCGCGTGATCAACCGCAACAGTCGTCTGCGTCGTTTGCTTGAGCTGAAGGCGCCAGAAATCATTGCACGCAACGAAAAGCGTATGTTGCAAGAAGCCGTGGACAGCTTGCTGGACAACGGCCGTCGCGGCAAGGCCATGACAGGCGCCAACAAGCGTGCCTTGAAGTCACTGGCTGACATGATCAAAGGCAAGAGCGGTCGTTTCCGTCAAAACTTGTTGGGTAAGCGCGTCGACTACTCAGGTCGTTCAGTGATTACCGTGGGCCCAACTTTGAAACTGCATCAGTGCGGTTTGCCCAAGTTGATGGCGCTCGAGTTGTTCAAGCCTTTCATCTTCTCGCGTCTCGAAGCCTTGGGCATCGCGACCACCATCAAGGCGGCAAAGAAAGAAGTTGAATCCGGCTCAGCCGTGGTGTGGGACATCTTGGAAGAGGTGATCAAAGAGCACCCCGTCATGTTGAACCGTGCGCCTACGCTGCACCGCTTGGGTATTCAAGCGTTCGAGCCGATCTTGATCGAAGGCAAAGCCATTCAGTTGCACCCACTCGTTTGTTCAGCGTTCAACGCCGACTTTGACGGTGACCAAATGGCTGTTCACGTGCCGTTGTCTGTGGAAGCACAGATGGAAGCACGCACCTTGATGCTGGCATCGAACAACATCTTGTTCCCTGCCAACGGTGAACCATCGATTGTTCCTTCTCAAGACGTCGTGTTGGGCTTGTACTACGCCACCCGCGACCGTATCAACGGCAAGGGCGAAGGCTTGGTGTTTGCCAACCTGACCGAAGTGCAACGCGCTTTGGACGCTGGCGTGGTCGAGTTGACCGCCAAAGTGGCCGTGCGCTTGACCGAGTGGAACAAAGACAAAGAAACCGGTGAGTTCGTCCCAACCACCAGCTTGGTTGACACCACAGTGGGTCGTGCTTTGTTGTCAGAAATTTTGCCCAAGGGCTTGCCTTTCTCCAACGTCAACAAAGCGTTGAAGAAGAAAGAAATTTCTAAGCTCATCAACGTGTCATTCCGTAAGTGCGGTTTGAAAGAAACCGTGGTGTTCGCCGACAAGCTGTTGCAAAACGGTTTCCGTTTGGCTACGCGCGCGGGTATCTCGATTGCCATCGATGACATGTTGGTGCCGCCAGAAAAAGGCGCCATCATTAGCGCTTCGGAAAAAGAAGTCAAAGACATCGAACAACAATACGTGTCCGGTTTGGTGACTTCTGGCGAACGTTACAACAAGGTGGTGGACATCTGGGGTAAGGCCGGCGACGCTGTGTCAAAAGTGATGATGGACCAACTCCGCAAAGAGAAGACCATCGACCGTCACGGCAACGAAGTCGAGCAAGAATCGTTCAACTCCATCTACATGATGGCCGACTCTGGCGCTCGCGGTTCAGCCGCTCAGATCCGCCAGTTGGCCGGTATGCGTGGACTGATGGCCAAGCCTGACGGCTCCATCATTGAGACACCCATCACGGCGAACTTCCGTGAAGGTCTGAACGTGTTGCAGTACTTTATTTCCACCCACGGTGCACGTAAAGGCCTGGCCGACACGGCGTTGAAGACCGCCAACTCGGGCTACTTGACACGCCGCTTGTGCGATGTGGTGCAAGACTTGGTCGTGACCGAACACGATTGCGGTACGCATAATGGCTCGGTCATGCGCGCTATTGTTGAAGGCGGAGAAGTGATCGAATCCTTGCGCGACCGCGCATTGGGCCGTACCTTGGTTGACGATGTGCTGCACCCGGAAACTCGTGCGGTTTTGGTCAAGACGGGTGTCATGTTGGACGAGGACATGCTGGACGAGCTGGAAGCGATGGGCGTTGACGAAGTCAAAGTACGCACCGCCCTGACCTGCGAAACCCGTTTTGGTCTGTGCGCCAGTTGCTACGGCCGCGATTTGGGCCGTGGTGATTTGATCAACATCGGTGAGGCCGTGGGCATCATTGCTGCGCAGTCCATCGGTGAACCCGGTACACAGCTAACCATGCGTACGTTCCACATCGGTGGTGCAGCGTCGCGTGCAGCTGTCGCGTCTAGCGTCGAAGCCAAATCAAACGGCGTGATTGGCTTTAACGCCACCATGCGCTATGTGTCCAACACCAAAGGTGAGTTGGTGGTGATTTCTCGCTCTGGCGAGATCGTCATCCACGACGAACACGGCCGTGAGCGCGAGCGTCACAAAGTGCCGTACGGTGCCATCTTGGCTATCAAGCCAGATCAAACCATCAAGGCCGGCGTTATATTGGCCAACTGGGATCCATTGACACGACCCATCATCACTGAATTTGCCGGTAAGGTGCAATTCGAAAACGTCGAAGAAGGCCTCACTGTGGCCAAGCAAATGGACGAAGTTACTGGCTTGTCCACCTTGGTGGTGATTGATCCGAAACGTCGCGGCGCAACCAAAGTGGTTCGCCCACAGGTCAAGCTGATCGATGCGTCGGGCAAAGAAGTGAAGATCCCTGGCACAGACCACCCCGTGACGATTGGCTTCCAAATCGGTGCGTTGCTTCAAGTGCGCGACGGCATGGATGTGGGCCCAGGCGAAGTCTTGGCGCGTATCCCTGTGGAAGGTCAAAAGACCCGCGACATTACCGGCGGTTTGCCACGTGTGGCTGAGCTGTTCGAAGCACGCAGTCCTAAAGACAAGGGCATGTTGGCTGAGATGACCGGTACCGTGTCGTTTGGTAAAGAAACCAAAGGCAAGGTTCGTTTGCAGATCACGGACCCAGAAGGCAAAGTGTGGGACGAACTCATTCCTAAAGAGAAAAACATCTTGGTGCACGAAGGCCAAGTGGTCAACAAAGGCGAGAGCGTAGTGGACGGCCCAGCCGACCCACAGGACATCTTGCGTTTGCTCGGTATGGAAGAGTTGGCTCGCTACATCGTCGACGAAGTGCAAGACGTGTACCGTTTGCAAGGCGTGAAGATCAACGACAAGCACATTGAAGTGATCGTGCGTCAAATGTTGCGTCGTGTCGTGGTCGAAAGCGTGGGTGATTCCAACTACATTGCGGGCGAACAAGTGGAGCGTTCAGAAATTCTGAACACCAACGAAGCGTTGCAACGTGATGGAAAAATCCCCACAACTTTCACCAACTTGTTGTTGGGCATCACCAAAGCGTCCTTGTCGACTGACTCGTTCATCTCTGCGGCTTCTTTCCAAGAAACCACACGTGTGTTGACCGAGGCGGCCATCATGGGCAAGCGCGACGAATTGCGTGGTTTGAAAGAAAACGTCATCGTCGGTCGCCTGATTCCTGCAGGCACGGGTATGGCTTATCACAAAGCCCGCAAGGTCAAAGATGCGATGGACGACGCTGAGCGCCGTGCTATTGCGGATGCTGAAGCCGCTGAGTTGGCTGGAGAGTCTTCTGAAGAAGAAACTCAAGTCGATCACGGCGCTGGCGAAGCAGCGTAAAGTGACCCTCTCAACAAAGGCCCGAAAGGGCCTTTGTTGTTTGGGCTCAACCGTAAAAGTACAAGGAGTTCAACATGCTAGACGCGTGGTGGTTTTGGCTGTTCGTAGCCGTGATGTTGTTTTGGAGCGTGGGTGCTTACCGTCGCTTGGTGGGCTTGCGCACGGCGGTAAACAAACAATTTGCTGTGCTCGAAGAGCTCATGCTGCGCTACCAAGCCCTGGTCCAAGAGTCCACCACTGCAGCGGTCACCGCGCCTTCAGGCTGGCGAACCGCGGTGTCGCCCGAGTTGGGTGCCAGTCATTGGACGCGCTTGCAAGTGGCCGCTAATTTATCGGCTATGGCCTTGGCGCGTATGCAAGAGCATCCGCTAGAGCCTGCATCTGCCATCGCTTTGGTGGCGACCAGCCGTGACTTACAAGAAGCTTGGGAGTCGCTCACACACCCCGATGTCTACTACGTGGCTGTGCCAGCCGAGCTGACGCAGCGTTGGACTGAACTGGGCATTTCCATTCAACCAGATTTGCAGCGTTTCAACCAAGCTGTGACCCAGTACAACGAATCGATTGACATGTTTCCTGCCACGTGGATGGCGCGCATGTTCAAGTTCAAGCCCGGACGCCTATTGGAATGAATGATCACACACACACATCTGTCCCACTGTGGCAGCAGCTGCAAGCTGTGGCCCAAGCCTTGGCGCAAGTGCGGCGTGGTGTGTCTGGCACAGCAGCCCTAGATGCTGTGCCTTCGGCTTTGCGCCCTGGCGTGCAAGCTTTGCTGTTTCAGGCGCTGCGTCAGCTCGGACGTGCGCAAGCATTGCGTGCGCAATTGGCGTCGCGTGCGCCTGCTCCCTTGCCCGATGCCTTGCTGTGCACGGCACTGGCTTTGGCGTGGGATCCAGAGAACGCACCCTACGAGCCTCACACCTTGGTGAATCAAGCGGTGGAAGCAGCCAAAAACACACGCAGCTTGGCCATGCAAGCCAACTTTTTAAATGCCTGCTTACGACGCTTTTTGCGAGAACGCGATGCCTTGGTGAAAGCCACCGACAACGATGTGCACGCGAAATGGAACCACCCCGAGTGGTGGATCAAGCGTCTGCAAAAAGACCATCCTGACCATTGGCAAGACATTTTGCGCGCCAACAACCAAGCGGCGCCCATGACCCTGCGCGTCAACACCGCGGGCATCAGCCGTGACGCCTTGAAAATAGATTGGGACAACCACGGCTTGACATCGCAAGCGGTGGGTCAACAAGGCTTGGTGCTTGACCAAGCGCATGGCGTGCGTGACATCCCTGGCTTTGCTGAAGGCTTGTGCTCTGTGCAAGACGCGGCTGCGCAATGTGCCTCGCAACTGTTGCTCAAAGATTTAGCGCCAGCCGGCCAGGCACTGCGCGTGCTGGATGCGTGTGCCGCACCCGGCGGTAAAACCGCCCATTTGTTAGAGCTGCTCAACGACACATCAGAAGTTGTGGCACTTGACATTGACCCGCAACGTTGCGAGCGCATTGTGCAAAACATGCAGCGCATTGGCCGCACGGCCAAGGTCATTGCTGCTGACGCTGCACAAACCAAAACCTGGTGGGACGGTCAGTTGTTTGATGCTATTTTGTTAGATGCACCGTGCACCGCTTCGGGTATCGTGCGCCGCCACCCCGATGTGCGTTGGTTGCGTCGCGAGGCCGACATCGACAAGCTCGCAGCCATTCAAAAAAACCTGCTCAAACAACTGTGGCCTTTGGTCAAACCAGGCGGACGTTTGCTGTACTGCACCTGTTCGGTTTTCAGCGCCGAGGGCGAGAACCAAGCCAAAACGTTTGTTGAACACAACACCAATGCCCGTTTACTGCCCTCCTTGGGGCATTTAAGACCGCAAAGTGTCGCCACAAGCGCCGCGCTCACCGACAATCTACCCGGTGATCACGATGGCTTTTACTACGCACTGCTGGAAAAACTTCCCACGTCTTGAGCTGCTCTTTCGGGGCATCGTCAAGCGCGGTCGTTGGCTGTGTTTGGCTCTTAGCCTGATGTTGGCAGGGGTGGCGCAAGCAGACACGGCAGTGGAGTTGCAGGAGCTGAAGCTAGACCGCCAAGAGGCAGCGCTCTACATGTCTGGCACATGGCAGTTCGAGCTACCCAGCGCCTTGGAAGATGCCTTGCAGAAGGGCATCACGCTTTACTTTGTGACCGAGGTTGAAATTAGACAAGAGCGCTGGTATTTCTACAACCAGCGCGTGGCATTTGCCGAGCGTCATGTGCGTTTGTTTTACCAACCGCTCACGCGCCGCTGGCGCGTCAATATTTCGCCGCAAGCCTTCAACGTCAGCGGCTTGGGCGTCAGCTTAGGACAAAGCTACGACACGGCAGAAGACGCCATCAATGCCGTGCGCCGTATCGCCCAATGGCGCATCGCCAACGCAACAGACTACAACCCAGAAGCCAAACAAACCATCAGTATCAATTTCAAGCTCGACCTCAAACAGCTGCCGCGTCCGATGCAAATCGGTCTGGCTGGGCAGAGTGACTGGAACATTGGCTACAACAAAACACAGCGCTTGGAGCTCAAGCCATGATTGAGTTAGCTGAAAAGCGCACACGCCTTTCCAGCTTTCAGTTGCGGTGGTTGTTGGTTGTTAGCGCAGCCGTTGCGCTGGGGCTGGGCTTGGTGTTGTTGTTTCTATTGACCCAAGCGACCGACAACCGCCAGCTTTATGAGCGTAACTATCGCCAACTGTTTGGCTTGAACGTGGTGGTGGCCACCTTGTTGATGGGTGTTATCGCCTGGTTGTCCATGCGCTTGATGATGCGCTTGCGTCAAGGCAAATTTGGCAGTCGCTTGTTGCTGAAAATCGCAGCCACATTTGCTTTGGTGGGTTTTATGCCAGGGCTGCTGATTTACAGCGTTTCCTACCAATTCGTGTCGCGATCTATTGAAAGCTGGTTTGATGTGAAGGTGGAAGGAGCCCTAGATGCGGGCCTCAATTTGGGACGCACCACACTGGACACCTTGGCCAACGACTTGGGGCAAAAAACGCGTGCTGCCAGTGCACAAATCAACGACCTGCCCGACGCCTCGGTCGGCATTGCGCTAGAGCGATTGAAGGACCAGCTGAGCGCCGACGATGTTATTTTGTGGAGTACCTCAGGCCAAGCCATAGCAAGCGCGGGCGAGTCGCGTTACAAAATCAACCCAGACCGACCCACCTCTTTGCAGCTGCGGCTGGTGAAAACGCAAAGCATGGTCACCGTCATCGATGGCTTGGATGAGGCCGAAATTCAGGGCACAGCCAAAGCCCGTATCCGCGCACTTGTGCTGGTGGCACCGTCCGGATTGGGACTGTTGATTGAACCGCGAGTTTTACAAGTCACCAAGGCCTTGCCACCCACCTTGGTGAGCAACGCCTTGGCGGTGGAGGTGGCCTATCGCGAGTACCAAGAGCGAGCGTTGGGACGCGAGGGGCTGCGCAGCATGTACATCGGCACCTTGACGCTGAGTCTGTTTTTGGCCGTCTTTGGTGCGGTGCTGTTGGCCGTGCTGCTGGGCAATCAATTGGCGCGGCCCTTGCTGATGCTGGCAGAAGGCGTGCGTGATGTAGCGGCTGGAGATCTAAGCCCCAAGCCCGCTTTGCAAGGCCGCGATGAGTTGGGGGGCCTCACACGTTCATTTGCGGTCATGACGCAGCAGCTGGCCGACGCACGATCCTCGGTCGACCGAAGCATGCTGCAAGTGCACACCTCGCGTGCCAACTTGCAAACCATCCTCGACAACCTCACCGCCGGTGTGATTGTGTTGACCGAGGATGGCCGTATCAAATCATCCAACCCTGGGGCCACGCGCATCTTGCGTGTGCCACTGGCCGCGTGGGAAGGTCGAGCGTTGAGTGACATTGAAGGGTTGGTTGAGTTTGCCGAACATGTGCGCCGCGAGTTTGACGGCTTCTTGGGCGAGCGCAGCCAACATGGCCTAGACCACTGGCAACAATCGTTTGAGTTGCATGCCACCACCATCAGTCCCGCCGTGCAGCTGAGTGACGATACGCAGCAACACATCACCCTGCTGGCGCGGGGCGCCGTGCTACCCAACAACGGCCGCTTGCTGGTGTTTGACGACATATCTGAAATCGTTTCTGCCCAACGTGCGCAAGCCTGGGGCGAGGTGGCGCGTCGACTGGCGCATGAAATTAAAAACCCGCTCACCCCCATTCAGCTGTCAGCTGAGCGCTTAGAAATGAAGCTCACGGGCAAGCTGCAAGAGTCCGAGCAACTGATTCTGAACAAGTCAGTCAAAACCATCGTGGATCAAGTGGATGCCATGAAACGCTTGGTCAATGAGTTTCGCGATTACGCGCGATTGCCCGTGGCTGACCTCAAACCGCTGGACCTCAATGCCTTGGTGCAAGACGTCATGCAGCTTTACGGCGCAGAAAACGCCGACGTACCGGTGCATGCCCACCTTGATGCAGCGTGTCCTTTGATCATGGGAGATGCGCAGCAGTTGCGCCAAGTGGTGCACAACCTGCTGCAAAACGCACAAGATGCCACCGAGGGCCAGGCGCATCCCACCGTGTCGATCGCCACACAAATGGTGGCCACATCTGGCCGCGTGCGACTGCTGGTGCGTGACAACGGACCTGGCTTTCCACCCAAAATTTTGAACCGTGCCTTTGAGCCCTATGTCACTACCAAGGCGCGAGGTACAGGCCTTGGTTTGGCTGTGGTAAAGAAAATTGCTGACGAACATTCGGCCCGCATTGACCTGAAAAATCGCGAATCAGAGGGGCGAGTGATAGGGGCGCAAGTGTCGCTATCATTCACAGTTGCGAAATCGCAACAAACCCAACTTCTTTAATTCAGCGAGACACGATTAGACATGGCGAACATTTTGGTGGTGGATGACGAATTGGGCATTCGGGACCTCTTGTTTGAGATCCTCAACGACGAAGGCCATGCGGTAGAAGTAGCAGAAAACGCAGCGCAAGCACGCTTGGCCCGCCAAGCGGCTCGCCCTGATTTGGTCTTGCTCGACATTTGGATGCCCGACACCGATGGCGTGACCCTGCTCAAAGAATGGGCCGGCGCTGGCTTGCTGAACATGCCCGTCATCATGATGAGTGGCCACGCCACCATTGACACCGCGGTAGAAGCGACCCGCATTGGCGCACAAGCTTTCTTAGAAAAACCCATCACCCTGCAAAAGCTGCTGAAGGCCGTCGAGCAAGCTTTGGCACGCAAGCCCGTGGCGGTGGCCGCCGTCAAAGGCGTCAACATGGTTGCCAGCAAAGATGGCAGCGCAGTCAATGCCGCACCTCAAGCGGTGGTGCTGCCCCCCACCCATCAGAGCTTTGATTTAGAGCAACCCCTGCGTGAAGCGCGTGATGCATTTGAGCGTGCCTATTTTGAATATCACCTGACCCAAGAAAACGGTTCGATGACGCGCGTGGCTGATAAAACTGGCTTAGAGCGCACGCATTTGTACCGCAAGCTCAAGCAGCTGGGCGTGGATTTATCTAAGCCAAAACGGGCTGCATAACGGCACCTTTGTGCTAGAATTTCACCCTTACCGGCCCGGTAGCTCAGTTGGTAGAGCAGCGGATTGAAAATCCGCGTGTCACAGGTTCGATCCCCGTCCAGGCCACCAAAACTAAAAAACCTCAGTGTTCGCACTGAGGTTTTTTT
>NZ_JBBAOV010000043.1:0-18049 GCF_040401135.1 Limnohabitans sp. | reverse complement strand
TTGAAGACACGTCCGCCGAAAAAGACGAAGGCTTTGATGCCGATGTAGCCCTTGCCACGGGTGAGCTGAGTAAGCTGTTGCCCGATTTGTTTGAGGCCTTGGGCGGCGAGATGGCGCTGGGCTAAATGCCTGCGCAAATATGCTGACGATTCAGTCGATGATCAGCTCAGGGTTCAAGCGACGCGCCCGTGGGTCCACGTAATACCCACCAAACTCGGTGTAGCGCAGCGCATGTTGCTGACATTTGCCACAGGCATAAACATCACAGCGGTTGTAGGGAAAAAACTTCAGTACCACCGGTGCATCGGCTGATTCGTAGCGGGTGCCTTGTGTGTGCTGCTCTTCAAAGGTCGGCTCATGCACATCGGGGTCACGCAGGGTGGCCACGTGGGTCATGTGCTGCGCGGGCCACACGGTGTCGCTGACGCTTTCCCATCCTGCGCAATGTTGGAGACTGCATTGGCAAGGTGAATGGGGTTGGTCGGCCAATTCGCGTAGGGCCTGGGGCGTGTTTAAAAACGTAACTGAGCTCATAGCGTCAGAGCCTACCACTGCGGCGCTGTGAGTAATTACTTGCGTTTGGTCAATGCTTCAACGTTGCGTTGCGTAGAGCCAGTGAACAACTGACGTGGACGGCCGATTTTGTATTCGGGGTCGCTGATCATTTCGTTCAATTGGGCAATCCAGCCCACGGTGCGAGCCAAGGCGAAGATGCCGGTGAATAAGTTCACTGGAATGCCGATGGCGCGTTGGACGATGCCAGAGTAGAAGTCGACGTTGGGGTAGAGCTTGCGGCTGACGAAGTATTCGTCTTCCAAAGCGATTTTTTCCAAAGCCTTGGCCAACTTAAACAGGGGATCGTTTTCGAGGCCGAGTTCTTTCAACACTTCGTCGCACGTCTCTTGCATCATCTTGGCGCGTGGATCGTAGTTTTTGTAAACGCGGTGACCAAAGCCCATCAGCTTGACGCCAGAGTTCTTGTCTTTGACCATTTCCATAAACTCGCCAACTTTAGAGATACCACCCATTTTTTGGATGTCTTCCAGCATGTTCAAGCAAGCTTCGTTAGCGCCGCCGTGTGCGGGGCCCCACAAGCAAGCCACACCCGCAGCGATGGCTGCGAAAGGGTTGGTGCCTGACGATCCGCACAAACGCACAGTGGACGTAGATGCGTTTTGCTCGTGGTCTGCATGCAGGGTAAAGATGCGGTCCATGGCGCGCTCGAGCACGGGGTTGACCACGTACTCTTCGCATGGAACGGCGAACATCATGCGCAAGAAGTTGCCTGCATAGCTCAGGTTGTTTTGCGGGTACACAAAAGGCTGACCCACGCCGTATTTGTAAGCCATGGCCACGAGGGTTGGCATTTTGGCGATCAAGCGAATGGCAGCAATTTCGCGGTGCTCTGGGTTGGTGATGTCGGTGCTGTCGTGATAGAAAGCAGACAAAGCGCCCACCAAGCCAGTCAACACGGCCATCGGGTGCGCGTCACGACGGAAACCGCGCAAGAAGAATTGCATTTGCTCGTTGACCATGGTGTGGTTGGTCACGATGCGCTCAAACTCTGCTTTTTGAGTGGTGTTAGGCAGATCGCCCTTTAACAGCAAGTAGCAAGTTTCGAGGAAGTCGCAATGGGTGGCGAGTTGTTCGATGGGGTAGCCGCGGTAAAGCAACTCACCTTTGTCGCCGTCGATGTAGGTGATGGCCGATTGGCAAGCTGCTGTCGACAAGAAACCTGGGTCGTAGGTGAACATACCCGTTTGGCCATACAACTTACGGATGTCAATCACGTCAGGACCGACGCTGCCGCTGTAGACGGGCATTTCGATGCTGGGGCTGCCGTTGCTGAACGAGAGAGTGGCTTTGTTGTCTGCAAGTTTCATGGTGATTCCTAAATATCTTTTTTTAAAAGCGTTGTTCGGTTCAGTGTCTCAACAGTTGCAGCACTTCAAGTGCTTCTTCTGTCAGTGGTTTTTCTGGTAATTCTTTGCGCTGCAAAAAAATGTCTAGCAAATCGTTGTCAGACAAGTCCATCAATTCATACATACCTCTGGCATGGCTCACGGTGAGGTGAGAACCATGCCGCTCGAAAAACCTTTTGATAAACAAATCGTTTTCGAGCAAGCCGCGCCGGCTACGCCAGTGCAGTTTGCTGAGGGCTCTTTCGCCAAGCGCTTGCTTGGCGTCTAAACCGTCCAGCGTTGGGTCACCTACAGAGGTGTCCCGAAATGGCAAGTCCACATCCATGTTTAGATGGCGCGACGAACCATCAGTTCTTTGATCTTGCCGATCGCCTTGGTGGGGTTCAAACCCTTGGGGCACACATCGACGCAGTTCATGATGGTGTGGCAACGGAACAGTCGGTATGGATCTTCCAAGTTGTCCAAACGACCAGCTGTGTCTTCGTCGCGGCTATCGGCAATGAAGCGATAAGCTTGCAACAAGCCAGCAGGGCCCACGAACTTGTCGGGGTTCCACCAGAACGAGGGGCAGCTGGTGGAGCAGCTGGCGCACAAGATGCACTCGTACAAGCCGTTCAACTCATCACGCTCTTCGGGTGACTGCAGGCGCTCTTTTTCAGGCGCTTGTGTGTCGTTGACAAGGTAAGGCTTGATGGAGTGGTATTGCTTGAAAAACTGGGTCATGTCCACGATCATGTCGCGGATCACAGGTAGACCTGGCAGAGGCTTCAAGACGATCACGTCGGGCAGCGTGCGCATGTTGGTCAAGCAGGCCAGACCGTTTTTACCGTTGATGTTCATCGCGTCAGAACCACACACGCCTTCACGGCATGAGCGGCGGAACGAAATGGTGGGGTCAACAGCTTTGAGTTTCATCAAAGCATCCAAGAGCATGCGCTCATTGCCATCCAATTCGACCTCGATGGTCTGCATGTAGGGCTTGGCGTCGGTATCTGGGTCGTAGCGATAAATTTGGAACGTGCGTTTTGTCATGGTGTTTACCTGATCAGAAAGTACGGGTCTGCAGCGGGATGCTGTCGACAGTCAAAGGCTTCATTTGCACGGGCTTGTAAGTCAGCTTGTTGCCTTCTTTGTGCCACAGAGTGTGCTTGTGCCAGTCTTGGTCGTTACGACCGTTAGGGTGCTCGGGCGAGTCACCGTAGTCGTTCACGGTGTGAGCGCCACGGCTTTCGCGACGCGCAGCAGCAGAGACCATGGTGGCTTGCGCTGACTCGATCAAGTTTTCTACTTCCAAGGCTTCGATGCGTGCGGTGTTGAACACTTTGGAGGTGTCTTTCAAACCAATGTTGTTCACGCGTTCGCGCAGGGCAGCGATTTGCTTGACGCCTTCGTCCATCATGGCCTGTGTGCGGAACACGCTGGCGTGTGACTGCATGGCGTCACGGATGTCGTTGGCCACGTCTTGGGCGTATTCGCCAGTTTGGTTGGCGTCCAAGCGTGCCAAGCGCGCCAGGCTGATGTCTGCCGCATGCGCAGGCAAGGCCTTGTGCTCTTTGTTCTTTTGGTGGAACTCAACAATGTGGTTGCCCGCTGCGCGGCCAAACACCAACAAGTCGAGCAATGAGTTAGTACCCAAGCGGTTAGCGCCGTGCACTGATACGCAAGAGCATTCGCCCACAGCGTACAAACCGTTCACCACAACGCTTTCGTTGTTGGCGTTTTGCGTGACCACTTGACCATTGATGTTGGTCGGGATGCCGCCCATTTGGTAATGGATGGTTGGGATGACGGGGATGGGCTCTTTGGTGATGTCGACGTTGGCAAAGTTATGGCCAATTTCGAACACCGAAGGCAAACGCTTCATGATGGTGTCAGCACCCAAGTGCGTCATGTCGAGGTTGATGTAGTCCTTGTTAGGACCGCAGCCACGACCTTCTTTGATTTCTTGGTCCATGCAGCGAGATACGTAGTCGCGTGGTGCCAAGTCTTTATAGGCGGGGGCATAACGCTCCATGAAGCGCTCGCCATTGCTGTTGCGCAAAATGGCACCTTCGCCGCGGCAGCCTTCGGTCAACAACACGCCAGCACCGGCCACGCCAGTGGGGTGGAATTGCCAAAATTCCATGTCTTCAAGTGGGATACCCGCGCGTGCGGCCATGCCTAGGCCATCGCCTGTATTGATGAACGCGTTGGTCGAGGCTGCAAAGATGCGGCCTGCACCACCGGTGGCCAACATCACGGTTTTGGCTTCCATGATGTAGAGCTCGCCCGTTTCCATCTCGAGGGCGGTCACGCCCACCACATCACCCGCGTCGTCACGGATCAGGTCAAGGGCCATCCACTCTACAAAGAAGCTGGTTTTGGCTTTGACGTTTTGTTGGTACAACGTGTGCAACATGGCGTGACCCGTGCGGTCAGCGGCAGCGCAAGCGCGCTCAACAGCCTTTTCGCCGTAGTTGGCGGTGTGGCCGCCAAAGGGGCGTTGGTAAATGGTGCCGTCTGGGTTGCGGTCGAAAGGCATGCCCATGTGCTCCAAGTCGTACACGACTTTGGGGGCTTCACGGCACATGTATTCAATAGCGTCTTGGTCGCCGAGCCAATCTGAGCCTTTGACAGTGTCGTAAAAGTGGTAGTGCCAGTTGTCTTCGTTCATGTTGCCCAAAGACGCGCCGATGCCGCCTTGAGCCGCCACCGTGTGTGAACGGGTGGGAAACACTTTAGACAAAACAGCCACATTCAAACCTGCGCGAGCAAGTTGCAACGAAGCGCGCATGCCAGAGCCACCGGCACCAACGATGACCACATCAAATTTGCGACGTGGAATAGAGCTTTTAACGGTCATGACTTAGAGCCTCCAGAGAACCTGAATGGCCCAGCCGAGACACGACACCAGCCAAACCAAAGTAAAAACTTGCAAAGACAAACGCACGCCCACGGGCTTGACGTAGTCCATCCAAATGTCGCGCATGCCAACCCAAACGTGGAGGGAAAGCGCGATGAAAACAGAGAAGGTCAAAGCCTTCATGAATTGCGAGCTGAAGATGCCAGCCCATTTGTCATAGCTGATCTCGCCGCTGGTCAATAACACTTGGCCTAAAACAGCCAAGGTAAACAAAACCATCAAAACAGCGGTGATGCGTTGTGCAAGCCAGTCACGCAGACCGTAGTGCGCGCCCACGACGATGCGCTTGGAACCGTAATTCACGGACATGTTGTTGCTCCTAGGAAATCAGTAAATACCAAACAGTTTGGCGCCCAAAGCGGCGGTCAAACCCAGGCTCAGCGCCAAAGTGGTGATGGCGGAAGACTTGCCAAATTCTTTGGTTACCGCGTGGAAAGCGTCCATGTAGACATGGCGAATGCCAGCGATCAGGTGGTGCAAGTAAGCCCAGATCAGGCCCAACACCACAACCTTCACCAACACAGCTGGCACAAAGCCCAAGCCAACGTTGAACGCGGCGCTGAATTTGGCAAAAGAAATTTCAGAAGACACAGAGGTGTCAAACATCCAAACGATGAATGGAAGCAACAAAAACATGATCAAACCGCTGATGCGGTGCAAGATCGACACAATGCCAGCCGCAGGAAGGCGGTAGGTAGGCAGGTCTGTCAAGGCATTGATGTTGCGGAACTCAGGCCGCTTTTTGGCAAGCTGGGTCATGTGGGCTCTTTCTTCGGGTTTATCTGTATGTCAAAGCAGATGGAATTCTATTTCACTCTATCAAGCTGACATGAGGGTTTCATGTCAACTCAAAGCATTGCGGTAGTGATGTGTGTCAGTTCTATAAAGCCCGCGGCGCAATTCCATGGGGGTGTCGTTATAAGTGTAGGCAACGCGCGCCACACTTAGTAATGGCACAGTGATAGCCACGTTAAGCAGTTGGGCTTGTTCTGCGTCTGGGTTGACGGCGCGAATACTTTCTTCTGCACGCACCATGCGCACACCAAACTCGGTTTCGAACAGCGCATACATCGGACCTTTATAGTTACTTAAGCGTTCGGCAGTCAGGCCCTTAAACGGGGCACCTGGAAGCCAAAGCTCCTCCAAAATGGTGGGCACGCCCGCATAGGCCAGTACGCGGCGCACTTGCAAAACGGGGTCGCCGCTGCGCAGGCTCAGGGCGCGGGCAATATCGGCGCTGGCTCGCAGGCGCTTGCAGTCAATGATGGTGCGCTCTGCGGGGCCTTCGCTTTGGGTGTCGCCGTTGTCTGGCTGCAGCTTTAAGAATCGGTATTGCACATGCTGTTCTGCATGGGTGGCCACAAAGGTGCCCTTGCCTTGACGGCGCACCAACAGGTTTTCGGCCGATAGTTCGTCAATGGCTTTTCGCACCGTGCCTTGGCTGACACGAAACCTTGCGGCCAAGTCCATTTCGCTGGGAATGGCTTCGCCTGGCTTCCACTCGCCAGACTCTAGGCTTTGCAAGATCAGGCCTTTGATTTGTTGATAGAGCGGGCTGAAAGCGGGCGACAGCGGTGAAGTGCCCAAAGCGTCAGTACCCACATAAGGTGGGTTGCCATGAGTTGCAAAAGAAGGCGCTGTATTTGATGCCATATTTTTGTCTTCTAAACGCCTTGGCGTCAGTTCATTGTCAACCTCGTATCATATCTTCTATAAGACATAAGACAGTGCGCCCTAGGGTTTTTCGCGGGTAAACTGTGTCACCTTCCTTTTTTAATCACTATTTGGAGTTTTCCTCATGAGCAAGAAGCCTGTTCGCGTTGCCGTCACTGGTGCAGCTGGTCAAATTGGTTACGCACTGTTGTTCCGTATCGCCTCGGGCGAAATGTTGGGCAAAGACCAGCCCGTCATCTTGCAATTGCTGGAAGTGCCTGTTGAAGGCCCACAAAAAGCTTTGCGCGGCGTGATGATGGAATTGGAAGATTGCGCATTCCCACTGTTGGTGGGAATGGAAGCCCACGGCGACCCAATGACCGCATTCAAAGACGTCGACTACGCTTTGTTGGTCGGTTCACGTCCACGTGGCCCAGGCATGGAGCGCGCTGAGTTGCTCGCCATCAACGGTGCGATCTTCACGGCACAAGGCAAGGCTTTGAACGCTGTCGCTTCACGTGACGTGAAAGTTTTGGTTGTCGGCAACCCTGCCAACACCAATGCCTACATTGCTATGAAGGCCGCGCCAGATCTGAAGCCTGGCAACTTCACCGCCATGCTGCGCCTAGACCACAACCGCGCTGCCTCGCAAATCGCTGCCAAGACCGGCAAAGCCGTGGCTGACATCGAGAAATTGTGCGTGTGGGGCAACCACTCACCCACCATGTACGCTGACTACCGCTTCGCCACTATCAAGGGCGAGTCTGTCAAAACCATGATCAACGACCAAGAATGGAACGCCAACGTGTTCTTGCCAACCGTCGGCAAGCGCGGCGCTGCCATCATTGACGCACGCGGCTTGAGCTCGGCTGCTTCTGCTGCCAACGCTGCCATCGACCACATGCGCGATTGGGCTTTGGGCACCAACGGCAAGTGGGTGACCATGGGTATCCCATCACAAGGCTGGTACGGCATTCCTAAAGATGTCATGTTTGGCTTCCCCGTGACCTGCGAAAACGGCCAATACACCGTGGTTGAAGGTTTGGCCATTGATGAATTCAGCCAGTCTTGCATCGACAAAACGCTGAAAGAGTTGACGGACGAGCAAGCTGGTGTTGCCCACTTGATCTAAGCCTGTGCTGGACAAAGCAAAACTGGACAAGGCCTTACACGCAGCAAAAAGCGTGGAGGCCTCTTTGCTCCATCCCCGCCACGTTCTGTTGAATTCACAAGCAGGTAGCGTTCAGCTACCCGTTTGTGACCATTACAGCGGTGTCGAAGCGCGGATGCGCAAAAGCTTGCAGTTGCAAGCTGAAATGACGCAAGAGTTTGGCACCTGCGTCTTTGATGTGACCCTGGATTGTGAAGACGGCGCCCCCGTTGGCGGCGAGGCAGAGCATGCTGCGCTGGTCACCGAGTTGGCGCTGAGTGCTGCACCAGAGGCCCGCGTGGCTGTGCGTGTGCACCCCGTGGATCACCCTAGTTTTCAAGCCGACATGGCCACCATTGCAGGTCAAGCTGGCAAGCGTTTGACGCACATCATGGTGCCTAAGGTCGAGTCAGTGGCCGATGTGCAATTGGCCGAGCAAGCCTTGATTCAAGCCGACGCCAAAGATTTGGCGCTTCATGTGCTGATTGAGTCGCCCGCCGCTGTGCACCGCGCGTTTGACATTGCTGCACACCCGCGTGTGCAGTCGCTCAGCTTTGGTTTGATGGACTTCATTTCTGCACACGGTGGTGCTATTCCAGCTTCGGCCATGACGTCGCAAGGTCAATTTACCCACCCGTTGGTGGTGCGTGCCAAGCTAGAAATAGCCAGCGCCTGCCATGCCCATGGCAAAGTACCGTCGCATTGTGTGGTGACTGAGTTCAACGACATGGCGGCCATGCGTGCCGCTGCCCGGCGTGCGGCGCAAGAGTTGGGTTGCACTCGCATGTGGAGCATTCATCCCTCGCAAATTCGCCCCATCCTAGAGGCCATGGCCCCTGACACCGCTGCCATTGAGGTGGCGAGCGAGATTGTTTTGGCTGCCTATGCCGCGCAATGGGCGCCCATCAGCCATCAAGGACATTTACAAGATCGCGCGAGCTACCGCTTCTATTGGCAAGTGTTGGAGCGTGCGCACAGCACGGGGTGTAGCCTTCCAGCCGAAGTCCAGTTATTCTTCAAGGATTAACAGGAGATGAGCATGCGCAAGTTTGGATTAGCTTTTGTTGGTTTGGTTTTCTCTTGCATGGGGCATGGGGTGTTGGCGCAAGTTGCCAAGCCTGCGGCCTCAAAGCCCACGGTTGCTCAACAAACGCACGCCAAACCCAAGCCCAAGCCTGCGGCAGCGCCTAAATACTATTACGTACGAGGCACCTCTTTGGCCGCTGTGCCTGCGGCAGTGATACCTGCACCCGTTGCTGCGGAGCAAGTGCCAGCAGCAGTACCTGAGCTTGGCAACGTGCACACAGGACGCATGGTGTGCGAGCTGGGCAACTCAGTCACGGTCACGCCTGACCCACAACAGCCCTCGCACTTCATCGTGCAGATCAAGAGGAAAACCTACCGCATGACGACCGTGGAGACCACCACCGGTGCTGTGCGTTTGGAAGACGCACATGCCGGTGCCATGTGGCTGCAGTTACCCCATAAGTCGATGTTGATGAATAGCAAGCTAGGCCAACGCATGGCCGACGAATGTCAAAGCGAACACCAAACCACAGAGGCCCATCGTATGAAGCTTGACCCACCTCCAAGCTTGCTGGATGTGCCCGCACTTGCCAAGAACTAACCCATTTAATTGTTGATTTGATAGACCGGAGAAAACCATGTTGAAAGCTTACCGTGACCACGTAGCCGAGCGCGCAGCGCTAGGTATCCCACCCTTGCCATTGGATGCCAAGCAAACTGCCGAGCTGATCGAGCTGATCAAAGCCCCCGCCGCTGGAGAAGAAGCATTTTTGATGGACTTGTTGACACACCGCGTGCCACCCGGCGTGGACGATGCGGCCAAAGTCAAAGCTTCATTTTTGGCAGCTGTGGCGCACGGCGAACTCAAAGTTGCTTTGATCACCAAGTCCAAAGCCACTGAGCTGTTGGGCACCATGGTGGGCGGCTACAACGTGCACCCCTTGATCGAGTTGCTCGACGACGCTGAAGTGGCCGCTGTGGCCGCGCAAGCGTTGAAGAAAACTTTGTTGATGTTTGACTTCTTCAACGACGTCGCTGAAAAAGCCAAGCTCGGCAATGCCAAGGCCAAAGAAGTGATGCAAAGCTGGGCCGATGCCGAGTGGTTTACCGCACGCCCTGAAGTCGAGAAAAAAATCACTATCACCGTGTTCAAGGTGCCTGGCGAAACCAACACCGACGACTTGTCGCCAGCGCCTGACGCATGGAGCCGTCCAGACATTCCGTTGCATTACTTGGCCATGCTCAAGAACACGCGTGAAGGCGCAGCGTTCAAGCCTGAAGAAGACGGCAAACGCGGCCCCATGGCCATGATTGAAGAGCTGAAGAAAAAAGGCAATTTGGTGTCTTATGTTGGCGACGTGGTCGGCACAGGCTCCTCACGCAAGTCAGCCACCAACAGCATCATCTGGGGCTTTGGTGAAGATATTCCGTTTGTGCCTAACAAGCGTTTCGGTGGCGTGACTTTGGGCGGCAAGATTGCCCCCATCTTCTTTAACACCCAAGAAGACTCTGGCGCCTTGCCCATCGAAGTGGACGTGACCGCACTCAACATGGGTGACGTGGTTGACGTGTTGCCCTACGAAGGCAAGATCGTGAAGAACGGTGAAACCATCACCACCTTCCAACTCAAGAGCGATGTGCTGTTTGACGAAGTGCGCGCCGGTGGCCGTATCAACCTGATCATCGGCCGCAGCTTGACCGCCAAGGCCCGTGAGTTCTTGGGTCTGCCCGTGTCGACCGTGTTCCGTTTGCCTACCGCGCCTATCATCACCAAGGCTGGCTTCACGCTGGCTCAGAAGATGGTCGGTCGTGCTGTTGGTTTGCCAGAAGGCCAAGGCGTTCGCCCCGGTACTTACTGCGAACCCAAGATGACCACCGTGGGTTCACAAGACACCACAGGCCCGATGACACGCGACGAGTTGAAAGACTTGGCTTGCTTGGGCTTCTCGGCTGACATGGTCATGCAATCGTTCTGCCACACAGCGGCTTACCCCAAGTCTGTTGACGTCAAGACGCACCGCGAATTGCCAGCGTTCATCTCGAACCGTGGTGGTGTTGCGTTGCGTCCAGGCGACGGTGTGATTCACTCTTGGTTGAACCGTTTGTTGTTGCCTGACACCGTGGGTACGGGCGGCGACTCGCACACACGTTTCCCCATCGGTATTTCGTTCCCAGCCGGTTCTGGCTTGGTGGCTTTCGGTGCAGCCACAGGCGTGATGCCTTTGGACATGCCCGAGTCCATCTTGGTTCGCTTCAAAGGCGACATGCAGCCTGGTGTGACTTTGCGCGACTTGGTGCACGCCATTCCGCTGTTCGCCATCAAGCAAGGTTTGTTGACCGTGGCCAAGGCCGGTAAGGTCAATGAATTTTCGGGCCGTATCTTAGAAATTGAAGGCCTGCCCAACCTCAAGGTCGAACAAGCATTCGAATTGTCTGACGCGTCTGCCGAGCGTTCTGCTGCAGGTTGTTCCATCAAGCTCAACAGCGCGCCAGTTCAAGAGTACTTGAAGTCCAACGTGGTACTGATGAAGAACATGATCGCCGACGGTTACGCCGACGCGCGCACATTGGCTCGTCGTATCGAAAAAGTTGAAGCTTGGTTGGCCGCACCTAACCTGCTTGAAGCAGACAAAGATGCTGAATACGCCTTCGTCATCGACATCGATTTGGCCGACATCAAAGAGCCTATCGTTTGCTGCCCGAACGATCCAGATGACGCTAAGTTCTTGTCTGAAGTGTCTGGCACACATATCGACGAAGCCTTCATCGGTTCTTGCATGACCAACATCGGTCACTTCCGCGCCGCTGCCAAGCTGCTCGGTGGCCAACGCGACATCCCTGTCAAGTTGTGGGTTGCTCCTCCAACCAAGATGGACGAGAGCGAGTTAATCAAAGAAGGTCACTACGCTGCGTTTGGTACCGCGGGTGCGCGCACCGAAATGCCAGGCTGCTCGTTGTGCATGGGTAACCAAGCGCAAGTGCGCGAAGGCGCGACGGTGGTGTCTACCTCTACACGTAACTTCCCCAACCGTTTGGGCAAGAACACCAACGTGTACTTGGCTTCTGCTGAGTTGGCTGCCATCACCTCGAAGATGGGCAAGTTCCCCACTGTGGCCGAATACCACGAAGCCATGGGTGTGGTGAACGCCGACGGTGCAGCCATTTACCAGTACCTGAACTTCAACCAGATTGACGAGTACGTTGAAATCGCTAAAGGCGTGACGGCGTAAGCTGCTTTGCGCTAATTCAAAAACGGCCCTTTGGGGCCGTTTTTCTTTTAGCCCAATTAGCTCTACCTAACTTGTGCCGTGAACGTTCAAGCAAATTGTGCAAAATCGCAATCACGGGAATTCCCTAGTCAACTATTGCGCACGACCGCTACGCAAAAAAGTCAATACTGTAAAAATCATTTCAAAATTAAGGGAATATTCATGTCTATTGTTTTGCAAGATTTACTTGCCAGCGGTGCCAACCCTGCGCCCGCGATTTCAGCGCCGGAGCGTTTGCCGTTAAATTTTGGCGCTTTACGTGCGTTGATTGCCACCACCATTGAGCAGCTCAATGCGCTGGGCATTGGCCGCAACGACCGGGTGGCGATCGTGCTGCCCAACGGCCCGGAAATGGCGACCTGCTTCATGGCCTGTGCCAGCGGCGTGACCAGTGCGCCCTTGAATCCGGCTTACCGCGCCGATGAATTCGAGTTCTATTTGAACGACCTTCATGCCAAAGCGCTGATTGTTGAACAGGCCAGCACCTCACCGGCCATTGCCGTTGCAGAAAAGCTGGGTGTGCGCATCATTGACCTGACTGCCGACCCGAAAAAGTCAGCAGGCAACTTCACCCTGATGCCGCGCGACGGCAAGCAGGTCGGATCTGCCGCAGCGCACGGCGGTTACGCGTTGCCCGGGGATGTTTCCATGGTGCTCCACACCTCGGGAACCACGTCGCGGCCCAAAATTGTGCCCCTTACCCAAGGCAATTTGGTGGCGTCGGCCACCAACATTCGCAACAGTTTGCAGTTTGTGCCCGAGGATTGCGGCCTCAACGTCATGCCGCTGTTTCATATTCACGGTCTGATCGCCGGCGTGCTGGCCCCCCTGGCGGCTGGTTCGCAGGTGTTTTGCACCCCGGGCTTCAATGCCCTCAAGTTTTTCGCCTGGATGGATGAGGCACGGCCGACCTGGTACACCGCCGTGCCCACCATGCACCAAGCGATTGTGAGCAGGGGCAAAGGCAATACCGATGTCATCGCGCGCAACCCGCTGCGCTTTTTACGTTCGTCGTCGTCGTCCATGCCGCCGCAGGTGATTCAGGAACTTGAAGCCCTGTTCCATGCGCCGCTGATCGAAGCTTATGGCATGACCGAGGCCACGCACCAAATGGCCTGCAACCCGCTGCCCCCGGCTGTGCGCAAACCAGGCATGGTGGGCATTGCAGCTGGCCCAGAGATCGGCATCATGGACACCGAGGGCGGTCTTCTGCCGCGGGGTGCCACAGGTGAAATCGTGATCCGTGGCGCCAACGTGACGGCCGGTTACGAGAACAACCCCAAAGCCAACGAAGAGGGCTTTACCCATGGGTGGTTCCGCACCGGCGATCAAGGCTTGATGGATGCAGACGGGTACATCAGCATCACTGGGCGTCTGAAGGAAATCATCAACCGCGGTGGCGAAAAAGTTAGCCCTCGCGAGGTGGACGAAATTTTGATGGACCACGCCGCCGTGGCTCAGGTGGTTTGCTTTGGCATGCCGCACCCCAAATTGGGCGAGGAAGTTGCTGCGGTGGTGGTGCTGCGCGAGGGTCAGAGCGCCAGTGAGCGTGAACTGCAGGCTTTTGTCAGTTCACGGGCCGCAGACTACAAAGTGCCCAAGAAAATTTTGTTTATGGACGAAATCCCCAAGGGCGCCACTGGCAAGCTTCAGCGCATCGGGCTGGCGGCCAAGCTGGGGCTAGGCGGCTGAGGGGGCTTAAGGGGCTGACTGCAGCGGCATCGAATTTTTAACAACCAGGAGACTTGACTATGCAATTGCTTCGATTGATCGATAGGGTGAAGTTCACTTTTGTCTTGGCTGCAACTGCGTTCGGTTGTGCAGCCCACGCCTGGGAGCCTACCAAGCCCGTTGAATTTGTCATACCTGCCGGCACTGGCGGAGGCGCTGACCAGATGGCACGCTTCATCCAGGGCGTGGTTGCCAAGAATAAGCTGAGCCCTCAGCCCTTCATTGTGGTGAATAAGTCAGGGGGTGCCGGCGCTGAAGGCTTTCTGGACGTTAAAGGCGACAAAGGCAACCCGCACAAAATTATCATTACGCTGTCCAACCTGTTCACCACGCCATTGGCGACGGGTGTTCCGTTCAATTGGCGCGACCTCACCCCGGTGTCCATGCTGGCGCTGGACCAGTTTGTTCTGTGGGTAAATGCAGACGCACCCTACAAGACCACCAAAGATTTTCTGACCGCCGTCAAGGCCCAGCCTGATAAGGCCTTCAAAATGGGCGGTACCGGCTCCAAGCAGGAAGATCAGATCATCACCGTGCTGCTTGAAAAGACGATTGGTAAAAAGCTCATCTACATCCCGCTCAAGGGCGGTGGCGATGTGGCGGTGCAACTGGTGGGCAAACACGTTGACTCAACGGTGAACAACCCCATCGAGGCCGAATCCCACTGGCGCTCTGGCGCACTGCGCCCCCTGTGCGTGTTTGACAAAGAACGCCTGCCCTACAAAGCCAAAATCACGGCCACGCAGTCTTGGAATGATGTGCCCACATGCGGCTCTGCTGGCTTGCCCGTGGAGTACCTGATGTTGCGCGGCATCTTCATGGCGCCCGGCGTCTCTGCCGCCCAGACCCAGTACTACGTGGACCTGTTTAATAAAGTGCGTGCCCTGCCGGAGTGGAAGGAGTTCATGCAAAAAGGAGCCTTCAAGCAGACCGCGATGTCCGGCAACGATTACTTCGAATGGCTGGGGCGCAACGAGCAGTTGCACCGCGAGCTGATGAAAGAAGCTGGCTTTATTGCCAATTAAGGTGCGCAATGACTGAACAGGCCCCCAAACCGGACGCAGAATCCGCCAACGACCCCAAGACGCGCGGACCCGAGGTGGTTGTCGCTTTTCTGCTGCTGGCCCTGGGCGTGCTGGTAGTGGTTGATAGCTTGCGCGTGGGCATTGGCTGGGCCGACGACGGCCCACGCTCGGGCTATTTCCCGTTCTACATTGGGATGGCCTTGTGCGCGTCCAGCGCCGCGATTCTGGTGAGCACTCTGTGGCATTGGCGCTCGTTGGACGAGGTTTTCGCCGAGCGCAGCCAGATCGTCACCGTCATGGCCATGCTGATTCCCATGACCATTTACATAGTGACGTTGTTGTGGATGGGTATTTACGTCCCCTCCGCTTTGCTGATCGGCTACTTCATGCGACGCCATGGGCACTTCGGCTGGCGCGTGACAGCTTCGGTATCTCTGACGGTGCCGGTCGTATTTTTTCTGGTCTTTGAACGCTGGTTCCTAGTTCCATTGCCCAAGGGTCCACTGGAAAATTTGCTGGGGCTTTAATGGAAGAAATTAATAACCTGATGCAGGGTTTCGCTGTGGCGATGACGCTGCCCAACCTTGCCTACATGCTTATCGGCGTCATCTTGGGGGTGCTCATTGGCGTGCTGCCCGGCTTGGGGGGAGCCAACGGCATTGCCATCTTGCTGCCGCTGACGTTCACGATGAACCCGACCTCGGCCATCATCATGCTGTCGTGCATTTATTGGGGCGCACTGTTTGGGGGGGCCATCACTTCCATTTTGTTCAACATCCCGGGAGAGCCGTGGTCGGTGGCGACCACCTTTGACGGCTACCCCATGGCTCAGCAGGGACGTGCGGCACAGGCGCTGACAGCGGCTTTCACCTCGTCCTTTGTGGGCGCGCTTTTCGCGGTGATCTTGATCACCTTCCTCGCCCCTTTGCTGGCCAAGTTTGCCCTCAAGTTCGGACCTGCTGAATACTTCGCGGTGCAACTTCTGACCTTTTGCAGCTTTGTGGGCATGAGCAAAGAGCCCGCCGCAAAGGTTATCGCCGCCATGATGCTGGGGTTTGCGCTGGCCGCGGTGGGCATGGATACGGTCACCGGGCAATTGCGCATGACCTATGGCTTTCCCGAACTCCTTAAGGGCTTTGATTTCTTAATTGCGGTGATCGGTCTGTTTGGTATCGGCGAGATTTTGCTGACCATGGAAGAAGGCCTGGCCTTCAAGGGTAAAAGTGCCAAACTCAATCTGCGTGTGGTGCTGCAGACTTGGGCTGAGTTGCCGCGCCAATGGGTGAACTTTTTGCGCTCTACTGCTGTGGGCTGCTGGATGGGCATCACACCTGGCGGTGCCACACCAGCGTCGTTCATGAGCTACGGCATGGCGCAACGCATGTCCAAAGACCCGGCGTCATTCGGCAAAGGCAATATTGAAGGGGTGGTGGCTCCCGAGACCGCAGCGCATGCGGCCGGCACATCGGCGCTGTTGCCCATGCTGACGCTGGGTATTCCAGGTTCACCGACGGCCGCTGTGCTGTTGGGCGGCCTGATGATCTGGGGCCTTCAGCCCGGCCCCATGCTCTTTGTGGAACACAAGGACTTTGTGTGGGGGCTGATTGCCTCGATGTACTTGGGCAACATCGTCGGGCTTGTGGTGGTGCTGACCACCGTGCCATTTTGGGCGGCGTTCCTGCGTATTCCTTTCTCGGTGATTGGCCCGGTGATCGTGGTCATCTGCGCCATCGGTGCTTACACCGTTCACAGCTCATTGTTTGACGTGGTGATGATGCTGGTCTTCGGGGTCATGGGCTACCTCTTCAAGAAGCTCAAGTACCCGCTGGCGCCACTGGTGCTCGCGCTGGTGCTGGGTGATATGGCCGAGGCGAGCTTTCGGCAGTCCATGCTGTTGTCCCAGGGCAGCTTGTCGATCTTCTGGTCCAATCCGCTGGTGGGTGTCATTACGGGGCTGGCTTTGTTGTTGTTGCTCTGGCCGCTGGTCAGTGCATTCAAGGGTATGTTGATGCGTTATAGCAGTGTTAAGGCGGGGTCTTCCCAATGAAAATAGCGGTGGTCGGTGCAGGTGCGATTGGGGGTTATTTGGGAGCCAGGCTCTCAGCCGCCGGTGAAGACGTCACTTTTATTGCGCGCAACCGCAATCTGGCGGCGATTCAGGCCAACGGCTTTCGCCTCATCCTGGAAGACGGAACCGCGCTTCAGGCACCTGCGGCCAAAGCCGTAGAGCGCATGTCAGACGCTGGCGTGCAAGACGTGGTGTTGCTTACCGTCAAAGCCCACCAGGTCGTCGACCTGATGCCAGAACTGGGCGCATTATTGGGCCCCAAGACGCTGCTGGTGACCATGATCAACGGCATTCCCTGGTGGTACTTTCAAAAACTGGAAGGGGCCTATGCCGGCCGCAGCCTGGAGAGCGTAGATCCCGCCGGACGCTTGGCGCAGGCGATCTCGCCCGAGCACATCATCGGCAGCGTGGTCTATCCGGCAGCCGAGCTGATCGAGCCGGGTGTCGTGCGGGTTATTGAAGGCAACCGCTTCACACTGGGTGAGCTGGACGGCAGTCGCAGCGAGCGCATCGAGGCGCTTTCTCAAGTGATGATGCGCGCCGGATTCAAGGCCCCCGTGTCCAAAGATATCCGCAGCGAGATTTGGCTCAAGCTTTGGGGCAACCTGAGCTTTAACCCCATCTCTGCCCTGACCCATGCGACGCTAGAAGACATTTGTACCTTTGGCCCGTCGCGCGAGCTGGCAGCCAACATGATGTCGCAAGCGCAAAGCGTTGCCGAAAAACTGGGGGTGCAATTCAAGATCTCGCTCGACAAACGCATTGCAGGCGCTCAAGCAATTGGCGCACACAAAACATCCATGCTCCAAGATGTGGAAGCAGGCCGAGCCCTTGAGCTCAATGCACTGGTGGGCTCGGTCATTGAATTGGGCCGCATGACGGGAACACCAACGCCATCCATTGACGCGATCTATGCTGCAACGCAACTGCTGGCCCACACAATGGCCCAGCACAAAGGACGTCTGCAGCTTCTACCCGTACCGGTTTGACAAAGTGCCGATGCCGTCGATGAGAACCTCGACCGTGGCACCGGCCTTCATCGGCAAAACACCGAGCGACGTGCCGCAGTAAATGAGATCGCCCGGCTCCAGCGTCATGTCGTGCGAGAGGTGGGACACGATCTGCGCCGGGCTGAAAAACATGTCGCTAAAAGCATAGTTCTGGCGCTCTCGGCCGTCCACCAGCGTGCGCAGATGGCCATTTGCGGCATCGAAAGCGGTGTCAATCACCGGCCCGAAGGCCGCAAAACCGTCAAAGCTTTTGGCCCGCGTCCATTGGGGGAACGATGCATCGCGGTGAAGGA
>NZ_JBBAOV010000042.1:15344-18884 GCF_040401135.1 Limnohabitans sp. | reverse complement strand
CATGGGCGGCATGGGTGGTATGGGCGGCATGGGCATGTAATTGCCTCGCTGCTTTATTGCAGACTGACAAACCCAATAAAAAGCCCCGCACTGCGGGGCTTTTTTTCGTCCAGCCCATTCGCTCACGCGAACAGACTAAATAAAACTCAATGCATGAGCGCCTCAAGCTTCACCGCATCCACACAAAACGCGCGAATGCCCTCGGCTAACTTTTCCGTCGCCATCGCGTCTTCATTCATGGCATAGCGGAACGAGGCCTCGGTGTGATGCAACACTGGCAAGTCCAACTGCATCGCGGCTGATGCGCTCAGGGCTTGCGTCAATGCCTCGCTTGAGGCCTCCAACTGCGCCAGCAACTCAGGCGCGATGGTCAGCAAATCGCAACCCGCCAAGGCCGTGATTTGGCCCACGTTTCGAAAGCTCGCGCCCATCACCTCGGTTTGGATGCCGTGGCGTTTGTAGTAGTTGTAAATCGCGCGCACTGACTTCACCCCGGGGTCATTGGCGTTGGCGTTGTCGGCTTCTACCCAAGCCGCGCCTGCCGACTTCTTGTACCAGTCGTAAATACGGCCCACAAACGGGGAAATCAGCTGCACCTTGGCATCACCACAAGCCACAGCTTGGGCGAACGAGAACAGCAAGGTCAGGTTGGTGCGAATGCCTTCGCGCTCTAGCTCGGCGGCAGCTTGAATGCCTTCCCATGTGGAAGCAATTTTGATGAGCACACGTTCACGCTTGACGCCCTGCGCTTCGTACAAGGCCATGATGCGCTTGGCACGCGCCACGGTGGCGGGTGTGTCAAAGCTCAAACGGGCATCCACTTCGGTGGACACACGGCCAGGGATGGTGGCCAAAATCTCGCACCCAAAGCGCACCAGCAGGCGGTCAATCTGCGCGTCTATCGGTTCATTGCCGTGGGCGGCTACGGTGGCTTTGAGCAAGGGCAAATATTCTGGCTTTTGCACCGCCTTCAAAATCAGCGACGGGTTGGTGGTGGCGTCTTGCGGCTTAAAAGCGCTGAGCTGCTTAAAGTCGCCCGTGTCGGCCACGACGGTGGTGAATTGCTTGAGGGCATCGAGTTGGTTCATGGCGCAATTATCCTGTGTCACAACAGTCTAGCGGCTTGGCGCTACAGTGTGATTTATGCAATCTTTCACACCTCAAAAAATTCTGGTTCTGGGTGGCTCTGGCTTTGTGGGCAGCCATGTGTGCTCGCGTCTCAGCCTGCAACATCACCAAGTGACTGTGCCAACACGACGCCTGCCCGCGCGTCACATCCAAATGATGCCGGGCGTGACCGTGGTTCAAGCCGATGTGCACGACGCCAAACAACTGCAAGCCTTGGTGCACGGCCACGATGTAGTGATCAACCTCATTGCTATCTTGCACGGCACGGAAGAAGAATTCACCCACGCCCACGTTACGCTGCCCACCAACTTGGCGCGTGCGTGCCATGCTGAAAACGTTGCGCGTCTGATTCACATCAGCGCACTCGGTGCTGATGTGCACGGCCCCTCCATGTACCAACGTAGCAAAGCGCGAGGTGAATTGGCTTTGCTTTCTGCCGCACAAAAAGCCCCATTGGGTTTGACCCTGCTGCGCCCCAGCGTGATCTTTGGTAAAGACGACCAGTTCATCAACCTGTTTGCCAAACTGCAAAAAGTTTTTCCCTTCATGCCGCTGGCCGGTGCGCACACGCGCTTTCAGCCTGTGTGGGTGCACGACGTGGCGCAGGCCATCGTGCATTGCGTGAACACCTCCAGCACCGAAGGCCAAGTGTTTGAGCTGTGCGGCCCCGACATCCTCTCGCTGTCCGAACTGGTCCAGCTTGCGGGTCGCTGGGTGGGTAAAGAACGCCACGTCATCTCGCTGCCCTACGCCATCGGTTGGCTGCAAGCGCTGTTGATGGAGTTTGCACCCGGCCCCACGTTGATGAGCCGCGATAACTTGGACTCGATGAAGGTCAACAACATTGCCAGCGGACATGAACAAGGGCTGCACGCACTGGGCATTTCTGAGCCCAAATCTATCAAGCGATTGTTCGTGCCGGGACATTGATGAAAACCTACCTTGTTGGCGGTGCAGTGCGCGATGCCCTGATGGGCAAGGTAGGCTCTGACCGCGACTGGGTGGTGGTGGGCGGCACGCCCGAGGCTTTGGTGGCGCAAGGCTACCAAACTGTGGGCCGCGACTTTCCGGTGTTCTTGCACCCCGACACCCACGAGGAATACGCACTAGCCCGCACCGAGCGCAAAACCGCGCGTGGCTATCACGGCTTTGCAGTGCACGCCGCGCCGGATGTGACGCTCGAGGAAGACCTGGCCCGACGCGACCTGACCATCAACGCCATCGCGCAAGACGAACACGGCCTCCGCACCGACCCTTTTGGTGGAGGGCGCGACATTGCCGCCAAAGTTCTACGCCACGTAACCGAAGCCTTCCGCGAAGACCCCGTGCGCATCCTGCGCTTGGCCCGATTTGCCGCACGCTTTCCCGACTTCACGGTTGCCCCTGACACGATGACGCTCATGCGCGAGATGGTGACCGAGGGCGAGGTAGACGCCTTGGTGAGCGAACGCGTGTGGCAAGAGTTGTCACGCGGCTTGATGGGTAGCAAACCCTCGCGCATGCTGCAAGTGCTGCGCGAATGCGGCGCTTTGCAGCGCCTGCTGCCCGAAGTCGACAAACTGTACGGCGTGCCGCAACGCGCCGAATACCACCCCGAAATTGACACCGGCATTCATCTAGAAATGGTGCTCGATGCATCAGCGCGAATGAATGCCCCACTCGAAGTGCGCTTTGCTTGCCTGTGCCACGACCTAGGCAAAGGCACCACGCCCGCCGACGTGTTGCCCCGTCACATTGGCCACGAGCAGCGCAGCGAAAAACTCACCCGCGCTTTGTGTACGCGATGGCGTGTGCCAGTGGAATGCAAAGAACTGGCCGAGTTGGTGGCGCGTGAACACGGCAACATTCATCAGAGCTTGGGCTTTGGTGCTGATGCCGTGTTGCGCTTGCTGGTGCGATGCGATGCGCTGCGTCGTCCTGAACGGTTTTTGCTTGCTTTGCAAGCGTGCGAGTGCGATGCGATTGGACGTTTGGGCAAAGAGGATGAGGCATATGCGCAGGGGCCTCGGTTGGCTTTGCTGTTGAAGGCGGCGCAGTCGGTGGACAGTGCGGCTGTGAGTGCGCAGGCGTTGGAAGAAGGCCTGAATGGTCCGGCTGTTGGTGCGCGTATGGATGCGGCACGGTTAGCGGCTATTGCTGCTGCTCTTTCTTCTCTTTAAGTTGTGCGCTACGAAGCGGCAAGGGCGGTACCCGCTCTGCTCCGCCGTCGCTTCGCGCCTAATGTCGCTGCCGCGGTCACCGCCCTTACCGCTTCGCTGCTTTGGGCTCGCGTTGCATTGCATTGCATCTCACTCAGAACATTTCGCTACGGATGCTGAAATAACTCACGCGCACGACTAGCAATAAACCAATCTCTAGCGCGTCAAGCGGTGTGGGGTGTGCCTGCGGCAGCGACATTAGGCGCGAAGCGAC
>NZ_JBBAOV010000042.1:0-15244 GCF_040401135.1 Limnohabitans sp. | reverse complement strand
GCGCGTCAAGCGGTGTGGGGTGTGCCTGCGGCAGCGACATTAGGCGCGAAGCGACGGCGGAGCAGAGCAGGTACACCCCACACCGCTTGACAACGAAGGGAAGTTAAATCTACAAAAGCTTAGAAATCCCAGCACAAACAAGGCTGAGAATGATCGTCGAAGCAAACGGAATAAATATCTCCCGCCCAAACACCTTGAACCGAACATCCCCAGGTAAACGCCCAAAGCCAAGCTTTTGCAACCAAGGCGTCATCGCGTTGATCAGCAGTAACGCCACGAAAACAACAATCAGCCAGCGTGTCATATCAAAAATTACAGCGCGTAAGAGCGGTCACCGTGCGCAAAGCCCATCGGCTCCCACTCGGTTGTGCCAAAGGCCACCACTTTGAACAGCTCACCCATTTCGTGCTCGGTGATCAGCTTTTGCGCCATGCTCTTTTCGTCGATGGGCGCATCCACCAACGGCGGCAGCAAGCCGCAGTTGATCAAGAAATGCGCTTGGGTGGTGTAGCCCAACACATTCAGTCCCGCGTCCTGTGCAGCCACGGCCACACCCGTGAAGTTCACGTGCGCGGTGATGTCTTTGCGGCCCACATCGGCCAAAGGGTCGGTATCTGACTTGTGCAACTGGTGGCACATCAGCGTGCCCATGCTGCGCTGGGGGTGGAAGTATTCGCTCTCAGGAAAACCGTAGTCGATCAAGAAAGCTGCGCTACCTTTGCCCGTGGCCGACTCGCCCGCCTTGAAGCGGTCAGCCAGCGTGGCCACAAAGGCTTCGGCTTGGTTGTGAATTTCGGTCAAGTAGTCGTGCTCGCCAGCCACTTCAAAGGGAGGACGCAAGTCGGTCACGCGGTCTTGCCATTCCAAGGGCGACACGCCCGCTTGCCTCTGGCTCAACGCATCGGCGTTCCAAATAACGCCACGTTCATGCCACACACCGCCCTTGCGCACCAATAGTTGCACGGGCATGGCGTCCAGCACCTCGTTACCCACCACCACGCCGCTGAGTTGTTCAGGCAGGGCATCGACCCATTGCACTTGGTAGGCATGGGCTTTGAGGGTGTCTTGTTGGCGCTCGCGCAGAGTGCCCGATAAATCGACGATGGTGTAGCGCTTGACGTTCACGCCCATCTGCCCCAAGCTGTCCAACAGCTGCAAGGCCAAGGCACCTGAGCCTGCGCCGAACTCCCACACTTCATCTGTGCCCGTGACTTGCAGGGCCTCAGCCACTTGGTGAGCCAGCGTGCGGCCAAAGTGCTTGGACATTTCGGGGGCGGTGGCAAAGTCGCTGCCGCTCTCGGGCGTAAGCCCAAATTTGCGTAGGCTATTGGCGTAGTAGCCCATGCCAGGAGCATACAGAGCCAACGCCATGAAGTGGTCAAAGCCCAGCCAACCACCCGCATTGGCGATGCTGCGTTGAATCAGCGTGTACAAAGCCTGTTGGCCCGGGTCGTTGGATAATTGGGGGGTAGTCATTGGGTGCAGATCGTAACTCGACCTCCCCCGCTCTCCACGTCGTCCTTCCATCACAGGCACCTCACACCATGCGCTCTTGGGCACTTATCACTGGCGGCAGCGTTCGCTTAGGCCGCGAAATCGGCCTCGCTTTTGCACGCGCGGGGTGGAATGTGGCTTGCCACTACAACCACTCAGAGACGCAGGCCCACGCCCTGTGCGCCGAGCTGCGCGCTTTGGGTGTGGACGCATTGGCCGTGCAAGGCGAGCTCGAAGACGAAGCCAGCTGCCAACGTATTTTTAACACCACAGTGGCCACCACAGGCACGGCCCTGCAATGCGTGGTGAACAACGCTTCATTGTTTGTGCCGGACGAGGGTGCAGACTTTGACGAGGCACAGGCCTTGGCGCAGATCAAGGTCAACCTCATGGCGCCCATGCGCTTTGGTAAGTGGTTGGCAGCGCTGCACGTCGGCAACTCTGAAGAAACAACAAGCGCTGGAAAAGCAAACACGTTAACGCCAGCTTCGGCTTCGGCACAGCATCACGCCAAGCCCAGCGTCATTCATGTGCTGGACCAAAAGGTGTTCAACCTCAACCCCGATTATTTTTCGTACACGCTGTCCAAGCTTGCGCTGGAACGCGCAGTCAGTCTTCAAGCCCAATCGCTCGCGCCCACATTACGCGTCAACGCCGTGGCCCCTGGCCTGATGTACCTGAGCGGCCCACAAACCCAAGACAACTTCAACCGTGCAGCACAAGCCAACTTGCTGCGCCACCCGATCAACCCCGTCGATGTGGCCAGCAGCGTGGTGTTTTTGGCGGGCAACGCCAGTATCACTGGCACCACCGTGCGCGTGGACAATGGCCAACATTTGCTACCACTCGCACGTGATGTGATGTTTGTGGTCGAGGAGCTTTTTAAATCATGAACGACACACTTTTACGCCACTACCGCCGCTTGTTTTTGCGCGGCCTTACCGTGCAAGCGCAGATTGGCATTCACGACTTTGAGTTGCAAGCTGCACAGCGCCTCATCGTCGACGTCGACTTGTATGTTTCTTTCGCAGGCACCAGCCCCAAAGACGACCGCATTGACGAAGTGGTGGACTACGACTTTGTACGCGCCGTAGTGCATGGCCGCATCGCGCAAGGCCACATCAACCTGCAAGAAACTTTGTGCGACGACATCCTTACCCACTTGCTAGAGCACACCGGCGTGATGGCTGCCCGCGTGTCCACCCGCAAACCCGACGTCTACCCTGACTGCGAAGCAGTGGGCGTGGAAGTGTTCCGCGCCAAACCTGGAGTACTGTGACATGACCAGCAAAGGCACACAAATCCTTCACCTCACCGGCCTGCGCTTTGATGCCAACCTGGGCATCTTGGAGCACGAAAAGATTGACCCACAACCCATTCAAGTAGACGCCGAGTTAAACCTAGGCACGCAACCGCTGATGCCACATGACGATGACATTTGCCATGTTCTGGACTACCGCAAGGTGCGCCAAATCATCATCACCGAATGCACGGCCGAGCACGTCAATCTGCTCGAAACCCTGATTGGCAAACTCGCTCACCGCCTCATGCAGCTGCCTGGCGTGCTGGGCGTGCGCGTGAAAATCGCCAAGCTTGAAATTTTTGAAGACTGCGAAGTGGCTATTCGCATAGAAACTGGACAGTGGTAATGACAACAATCGAAAAAGACCCCAAGCAAATCAAGATCGAGCACGAGAACCACAAGCTCGAAAAGCGCCTGTGCCGCCAAGTGGGTCAAGCCATCGTGGACTACAACATGATCGAGGAAGGCGACAAGATCATGGTGTGTATGTCGGGCGGCAAAGACAGCTACGCCATGCTCGACATCTTGCTGATGATGCAACAACGCGCACCCATCAGCTTTGAGTTGATTGCGGTCAACCTCGACCAAAAACAACCCGGCTTTCCTGCTGACGTGCTGCCTAAATATTTGGCGCAAGTGGGCGTGAAGTTTCGCATCGAAACGCAAGACACCTACTCCATCGTCAAGGACAAAATTGCCGAAGGCAAAACCATGTGCAGCTTGTGCTCGCGCTTGCGCCGCGGCATTTTGTACCGCGTGGCGGGCGAGTTGGGCTGCAACAAAATCGCGCTGGGCCACCACCGCGACGACATCTTGCAGACCTTCTTTTTGAACATGTTCTTCGGCGGCAAACTCAAAGCCATGCCCCCAAAGTTGGTGAGCGATGGTGGCGACCACATGGTGATTCGCCCCCTAGCCTACGTGGCCGAAAAAGACCTAGAGCGCTGGTCTAAAGTGCGCCAGTTCCCCATCATCCCGTGCACGCTGTGCGGCAGCCAAGACGGTCTGCAACGCCAAGTAGTGGGCGAGATGCTGCGTGAGTGGGAAAAGAAGCACCCAGGCCGCATTGAGAACATGTTTGCAGCCATGCAAAACGTGGTGCCTTCACATTTGATGGACCACACGAAGTTTGATTTCAAAAACTTAAAGAGCACAGGTGTGGCGTCAGACGAAGGTGACAAGGCGTTTGACCGCGAGGAGTTTCCTATGGCTACTTTGCCTGGGATGCAGGTGATTTCGCTTTAAGTGATTGTTTTTTGTTTGAGCTCTGTTTGTTCTGAGCTCGCTTCTGGGAGGGGCTTAGGGCAGGTTCCTCATGCTGGGGTACCAGAAATCGTCACCTGCCCTAAGCCCCTCCCAGAAGGCTGCGTCTGACGTTGCTTCGCTCGTCCAGTTGCGTGCAGACGTTTTTGCAACGAACACCCAAAGCGTTGCGCGCATGGGGTGTGGCGGCTGACGATTTCTGGTACTCCAGCATGAGGATGCCGCCGCACTCCATGTGCGCAACGCGCTCTATCCGGAGCAAACAAAAAAGCCACCCATACAAGGTGGCTTTTTCAATGAAAAGCAAAAGGGTCAGCGCTTAAAAGCCACAACCTTTTGATGCTGCTCACCCAGACCCTCAATGCCCAAAGTCATCACATCACCACGCTTCAAAAACACAGGCGCTGACTTGCCGTCTTTCTTCACACCCATGCCCACACCTGGAGGTGTGCCCGTGCAAATCACGTCACCGGGTTGCAAGGTCATGAACTGGCTGACGTAGCTCACGATTTTGGCCACACCAAAAATCATGGTCTTGGTATTGCCGTCCTGCATGCGCACGCCGTTGTGGTCAAGCCACATGTGCAGCTTTTGTGGATTGGGCACTTCGTCGCGCGTCACCAGCCAAGGGCCGATCGGGCCGAAGGTGTCGCAACCCTTGCCCTTGTCCCATGTGCCGCCGCGCTCGAGTTGAAATTCGCGTTCGCTCACATCGTTGATCAAGCAATAACCGGCCACGTAGTCGAACGCGGCTTTTTGCGACACATGACACGCTTCTGTGCCAATGACGATACCCAGCTCGACCTCCCAGTCCGACTTGACCGAGCCCTTGGGCAACATCACGTCGTCATTGGGGCCTTGAATGCAGCTCGTAGGCTTCAAGAACACGATGGGTTCTTTGGGGATAGGCATGCCCGCCTCTGCGGCGTGGTCGGCGTAGTTCAGGCCAATCGCCACAAATTTACCCACGTTGGCCACGGGGCAGCCCATGCGGGGCTTGCCTTTAACCAAGGGCAACTTGTCTGTGTTGAGCTTGGTGATTTTGGCCAAGGCTTTGTCGCTCAACTGATCGGGCGTCACGTCTGTGATGACTTTGCTCAAGTCGCGCAGCTTACCTGCCGCATCAATGAGGCCTGGTTTTTCTTTGCCGGGGTTGCCATAACGCACGAGTTTCATAGGTCGCCTTTGAAAAATTAAAAATCGGGTTGGAAGAACCGTTTGATTTTGTCGTTACGCGATGGACGCACCAAGCACCTCAGCGACACATCAGCGCAAGAGAGGCTTCCACATGGTCTAGCGGAGAACGCTTAAAGCCCGAGCGCGAAAAACGCTGCAACTGACCCAAGGCAAACGCAAGCAGTGCGGCGGCACGCACTTGCGCATCTGCGGTGGGCGTAGCCGACTTGTTGGCCTCAGCCGCCGCACGCAGCGCTTGGCGTAAGGCTGACTCGATGCGCTCAAACAATTGGTTCATGCGCTGGTGCAAACGCTCGTTTTCAAACACCAAGGCGTCACCCACCATGACGCGGGCCATGCCTGGGTTTTTCTCGCCAAACTGCAACAGCACGGTCACCATGCGGGCGGCTTTTTGCGCGCCGTCGCCTTCACGCTCGGCAATTTGGTTAATCAGGCTGAACAGGCTGTGCTCGATGAAATCAATCAAGCCTTCAAACATCTGCGCTTTGCTGGCGAAGTGGCGGTACAAGGCTGCCTCGCTCACCTCTAGCTTCGAGGCCAACAACGCCGTGGTGATGCGCTCGGTGCCCGGCTGCTCCAACATCGCGGCCAGCGTTTGCAAAATTTGCTCGCGCCGTTGACCAGGCTTCATGCGTTGACGAACCTTGGGTTCATCGCGGTCGGGGGTCGCTTCGTCGGGCAAGGCGGTGTCGGACATGGCTTGAGAGAAAAGTTAGTGCGAACGAATCATCGTGCCGAAGGCCTGCTCGGTCAAGACCTCCAGCAACATGGCGTGTGGCACGCGGCCATCAATGATGTGCACCGCGCTCACCCCGCTTTTGGCGGCGTCCAAAGCGCCCGCAATTTTGGGGATCATGCCACCACTGATGGTGCCGTCGGCGATCAACTCGTCAATGCCCCGCGGCGTCAACTCGGTCAACAACTCGCCTTGCTTATCCAGCACGCCACGGATGTTGGTCAGCATCAACAGCTTTTCGGCACCCAACACCGTGGCCAGCTTGGCGGCCACCACGTCGGCATTAATGTTGTAGCTCTCGTTGTTCTCGCCAAATCCAATAGGGCTGACCACGGGAATAAACGCGTCGTCTTGCAAGGCTTTCACCACGCTGGGGTCGATGCTGACAATGTCACCCACTTGACCGACGTCATATTCTTTTTCGGGGTCTTTGCTGTCGTGCACCATCAGTTTTTGGGCCCGAATCATGGCGCCGTCGCGGCCTGTCAAACCCACGGCTTTGCCACCGGCTTGGTTAATCAGGCCGACGATGTCTTGCTGCACTTGTCCACCCAACACCCACTCCACCACTTCCATGGTTTCGGCGTCGGTCACGCGCATGCCTTCGATGAACTCACCTTTTTTGCCCAAGCGTTGCAGCAAGCCTTCAATTTGCGGGCCGCCGCCGTGCACCACCACGGGGTTCATGCCCACAAGTTTGAGCAACACCACATCTTCGGCAAATGCTTTTTGCAACGCAGGGTCGGTCATGGCGTTGCCGCCATATTTGATGACCAAGGTTTTGCCGTGGAACTTGCGGATGTAGGGCAGGGCCTGAGCCAAGATATCGGCAGGAGAAAAATCGCTCATGGGTTGCAACTCCGTGGTGTTTTAAAAGGTGCTCGATTTACTCGGCGTGTTCCACCGCAGGAGAATGCGAAAGAGTAGGCGCAGAGGCCTGTGCCGCCTGAGGGCCCAACACCAGTTCGCGCACCATTTCGCGCAACAGCTTTTTCTCTTGGAAGCTCAGCGCACGCTCCAACACGCGGCGCACGCCCAACAACAATTGACGGTCTACCTCTTGTGGAATACCGCGTGTGTTTTGCAGCTCTTCGCGCAGCTCTTCACGCAGGTCTTCCGGTTCATCCGTCCACCAGGTGTTGATGACGGTGTTGAGCTGTTCGCGCAACTGTTCGGGGTCCACCTGCGGTGCAGCGTGCATCGAGGTGCTGTGGCGTGAGCCGCCCTCGCGCGAGGCTTGTGCGCCCAACACCACGCGTTGGTCGGCTTGCGACAACAAGCGAGCCCAGCCTGGGTCTTCGCGGTTGAGCTGCGTCATGTTGCGCGAGGCTTCGTCAGCCAACAAGTGCACGGACACACCGTGCAACTGGGCTTCGTCAATCAGGCTGATCAAGCGTTCGTCATCACTGCCCACCAGCAAGTGGTCACAGGCGCCGCGCTCGGCCAAACGCTTGAGGTCAGCGCCCAAGGTGCGCAACATCGACAAACCACCATCTTGGCTGTGTGGCAAAACGGCGCGGCTCACTTGGCCGCCAATGGCTTGGTCGTCTGGTGTGTCGCTGTACCAATACACGCGGCGCAGGTTCAGCTCAAGGCCGTTGTGGCCTAAGGCGTTGCTAAGCAGCTGGTGCAACTGCGGGCGCACGTGGTCTTGTGCGGTGTCGGTTTGGCCTTGTAGCCACGCCAAAAAACGGGCGTCAATGAGGGCAATGCAAGATTCGGCGCCAGCATGCGCTGCAGCGTGAGTGGAATGTGTGCGTTTCATGAAAGTACTAAAAAGGTAAAAAGATAAAAATCACTCGCTAGAGCACTAACTGTGTGCGTGAGCAAGCTAGATTTATTTTAGGGCCGAGACCGCATGTTCGCAGGGGATAATCATCAAAACCTACAAAATTTTCACAGCATGACACCCCCCATTTTGATCACAGGCGGCACGGGCTTCATTGGCTCGCACACCGTTGTCGCCCTTGCAGAGGCGGGCCAACCTGTCGTCATTTTGGACAATTTGTGCAACTCCAGCCGCAAGGTGCTGGACCGTTTGGCCCGCTTAGGCGCCAGCCCGCTTGAGTTTGTACAGGCCGACATTCGCGATTCGGCCGCGCTAGACGCCCTGTTTGCCCGCTACAACTTTGCAGGCGTCATCCACTTCGCCGGCCTCAAGGCTGTGGGCGAATCGGTGGCTCAGCCTTTGCGCTATTTAGAAAATAACGTCAGCGGCACCCTCAACTTGCTGCAAGCCATGGACCGCGCCAATGTGCGCCGCATCGTGTTTAGCTCATCCGCCACCGTGTATGGCGACCCAGTGAGCGTGCCCATCCCCGAAAGCGCAGCCCTCACCGCCACCAACCCCTATGGCCGCACCAAGCTCATGTGCGAAGACGCGCTGCGCGAGCTGCATGCGGCTGACCCACGTTGGTCCATTGCCATCCTGCGCTACTTCAACCCCGTGGGCGCGCACTTCAGCGGCTTGCTGGGCGAAGCACCCAATGGAATCCCCAACAACCTCATGCCCTACATCACGCAAGTAGCCTTGGGCCAACGCGCCCACTTGCAAATTTTTGGCAACGACTACGACACCCCCGACGGCACTGGCGTGCGCGACTACCTGCACGTGAGCGACTTGGCCGCCGGCCATCTGGCCGCGTTGCGCGCACTGAACGAGCCCAAGCTGTTGACCGTCAACCTCGGCACTGGCCGTGGTGTGAGCGTGCAAGACATGGTGGACACCTTTGCCCGCGTCAACGGCGTGCCCATCCCCCACCAAGTCGTGCCGCGCCGCCCAGGCGATGTGGCCCAGTGCTTGGCCGACCCACGACAGGCCAAGGCCTTGCTGAATTGGGAAACCTTGCTGGACCTCGACCGCATGTGTGCCGACGCCTGGCGCTGGCAGTCCATGAACCCGCAAGGTTTTGACACCCCCCTATGAAAAACCAAGACGACGGCACGCTGTCCCTGTTTGACGACTTTCCGCCGGCCTTCGATCCTGCGACAGTGCCGCCTCCTGAGGCGACAAAAAAGCCTCGTGCTAAACGTAAGGTTGCAGAGCCCAACGTAGAAGTTGGAGTTGCCAACGAGGTTGAGGCCACGCCAACGGAGCCAGTGGTTGACCAAGGCGTGCCCGTCGACCCACAACGCCGCCGCAACAGCCCGTGGGCCAAGCTCGACGATACCGCCTTGCAGGCAGCTTCCAAAGTACCTCATGTGATGATCGTCATCACCCGTGGGGAAGCGGGTGGTGCGCAATCGCACGTGCGCGACTTATGCCAAGCTTTGCAACAGCGCGTCAAGTTCACTGCCGTCATTGGCGGACCTGTTGAAGAGTCTGTCTTAGGCCGCGAACTCACCGCACTCGGCATTGCCGTGTGCCCCATGCCCGACCTGGTGGAGTCGATCAACCCGCTGAAGCTTTGGCCTGCGGTGCAGCAATTGACCGAACTCATCCACACCCACAAGCCCGACCTGGTGCATGGCCACAGCGCCATTGGCGGCTTGGTGTCACGCGTGGCAGCGCATTTTGCACATTTGCCTGCGGTGTACACCGTGCACGGTTTTGGCTTCAAGCCCGAAGTGCCGCTGGTACGCCGCACCGCATCGGCCTTGGCCGAGCACATGATGGCGCGCTGGACCTCACAGATGATTTGCGTGTCCAAGTTTGAGCGCGAGCTGGCCTTGAACCTCGCCATCGACTCGGACCGCGTACACGTCATTCCCAACGGCATTGCGCCTTTGCCATCGCTAGCCCCAGCGCCAGAAATTGCAGCAGACATAGATGGTGCACACAGCAGCGCAAGCACCGCCAATGCCGACACTGCGGCCAACTTGCCGCAAGCCTCAGCCACGCCGCGCCTCATCATGGTGGCGCGCATGAAAAAGCCAAAGCGTCACGACCTGCTGCTGCAAGCCTTGGCCAAAGTGCGCAACACCTTAGGCTTTGAGCTGCCCGTCACCTTGGCGGGCGATGGCCCACTCAGCTTAGAACTGCGTGCCGAGGCCAAAGCGCTAAACCTCAAAAACATCAAATGGGCGGGTGACGTAAGCCATGTGAGCGAACTGCTTGCACAGCACGAGGTGTTTGTGCTGCTGTCCGACCACGAAGGCATGCCCATCACCGTGCTCGAAGCCATGCGTGCGGGCCTGTGCGTGCTGGCTAGCAACTTGCCCGGCATCCGCGAGCAAATCATCCCCTACCAAGACGGCGTGTTGACCGCCAACACCCCCGACGCTGTGGCCGAAAAACTATTGCAACTGGTACGTGACCCGCACTTGCGCAAACGCTTGGGCCGCGCCGCACAGCAAACTTTCGAGAGTGCATTTGCCGCCGAGCCCATGGCCGAGCGCGTGCTGCAGGTGTACCGCCAATGCACAGAAGAAGCAGCGACCTCAGTCACACACCCAACACAAACGCACAACAGCGCTGGCCTTGTGTCCGCCTCAGTGCGCCGCCGCGATGCCCTGCAACGCTGGGCCTTGTGGGGCGTGTGGATGTTGCTCCCCAGCCTCATGGCCGCACAGTTGTTTGAAGACGCGGGCCTCATGACCTACCAGTTTGGCGAAACCCTCTGGTGGTGTGTGTTGCCCTATGCGGTGGCCACGCACTTGCTGATGCGCGCCTCGCACTTGCCGGTGGCCGAGCGCAGTGGTGTGTTGTGGGTGTCCACCACCGCGCCGTTTGTGTTCACGCCTTTGGGCTTTGCGTTGTTGCAGCAACCGTACTCACGCGCGGCCGTGGTGTGGGCCTATGCCGTCACCACACTGTGGCTGTGGTGGGGCTATCGCCGCCATGTTAAACACCGCGCTTTGCGCTTGGTGCACCTCGACGCCAACGTGCCCACACAGTTGGCCGAGTGCCTTAGCCCCAACACGCTAGACCCCCAAGCCGTGCAGCTCATCGCATGGAACCCCAACAGCAACTCACCCCTGCCCGCCTGCGACGGCGTGGTGCTAGACCGCCACGTGCGCACCACCGACGAGCGCACGCGCTTGTTGGGCGAGCTGAAGATGCAACACCTGCGCCTGTACAGCGTCGAATCGGTGGCCGAGTTGACGAGTGGCCGCAAGATGCTGCCCACCGCAGCTGACTCGCTGTGGGAAATCGACAACGACCCCAGCTACGACCGCGCTAAGCGTTTGCTGGATGTGGCCACCGTCATCGCCTTATCGCCCTTGTGGTTGCCACTCGCCGCCTTTGTGGCGCTGGCTGTACGTTTTGATTCGAAAGGCCCGTCACTGTATTCGCAGCACCGCGTGGGCCGCGATGGCCAAGTGTTCACGCTGTGGAAATTCCGCAGCATGGTGCACGGCTTGCAAGCCCCCGGTGTGCACTTTGCGCAAGCCGACGACCCGCGCATCACACGCGTCGGGCGCCTGTTGCGCCGCAGCCGTTTAGACGAACTACCGCAACTCTTCAATGTGCTGCTGGGCCACATGAGCCTGATTGGCCCACGCCCCGAGCAAACCGCATTTGTGCGCGACTTTGCTGCCACCATCCCCAGCTATCCGTATCGTCATCTCGTGCGTCCCGGCCTCACGGGCTGGGCGCAAGTGCAGCAGGGCTATGCCGACAGTGCCGATGCCACACGCATCAAACTTAGTTACGACTTGTATTACGTGGCGCACTATTCGCTCGCGCTCGATTTGCTGATTGCAGCCAAAACCGTGAAGACCGTGTGCACGGGTTTTGGTGCGCGTTAAGTTCATGAACTCTCGCCGTATCTTGCTATTGGAAGAACCCACATGGGGCGGCGTGCACACCATGACGCGCACCTTGGCGGATGCACTCAGCGCACAAGGCTGGCACGTCACCGCGCTGCCTTGGCAACAAACACAATGGCCAGCCTTGGTCAGCGCAGCCAAACAGCACGATGTGATTCTGGCCACACACAACTTTGGCCCCACCTATTGCGGCGCAGCTCTCAAAGCCATCACAGGCAAACCACTGGTCAGTTGGGTGCATGGCCCCTTGATGGATGTGCTGCACGAAGCCGGCGCATCGGCTATGAAGAAGCTGTGGATCAGACTGCTGTACAAACAAGTCAACCAATTTGTGTGCGTATCGCGCACCACACAAGACTCGTTGCTCAGCTTCATTCAGCTGGGCAAACAACAACGCTGCACGGTGGTACCCAACGGCATTGCGCCTATGGCCGAAGGCCAGCCCATTCATGTGCATGCGGGCCACGGCGGTGGCGGCATTCCACCCTTGCTGCTGGGCTACGTGGGCCGCTTGTCTGCCGAAAAGCGCCCCCACCTTTTGCTAGACACACTGCGCCACTTGCCTGACGAAGCGCAGCTGGGCATCGTGGGCGAAGGCCCCATGCACCGCAAAATGATTCACGACGGCTTGGACCTTATGCACCAAGGCCGTGTGCACTTTTTGGGCAAGCACCCCAGCGGTAAAAGCCTGTACACACCGTGGCAAATGACACTGCTCACCTCGCGCTACGAAGGCTGCCCCATGACCGCGCTAGAGTCGCTCGCCTGCGGCGTGCCTTGTGTTGCATTTCCTATTCCCGCCATGCGCGAGCTGTACGACCTAGATGCGCCCTACCTGCTGGCCCGAGGCGATGCGCCTGTTTCGTTGGCTGAGGCGGTGATGACCGTGCTGAGCTTGCCACAGCAGCAAGTGCGTGATGACATGGCCCGCATTGTGTCGCGTCATCACATGGATGGGTTTGTGGGGAATTGGCAAGAGGTGCTTCGCACATGCTGAAACCCACCCTCTGCGTGCACTTCGTGCGCAACGGCCCTGCGTACTTGCCCGAGGTCGATGCCTATGTCGACTTCATCACCTCTCACGGCCACCAAGCCCTCGTGCACGACACGGGCGTCACGGTGCCCGCCAATGCGCAAGTGGTGTGGTGGATATGCGGTCGCGTTTCAGGCGCCGAAGCTAGCCGATTGAAAACTGCATTTCACATCCACGAATATGCCTCCACCTCAGCCCCGCCGCACGCGTGGCTAAAAGACTTTGTAAAGCACTGGTCGCAGCCCAAGCCCGACTACCGCTTGTTTCAAAATGGCTGGGTGCGCGAGCGCATGGGCTTTAACGACGGCGTGCCCTACGCCCTGCGCGACATGGGCGTGGCGCAAGCGTTCTTTGACGCGCCTGCACGCATACCGCCCAACGAGTTTGACTTGGTGTACTTGGGCGAGATGACTCGCTTGCTGCCCTTTGTACCCCTTCTGCAAAGCATTCACGAAGCGGGTCGCACCTTGCTACTGGTCGGTGATGTGCCGGATACCCTGCGCACGCAGCTGCCCGCTAGCGTCACATGCACGGGCCGTGTGCCGCATGGCGATGTGCCGCAACAATTACGCCGCGCACGCTTTGGCTTGAACCTGGTGAGCAACACCGAGCCCTACAACCAACAAACCTCCACCAAGCTGCTGGAATATTGCGCCGTGGGCCTGCCCGTGGTGAGCAACGACTACGCCTGGGTGCGCTACTTTGCGGCGCACTACCAAGGCAACTTTCATGTGCTGCGCGACAACCCTGCCAGCTGGCAACACAGCTTTGGAGCAGCGCTTGAAGCCTATCCCTACGTAGTGCCCGATGTGCGTGAACTGGCTTGGCACAAGCTGCTGAACAAACTTGCTATTTGGAAGCACCTGCACATCGTGCCTGAGGCGGCTGACCCCTTTGCACATGCACACGCACTGGCCCAAGCCATCGCAAAACAGCAAGGCGGCAAACGTTGAGCCTGTTGAAGCGCATCATCAACATCAACAGCACCAGTCGCGTGGTGGCTCTGTCGAGCGCCGTGGCATTTGCCACGCAAGTGGCGTTTGCGCTGCTCATGCTGCGTTGGTTCACGCCGCAAGAAGTGGGCGAGTTCTCGGTCATCAGCCAAATTGGTTTTTTCTGGATGACGCTGGCCTTGGCCCAAGCACCATTGGGCATGCTGGCCAACCAACATTTGCCAGCACACACTGCCGCTCAGCAAGCTTGGCGAGCTAGCGTTTTGCGTGGCGTGTGCTTGCTGCCTGTTGCAGCTTTAGCCGTGTGGTTTAGCCAACTTGCGATGTGGCCCGCTTTGTTGTGGGCTCTTCTGCTGGCGTTTTGCCAAATGGGCTGGATGTTGGCGCAAAGCTTCACGCTGCGCGCGGGCTCGGCTTGGCAGCAAGCGGCGGTGCGCGTGCTACCGCCACTGACCGCGGCAGCCACTGCACTCACGGCTGCGCTGTTGGGTGCGTCCGTCGGTTGGAGTGGCCCTACTTTGGTGGTGTCCGCTTTGTTCGGCTATGCCCTGGGTGCGGCTTGGCTGGTGCCTGCTTTACGCGAACGCGGCGTGCATTTGCACAGCACATCATCAGCAAGCGCAGCAGCCGCCACATCTGATGCAGCCCATACAACACAACCCACCCAAGGCCAACAATCCGACTCCCGCAGCGCCACACTGCGGATGAGCCACACCTTGGTCGATGCCTTGCTTGCCACCGCCATCATCGTGGTGTGGCAACGCCTGTATGGCGCAGAAGAAACCGGCTGGATGAGCGCACTGCTGCGCGTGTTGGGCTTCTTGCCCGCTGTGGTGCACATGGCATGGGCGCAGGTGGCGCTGGCGCAAGGCAACCACGCCAACCCTGGCAGCAATCGCATGGCCAACCCTTGGTGGTTTGGCCTAGGCGCATTCGCCTGCGTCATAGTGTTGGGTTTGTCGTGCGCCGTGGCGCTGTACCTTGAGTGGCTAGACCCGCGCTGGCATGGCGTGTGGCCCTACATTGCGCCACTGGTGCTGTGGCAAGGCAGCGCGTGTTTGTCGGCGGCGTTTAGCCACCGGCCTTTTCAAACGCAATCTGCCACTGCGTATTCATGGGCTTGCATGGCACTGGGGGTGTTGCAAGCCATAGTGCTGTTAGCGCCGATGGGTTTGGCACAGCCCATCAGTGCCGAGCAACACATGGCTGCGTTTGCGTTGGTCAGCAGCTTGGGCCTACTGGCTGTTACGTTCTGGATGGCTAGGCTGCGCTAAACATTCTTAGGTCGAAGCGCTACCAACTTTCACTCGCTGATCAAACAAAATAAGTTGCGCCAGTACGCAAACCACAACAGCAAACGTTGTGCTGTAAATTTGCAAATCAAAATTCGAATTGGTGAGCCCTGTCAAGAAAAAAGCACCGACCACTTGCATGCCCATGATGGGGAGTACGCGGAGATTCACATCTTGCTGACTCGCTTTGTATTTTTTATAAAAAAACATGAACGGCGCTGTCATTAAAAAAACATACGCCATGAGCTTCAACAAACCACC
>NZ_JBBAOV010000041.1:0-19801 GCF_040401135.1 Limnohabitans sp. | reverse complement strand
TGGCGGAAGCTGTGAGATTCGAACTCACGGAGGGCTCACACCCTCGCCGGTTTTCAAGACCGGTGCCTTAAACCGCTCGGCCAAGCTTCCTAATTCAGGCGATATTGTAATGTGCCTTTGCGCCTATTTTCGGCTTCAGGCTTCTGGCAAAAACAAAGATTGCAAATCGCTCAAAAAATCAAAACCACGCTCAGTGGGCACGACCCGCTGAAAGTCCCGCGTGATAAGGCCTTTGGCCTCGGCTTGGGCCAGCGCCGCCTGAATGGCGGTGACGGGCAAGCCCGTGCGGTCGGTGAAGTCGGCCAGCGAAAACCCATGGCGCAGGCGCAATGCGTTCAGCATGTACTCAAACGGCAGTTCGGCGCGTGCCACTTCGGTGCTTTGGGACACGGCGCGGTCGGCACGGCTGGGGTCTAGCGCGTGTTCCATAAACTGGCGCGGGTCGCGGTGGCGCACTTGGCGTAGCACGCGGTGGGCAAAGCTGAGTTTGCTGTGTGCGCCAGCGCCAATGCCTAGGTAGTCGCCAAACTGCCAGTAGTTGAGGTTGTGCCCGCAGCGGTGCTTGTCTTTGGCGTAGGCCGACACTTCGTAGCGATGCAGGCCTGCCACGGAGGTGCGCTCGGTGATGCGGTCCAGCATGGCGTAGGCGTCGTCGTCTTCCGGTATTTGCGGCGGAAACTTGGCAAACACGGTGTTGGGCTCGATGGTGAGGTGGTAAACCGACAAGTGCGGGGGCTCTAGCGACAAGGCCATATCGAGGTCTTCGTCCAATTGCGCCAGCGTTTGGCCGGGCAAGGCGTACATCAGGTCGAGGTTGAAGGTGTCAAAGGCGTCACGCGCCTCTTCGACCGCGGCAATGGCTTGGGCTCGGTTGTGCACGCGCCCCAAAGCCCGCAAATGGCCGTCGTTGAAGCTTTGCACGCCCACCGATAGGCGGGTGACGCCTGCAGCGCGAAAGGCGCGGAAGCGGTCTTTCTCGAACGTGCCGGGGTTGGCCTCAAGGGTGATTTCGCAGTCAGCCTCTAGCGCCAACCGCGCGCGCATGTCGCTGATGAGCCGCTCAATCGCAGCAGGCGAAAACAAGCTGGGCGTGCCCCCGCCAATGAAGATGCTGTGCACGCCGCGGCCCCAAATGAGGGGTAGGCTGTGCTCTAGATCGGCGCACAGGGCATCGAGGTAGCGTTGCTCTGGCAACTCGCCTGCTGCGTTGCTGGGCAGCTCGTGCGAGTTGAAGTCGCAGTAGGGGCACTTCTTCAGGCACCAGGGCAAATGCACATACAGCGAGAGCGGCGGCAGGCTGCTGAGCGACAGCGTGCCTGGGCGCATGAGGTGTTGGATGTCTTGGGTCATTGGCGAAGCATTAGGCGAACCAGCGCTCGCGCATGAGCACCAGCATTTGCTGCGCAGCTTGGCCACGATGGCTGTTGGCGTTTTTCACGTCAATGGGCAGCTCGGCAAAGGTTTTGCCAAAGCGCGGGATGAATATGATGGGGTCGAACCCAAAGCCATTTGCTCCAATGGGCGTGCGCGTGATGTCGCCCACCGCACGACCCACGGCAATGAGCGGCTCGGGGTCATCAGGGTGGCGCACGGCCACGAGGGTGCTGACCAAGGCGGCGCGGCGGTTGTCGATGTTCACCATTTGCTCTAACAAGGCGCGCACGTTGTTGTCGTCGCTTTTCTCGTAGCCAAATTGGGTGGCGTAGTAGGCGGTTTGCACGCCGGGCAGTCCGCCAAAGGCGTCCACGCAAAGGCCAGCATCGTCGGCCACAGCGGGCAAGCCGCTAGCGCGTGAGGCGTGGCGGGCTTTGGCCAAGGCGTTTTCCACAAAGGTGTGAAACGGCTCTTCGGCTTCGCCAATGTGCAAATCGCTTTGGCGCACCAGCTCGATGCCCAAGGGCGCAAACATGGCTTGCAACTCGCCGAGCTTGCCTTGGTTGTTAGATGCCAGAACAATTTGCTTCATCGGCGTGGTCATGGTTTAAGCAGACAAAGCTTCTTGCTGCATGGCGATCAGCTCGCGCACGCCTTTTTCGGCCAAGGCCATCAAGGCATTCATTTGGTCGCGGGTAAAAGGCAAGCCCTCGGCGGTGCCCTGCACTTCTACGTAGTGGCCAGCGCTGGTCATGACCACGTTCATGTCGGTGTCGCAAGTGGAGTCTTCGGTGTATTCCAAATCGAGTAAAGGCAAGTCGCCCAACATACCCACCGAAATAGCGGCCACGCCTTGGGTGATGGGGCTCTCGGTCAGTTTGCCCGAAGCAATAAGCGTGTTGACCGCATCTTGCGCGGCCACAAACGCGCCGGTAATGCTGGCCGTGCGTGTGCCGCCGTCGGCTTGCAACACGTCGCAGTCCAAATGGATGGTGCGTTCGCCCAACTTCTTCAGGTCAAACACGGCGCGCATAGAGCGGCCGATGAGTCGCTGGATTTCTTGGGTGCGCCCCGATTGCTTGCCGCGTGCGGCCTCGCGATCGCTGCGGGTGTGGGTGGCGCGGGGCAACATGCCGTATTCAGCGGTAACCCAGCCCTCGCCCGAGCCTTTTTTGTGGCCAGGTACTTTTTCTTCCACCGATGCGGTGCACAACACTTTGGTGTGGCCAAACTCAATCAGCACCGAGCCTTCGGCATGCATGGTGAAGTGACGGGTAATGCGCACGGGGCGCAATTGGTCGGCGGCACGGGTGTGGCGGGAAGCGGGCAAGGTGGTGGTCATTTTTGGCTTTGAATCAAGCGTTGAAGGGTTAGTCAAGACCTGAATTGTCGACCAATCCCAAAACTGCGCCCATGCGTCAAAAAACTGCCTCAGTAGGCCTGAGATAATTCAGCCTTTGATACGAAACGCCACCCATGCCCATTTACAGCATGACCGGTTATGCCAGCGCGCAAACCGAGCTACCTTCAGACACCGCCAACAGCCCAGCCCTGCGCTTGGGGCTAGAGATTCGCTCGGTCAACAGCCGCTTCCTAGACCTGACGTTCAAGATGCCCGAAGAGCTGCGCCAGCACGAGGCCGCCATGCGCGAGCTGGTCACCCAGCACCTCAAGCGCGGCAAAGTCGAGGTGCGCGCCAACATTGAAAGCACGGCTGACACCAGCTTTACCGAGCCCACCCCTGCCATGCTGCAGCACCTGCTGGGCCTACAAGAGTTGGTACACGCTCACTTGCCAAAGGCCAATGGCCTGTCGGTGGCCGATGTGTTGCGCTTGGCCACGGCCCAGTCTGCCGCGCCTGCCGACATTGGCCCTGCGGTGCTAAATCTGGCCCACACCACCCTGACCCAGCTAAGCAACGCCCGCGAGCGCGAAGGCGCACGCTTGGCGCAAACCCTGCGCGAGCGCCTGAGCCAACTGCGCGTTTTGGCCACTCAGGCCGCGCCGCTGGTGCCACAACTGGTTGAGCAACAGCGCCAGAAGTTTTTAGAGCGTTGGCGCGAGGCCATGGCCTTGACCGAGGGCACAACCTTGCCAGAGGCGGCGCAAGACCGCGCGTTGACCGAAGCCACCTCGTTTGCCATTCGAATTGACGTGGCCGAAGAGCTCACTCGCTTGGTGTCGCACTTTGACGAGATGGACGACTTGTTGGCCAAAGGCGGCAAGGCCGAAGGTGTGGGCAAGCGTTTGGACTTTTTGATTCAAGAGCTGCACCGCGAGGCCAACACTTTGGGCTCCAAGTCAGCCACCCTAGAAATGACCCGTATTTCGGTGGACATGAAAGTGTTGATCGAACAACTTCGCGAACAAGTACAGAACCTCGAATAATGGACAACTTCCCAGGCAACCTCTTTGTGGTCGCAGCCCCCAGCGGGGCTGGCAAATCGAGCCTCGTCAAAGCCTTGATGGAGCTCGACGCCAAAGTGCGCCCTTCCGTGTCGCACACCACACGCCAGCCACGCGGCCAAGAAAAACATGGCCGCGAATACTTCTTCGTCTCGCCTTCCGAGTTTGACCAAATGGTCGAAGGCAACGCATTTTTTGAATGGGCCCACGTGCATGGCCAACGCTACGGCACGTCGCGCAAAGCCATTGAAGACCGCATTGCCCAAGGTGCTGACGTGATTTTAGAAATTGACTTCCAAGGTGCGATTCAAGTAAAAAAGCTGTTTGCCAATGCGGTGCTCATCTTCATCTTGCCGCCTAGCTGGGATGAGCTGAAGTCGCGCCTGCACAACCGCGGAGAAGACGCGCCCGACATCATTGAGCTGCGCTTGCAAAACGCCGCCGACGAGATGGCACAGGCCCGAGAATTTGACTACGTTATAATCAACTCTTTGTTTGAGACCGCCTTGTTCGACCTGAAAGCGATCGTGCATGCACAGCGACTCAAATTCCTGGCACAGCGCCGGGCCCGGGCTGAGATTTTTCAAGCCCTGAACATCACCTGAATTCTGGAGTACCCACATGGCCCGCATCACTGTTGAAGATTGCCTCGCGCAAATCCCTAACCGCTTTCAATTGGTGCTGTGCGCCACGTACCGCGCTCGCATGCTCAGCCAAGGTCACACGGCCAAGGTTGAAAGCAAAAACAAGCCTGGCGTGACCGCCTTGCGCGAAATTGCTGCAGGCCACATTGGCGTCGAAATGCTGAAAAAAGTACCCGGTTAAATCTAGGTCACCCCAAGTCAAAAGCACCGCTCTGTCGGTGCTTTTTTCATTACGGGTAAAGTAAACCGTATGAGCGTTACCCAATCCACGTTAAAGCCACCCGCTTCTCTGTCCAGAAGCGCGGCCGCAGCCAATGCAGCAGCGGCGAGCTTTGCTGCGTTGACGGAGAAGCTAAGCTACCTCAACCCCGAGGGTTTAGAGATGGTGCGTCGCGCTTACCGCTATGCCGACGAGGCCCATTTGGGGCAGCTGCGCAACAGCGGCGAGCCCTACATTACCCACCCCATCGCCGTGGCCGCGCAATGCGCCGAATGGAAACTCGATGCACAAGCCCTTTCGGCTGCCCTGCTGCACGACGCGATGGAAGACTGCGGAATCAGCAAGACCGACTTAGTCGAGCACTTTGGAATTCAAGTCGCCGATTTGGTGGACGGCTTAACCAAACTCGACAAGCTAGAGTTCAACACCCGCGAAGAAAGCCAAGCCGAGTCATTTCGCAAAATGTTGCTGGCCATGGCACGCGATGTGCGCGTCATCCTGATCAAGCTGGCCGACCGTAGCCACAACATGCGCACCATGGGCGACATGCCCCGAGCCAAATGGGGCCGTATCTCCAATGAAACACTTGAGATTTATGCGCCCATCGCCCACCGCTTGGGTCTGAACCAAACCTACCGCGAACTGCAAGAACTGGCTTTCGAACACCTGTGGCCTTGGCGGCATAACGTGTTGAGCAAAGCCATTCAAAAAGCCCGTCACCGTCGCCGCGATTTGATGCAAAAGGTAGAGCAAGAAGTAGGCGTATCTTTGGCCAAAGTAGGTTTGAAAGTGCGTATTTCTGGACGCGAAAAAACCCTGTATTCGATTTACAAAAAGATGGACGAAAAACTCCTGAGCTTTGCGCAGGTCACGGACATTTATGGCTTTCGCCTCATCCTGCCGAATGTGATTGATTGCTACACCGCCATGGGCGCGTTGCACCAGATGTACAAGCCCGTGCCGGGCAAGTTCAAAGACCACATTGCCATTGCCAAGCTCAACGGCTACCAGTCGTTACACACCACCATCGTCGGGCCATCGGGTTTGAACGTGGAGTTTCAGATGCGCACCGAGGCCATGAACCTGGTGGCCGAAACTGGCGTGGCCGCCCATTGGCTCTACAAAGACAACGGCTCGAGCAACGAAACCAACTTGGGCAACAAGTGGCTGCAGTCTCTGCTGGATATCCAAGACGAAACGCGTGACGCCACTGAGTTTTGGGACCACGTCAAAGTCGACTTGTTTCCAGATGCGGTGTATGTGTTCACGCCTAAGAGCAAGATCATGGCTATGCCGCGTGGCGCCACCATTGTTGACTTTGCCTATGCGGTGCACAGCGATGTGGGCGACCGCACCATGGCTGCCAAGGTCAACGGCGAGCAAGTGCCGCTGCGCACCGAACTGCGCAATGGCGACATCATTGAAGTCATCACCTCAACAGTGGCATCGCCCAATCCTGCATGGTTGGGCTTTGTGCGTACGGGACGCGCCAGGTCAAAAATTCGCCATCACCTAAAAACCATGGCGCACAGCGAGTCTCAAGAATTGGGTGAAAAGCTATTGGCCCAAGCCCTGCGAGCAGAAGGTATTGAACAAATGCCAGCCCTTGAAGGAGAGCATTCGCTCCTTTGGGACAAGCTGCTGCACTTTACGGGCAGCAAAACACAAGCCGAACTGTTGACCGATATTGGCCTTGGCAAACGTGTGGCCAGCATCGTGGCAAAGCGTTTGGCCATCTTGCTGTCAGACACTGGGCTCAAGCCCGATGCACTGCTGCTAAGCCGCGAGCGCTTTACCGCCCACGAAAACGTGTCGCAAGGCAGCGTGACGGTAGATGGCAGCGAAAACGCATCCGTGCAATACGCCACCTGTTGCCGCCCCGTGCCGGGTGACGCCATCGTGGGCTATCTGGGCCGTGGTGAAGGCTTGGTGGTGCACACCGACCATTGCGGTGTGGCGCAACGCTTGAAGCACAAAGACAACGAACGCTTCATTGCCGTGGAATGGTCTGATGAGCCCACGCGCACCTTTGAAGTTGCAGCCGTGGTCACGGTCAGCAACGGCAAAGGCGTCTTGGCCCGCGTGGCCTCGGCCATCACGGGCGCAGAAGCCGACATTACCCACGTGCTGATGGCCGACGAGGTAACGGGGCAAGAAGCGTTTGATTTACGCTTTGTATTCAGCGTGCGCGACAAAACGCATTTGGATGCCGTGCTGAGCAACCTGCGACGCGTGCCTGCCGTGCTGCAAGCGCAACGCGTGGTGTCGGGTGTGGGGCGCGAGTCTTAGGCCTTAGGCTTTGTCGGTTGCTGGTGCGGGATAGCGCACCGCTAACACCTCCACCTCTTGCACGCCCACCGGCGTGATCAACTTCACCACATCACCTTCGCGCGCTTTGAGCAAAGCACGTGCAATGGGTGACACCCAAGTTACTTGTGCCTTCAAACTGTCAGCCTCGTCAATGCCCAGAATGGTGACGGTGCGCTCCACATTGGCGTCGTCCACATAGGTGACGGTGGCGCCGAAAAACACTTGATCTTTGCCGTGGTGGTTGCTGGGTTCGGTGATTTCGGCAATCTCTAGACGCTTGGTCAAAAAGCGGATGCGACGATCAATCTCGCGCAGGCGTTTTTTACCGTAGTGGTAATCGCCGTTTTCTGATCGGTCGCCATTGCTTGCGGCCCAATGCACGATCTCCACCATGCGTGGGCGCTCGTTGTCCATGAGCACAAACAACTCCGCACGAAGCGTGGCGTAGCCAAGGGGCGTGATGTAGTTTTTGCTGCCAGCGGGCAGCGGTGGCAAGCTGATGTCGTCATCCTCGCCATCGGTCTCACGGGTAAAGGCCTTGCTCATGATCCCAAACTCTATGCAAAAAAGAACAAAGAAAAAGGGTTTACATCCGAAAATGTAAACCCTTGTTCAATTTGGTGCGGCTGGCAGGAATCGAACCCACGACCCCTTGGTTCGTAGCCAAGTACTCTATCCAGCTGAGCTACAGCCGCTATGGAAAAAAAAAATTGTATCACAGAAATCGACTGCTATCGCTAGGTTGACAAGTGATTCCGGCAATGAAGAGATAAATTACGATCAGGTTGAGGGAAGGGACTGGACGAGTGAATACTCGACCAAATTCTCGCGTCTTGCCGAATAGTTCTTTCATTCAAAAAACAAATTTAATTCAAACAACCATGTCCAATCACCCCCCAGAACCGGCCAAAGTCAACGCCAAAGATTTACTGATGGTTCTCATTGTGACGGTCTCATGGGGCATGAATTACCCCATCATGAAGTACGTGGTCAACAGCTATCCACCTTCAGCTTTTAGGGCTTACACCTTCATCGTCGGTTTTGTCTCTATTGGTTTGTACGCTTATTTCAAGGGTATTTCTTTGGCTGTGATCAGCGCAGAAAGATGGCCCGTTTTTAAATTAAGCATGTTCAACATGGTGGGTTGGCACCTGCCCATGATCTACGGGGTCAGCATGCTCAATTCTGGGCGAGCTGCCATCATTGGTTACACCATGCCTGTTTGGGCGTTGGTGGCCAGCGCTTTGCTCTACAAAGAAAAAATCAATGCCCGATCACTGGTCAGTATTGTTTTGGCCATGGCCGCTGCATTGCTACTGGCTTGGGGTAGTCATCAGCAATGGGGAAATCATCCCCTAGGCGTTGGCGTCATGCTGATGGCCGCGCTCATCTGGGGCGTTGGCAATGCCATGATGAAAAATGCAAAGCTCGCGCTCCATGGTGTGGCCCTGACCTTCTGGGCCCTGTTCATTGCTTTTGTATTCTTCCTTTGCATCACCATTGCTTTTGAAACAGACCAATGGGCTTGGCCTAATTTATTGCAATGGTTGGCCATACTCTATGGCGGCGTCATTACATTTGCAGTGAGTTATGTCGCTTGGTTTCATGTCGCCAGAAAACTGTCTGCCGTTTCAAGTGGGCTGTCCATCATGTTGGTGCCTGTCTTTGGTGTCACGGGCGGGGCATTGGTGCTGGGTGAGTCGGTCACCATCCCCGATGTATCTGCGTTGATATTGATCTTGATCGCCATGGTGGTGGTGCTCACTCCAAACTTCAATATCCAACAAATTTTTCAACGCATTAAGCGCGCCAAAAAAACGCCAGGCCCGCAGCAATAAGTAATGCGGGCCAAACCCAAACCGGAATTCCCATTGAGGCTTGGCTGGATGGGTCAGGGCTGGTGGATGCACCGTTTTCAAGGACAGGGTATTGAGCTTGAAGTGCATCTTCAAACTTCTTGAAAAAATCCTCGGCCAGCGATTTGGCCACGCCATCAATCAACCTCTGCCCCAATTGAGCCAACTTACCGCCGACGCTAGAGTGCACGCTGTAGTGCAACTCACACCCTTCAGGATGCGGCAGCAAGGACACTTTCGCTTCACCTTTGCCAAAACCCGCCACGCCGCCTTGGGCATCAAAATTCAAGGCATATGAGTGGGGTGGCTGAATGTCAGTCAGGCTGACTTTGCCACTAAATTTGGCTGAAACAGGCCCAATTTTGATGGCCACGCCCACGATGTAGGTGTTGATTTCGCTCAACTCAAATTTATCGCAGCCTGCGATGCAAGACTTCAGGACCGTGGGGTCATTGAGTGCATTCCAAGCTTGGTCTTGAGTGACCTTTAAGACGCGTTGTCCTTGCATGTCCATATCAAAATCTCCGATCAATTTTTTTGAAGTAGCTTAGTCATGGCCGAGGCCAGTTCTTCCAAGCGGGATAAATTGTGAATTGCCAGCATGCCATCGACACGCTGATGCAACACCGCAGCGCCAGTGGCCAATGGCGCATAAGCGTCAAATCGCAACAGTGGGTTGAGCCAAAGCACTTTGCGTGAATGTCGTTTGAGCCAAGCGATCTCTGAGTCTAGCGTTAGCGCTGACCCCGTGTCCAAACCATCGCTGATCAACAGCACGATGGTGCGCCTACCCGTGAGCTTTTTGGCATGGCGGATCCTGAGCTCAGCCAATGATTGGCCCAGTTGTGTACCTCCTGCAAAGTCTTGAATTTGCACATTGGCTTGCGCCAGCATCTCATCGGGGTCACTTTGTTTAAATGGCAGGTTCAAATCAGTCAAGCCCGTGCCAAATGCAAAGACATGACGGGGATGGTTGCGTGTGGACTGATGCAAAAAGGCCAACAACAGACGGGCATACCTTTCCATAGAGCCAGAGATGTCGACCAAAATCAGCAAGGGCAAAACTTGCTTCTGGCGTTGCAGGCGCGGCAAGGCCCACGGTTCACCGTCGTATTTAGCGGCTAGACGCAAGGTTTGCGCCCCATGAATTCGCTCACCCTTTCGCCCTGATCGGGTTCTGCGCCCTTGAATTCGCGGCAGGGGCAACGCAATCTTGCGCGCAAGCCGTTCGACCAACTGAAACTCGCTGGCACTCAAGCTTTGAAAGTCGGCTTGTTGCAAGCGTGCTTGGTCGCTGGCGGTCATGGCTGCATCTAATTGGAGTCCATCCTCTTTAGCTTTGAACGGATCATTTCGCTTGTTTTTTGCTGCAAGCGCTTCTTGCACGCGTGACTTGAGTGGCAGTCCTTTGGCAGCTATTGGGGCTTTGGGAAGGAGCTGGGACAAGAGCTGCCGAGTCAGTTCAGGGTCTTTAAAGAACGCCGCAAACATTTGATCAAACACGACAAGATCTTCTGGCCTACTCACCAGACATGCCCGCAGCGCAGCCGCCAGATCGTCTTTACGATCCACACCAACTAGCATGGTGGCCTCAATCGCTAGGCTGATTTTGGACGAATCGAGCGGCAAACCCGCTCTGCGCAAAGCACGAGAAAATCCCGTGATGTTTTCGCTTAGTTTGCCGCTGCGCGCGTCTCCCAATCTCATGAAAGATAGGCCCTTAATTTATGGAAGGTTCACTGGGGCAGGTGCTAGCAGGTCGTTGAGCAGGGGGACAAGGGCTGCAATGTCTTCACGCTGCTTGAACAAAACGCCTACGGTGTCTTGTATCACTTCGGGATCCAAAGTGAGAGTGTCGAGTGCCACCAAAGCTTTGGCCCACTCGACGCTTTCCGCAATGCCCGGCGCCCTTTGAAATGCGTTGACAAAGGGCTGGCTTCTGAGGCGGCCAACAAACTCTGTCACTTGCTCACTCAGGTGTGCACTGGCCTGAGGCACTTTGGATCGAACCACTGCCAATTCACGCTCACGATCAGGGTAGTCCATCCATTGATAAATGCAGCGACGTTTGACAGCGTCGTTTAAATCGCGTGTGCGGTTGCTGGTCAACAAAGTCACTGGGGTTGCATCTGCTGTGACAGTGCCCAGCTCTGGAATGCTGACTTGGTATTCGCCCAAATATTCCAGCAAGAAGGCTTCAAAGGGCTCGTCTGCCCTGTCGACTTCATCGATCAACAACAAGGCGCCTGGCGCGCCCATTTGAAGCGCTTGCAACAACGGGCGTTTGACCAGAAATCGGGACTGGTAAACCTCGCGCTCTAGCTCCTCGGGTGAAACATGCGCCGCTGCCGCACGCATATGAAGCAGCTGGGCGGCATAGTTCCATTCATACAAGGCCTCGCGTTGCTCCATGCCGTCATAGCATTGCAAACGAATGAGCGGACGCTCCAACACTTTGGCCAAGGCTTTGGCCAGCTCGGTTTTGCCAACACCCGGCTCCCCCTCCAGCAAAAGAGGGCGCTCTAACTGCAGACTTAAAAAAACGGCGGTGATGAGTCGCCGTTCTGCAAAATAACCCACGCCTTCTAAGGCGCGAGCCAATTGGTCAATGGAATCAAATGCCGTTTTAGCGGTCATCCGTTCGCCTGTTTCACCGCTTTTTGGGTCTGCACAGTGATCAGTTGTGCGCGGTAGGCTTTGGAAGCGTGCAAGTCGGCATTGAGGTCTTCGGCATCAATGGCAATGTTGGCTACAGCCTCGGGCGTGAAGTGTTGACTCAAAGCTGCCTCAAGGCCCGCATGGCGAAAAACACCGCTGCTAGCACCTGTGATGGCTACGCGTGCCCCCGCCGCTGTTTGAGCCACAAAAACGCCGACCAATGAATAGCGCGATGCGGGCTGCTTGAACTTGGCGTAAGCCGACTTGCTGGGAATCGGAAAGTGCACCGCGGTGATGATTTCGCCTGCATCCAAGGCAGTCGCATACATACCCAAGAAAAAATCGTCTGCAGGGATGGTGCGGCGGTCGGTGTGGATGGTCGCACCCAACGCCAAAAGTGCACTGGGGTAGCACGCAGCGGGGTCATTGTTGGCGACAGATCCGCCCAGCGTGCCCATGGCGCGAACCTGCTTGTCACCAATGCCATTGGCCAAAGCGGCCAAACCGGGAATGCTGCTTTGCACGTCGGCGTTGTTAGCCACATCTTGGTGACGCGTCATGGCCCCAATCACAATGTTCTGACCGCTCTTTTGGATGCCAGACAAACTGCTGATGGCGGCCAAGTCCACCACGGTTTCAGGCTGCTGAAGGCGTTGTTTCATGGCGGCGATCATGGTCTGACCACCCGCTAGCAGTTGGCCCCCAGCTTGCATGGCTTTTTGCACATCAGGCAAATTGGCAGGGCGTTGGTAGTGGAATGCGTACATTAAATATTCTCCATGCGAATGTCGGCTGCGAAGTGAACGGCCCCCTCAACTCGCTAAGCTTTCATGGCTGCAGCACCATGCTTCACAGCCTTGACGATATTTTGATAGCCTGTGCAACGGCATAAATTGCCTTCAAGCAACTCGCGAATTTCAATCTCGCTGGCGTTAGGGTGGTTGTTGCAAATGTCGACAGCACTCATGACCATCCCAGGTGTACAAAACCCGCATTGAAGGCCGTGACACTCTTTGAAAGAAGCTTGCATGGGGTGCATCGTGCCGTCGGCTAATGCCAAACCTTCAATGGTGGTAACTTCTGCGCCTTGTGCTTGCGCCAAAAGCATATTGCAAGACTTCACAGCACGCCCGTTCAAATGAACAGTGCAAGCGCCACATTGCGCGGTGTCGCAACCTACATGCGTGCCTGTGAGTTTGAGGTGCTCGCGTAATGCCTGAACAAGCAAAGTGTTCTCGGGCGCCTCAATATTGACGCTTTTTCCATTGACCTTCATTTGAACCTGCATGTTTGTTTCCTCTGAATAAATATAAAGCGAGTTGATAATGACAGTCCGACGCCTTCACTTGGTGATATCCCCAAAGTGCCCTTGCGGCATCAAAGTTTTAAATGCCTAAGCCCTTCATTGCGAGGTCTGGATAGCGTCCACCAGAAGCCACGCCCTTAGAGAACAGTTGACTCAAAGCGTTGAGCTCGTCACGGCTCAGTTGAAGTTCAGCGGCGGCCAGGTTTTGCTCAAGGTATTTCACTTTCTTGGTGCCTGGAATCGGAAAGATGTCCGCCCCCTGAGCATGTACCCAGGCCAGTGCAAGTTGCGCGATGGTCACACCCTTTGAGGCTGCCATGTGCCTCATTTTTTCGAGCAACTCAACGTTCTTTGCCATATGTTCAGGCTTGAAACGGGGCAGGTTTCGACGACCGTCTTTTTCACCCAGCGCATCGGTCGACATGATGGCCCCGGTGAGGAACCCTCGCCCTAAAGGCGAGTAGGCCATCAACGCGATGCCTAACGTTCGACAGGTGGCCAATATGCCGTCCTCGACATCACGACTCCAAATGGAGTATTCAGTTTCTAAAGAAGTGATGGGGTGAACTTTGTGGGCACGCAAAATCGTGTCAGAGCCCGCTTCAGACAGGCCCAAGAACCTCACCTTGCCTTGTTCAACCAGACGCTTCATAGCGCCCACGGTATCTTCAATCGGAACCGTGGGGTCCACCCGGTGAAGGGCGTACAGGTCGATCACATCGACACCGAGTCGTTTGAGTGAACGGTCACAAGCAATCGCGGCGTGACTCGGATGGCCGCCCGTAAAACCGGTGTCTCCGCCGCCTGCAAGTGCCAAGTTTCCAAACTTGGTACAAACAACCGCTTCTTCGCGCCGCCCAGCCAATGCCTTGCCCACTAAAGTCTCATTGACGCCATTTCCATAGGCGTCGGATGTAACGATCATGTTGACGCCAAGATCCAAAGCCCTGTGCAAGGTTGAGAGCGAAGCGGCATCGTCTGGTTGCCCATAAATGATAGACATGCCCATGCAGCCAAGACCCTGCCTTGACACCATGGGCCCAATTTTCCCCAGCTGTTTATGTTCCATGTGATGCAGCCTTCTTGTCTAACAATTTCAAATGCTTTTTATCGGGGAGCTTTTGGCTTTTTGATCTTGAACAACTTGGCAGCGTTGCCGCCGGTGATCAAGTCGCGGTCGCTCTTGTTCAATTTGTTCACCGCTGCAACCAACCCCAAAGGATCAACCTCTGCCATGTCATAGGGATAGTCAGTTCCAAGCATCACGTGATCAGGACCAAAGCGGTCAATCATGTTGCGCAGCATGCCTGGGTCAAAGGTAATGGTGTCGAAGTAAAACTTCTCAAGATAACTTGAGGGTTTGCGCTTGATGACCGTCCGTGCATCAGGTCGTGCGCCGTGGACATGGTCCATTCTGGCCCAGTAATGAGCCAGATAACCACCCGCATGAGCCAGCAACACCTTCAACTTAGGGTTGCGTTCAATCACGCCATCAAAAATCAAATGGCTTACCGCAATGGTGGTGTCCAAAGGATTTCCAATCACGTTGTTGAAGTAATGGTTCTCCAGCCGGCTAGCCTCTGTGAAGCCGTTGGGATGAAGGAACAACGGAACGCCCAATTCGCTCACGCGGCGAAAGAATTTTTCCAGCTTGAGGTCTGGGTCTGTCAGGTTCTTGCCGTTGACATGGGTATTGATTTCAATGCCGCGAAGCCCGAGCTTTTTAACGGCGTAATCCAACTCTTTCACGGCCAAGTCAGCATTTTGCAAAGGGACCGTACCCAAGCCGATCAAGCGGTCAGGATGAGTCGCCACCAACTTGGCCATGCCTTCATTCACATCCCGCGCCAATTCAGCACCAAAGCTAGCCTCGGCGAAATAGTAGTACTGAAACGGCGCTGGCGAAACGGCTTGAATATCCACCCCCATGCGGTCCATGTCCTGAATGCGCACTGACACATCAGACAACATAGACGAGCGCTCACGCATCTGTTTACCGTTGGTTTCTCGCGTGATCTGGTTGGAATAAATATGACCGACTTCTTGCTCAAGGGGTTTGAGCACAGATGCTTTTTGGCCCACGACGGGGTTGAAGTAATGGCAATGCACGTCCACATTCAGGTGCCCATCTTTTCGCTTGGCTAACTTTTTAGTGGCGAGCGATGTGAACATGCCAGCGGCACCCTTGGCCTCTTTGCCGTGCTGGTGATAGGGATGCTTACAGGTAGGAGCGCAGGTAAAAATCATGGGGAATCTCCGGAATAGTGGTGAATAGGTGTGATTAGCTATTGGGAATGATCGGTAGCAACACATAGGGTTGCTCATCTGGCCCCCAATGCAATTGGTTAACCGTGTGAAATATTGCTGGCGGCCTATCAATTGGGTTTTCGTGCGTGAAAGGCCCCACCCCAAACATCGGCTGGTTGTCAAAAGGCAATGTCACGCCGATGTCGTCGTAGCGGTAATCTTTGCCTCGCAAATTGAACACAAGGGAATAACCGGCAGGTATCACAATGCTGGTGGGCCAAATTTCAACATCCAGATCGACGGGCTGACCCGGAGTCAAGGGCTGCTTTTCATCATGGGTGTGCCAAGGTCGGTAGGCTAACGAGCGCTTAGGGTCGGTCTTGCGGTGCGAGGCACGAAGCCATCCAAGGGCCACCGGAGTTCGCGGATCATTCGACCCGATGAAAGACACTTCTTTCCCAGCCGTGTCGAAAACTCGAAGCGCTAAAAATACATCGGCATCTACGGTCTCAGATGAGATGCGCAGCCGCGCAGCCACAGGTCCGGTGATCTCTAGCGACTGCTTAAGAGGCCCTGTAGAAAAGCTCAAACCATCAGATTGCGTGAGGTAGGCCAAAGCGTGATGGCCTTGCGGCTTTTCTGTCGCCAACGTCGCGCCGTCTGTTTGCAAGTAAAACTTCGTCCATTGCGTTCTAGCCAGTGGCCATTCGTTTTCTTGGCGCAACACAAATCGCTCGCCAGGATGGCGAATGTTTAACTGCACCTTTGACATCTGAGCCCAGCCGGTGTCTTCGCCCTTCAGGAAATGACCAAAAAATTTCTTTTGAAGCGCCAATCCATAACCGGAATAGAAGTGCGAAAAGTGCGTGTCGCCGTGAACCTCCAACCATTTTTGGTCTGACGCCGACTGAGAGAAACCTTCAAAGTTGCCCCGCGGGTGCAAGCCAATACCGCCCCAATTTCCGGCCGAGAGAAACGGCGTTTTGATCTTGCTGTAATCAGGAATTCGCGCTCGGTAAAAGTCGTCCAGCCACTCGTGGTTTTGCGCGTCGAGGTGGGTCTCAGCGCGGTTGCGCGCCAGCTCTTCGTCACTCAAAGTGATGTCACCAGCAACAGACCGTCCGTTGTTGGGATTTTTTTCAGCATGCTCGCCCACGCCGTATTGCACAGACTTGACTTGTCGCAAATACCAGCCGCCCAAAAAGTCGCTCAAGATGCCGCCGTGACGGCACAGCTCTCGGTAATAGTCGGACGCACCTTCCCAGGCACACATGGCCGTTAAGTGAGGAGGTTGCAGCGCGGCAGTCTGCCACTGGTTCATGGCGTAGTAAGAGATGCCGTTAAGCCCTACTTTGCCGCTGCACCAGGATTGCTTGGCGGTCCACTCAATGCATTCATATTGGTCTTGCGCCTCGAGGGCAGACCAGACGTCAAGAAATCCCTCTGATTGACCCGCACCACGGGAGTCAATACGAACGCAGGCATAGCCGTCGGGCACCCATTTTTCAGGATCGACCAACTCCCAACTTTGATAGCTGTTGGAAGTACCTTCAGCCACCTCAGGATAGGACGCGATCATGCGCGTCCATGCCGTCTTGTAGCCCACCTGAAACGGCAAGCCTTTTGCATAAGGTCCGTAGGTCAGGATCGCTGGGTAATGACCCGATCCGGGAGGGCGAAAAATGTCAGCACGCAAAGTCACGCCGTCACTCAGGCGAATCGGCACATCCCACTCAATATGCATGCCGTTTTTTTCTTCGATCAAGGTTTCCATGGCCTTACCCGCTCCAAAAAAATTGAATACTGAAATTCTTCGGGGACGAGATTACCACCTAAAACGCAACAGATCGCGCATTGATCAAACGATCACATACGGGTTTATCCTTGGTGACGCTTGGCTTCAGAACACTACCATGCAGGTCAGATGATCACCAATAAACTGGAAGGATTGTGATGACAACAGCCCACGGCTTGGTCAAAGACGGCATGCAAATTGAGTTCGATGTTTCAATCCCTGTGCGCGATGGACTTGTGCTGAAAGCCGATGTCTTTCGCCCCAACAAACCGGGACGCTATCCGGTCATCATGACCTACGGCCCCTACGGCAAAGGGCTGGCTTTTCAGGATGGCTACAAAACATGCTGGGACATGATGGCCAAGGATCACCCGGATGTCACGCACGGGTCTTCTAACCAATATCAGAATTGGGAAGTGGTTGACCCAGAAAAATGGGTCCCGCACGACTATGTGTGTATCCGTGTTGATTCACGAGGTGCTGGCATGTCGCCAGGTTACATGCAGTTGTGGAGCCCTCAGGAGGCGGTGGATTTTTACGATTGCATTGAATGGGCCGGTGTGCAGGACTGGTCTAACGGCAAGGTCGGCTTGAACGGTATTTCCTACTACGCCATGAACCAGTGGCAGACTGCTGCGCTGCAGCCGCCGCATCTGGCCGCCATTTGCACTTGGGAAGGTGCTGCAGACATGTACCGCGACCTGAGCCACCATGGCGGTATCTTGTGCGACTTCATCAAGAACTGGTACGACATGCAAGTTCGAACCGTTCAGCATGGGCTGGCGAAACGCGGCCCCATCAGCAGGGTCACCGGGCGTCCCGTCTGCGGAGACACCGAACTCAGCGACGCAGAGTTGCTTCTCAACCGCGAAGACTTTGCTGCTGCTGCTTTGAAGCACACCATGGACGACAAGTATTGGCGCGCGCGCATGCCCGATTGGTCCAAGGTCACGGTTCCCGTTTTTTCCGCAGCCAACTGGGGCGGGCAAGGTCTGCACCCACGAGGAAACTTTGAAGGCTTCACGCGCGCAGCCTCAAAAAACAAATGGCTGGAAGTGCACGGCATTGAGCACTGGACCCACTTCTACACTGACTACGGCCGCAAACTGCAACTGAAATTTTTCGACCACTTCTTGCACGGCAAAAAGAATGGCTGGGACCGTCAGCCCAAGGTACAACTCAATGTGCGTCACCCAGGCGAAAAGTTCGAGCTGCGCCAAGAGCAAGAGTGGCCCCTCAAGCGAACCCGCTGGACTAAGTTTTATTTGCAGCCCGATGCTGCAACCTTGTCAACACAGCCGCCAACGCGTTCCGGAAAAGTGAGTTACCAAGGATTTTCGGAAGGCGCCACCTTCATGTTGCCGCCGCAGCCGCAAGCCATGGAGATCACCGGTCCAAGCGCTGTCAAACTATTCTTGTCATCCAGCACGACTGACGCAGATGTATTTGCCGTAGTGCGAGTTTTCACGCCAGATATGAAAGAGGTCGTCTTCCACGGCGCCCTAGATCCGCATACGCCGATCGGACAGGGCTGGCTGCGTGCCTCGCACCGAAAACTAGACCACGAGCTGACACAGCCTTATCGTCCCTATCACACACACGACGAAAAGCAACCACTCAAGCCTGACCAAGTGGTGGAGTTGGATGTCGAGATCATCCCAACCAGCATCGTGGTGCCAGCAGGCTATCGCCTGGCGCTGACTTTGCGCGGAAAGGACTACGAGTACCCCGGCCCGCCCGGTGTTTTGTCCAATATGAAGTACCCCATGACGGGTTGTGGTCCCTTCACCCACACCGACAAAAAAGACAGGCCAGCCAAGATTTTTGATGGCGTCAACACCCTGCATATCAGCGCGAAAAAAGCGCCTTATATCTTGTTACCCGTGATTCCTGCATCTAAAAAAGTCTGACCATGCCCATCAAGTTCTACGGTTTCTGGCGATCACTGGCCGCATACAGAGTGCGTGTTGCACTCAAGCTGAAGGGCCTCGCCTACGAGGAGATTCCGGTGAATCTTTTGGCTGGGCATCAGCATGACCCCGCCTACCTAAAAATCAACCCGCAGGGGGCGGTCCCCGCTTTGATCTTGGAAGGTGTGGCACAGCCTCTCTTTCAGTCCATGGCGATCCTGGATTATTTGGACCATGCGCACCCGAACCCCTCGCTGATGCCGACCCAACCCGCAGACCGCGCCCGAGTTTTAGCTCTCGCCCATATCTGCGCCAGTGACGGCCACCCATTGGTGGTGCCTCGCGTTAGGAATTACCTGCAAAACACACTCAAGCTCGAAGAGGCCGAACGCAACCAATGGCTGCAACACTGGACCCTGCAAGCCTTGCAGAGCTTCGAGCGCGCCTTGTCACAAGACCCACGGGCCGGCCGTTACAGCCACGGCGATCAAATTACGGTGGCTGATTTGTGTCTGGCGTCACAGGTTATCGGTGCCGGATTTTTTGGTTGCGAATTGGTTGATTTGCCGCGCGTCACGGCCATTCACCAAGCTTTGATGGAACATCCGGCTTTTTCTGAATCGATGCCTTTGCGCCAAGCTGGCGCCCCCACTCTCACTCACTAAACAGGCATCTATATGGACCAATTGACTATCGGAATACTTGGCTTCGTCGTCTTTCTTGCGCTGAGCTTGTTGAGAGTTCCTATCGCTTACGCCATGAGCATCGTGGGCCTAAGCGGCATGCTTATCGTTTATCCGATTGATGCTGCTTTCAAATTTATTCCCACGGGGATGTTCACCTATACGTCTAATTTCACGCTGGCAGCTTTGCCCTTGTTTATTTTGATGGGCACTTTGGCCTATTACGCCGATCTGGGCAAAGACGCTTATGACGCCGCCAAAGCTTGGTTTGGCCGAGTGCCTGGCGGTTTGGGGGTAGCCACTGTTTATTCTTCGGCTATTTTTGGGGCTTGCTCGGGATCCAGCTTGTCCTCTGTGGCGGTGTTTTCGAAAATTGCAGTGCCTGAAATGAT
>NZ_JBBAOV010000040.1:3864-20028 GCF_040401135.1 Limnohabitans sp. | reverse complement strand
AGGTGGTCAACATTCAAGGCACGGACCACCACGGCACGATTGCCCGCGTGCGCGCGGGTTTGCAAGCCGCCCATGTGGGCATTCCCGCCGGCTACCCCGATTACGTGTTGCACACCATGGTGCGCGTGATGCGTGCGGGCATGGAGGTGAAAATTTCCAAACGCGCTGGCAGTTACGTGACCTTGCGCGACCTGATTGAGTGGACCAGCAAAGACGCGGTGCGCTTCTTCTTGTTAAGCCGCAAGCCTGACACTGAGTACACCTTCGACGTGGACTTGGCCATGCAAAAGAACAACGACAACCCCGTGTACTACGTTCAATACGCTCACGCCCGCATTTGCTCGGTGCTGCGTGCCTGGACTGACAAAGACGGTGGTGATGTGGCCTCGTTGCAAACAGTCAACTTGTCAGCGCTGGAGAGCCCACAAGCCCAAGCCCTCATGCTGCAGTTGGCCAAGTACCCGGCCATGTTGACCGCCGCATCGACCGACTTTGCGCCACACGATGTAACCTTTTACTTGCGAGATCTTGCGGCCAGCTACCACAGCTATTACGATGCCGAGCGCATCTTGGTGGATGACGTGGCAGTCAAGCAGGCGCGCTTGGCCTTGGTCGCCGCCACCGCGCAGGTGCTGCACAATGGCTTGGCGGTGTTGGGCGTTTCAGCCCCTGCCAGCATGTAAACACGACGGAGATTTTGATGCGTATGAATCAGCAGCGCGGCGGTACTTTGGTGGGCTTCATCATCGGTTTGGTCGTGGGTTTGGCGGTGGCGCTAGGGGCGGCCATTTATGTCACCAAGATGCCAATCCCGTTCTTGACCAAAGGTCAAACCCGATCGGCCGATTCAGATGCTGCCGAAGCCGAGAAAAACAAAGACTGGGACCCGAACGCGCCGCTGTATGGCAAGAAGGGCGCCAAGCCTGGCGACAAAGTGGATGAGTCCAAGGCCGACGCCAAGGCCGACACCAAGCCTGAACCCAAACAAGATGCAGCGGCTAAAGTTGACCCCACGAGTGCAGACCCTTTGGGCGATTTGGCCAAAGTGAAGTCGGCTGAACCCAAGCCTGTCTACACTGACCCATTCATCTACTTTGTACAAGCGGGCGCCTACCGCAGCAATGACGAGGCTGAGACGCAGCGTGCCAAAACCGTGATGCTCGGTTTGGATGCCAAAATTAGCGAACGCGATCAAGGCGGGCGCACGGTATACCGAGTGCGCGTGGGCCCCATGGACAAAGTAGAAGCCGAGCGCGTAAGGGCCAAGCTAGAAGCCGCTCACATCGATTCCGCCATGGTGCGGGTGCAACGTTAAATACCAAGAGGTAACCCATGAAACGTCGTGATTTTTCTTTGGCCGCTGTTGGCGCCGCCGCTGTTGCAGGCTTGCCTTTGGCTGCTCAGTCCCAAGGCCCTGTGGCTGCTGTCAAGCCGGTTGAAGGCAAAGATTATTTGTCGCTCGACAAACGCGTGCCCACCGATTTGGGTGCGGGCAAGATTGAGTTGATCGAATTCTTTTGGTACAGCTGTCCGCATTGCAACTCTTTCGAGCCGCAGTTCGCAGCTTGGGTGAAGGCTGCCCCCAAAGACGTGGTGGTGCAGCGCATGCCCGTGCGTTTTCGTGACGACTTTGAAGCGCAGCAACGCGCTTATTACGTGTTTGAGTCGCTCAACATGCTTGACGTCATGCACGGCAAGTTGTTCCACGCCATTCATAACGAGCGTCTGCAGCTCAACACCGCGCAAGCCTTGGCCGCATGGGCTGGTAAAAATGGTTTGCCTGAGCAAAAGTTTTTGGACACTTACAACAGCTTTGGTGTTTCGACCAAGGCGCGTCGTGCCACCCAGATGCAAGAGTCGTTCAAGGTGCAGGGCGTGCCGGCCTTGGGCATTGCGGGTCGTTTCTACACCGATGGCTCACTCAGTCAAACCATGGGCCGCGCTCTGCAAGTGGCCGAATACCTGATTGGTGAAGTGCGTCGCGGCCGCTAAGCCACATCAAGTCAACTATCGAATTGCTACTCTTGCTGGTTAGAATGCCAACAACTTTAAATAGCAATATTCGTGCCTTGACTTCACTTGCTTCATTTTTACTCGCGTTACTGATGGCCATCGTGCCGGTGGCGGCGTCGGCGGAAAAAGCAGATCGCGATAAGCCTACACAGATTGAAGCTGACAGCTTGTTGCATGACGAGCTTAAGCAGGTGAGCATTTTCACGGGCCGTGCTGTGTTGACCCGAGGCACGATGGTGATGCGCGGTGCCCGCATCGAGATGCGTCAAGACGCCGACGGCTATCAAGCGGGCGTCATCCTTCCCGAGCCCAACAAACGCGCCTTTTTTCGCCAGAAGCGGGAAGGCAATGACGAGTTCATGGAAGGCGAAGCCTTGCGTATCGAGTTTGATGGCAAGGCTGATCGCATCAAGCTCATCGACAACGCCGAAGTGCGTCGCTACCGTGGCCCGGTGTTGAACGACACCATGACCGGCAAACTCATCATTTATGAAAACCTGACAGATGTGTTCAGCATCGATGGGCAGCGCAACGCAGAAGATGGCAAGGCAGGCAGTGGTCGGGTCAAGGCTGTGCTCGCACCCCGCACGAAGACATTGGACAAACAGTGACCGAACCCCTTTTACCTTTACAAACGTCAGACGCGACAGAGAGTCGATTGGAAGCCCGCCACTTGCAAAAAGCCTATGGCAGCCGCAAGGTGGTGCACGATGTGTCGATCTCAGTAAAAAAGGGCGAAGTGGTGGGTTTGCTTGGCCCTAATGGCGCAGGAAAAACCACCTCTTTTTATATGATCGTTGGCTTGGTGCGAGCTGACGGCGGCAGCATCACGATTGATGGTGAGCCCGTGGCCCACTTACCCATTCACCGCCGCTCGCGTTTGGGCTTGAGCTATTTGCCGCAAGAGGCGTCGATCTTTCGCAAGCTCAATGTGGAGGAGAACGTGCGTGCAGTGTTGGAACTGCAGCGCGATGAGGATGGCAACGCCCTTGAGCCCGCTGAGATTGAAAAACGTTTGAGCGCGCTCTTGCAAGAGCTGCGCGTTGACCATTTGCGTGAGTCGCCTGCACTGGCTTTATCGGGGGGCGAGCGTCGCCGTGTGGAAATTGCCCGTGCCTTGGCCACCAATCCGCGCTTCATTTTGTTGGATGAGCCGTTTGCTGGCATTGACCCGATTGCGGTGATTGAGATTCAACGCATCATTGGTTTCTTGAAAGCGCGTGGCATGGGTGTGCTCATCACCGACCATAACGTGCGTGAAACGCTGGGTATTTGCGACCATGCGTGCATCATCTCCGATGGCCGTGTACTGGCGCAGGGCACGCCGCGAGAAATCATCGAGAACGCAGACGTTCGACGCGTCTACCTCGGCGAACATTTCCGAATGTGATCAGGCATGAAACAAGGCTTATCACTCCGCGTTTCGCAACATCTGGCGCTCACGCCCCAGTTGCAGCAGTCGATTCGGTTGTTGCAGCTGTCGACCCTAGAGTTGAGCCAAGAGATTGAGCAAATGCTTGATGAGAACCCGTTTCTCGACAAAGACTTTGAAGAGGCACCGCGCGAAGAGTTTGGACTTGACAAAGCCGATGTCCCCGCCCGCGACGAAGAGCTTGAGCCCATTCGCGAAGTGCCGTCTATGGACGGCGGCATGTCTGAAATCAGCGTGGACAACACTGCCAGCGACACCGAGCCCAGCGTGGACGGTATTGCCGAAAGCTGGGATGGCGACGGCAGCGTGGAGTTCTCTCCCGACGACTCCGAGTGGGGTGGCGACGCACCCGCCAGCAATAACAACAACACCGCCGACAGCGACACCGCAGACGCCACCGAGCTGGCGCGCATGCAAGAGTCGCTTACCTCGTTTTTGCACCGCCAAGCACTTTCGCTGCGCCTCAGCCCCACCGACACTGCCGCCCTGCGCTACCTGATAGAAAACCTGAACGACGACGGCTACCTTGAAGACACGCTGCGCAGTTTGGCCGAAGGTTTGGGTAATGACGACGAAGAACAAATCGAAGAGCTTGAACACCGTTTTCAAGTGGCTTTATCGCTGCTGCAAAGCCTAGAGCCCGTGGGCGTGGGCGCACGCGATTTGGCCGAGTGTTTGACGTTGCAACTCAAGGCCTTGGAACCTAAGGGCGAAGAGGCGCTGCAAGTGCGCGGCACCGCCGTTTTGATGTGCAAGCAGCCCATGGAGATGCTGGCCAAGCGCGATTTCAAACGCTTGGCCGTCATCGTGGGCGACAGCGAAGCTAACGTGAAAGTTGCCATTGCACTGATCGGTCGCCTAGAGCCCAAGCCCGGTCGTCGCTTTGCCGATGTGGAGCGCCATGTGGTGGTGCCCGATGTGTTGGTCACACGCGTGGGCAAGTCCACTGATGCGCCTAAATTTAAGGTCGCGCTCAACCCCGATGTGATGCCTCGTTTGCGCGTGCACGATATTTATGCCAACGCCCTCAAAGGCGGCAAGGGCGACAACCATGCGGGCTTGCAACAACGCTTGCAAGAGGCGCGTTGGTTTATCAAGAACATTCAGCAGCGCTTTGACACCATCTTGCGCGTGAGCAACGCCATTGCTGAGCGCCAGAAAAACTTCTTTATCCACGGCGAACTTGCCATGCGCCCCATGGTGCTTCGCGAAATTGCCGAAGAGCTGGGCTTGCACGAATCCACCATCAGCCGTGTGACCACCAACAAATACATGAACACGCCCTTTGGCACTTTCGAGCTCAAGTATTTCTTTGGTTCGGGGCTAGAGACCGACAGCGGCAACAACGCATCTAGCACGGCAGTGCGCGCACTGATCAAGCAATTTGTGGCCAGCGAGAGCCCCAAAAAGCCGCTGTCGGATAATCAGCTCTCTGAAATGCTCAAAGAGCAAGGCATCGAGTGCGCACGCCGCACCGTCGCCAAATACCGTGAAGCGCTGCGTATTGCGCCCACGACTCTGCGCAAAGCGCTTTAAGAACCCTATGAATCAATTGCATCTTTTCTTGCCCTGTGCGGCAGGTGTTGAATCCTATTTGGCTGAGGAAGTGCGTCGCATCACCGGCGTGGGCGACGACGACATTCGCGCCTTTCGTGCGGGGGTGATGGTGCGCACCTCGTGGCGCGATGTGTTGCAGCTCAACTTGCACAGCCGCTTGGCGCAACGCGTATTGGTCGAGTTGTCGCACACCCAATACCGTCAAGAAGAAGACCTTTACCGCGCTGCGGGCGAAGTGGCTTGGGAACTGTGGTTCTCGCCTAAAGAGACCTTCAAGATCGAAATCACCGCCCAGCACAGCCCGCTCAAAAGCTTGAATTTTGCGGCGCTCAAAATCAAAGACGCGGTGGCCGACCGCTTTCGCCACAAATTTGGTGTGCGCCCCGACGTCAACACCCAGTGGCCCGATGCCCGCATCTATGCCCACTTGACCACTGAGAACTGCACGCTCTACATCGACACCTCGGGCGAGCCCCTGTTCAAACGCGGTTGGCGTGCCGACAAAGGCGATGCGCCTTTGAAAGAAACCCTTGCCGCCGCCATGTTGGCCGCGAGCGGCTGGAGTCAAGGCGACGGCACACCGGGCAACCCAGCAGGACTTATGGCCCAAGGCGTGCCGCTGTATGACCCCTGTTGCGGTAGCGGCACGATTGCAATTGAAGCGGCGCAAATTGCCTGCAACATCGCGCCGGGTTCCATGCGCAAATTTGGTTTCCAAAAACTCATTCCTTACCAAGAACACGTTTGGCACGGCTTGCTCGATAACGCTCGCGCCCAAGAGTGTGAGCCGCGTGCCGAAGTGTTTGGCAGCGACGTGGCCTTCCGTATGGTCGACTTTGCGCAACGCAATGCCGAGCGTGCAGGCGTGGCCCACGCCGTGCAACTGCGCGGCGGCGATGCCTTGCAGCGTATGCCCCCCAGCGAAGCGCCGGGCGTGATGCTGGTCAATCCACCGTATGGCGAGCGTATCGAAGCTGCCGGTATTGCGGGTGCGGCGCGCCGTGCGCGTTATTCACCCCCCACCGACTATGTGTCGCCCTACGAAGACGTGAATCAAAACGGTGATGCTGGTTTTGACGACGAAGCATTTGGTGGTGGCGGTGGCGGAAATAGCGAAGGCAATGACAACGGCATGCTGCGCGACGACGTGCCCCGCTTTGGCGCGCGCGACATTGCACAGACTGAAGATGGCGGCGATTTCTTTGCCCAGTTGGCCAGCCACTGGAAGAAAAACTACGCCGGGTGGACCGCTTGGATGCTGACGCCAGACCTCAAGCTGCCCAGTCGCATGCGCTTCAAAGAATCGCGTCGCGTCCCCATGTGGAACGGCCCGATTGAGTGCCGCATGTTCCGCTTTGACTTGCGTGCGGGTTCGATGCGTAACAAGCCCAACGATGCTCAGGCCTCTGATGCGCAGGTTGACGAGGGCCATGGGCCAGCGCCGTCGTGAGCGGTGAAGTGATGGGGGTTGAGAGAGATGAACTTGGCGAGCTTGTCAAGCTTCCGCCTGTCAAGCTTCCATCCACACGCGTGGTGCTCGACACCAACATCGTGCTCGATCTGTGGCTTTACAAAGACCCAGCGACCGCCGCATTGCAAGAGGCGCTAGAAACCAAAACCGTGCAATGGCTAGCCACGCAAGTCATGCGTGATGAGCTTGAGCGCGTGTTGGCCTACACCCATATTGTCAAGCGTTTGGCGTTTAGCCAGATCACCGCGCAAGTCATCTTGGCGCAGTTTGATGCGTATGCGCAGTTGATGCCCATTGCAGCAAAAGCTTTGTTTATATGCAAAGACGGGGATGACCAAAAGTTCATCGATCTCGCGGCCGAGCACAAAACCCAACTTATTAGCAAAGACAAAGCCGTGTTGACCATGCGTAACCGCATGGCGCGTTTGGGTGTGGCGGTGGGGAAGGTGTTTCCGACAGCTCTGCCCGGTTGAGATGTAAGTCACCCGCTTGCGGCGAGTGTCAGAGCGAGAGCGCCTCAGTGCTGTTGCAGCAAATCCAGCAAAGTTTTCAGCGCATGTTGCACCGTGGCTTCACGCACCGCTGCACGGTCGCCACTGAAGTGCATCAACTCTGTTTTGACCCAAGCTGTTTCAGCGCCCAGCGTGGGGCCTGCATCGCTGGGCGTGGCCCACGCAAACCAAACAGTGCCCACGGGTTTGTCGGCCGAGCCGCCAGTGGGGCCTGCAACGCCAGTGACGGCCAGTGTCACTTGCGCATGTGATCGGCGCATCGCGCCCAGCGTCATGGCTTGCGCCACTGCTTGGCTCACCGCGCCGTGCTCAGCGATCAAGGCGGAGTCGACACCCAGCATGTCGTGCTTGGCTTCGTTGGAGTAGGTCACAAAACCGCGTTCAAACCAATGGCTAGAGCCTGCTAAATCTGTGCAGCTGGCCGCAATCATGCCGCCAGTGCAACTCTCGGCTGTGGCTAGCATCCAGCCGTGTTGTTGCAGCACGTCGGCGAGTTGTTCTGTCAATGTATGCGCGCTCATAACGACCTCCAAATGGCAATGACTAGCAAGGTGCAAAACGCAGCCATCAAGTCATCAAAGATGATGCCCCAACCACCGCGCCAACCAAACCCCTTGAAAACATTGTCAGCCCAGCGCACAGGTCCAGGCTTGGCAATGTCAAAGTAGCGAAACAAAATAAACGCGCCCAGCTGGCCCCAAAATGTGGCGGGCGTGATCAGCCACAGCACCAACCAAAACGCAATCACCTCGTCCCACACAATCGCGCCAGGGTCGGCAACGCCCATGTTTTGTGCGGTGACTGTGCAAGCCCACCAGCCGATCAAGGTGAACGCCGCAATCAGCACGCCCATTTGTAGCGGCGTGAGCCAAATTTGCAAGAGCAAAAACACCGCCCAAGCCCACAGCGTGCCCGCGGTGCCTGGCGCCAAGCGCGACAAGCCTGAGCCCGCGCCCAGCGCGATGAAGTGCGCAGGGTGAGACATTAAAAAGTGGCGGTTGATCGGCGGAATGAAGTCAGTCATGTCAGCTGGGTTTTCAGGCAAAGTGGTCAAACGACGCAAAGCGTTTGGCAATCGGCTGGCCTTGGGGGTCGAGCACTTCCAAGCCTTGCGTTTGTGTGATGCGGCCAATGCGTGTGACGGGTGTATTTGTTTCCCAAGCCGCGGCGTGCACCAGCTCGCGTTGGTTGACGGGCGCGGTGAAGCACAGCTCGTAGTCGTCACCGCCAGACAGGGCGAGTTCTAAGCGTTTGTTCCAAGGCACTTCAGCAAGTGTCGACGTGATGCCTGCGGGCAACCTTGCATCGCCAAAACTGCCCGCGGTTTGTAGCCAGCCGGTGTCAATCTGCGCGCCCACGCCAGAGCGTTTGAGGATGTGGCCCAAGTCGCCTAGCAAACCATCGCTGACGTCAATGGCGGCGTTGGCCACGGCGCGCAGTGCTGTGCCCAGTGTCACGCGGGGTGTGGGTTGCTCCATGCGTAAGCGGGCTTGCGCGAACGCTTCAGCCGAAACGCTGTGCGTGCCGCGAAACACTTCAAGCGCCAAGCGTGCATCGCCCACTGTGCCGCTGATGTAAATGTCGTCGCCCACTTGTGCGTTTTGGCGCAGCAGCGCATCACCTGGGGGCACTTCGCCAAACACGGTGATGCAAATGTTCAGCGGGCCTTGGGTGGTGTCGCCGCCCACTAACTCGCAGCCGTGTTCATCGGCCAAGCGCAATATGCCGCTAGAAAAGCCAGCCAGCCATGCCTCATCCACGCGCGGTAGCGACAAGGCGAGGGTGAAAGCCAAAGGCTCTGCGCCTACGGCGGCCAAATCGCTTAGGTTCACAGCCAATGCCTTGTGGCCCAAGCGGGCGGGGTCAACAGTGCTTATGAAGTGTCGGCCTTCTACCAGCATGTCGCTGGACACGGCCAGTTGCATGCCTTCGGTGGGTTTAAGCAAGGCGCAGTCGTCGCCCACGCCCAAGGCTGCTTTGTGGGTGGGGCGCTTAAAGTAGCGCTCGATTAAGTCAAATTCGCCCATGGTGCTCAGTGCATATTGCGTTTGCCAGGGGCATCGCTCAGTGCATCCAACACAAACATGGGGATGTCTACATCAAACTTTTCGCCATCTTCGGCCACGCAAAAGTAGCTGCCGTGCATGGTGCCCGTGGGCGTGCGCAGGCGGGTGCCACTGGTGTATTCAAACTGCTCACCGGGCTGCAGCAAGGGCTGGTGGCCCACGACGCCCAAGCCTTTGATTTTTTCGTGAATGCCTTGGGCATCGTTCACATTCCATGTGCGTGAAATAAGTTGCGCCGCCACATTGCCCACGTTCGTAATGGTGATGGTGTACGCAAACATAAACAAGCTGCCGTCTGGGTCGGATTGCTCAGGAAGGTATTGGGGGAGAACTTCGACTTGGAATTTATAACGCAGCATGGGGTGATTTTGGATGAAATAATCACCCCATGACCAGCCCACGCCCAAAATTCAATATCGCCCCCTCCATCTTGTCTGCCGACTTCGCCCGTTTGGGTGACGAGGTGAAAAACGTCATCGCCGCGGGTGCTGACTGGATTCACTTCGACGTGATGGACAACCACTATGTGCCCAACCTCACGTTCGGCCCCATGATTTGCCAAGCCTTAAAGCCGCATGCCAAAACGCCAGCGGGCGTGGCCGTGCCGATTGATGTGCACTTGATGGTTTCGCCGGTGGATGCCTTGGCTGCTTCGTTTGCCGAGGCAGGCGCGGATTACATCAGCTTTCACCCCGATGCCAGTGCCCATGTTCACCGCAGCATCCAAGCCATCAAGAGCCAGGGGGTGAAAGCCGGTTTGGTGTTCAACCCCGCCGAGCCACTGGATGTGTTGGAGTGGACGATTGACGAGATTGACCTCATCCTCATCATGAGCGTCAACCCTGGCTTTGGTGGCCAAAGCTTCATCGACTCGGCGCTGCGCAAGGTCGAGCTGGCGCGCAAGTGGATTGAGCGCAGCGGCAAAGACATTCGCCTCGAAGTGGACGGCGGCATCAAGCCAGACAACATTCGCCAAGTGGCCGATGCGGGGGCAGATACTTTTGTGGCGGGCAGCGCGATTTTTGGCAAGCCCGACTACAAGGCGGTGGTTGACCAAATGCGGGTAGCTTTGGCTTAAATGTTGGGCGTGCGTTGCGCCTGAGGGTCATGGCTAGGGTTAACCAAACTGGTCGAGCATGGCGAAATAAGGTTTAATGATGAGTTGTTTATAGTTCAAGCTGGTACAGCTGAAGCATTCATCAAAAAGGTAGAAGTCGAATGTCACTCACGATGGGTATTCCCGCCGAAACAACGTCAGGCGAGGCTCGTGTAGCCGTGACGCCTGAAACGGCCAAAAAACTAATTTCACAAGGCCATACCGTTCGCGTGCAAACGGGTGCTGGTGTTGCAGCTAGCCTGCCAGATGCTGCTTTCGAGGCGGTTGGCGCTCATATCGTGGACGCGGCGGGTGCTTGGTCTTCAGACGTGGTGCTCAAAGTTCGCTCACCGGAAGCCGTCGAAGCCTCGTTCATCAAATCGGGCAGCACGGTGGTTGGCATGTTGGAGCCTTTCAATGCAGAAGCTTTGCAGCGCTTGGCAACGGCAGGTGCGACGGGTTTTGCGCTTGAGGCAGCACCTCGCACGACCCGTGCACAAAGCATGGACGTGCTTTCGAGCCAAGCCAACATCGCAGGCTACAAAGCCGTCATGCTGGCTGCTGACAAATACCAACGTTTCTTCCCCATGCTGATGACGGCAGCGGGTACGGTCAAGGCCGCACGCGTGGTCATTCTGGGTGTGGGCGTGGCGGGCTTGCAAGCCATTGCCACGGCCAAGCGCTTGGGCGCTGTGATTGAAGCCACCGACGTGCGCCCCAGTGTGAAAGAACAAGTCGAGTCTCTCGGCGCCAAATTCATCGACGTGCCGTTCGAAAGCCAAGAAGAAAAAGACGCCGCTGAAGGCGTAGGCGGATACGCCCGACCCATGCCACAAAGCTGGCTGGATCGCCAAAAGGTGGAAGTGGCCAAACGCGTGGCGCTGGCTGACATCGTTATCACCACCGCCCTTATCCCAGGTCGCGCTGCCCCCGTACTGGTGACAGAAGACATGGTCAAGGCCATGAAGCCTGGTGCCGTCATCATCGACATCGCTGCTGGCAAAGGCGCCGATGGTGTGGGCGGCAACTGCCCGCTGACCGAGGCTGGCAAGACCGTCATCAAGCATGGCGTTACCCTGGTAGGCGAGACCAACTTGCCCGCCTTGGTGGCCGCTGATGCCAGTGCGCTTTACGCCCGCAACGTGCTTGACTTTTTGAAGCTCGTCATCAACAAAGAAGGTGCTTTGCACATCGACCTTGAAGACGATATCGTGGCCGCTTGCCTAGTCACCCGCGATGGTGCGGTGGTGAAGAAATAAATTCGAGGAATAAAAAAATGGATGCAGTTTCCCCCACCCTCGTCAACTTGATTATTTTTGTGCTGGCCATCTACGTGGGTTACCACGTGGTGTGGACTGTCACCCCAGCATTGCACACGCCCCTGATGGCTGTGACCAATGCCATCTCGGCTATCGTCATCGTGGGTGCTATGTTGGCTGCTGCGATGACCGAAACCACCTTGGGTAAAACCATGGGTGTGCTGGCTGTGGCGCTGGCTGCGGTCAACGTGTTTGGTGGTTTTATGGTCACCCGTCGTATGTTGGAAATGTTCCGCAAAAAAGACAAGCCCGCTAAAGCAGTGGCTGCTTCAGGAGACAAAGCATGAACATGGACTTTGTTTCAATGAACCTCGTCACCTTGATGTACTTGGTGGCGAGCGTGTGTTTTATTCAAGCGCTCAAAGGCTTGAGCCACCCCACCACCTCCATTCGCGGCAACGTGTTTGGTATGACGGGCATGACCATCGCGGTCATCACCACCGCAGCCTTGATCGTCAAGCTATCAGGCTCTGGCGCTGGCATGAGCTGGGTGTTGTTGGGCTTGGTGGTGGGCGGCGGTGCTGGCACTCTCATGGCGCAACGCGTGGAAATGACCAAGATGCCAGAACTGGTGGCCTTTATGCACAGCATGATTGGTTTGGCTGCGGTGTTCATTGGCGTGGCCGCAGTGGCTGAGCCTTGGGCGTTTGGCATCACAGCGGCACCTCAAGAGGTGATTACCAAAGTGCAGACGGCTTCGGGCATCGTCATCACAGAGATGATGCAGCGCTACCCGATTCCTGCGGGTAACCGCTTTGAGTTGTTCCTAGGTGCAGCCATCGGTGCGATCACCTTCAGCGGCTCAGTCATCGCGTTTGGCAAGCTCTCGGGGAAATACAAATTCCGTTTGTTCCAAGGCGCGCCTGTGAGCTTTGCAGGCCAACACATGCTCAACCTAGTCTTGGGCTTGGTCACTGTGGGCTTGGGCTTGATGTTTGTGGTGACCGAGGATTGGACCGCCTTTTTTGCCATGCTGGCTTTGTCGTTTGTCATGGGTGTGCTCATCATCATCCCGATTGGCGGCGCGGACATGCCCGTGGTGGTGTCCATGCTTAACAGCTATTCGGGCTGGGCGGCTGCGGGCATTGGCTTCTCGCTCAACAACAGCATGCTCATCATTGCGGGTTCGTTGGTGGGTAGTTCGGGCGCGATTCTGAGTTACATCATGTGCAAGGCGATGAACCGTTCGTTCTTCAGCGTGATCTTGGGTGGCTTTGGGGCAGAGGCCGTCACGGCTGTGGCGGGTTCACAAGAGCAACGCCCTGTGAAGAGCGGCAGCGCCGACGATGCGGCCTACATTTTGGCCAATGCCGAGTCCGTGGTCATCGTCCCTGGCTACGGTTTGGCCGTGGCGCGTGCGCAGCATGCAGTCAACGAGTTGGCCGAGAAGCTGATGCACAGAGGCATCAGCGTGAAGTACGCCATCCACCCCGTGGCGGGTCGCATGCCAGGTCACATGAACGTGTTGTTGGCCGAAGCAGAAGTGCCCTACGACCAAGTGTTCGAGATGGAAGACATCAACGGCGAATTTGGCCAAGTGGATGTGGCCATCGTCTTGGGTGCGAACGACGTGGTGAACCCAGCTGCGTTGGAAAAAGGCAGTGCCATTTACGGCATGCCTATCTTGGAGGCCTACAAGGCCAAGACCGTCATTGTGAACAAGCGTTCGATGGCCTCTGGCTATGCCGGTCTAGACAACGAGTTGTTCTACATGGACAAAACCATGATGGTGTTTGGCGACGCCAAGAAGGTGGTGGAAGACATGGTCAAAGCGGTGGACCAAGCTTGAACCCACTGACTTGATCCAAGGGGCGTCACGGACGCCCCTTCTTGTTTCTGCGTTAACTTGAGGTTCGTATTTGGATATAGTTTTTGCATCGACTCACATTCAAGCCGCCATCGTCGACCTTGACGGCACGATGGTTGACACCTTGGGCGACTTTGAGGTGGCGTTGAATCGCGCACTTCACGATCTAGATTTGCCGCCCGTCACGCGGGCTTTGGTTGAACTTACGGTGGGCAAAGGCTCTGAGCATTTGATTCGCTCGGTGCTGGCGCATCAACTGGCTTTGCCCGAGGTGAAGGGGTTGGCTCAGGTGTGCGATGCACGCACAGTGGAAAACCTGTACGAAGCTGCTTGGCAACGTTACCAACAACACTACCTCGCCATCAACGGCGAATTTGCAGCCGTGTATCCGGGCGTTGTGGAGGGTTTGCATCTGTTGCGCGATGCAGGCTTGCAACTGGCGTGCCTCACCAACAAGCCTTTGTCGTTTGCCAAGCCTTTGTTGCAAGCAAAAGGGCTGGACCACTTTTTTACCCATGTGTTTGGCGGCGACAGCTTTGAGCGCAAAAAGCCAGACCCGTTGCCGTTGCTCAGAACCTGCGAGGCTTTGGGTGTCAAACCATGGCAGGCCTTGATGGTGGGTGACTCCAGCAACGATGCTCAAGCGGCGCGTGCGGCGGGCTGCCCCGTTGTGTTGGTGCGCTACGGCTACAACCACGGCGAGCCCGTGGATGCGGTGGATGCCGATGCCCATGTGGACAGCTTGGTCGACATTGCCCAAGCCCTTAAAAAGGCTGGCTGAGCCTTTGATAAACTGAAGCCATGTTCATTCACCGCAGCACTGTTACAGGTTGTCATGACCGGGGAGCTTGGCCCTGGCGTACGCCATGTTTTGCGCTTGTCTAAAAGCACACTCAGTTCTGACTGATGGTGTGCCCGCGCTGAAGCATGCTGCTCAGCACTTGTCCGAATGAACGCCCCAAACTGAATGGGGCAGAGCTGTGGAGGCTCACAATGACCGAAATCGAATTTAAACAATTGGCCCAAGAGGGTTACAACCGTATCCCGTTGGTGGCCGAGGCCTTTGCCGACTTAGAAACCCCGCTCTCGCTGTATCTCAAGCTGGCCCATGTGCAAAACAAGGGCGAGCGCAGCTTTTTGTTGGAGTCCGTGGTGGGGGGCGAGCGCTTTGGTCGCTATAGCTTTATTGGATTGCCCGCCCGTACATTGCTTCGTGCCAGTGGTTTTGGCTCAGAGGCGAAGACCGACGTGGTGACCGATGGCATGGTGGTGGAAACCCACGCTGGCAACCCGCTCGATTTTGTGGCCGATTACCAAAAACGTTTCAAGGTGGCGTTGCGTCAAGGCCTACCTCGTTTCTGCGGTGGCTTGGCAGGCTACTTTGGCTACGACACAGTGCGCCACATCGAAAAGAAATTGATCCACTCGTGCCCGCCTGATGACTTGGGCATGCCCGACATCTTGCTGCTGCAAACCGAAGAGTTGGCGGTAATCGACAACCTCTCAGGCAAGCTTTCGCTCATCGTCTACGCAGACCCCGCGCAAACCGATGCCTACGTTAAAGCACAGGCACGTTTGGCAGAGCTCAAGCTTTGTTTAAAAGAACCAGCACAAGCACCCTCGATTGCGCCATGTGCCAGCCATCCCGCTGAGCGCAGCTTTGCGAAAGACGATTACTTGGCGGCTGTGCTTCGCGCCAAAGACTTGATTGCAGCAGGCGACTTCATGCAAGTGCAAGTGGGCCAGCGCATCCAAAAGAAGTTCACCGCCAGCCCGCTGTCGCTGTACCGTGCGCTGCGTTCTTTGAATCCAAGCCCCTACATGTATTACTACAACCTCGGCGACGCCCACGTGGTGGGTGCTTCGCCCGAGATTTTGGTGCGCCAAGAGTCCACGCCTGAAGGCCAAAAAATCACCATTCGGCCGCTGGCGGGCACCCGTCCACGCGGCGCGACGCCTGAGGCGGATAAGGCGGCAGAGATCGAGCTGATCAACGACCCCAAAGAGCGCGCCGAGCACGTCATGTTGATTGACCTCGCTCGTAACGACATCGGCCGCATCGCCAAAATAGGAAGTGTCAAAGTGACCGAGGCGTTTGTGGTGGAGCGTTACAGCCATGTGATGCACATCGTGAGCAACGTGGAAGGCTTGTTGTTGGACGGCGCAGACGGCCAGCCGCTCACCAGCATGGATGTGCTCAAGGCTACATTTCCTGCCGGCACACTGACCGGCGCACCCAAGGTGCATGCGATGGAGTTGATTGACCAGCTCGAACCCATCAAGCGTGGCTTGTACGGCGGCGCATGTGGTTACCTCAGCTTTGCGGGCGACATGGACGTGGCGATTGCCATTCGTACGGGCATCATCAAAAACGACACGCTCTATGTGCAAGCTGCCGCCGGTGTGGTGGCCGACTCGGTGCCCGAGTTGGAGTGGAGAGAAACAGAACACAAGGCGCGTGCCTTGTTGCGTGCCAGCGAATTGGTAGAGGAGGGCTTGGAATGACGCAAGCAATACACAAGGCCAAGCACTGCGCTTCTATGCAAGAAGTGCGTCAACACATCGACGCTTTGGATGACATCCTCGTGCCCTTACTGGTGGAGCGTGGTGCGTATATGACGCACGCAGCGCGTATCAAAACCAATGTCAGTGATGTGCGCGACGAAGCTCGCATCGAAGCCATTGTTCAGCGTGTGAGAGCCGCAGCGTTAGAGCAGGGCGGCCACCCAGACGTGGTGGAGCGCATCTACCGCGACATGATGGAGGCCTACATCGCTTTCGAAGCGCGAGAGTTTGAGCGCTTGCGCCCTATCCAAAATGGAGGTCAGTCATGAAGCTCCTCATGGTCGACAACTACGACAGCTTCACCTTCAACATCGTTCAATACTTCG
>NZ_JBBAOV010000040.1:0-3764 GCF_040401135.1 Limnohabitans sp. | reverse complement strand
CTCCTCATGGTCGACAACTACGACAGCTTCACCTTCAACATCGTTCAATACTTCGGCGAGCTGGGTGCAGAGGTCGAGGTGTTTCGGAACGACGAAATCACCCTCGAAGGCATTGCCGCACGCCAGCCTGACCGTTTGGTAATTTCGCCCGGCCCTTGCTCGCCTGCTGAGGCCGGTATTTCGGTGGCGGCCATTCAACACTTTGCGGGCAAGCTGCCCATCTTGGGCGTGTGCTTAGGCCATCAAAGCATTGGCGCAGCATTTGGCGGCAAGATCATTCGGGCGCAAGCGTTGATGCACGGCAAAACCAGCGTCATCACTACCACGCAAGAGGGCATGTTTGGCGGGCTGCCCGAGAAGTTCACAGTGAACCGTTATCACTCGTTGGCGATTGAGCGTGCGACATGCCCGTCGTGTCTCAAGGTCACGGCGTGGACGGATGACGGCGAAATCATGGGTGTGCGTCACACCGACTTGGATATTCAAGGTGTGCAGTTTCACCCTGAATCCATACTGACCGAGCATGGCCATGCCATGCTAAAAAACTTTCTGTAAAGGCTGGTTATGACAAGCGCCACACATACCAACACAAATGCCATCACGCCCCAAGAGGCGCTGCAACGCGTCATCGAGCACCGCGAAATTTTTCACGACGAAATGCTGCACATCATGCGCCTCATCATGTCGGGCGAAATGTCGCCCGTATTGATGTCAGCTTTCATTACCGCATTGCGGGTGAAGAAGGAAACGATTGGCGAAATCACCGCCGCCGCACAAGTGATGCGCGAGTTTTCGACCAAGGTCGACGTGCTAGACCGCACATACATGGTGGACATCGTGGGCACGGGTGGCGATGGTTCGCACACCTTCAATATTTCAACCTGCTCGATGTTCGTAGCGGCCGCGGCGGGTGCCAAAGTCAGCAAGCATGGCAGCCGCAGCGTTAGCAGCAAAAGCGGTAGCGCCGACGTGCTGGAGAGCTTAGGTGTCAACATCAACCTGCCGCCTGCGCAAATTGCCAAGTGCATTGCCGCAGTGGGCATTGGCTTCATGTTTGCCCCCAATCACCATCCCGCGATGAAGAACGTGGCCCCTGTTCGCAAAGAACTGGGCGTGCGAACCATTTTCAATATCTTGGGCCCTCTCACCAATCCGGCCAGTGCACCTAATATTTTGATGGGCGTGTTCCATCCTGATTTGGTGGGCATTCAAGTACGCGCACTAGAGCGTTTGGGCGCTGAGCATGCTTTGGTGGTGTATGGCCGTGATGGCTTGGACGAAGTTTCCTTGGGCGCATCCACTTTAGTGGGCGAGTTGAAAGACGGCAAAGTGCGTGAGTACGAAATACACCCCGAAGACTTTGGCTTTGCCATGAGCGGCAACCGTGCTTTGCGCGTTGAAACGCCCGAGCAATCGCGTGCCATGTTGCTGGGCGTGCTGGACAACCAAGCCGGACCGGCTCACGATATCGTGGTGCTCAATGCTGGGGCGGCCTTGTATGCCGCAAACGTGGCAGGCAGCATCGAGGCCGGCATTGCGCGAGCGCGTGAGGTTTTGGCTTCGGGGGCCGCCAAAATCAAACTCGATCAATTGATTGCCACTGCGAATCAACTCGCTGCGGCTTAAATTTGCGCCTAGGCGCTAGAAAGAAATCATGTCAGACATCTTGAACCAAATCGTCGCCGTCAAACACCAAGAGGTGGCGGCAGCGTTGCAGCGCAAGTCGTTGCCGGCTATGCGGGCAGATGCTGAGAGCCGCGTGCTTACTCGCGACTTTGTGGGCGCTTTGCGCGCCAAGATTGCCGCAGGCTTGCCTGCCGTGATTGCCGAGATCAAAAAAGCTAGCCCATCTAAAGGCGTGATTCGCGAAGACTTCATTCCTGCCGACATTGCCCAAAGCTACGCTGAACACGGCGCAGCATGTTTATCGGTGTTGACCGACAAAGACTTCTTTCAAGGCCAAGTGGACCACCTCAAGCAAGCCCGCGCTTCGTGCGACTTGCCTGTGCTGCGCAAAGACTTTATGGTCGACCCGTATCAGGTGTACGAAGCGCGTGTGATGGGCGCAGACTGCATCTTGCTCATTGCCGCCTGCTTGACCGACGTGCAAATGGCCGAGATGGAAGCCATTGCACGCAACTTAGACATGGCTGTGTTGGTGGAGGTGCATGACGCAGCTGAGCTGCAACGCGCGCTCAAACTCAAAACCCCTTTGATAGGCATCAACAACCGCAACTTGCGCACCTTTGAGGTGTCGCTCGACACCACGATTGGCATGCTCAAAGATGTGCCCGCAGACCGATTGCTGATCACCGAAAGTGGCATCTTGCAACAGGCCGATGTGCAAAAGATGCGCGATGCCCATGTGCATGCCTTCTTGGTGGGTGAGGCGTTCATGCGCGCACCCGATCCAGGCAAGGCCTTGGCTGAGTTGTTTGCTGCATAACAAATGAACGGTGATTTGTTTGGCGGCACCGCAGCTGCCAACGCAGTTGAACACGCCAAGGCCGCCTCTAATGCACCTTGCTTAAGCAGGTGGCTGCCGCAAGATTGGCCTGTTCAGCCTGACTGGCAGCCCGTGTTGGATGCGTTTTGGCGCAGTGCACCTGGCGTGTCGTTGGCGGGATTTGTCCAAACACGCCTCGATGCTGGCGCGGTGGTGTATCCCAAACACCCTTTATGGGCATTGCAGCTCACCCCCTTGTCGCAGGTGAAGGTGGTGATTCTTGGTCAAGACCCCTATCACGGCGCACATCAGGCGCAGGGCTTGTCTTTCTCTGTCGCTCCAGGCGAGAAGACGCCTCCTTCTCTGCGCAACATCTTCAAAGAACTGCAACGTGATCTCAACCAGCCGGTGCCTAAAAGCGGATCATTGGAGGCGTGGGCGCGGCGTGGAGTTTTGTTGCTCAACACTTGCCTGACGGTGGAAGACGGCCGGCCCGCCAGCCATGCCAAACGCGGCTGGGAGCAGTTGACCGATGCTTTGCTGGCAGAGGTGGCTCGGAACGCGCCGGCCTGTGTTTATATGCTCTGGGGTGGTCATGCCCAAGAAAAAGCCGAGTTGATTGCGCACGAAACCCGATCGCAACCCCCTAGTTTTGTAGGTTTGCGCGGCGCAGATGCGCGTCAGAGAGAGGCTTTGGTGCTCAAAGCCAATCACCCATCGCCTTTGTCTGCTTTGCGTCCGCCAAGGCCTTTCATAGGTTGCTGTCACTTTTCACAGGCCAGCGCTTGGCTGATGCAACGAGAGATGAGTTTGGATTGGGTTTTGTGAGTCGCTTGGGCTCCAAAACTCGCGAATACCCTAAAACTCTGCTATAGTTCGCGATTCGCCGGAGGGGTGCCCGAGTGGCTAAAGGGGGCAGACTGTAAATCTGTTAGCTTACGCTTACACTGGTTCGAATCCAGTCCCCTCCACCAGCGAAAACCAACAAGTAGATGCGCCGGTAGGCCTGCAACTGTGACGATCTGTTCTGATCTGATGCGGGAGTAGTTCAATGGTAGAACCCTAGCCTTCCAAGCTAATGACGCGGGTTCGATTCCCGTCTCCCGCTCCACCTGTGGTTTTCAAAGGATTGATTAGCGATCAATTGATTTGCCCTTGTGGCTCAGTGGTAGAGCACTCCCTTGGTAAGGGAGAGGTCGCGGGTCCGATTCCCGCCAAGGGCACCAGATTTTTTGTGATTGACCTATTTTTTTTCGGAGTCGAGAAATGGCAAAAGGAAAATTCGAACGTACCAAGCCACACGTGAACGTGGGCACTA
>NZ_JBBAOV010000039.1:0-21018 GCF_040401135.1 Limnohabitans sp. | reverse complement strand
CAAGTGCTGCCTTGCTACAAGGTGTTGCATGAGTTGGAGTTGCAACTCAACGCCTGATGTTTTTGCAGGCCCGCAGCTCTATACTTTGTCTGTTAAATAATTTCTGTACTTGTTCGAGGATTTTATGAAGATACTTATGCTGCACGGCATCAACCACAACATGTTTGGCAAGCGTGATCCTGTGCAATACGGCACGATCACCTTGGCTGAAATCAATGAGTCTTTGCAGACTTTAGGTGTTGAGTTAGGTGCTGAGGTTGCTTGTTTTCAAACAAATCACGAAGGTGAGATGTGTGAGCGAATTCATCAAGCTTTTACTGATGGTGTTGACGCTGTGATGATCAACGCGGGTGCGTGGACGCATTACAGCTATGGCATTCGAGATGCTTTGGCTATTTTGACGTGCCCAATTGTTGAGCTGCATATGTCAAACATTCACACCCGTGAAGAATTTCGCCACAAATCTGTGTTCGCAGAAGTTGTATCCGGTCAAATCAGTGGCTTTGGTGCAGACAGCTATTTGTTGGCCTTGCGTGCCGCTGTTAATCTCGCTTCATAAGCTGCCGCGCTTTCGATGAAACAACGCCAACTCGGCCCCTACACCGTTTCAGCCATTGGCCTTGGCTGCATGAACCTTAGCCACGCTTACGGCGCACCCCCAGCACCTGAAGCGGCTGAAGCGCTCATTCACCGCGCACTAGACCTCGGTGTGACGATGTTTGACACGGCGGCTTTGTATGGCTTTGGCACCAATGAGTTGTTAGTGGGCAAAGCCCTCAAAGCGCACCGCAGCCAAATCATCCTTTGCAGCAAAGGCGGTATGGCCGGTGTGTCGTTTCCAGAGGGTGTGAAGCGAGTGATTAATGGGCGTCCCGAAGCAATTCGCCAAAATTGCGAAGAGAGTTTGGCCCGTTTGGGCACAGATGTGATCGACCTCTACTACCTGCACCGCTGGGACAAACAAGTGCCCATCGAAGATAGCGTGGGCGCCCTGAGCGACCTTGTGCGTGCTGGCAAGATTCGCGAAATCGGCCTGAGCGAAGTCTCAGCTACTACCCTGCGCAAAGCGCATGCGGTGCACCCCATTGCCGCTGTGCAAACCGAATACTCGCTGTGGACACGCAACCCTGAAATTGCCGTGCTCAAAGCTTGCGAAGAGTTGGCTGCTACGTTTGTTGCGTTTAGTCCCGTGGCGCGTGGTTTTTTGTGTGGTGATTTGCGCGATGTAGGCAGCTTGGCTGCTAATGACATTCGCCGCGCTATGCCGCGCTTTGCCGCCGACACTTATGCTGTTAACTTGTCTTTGTTTGAAGGCTATCAAGCCATCGCACGCGAGGCAGGCTGCTCGCCCGCACAACTGGCCTTGGCTTGGTTGTTACACAAAGATAACAAGCTCATTCCCATTCCAGGTACGCAAAACATTCGTCACCTCGAAGACAACATGGCTGCCGCCGATGTGGTGTTGTCGCCTGAGCACATGCAACGCTTAGAAGCGTTGATCAATCCTCAGACAGTCAAGGGTGCGCGCTACAACGTACTCAGCACTGCTGAGGTAGATACTGAAGAGTTCTAGGCGGACGTCCCAAGCAAAAACACCGCCAGTGCAAACTGGCGGTGTTTTTTCTTATCCCGCCATAAAGCGGATAGTCAGTGGGCTTACATCGTGTCGATGAAGCTGCGAAGTTTGTCGCTGCGGCTGGGGTGCTTCAGCTTGCGCAAAGCCTTGGCTTCGATTTGACGAATACGCTCACGCGTGACGTCAAACTGTTTGCCCACTTCTTCCAGGGTGTGGTCCATCGCCATTTCGATACCAAAGCGCATGCGCAGCACTTTGGCTTCGCGTGGGGTGAGGCCATCCAAGATGTCTTTCACCACATCGCGCAAGCCAGCTTGCATAGCGGCCTCGATCGGCGCGGTGTTAACGCTGTCTTCGATGAAGTCACCCAAGTGGCTGTCGTCATCGTCACCGATCGGTGTTTCCATCGAGATCGGCTCTTTGGCGATCTTCATGATCTTGCGGATTTTGTCCTCAGGGATTTCCATCTTCTCGGCCAACACGCTGGCATCGGGCTCGAAGCCAAACTCTTGCAAGTGTTGACGGCTGATGCGGTTCATCTTGTTGATGGTTTCGATCATGTGCACCGGAATACGGATGGTGCGCGCTTGATCAGCGATGGAGCGCGTGATGGCTTGGCGAATCCACCAGGTGGCGTAGGTCGAGAACTTGTAGCCGCGACGGTATTCAAACTTGTCCACGGCCTTCATCAAACCGATGTTGCCTTCTTGGATCAAGTCGAGGAACTGCAAGCCACGGTTGGTGTATTTCTTGGCGATTGAAATGACCAAACGCAAGTTGGCTTCAATCATTTCTTTCTTCGCACCGCGAGAGCTGCGCTCGCCGGCATTCATGCGCTTGTTGATGTCTTTGAGTTGATCCAAAGGTACGACCACGCGTGATTGCAGGTCCATCAGCTTTTGCTGCAAGTCTTGCACGGGCGGGATGTATCGGCTTATGGTGGTAGACCACGGTTTGCCGGCAGCGGCTTGCTTTTCGACCCACTTGAGGTTGATCAAGTTCGGTGGAAAGTCTTTGATGAAGGTGGCTTGCGGCATGCCGCACTTGTCCACGATGATGCGGCGCAGTTCGCGCTCGTTTTTGCGCACACTGTCCACTTGGCCGCGCACAGATTCGCACAGCTTCTCGATGGTTTTTGCAGTGAAGCGAATGCCCATCAACTCAGTGGTCAAGGCCGTTTGCGCCTTCATGTAGGTGGGAGTTCCGTAGCCTTCTTTGTCGTAGGTTTTACGGAGTTTGTCGAACAACACAATCATGCGGTCAAAGCGCTCAAGGGCAGCGTTTTTCAGTTCTTCCAATTTCTTGGTCAACGCCTTAGAGCCACCTTTGCCGTCGTCATCATCTTCTTCGTCAAATTCGTCAAAGTCTTCCTCGGCCACGTAGTCGTCGGCTTCGTTGAGGTTGTTGAAGCCGTCCACGATGGTGGAAATGACGACTTTGTTTTCACGAATGTCTTCGGCCATGGCCAACACAGCTGCGATCGTGGCAGGCGATGCGCTGATGGCGGACATCATTTCCATCAAGCCGCCTTCGATGCGCTTGGCAATTTCAATTTCACCTTCGCGTGTCAGCAACTCGACGGTGCCCATTTCGCGCATGTACATGCGCACGGGATCGGTTGTGCGTCCAAATTCGCTGTCCACCGTCGACAAAGCGGCTTCGGCTTCTTCTTCGGCTTCTTCTTCTGTGGCGGCGGTGGGCGTGTTGTTGTTGAGCAGCAGGGTTTCTGCGTCAGGCGTGTGCTCGTAAACGGCCACACCCATGTCGTTCAGCATGCTGATCACCACTTCGAGGGTTTCAGCGTCGACCAACTTGTCGGGCAAGTGGTCAGAAATTTCGCCATGCGTCAGGTAGCCGCGCGTCTTGCCAAGTTTGATCAGGGTTTTAAGGCGTGAGCGACGCTTTTGCATGTCTTCTTCAGACAGCACGGTTTCGTCTAAACCAAATTCTTTCATCAAGGCGCGTTCTTTGGCCTTGCTGATTTTCATGCGCAGTGGCTTGACCTTTTCTGCGCCTGCGTCTGCTACAGGTTCACCTACGAGGTCGGCTTCGATATCACTGAGGTCTGCATCATCGCCGCCGGCTTTTTTGCTCTGGGCTTGGGTGATCTTTTTGGCGGGTGCTTTTTTGGCAGCCGGTGTTTTCTTCTTGGTGTCCTCAGCTTTAAGGAATGTTTTTACGACGGGTTTTGTGGCTGGCTTTTCGGCAGCTTTTGTTTTTGATGCGGGCACTGACTTGGCTTTCGTTGCGGGCTTGGCTGCTGGTTTAGAAGCGGTTTTGACTGCCGGTTTGGCAGCCTTTTTGACTGCCGATGTGGCAGCCTTTTTCGCAACGGGTTTAGCGACTGGCTTGGTAACTGCCTTGGCAGTAGCTTTGAGGGCGGGCTTGACTGCAGCTTTGGGCGCAGCGTGTGCTGGCATTTTGCTCACAGGTTTGGCAACAACCTTCTTAGCCACTGATTTGGCAGGCTTCTTGGACTTGCGGTCAACAGGCATGAAAACTCCTAGACATCAAAGAAACGAATACACAGCGTCGTTAAACCCGACGCGGGAAAAAAGAAAGGGGAGTGAAGTGTGAACCTCTAGAAGCAAGCGGATTGGGCGAACATTTGGAATGCAGTCCTTGCGGTGAAGTGGCGAGTCGTGCGCTTGTGTCACGGTTGGCCGGGTCCGGAGGTGCTGCTGTCGCACTTGCTAATTTCGGATTATACCCAAAACGGTAACCCTAGATTAGCCGCAGGCGCATCAATCTTGGCTTTCAACCAGTTTTTGCGGAATCAGGCCCAGCTGTTTGCGTCGCTCAAACAGGGCTTTGTAGCGTTGCATAGCCGTTGGGTCGTCGGCGGCCTCGGCAATGGCTTCTTTCATTTGAGCATCAAGGCTTTCAAACAAAATTTTATTCAAAATGCCGCGCAGCTCAAGGCCGGCTTCTCTTTGCAGGGCTGCCGGTGACTGCGTATCCGCTTTGGGATGGCCATCGTCGTCAAGCAAGGGTTTGAACGACGAGGCCATGACGCGTAACGCCATATTTTCAGATTCGTGCGCATAAAGGCCTTCGCGCAACGCTCCCCAAGGCTGGTTGCCGTGCTCGTGGTGTTGTTGGTCAAGCCACACAAACAGCGGGCCGTGGGGCGGGGCCAGTTCGCACAGGAGGTTGTGATCTTCAGCTGATAGATCTTCCCAAAGATCCATGTGCGTGAGCAACACACGCACCGCATGGTCGGCGCGCCCTTGAGGGATGAGGCGTGTGCCGCGTTTGTAGTTTTTGGGCGCGTAGGTGTCGCGGGGTTTGAACTTGGATGACTTTTTAAACTCTCCCGTGCGTGCCTGCGAAGTGGCCGGTGCTGCGGGCATCCAAAGGTCTTGCAACTCATGGTTGCCTAGGTCGGCCAGTTCGGCAAGTTCACTCAGCAACTGGCGCTTAAGCGCGCCATCGGGTAGAGCCATCCAAAGGGGCTTGGCATTACTGGCCATGTGGGCGCGGCCTTCTGCCGTGTGAAGGTCACAGCCTTCGCGGGCCACTTCGATGAGAAAGCGGCTCAGCGGCATGGCTTCGGTCACGCAGTGGGCAAAGGCTTCTTTGCCAAATTCGCGTATGTAGCTGTCGGGGTCGTGCTCTTGTGGCAAGAACAAAAACTTCACACTGCGCACATCACTGGCATAAGGCAGGGCACCGTCCAGCGCCTTGCGTGCGGCGCGGCGGCCTGCGCTATCGCCGTCAAAGCTGAACACCACGTTGTCGGTGAAGCGAAATAGTTTTTGCACATGGTCGGTCGTGCACGCCGTGCCCAGCGTGGCTACTGCATTAGGAAAACCCAGCTGCGCCAAGGCCACCACGTCCATGTAGCCTTCAGTCACCAGCACATAGCCCGTATCCCGCAGCGCGTTGCGGGCTTCAAACAAGCCATACAACTCGCGGCCTTTGCTGAACACGGGAGTTTCTGGTGAATTCAAATATTTGGGCGTGCCTTCAAACAACACGCGGCCACCAAAGCCAATGCACTCGCCCTTCACGTTACGAATGGGAAACATCACGCGGTCGCGGAAGCGGTCGTATCTTTTTTCTTCTTCGCCTTCTTCTTGGTTCACGATGACCAAGCCGCTTTCTGCGAGAAGCGGGTCTTGGTAGTCGGGAAACACGCTGGCCAAGCCGCGCCAACCATCAGGGGCGTAGCCCAGGCCAAACTGTTTGGCTATTTCGCCGCTCAGGCCACGGCCCTTGAAATAATCAATCGCCTTGGGCGAGTTGCGCAAATGCTTGCGGAATGATTCGCCTGCTTTTTCCAGCACATCGGTCAGCGTGGCTTGCTTTTGGCGCTGCTCGGCTGCACGTGCGCGGTCTTGCGGCGAGGCATCGTCTTCTGGCACTTGCATGCCAATGTTTTGCGCCAAGTCTTTCACCGCTTCGACAAAGGTCATGCCCGCATGGTCCATCAAAAAGCCAATGGCATTGCCGTTTTTGCCGCACCCAAAGCAATGGAAAAACTGCTTGGCAGGGCTCACCGAAAACGACGGCGACTTCTCGCCGTGGAACGGGCACAGCCCCATGAAATTGGCCCCGCCTTTTTTGAGTTGCACGTAGCGGCCCACGACTTCGACAACGTCGACGCGGGCTAAAAGCTCTTGAATGAAGGACTGGGGGATGGCCATATGTATTAAGGGTGAAGCCTAATTTTAGGCTTCACCCTTTTGGGTGATTTTGAAGAGCGTTTTAGCTTACTTCGGAGCCAAACGAATCGCCCCATCCAAACGAATCACTTCGCCGTTGAGCATGTCGTTTTCAAAAATATGCAGCGCCAGTTTGGCGTAGTCCTGCGGTGTGCCCAAGCGTGAAGGGAAGGGCACGCCTGCGGCCAATGCGTCTTGCACGTCTTGGGGCATGCCAAACAGCATGGGTGTGCCAAAGATGCCGGGGGCGATGGTCATGTTGCGAATGCCGTTGCGGGCCAGATCGCGGGCAATGGGCAGAGTCATGCCCACGATGCCGCCTTTGGATGCACTGTAAGCGGCTTGGCCAATTTGGCCGTCGTAGGCCGCCACAGATGCGGTGGAGATCAACACGCCGCGCTCGCCAGTGGCTTCGGGTTCGTTGTGGCACATGGCTTCAGAGGCCAAGCGAATCATGTTGAAGCTGCCAATCAGGTTGATGGTGATGGTTTTGCTGAACGAGGCCAAGGCGTGCGCGCCGTTTTTACCCACAGTTTTTTCGGCAGGGGCAATGCCCGCGCAGTTGACCAAACCCATGAGCTTGCCCATTGACACGGCCTTGGCCACCACGGCTTGGCCATCGGCCTCGTTGCTCACATCGCATTTCACAAAGGCGCCGCCAATGTCTTTGGCCACAGCTTCACCTTTGTCGGCTTGCATGTCGGCAATGACCACCACGCCACCCTTGGCTGCCAACGCACGTGCCGTCCCTTCACCCAAGCCCGATGCGCCGCCAGTGACGATAAAAACTTTTCCTTTGATGTCCATGAGTGGCTCCAATGATTTAAAAATTGCTTAACGTTTACGTAAACGTCAATTATGCGGGATGGTGTTGGCTGGTCGCAGCCATCTAGGACAATCCCATGTAATAGATTTTTACAGGATGAGTGGCATGAATGTGTGTGTTGGGTCGACCGTCTCAGGTTGGCGTGCTTGGAGTTGTGTGGTGTGCGTGGCGCTGTTGGCAGGTTGTACCTCGCCTGGTCCATTGGCTCCTGTGGATGTTGCGCGTCCAGACGTACCCGTGGTTCAGCCCAAACGTGTGCCTAAGTTTGGCTTGGCCTTGGGCGGTGGCGCAGCGCGTGGTTTTGCGCATGTGGGCGTGATTCAGGTGCTGGAAGAGGCGGGCCTCAAGCCCGATTTGGTGGTGGGAACGTCGGCCGGTAGTGTGGTGGCGGCGTTTTTTGCCAGTGGCAAAGACGGCGCACAGCTTCAAAAAGCGGCCGAGACGATGGAGGAAGCCACCATCACCGATTGGACGGTGCCTCTGCTTGGGCGCGGCATGATGCGCGGCGATGGTTTGGCCCGCTACATCAGCAAGCAAACGGGGGGTCGTCGCATTGAGGAGCTCAAAATGCCGTTGGGCATTGTGGCAACTGATTTGAAAACGGGTGAGGGCGTGTTATTCCAGCGCGGTGACATCGGCACGGCGGTGCGTGCGTCTAGCTCGGTGCCTTCGGTATTTGAACCTGTGCGCATCGGCAACCGCGAGTTTGTGGATGGCGGCTTGGTGTCTCCCGTGCCCGTGCGTTATGCGCGGCAAATGGGCGCTGAATATGTGCTGGCTGTTGACATTTCTAGCCCCCCTGAAATAGGTAAAACCGGTGATATGTTTGATATCTTGATGCAGACCTTCACCATCATGGGCAAAAGCATCAGTTTTTTCGAGCTTCGCGAGGCCGATCTGGTACTGCGTCCCGCGCTCAATGATGTAGGCAGCGCAGATTTCAAAGCCCGCCGTCGTGCTATCGAGGCTGGCCGCGCCGCCATGCTGCAAGCTTTGCCCAAGCTCAAGGCGGCTTTAGCGGTTCAATAAGCGGCAGGCAATAAAAAGGGGCCCCCCTTGCGGAGGGCCCTTGAAGGGATTCCTGCACCCAGCGGTGACGAAGAATCCGAGGAGACAATCGTTACAAATTAACGCTTTTTGGCAACTGCAGTTTTTGAAGCTTTTACGGCTGTTTCAGTAGCTGATTGGATGTGTGACTCGGCCATGTCAGCAGCTTGCTTGACGGCTTTTTGCACAGATTCCACAGCAGTGTTGCTAGCAGTCACAGCTTGCTTGAAGAAGGCAACAGCTTGCTCAGAGCCAGCAGGAGCGTTTTTCAAAGCAGATTCGATGTATGTTTGAACTGCGGTTTGGCCTTCAGTCGCTTTGCCTTCGAAGCCTTTGGTGAACTCAGCGCTAGCGCCTTGGGCGATGTCATAGATGTGACGGCTGTAAGCAGCTGACTTTTCAGCCAAAGGCTGCAAGAAGCTGGTTTGCAAAGAGATGAACTCTTGTGCGTCTTTCACGCCCATCACTGCATTTGCGTGTGCAGCTGATTCAGTCAAAGCGGCACGGCCAGCAGTGAGGTTGAGTTCAACCATTTTCTCAACGCCAGCGAAGGCCTTGGTTGAAAGGCCAAACAAGTTGTCCAAGTTGGCTTTGTTTGTAGCAGCGAATTGTTCGACGTTGATCATGTGAATACTCCAGTAGTTAAGTTAGTTTGCAGAAAATGTTGCAGTGCAGCATTGGGATGTAGTTTAGGGTTATCCCGATGCTTTGCAATAGGGTTTGGGGCTTTTGGGGGCTGATTAGAGGTGAGGTTCTAAAACCTAAGGTTTTGGAAACTGGCCACAATGCAGCCTTGTTTCATGCGGTTCTCAAGGGATATGCGCGCTTTTTACTCGGACCAATTCGTGTTGCCCCTGCCGCCCGGTCATCGGTTTCCCATGGCCAAGTACCGCTTGTTGCGGGACCGACTGAGCGCAGAGTTGCCTGGTGTGAGCCTTGACGCGGCCCTGCCTGCAAGTGACGGCGAACTGGCTTTGGTTCACATGCCTAGTTACATCCAAGCAGTGGCTCAGGGTACATTGACCGACGCCCAGCAAAAAGAAATCGGCTTTCCATGGACCCCCGCAATGGTCGAGCGCTCGCGCCGTTCAACCGGCGCCACGGTCATGGCCGCGCGTGCAGCGTTGTTTGGCGGCCAGGGCGTATCGGCCAATTTGGCTGGCGGCACGCATCACGCGTATGCAGACAGGGGCAGCGGTTTTTGTGTGTTCAACGACGCCGCCGTGGCCACGCGCTTGATGCAAGCCGAGTGGGGCCGAACGCACAAGCAGCCGTTGAATGTGGCCATCATTGATTTGGATGTGCACCAAGGCAATGGCACGGCAAGTATTTTTGAGCGCGATGCGCAAGTTTTTACCTTGTCCATGCACGGTGCGCGCAACTTTCCATTTAACAAGGAAACCAGCGATTTAGACATTGAGTTGCCTGATGGTTGTGATGACACAGCCTATTTAGATGCCCTAGAACATGCACTGACTGAGCTAGAAGCCCGTTTCCAGCCTGGTTTGGTCATTTACCTTGCAGGCGCCGACCCGCATGAGGGTGACCGCTTAGGCCGCTTGAGCCTGACCTTTGATGGCCTAGAGGCCCGCGACCGCCGCGTGTTTGACTGGGCTTGGTCCAAGCGCATCCCTTTGGCGTTTTCGATGGCGGGTGGTTATGGCAAAGAAATGGCCGACACAGTTCAGGCGCAAGTCAATACCTACCGTGTCGCCTATGCGTACTGGCGACGCTGGCAAAATCTACCCAAAGACTTAAACAAACCAATGGAGATTCACCCATGACCGATTCAGCCGCTGTGTCCGCTGTAGACCGCGCCATCACTTCACGCATGTCAGCGCGCGCTTTCACGCAGCAAGTTGTTTCTCGCGAGTTGATCACAGACATCTTGCAAGTTGCGAGCCGCGCCCCCTCGGGCACCAATACACAGCCTTGGAAGGTTTACGTATTGCAAGGTGCGACACGTGATTCATTGGTGGAAAAAGTGTGTGCCGCCCACGAAGCCATTCGCGCCAACCCCGAAGTGGCCAAACAGTACCAAGAGCAATACGACTATTACCCTGAGAAATGGGTCAGCCCCTACATTGATCGCCGCCGTGAAAACGGCTGGAGCTTGTATGGTTTGTTGGGCATTGGCAAGGCGGACAGAGACCTCATGCATGTTCAGCAGCAACGCAACTTCAAGTTTTTTGATGCGCCTGTGGGCTTGATGTTCACCATCGACACCATTTTGGGTCGTGGTTCGATGTTGGATTACGGCATGTTCATGCAAAACATCATGGTGGCAGCCCGAGCGCGCGGCTTGCACACCTGTCCTCAAGCGGCATGGAATGCATTTCATAGCATCATCGTGCCGCACATTGGTGCTGCAGAGAATGAGCGCTTGGTCTGTGGCATGGCTTTGGGCTTCGCTGACAGTGATGACAAGGTGAACACCTTGCTTACGCCGCGTGTACCGGTGAACGAATTCACCCATTGGGTTGCCTGAGTTCGGTGGAGTGAGTTTTCAATGATCATCACCAGCCTGCTCGACACTGACCTTTACAAATTCACCATGATGCAGGCTGTGCTGCATCAGTTCCCAAGTGCGCAGGTGTCCTACAAGTTCAAGTGCCGCAACCCAGGTGTTAATTTAGCGCCGTATGTTCAGGAAATTCGTGACGAAATTCGCTCGCTGTGCAGTTTGCATTTTCAAGATGCTGAGTTGTCCTGGTTGCGCAGTTTGCGTTTCATCAAAAGTGACTTTGTGGATTTTTTGGGGCTCTTTCGCCTGAACGAAAAATACATCCAGGTGAACGCACTTCCGAATGGCGAGATTGACATCAACATTCAAGGCCCTTGGCTGCACACCATTCTGTTTGAGATTCCCGTGTTGGCCATTGTTAATGAGGTGTACTTTCGCAACACGCACAAAGTACCTGACTTTTTGGAAGGTCGCCGTCGCTTGGATCAAAAGATCGAGGCCTTGCACGCCGAGCGTTTGAGTGATTTGAAAATTGCCGATTACGGCACCCGTCGCCGATTCTCTAAAGCTTGGCATGAAGAGCTGTTGCGTGTGCTCATTTCTAAGCTAGGCACTGGCAGCAGCGGACAGTTGGCGGGGACAAGTAATGCCTTGTTTGCCATGAAGCTAGGCCTGACGCCTTTGGGCACCATGGCCCACGAATACTTGCAAGCCTGCCAAGCTTTGGGCCCACGCCTTCGTGACAGCCAAGTGTTTGGCTTTGAGACATGGGCTCGAGAATACCGAGGTGACTTGGGCATCGCACTGAGCGATGTGTACGGTATCGAGCCGTTTTTGCGCGACTTCGACATGTACTTTTGCAAGCTCTTTGATGGTGCACGTCACGACAGTGGCGACCCATTCAATTGGGGCGAGCGCATGATTGCGCACTACCGTCACAACCGTGTGGACCCCATGACCAAGACACTGATTTTTTCTGACGGCTTGACGGTAGAAAAAATCATTGCGCTCTATCAGCAGTTCTGTGGTCGCTGCCAATTGGCGTTTGGTATTGGCACCAACTTGACCAACGACTTGGGCTACGAGCCTTTGCAAATCGTCATCAAAATGACGCAGTGCAACGGCCAACCTGTGGCCAAACTCTCAGACACACCCGGCAAGGGAATGTGTGATGACGAGAAGTACTTGGCGTATCTGCGTCAGGTCTTTGAAATTGCCCCGTGTGCCTGAAAAAATCGGGCCTGCCGTAAACATGTTGCACCATTAAAAGGAGTTTTTTCATGACGCGATTGAGTATGCGGTGGACTGCTTGGCTGGCTTTGCCCATGTTGCTGACCCTGTCTGGCGGCGCTTTGGCCGCCGATTTTGATGGCGCGCAGCTGTCGGCTATATGGGGCGTGCCTTTCGCAGGCCTCTTGTTGTCCATTGCCTTGATGCCTTTGTTGCTGCCTCATTTCTGGCACCACCACTACGGCAAAGTGGCCGCCGCATGGGGTTTGGCTTTCTTGGTGCCCTTCGCTTTGATGTTCGGCCCGGCGGAGGCTGGGGCCAACACCGTGCATGCCTTGTTCGCCGAATACATCCCCTTCATCATTTTGCTGACGGCCTTGTTCACCGTCTCGGGCGGCATTTTTATTCGGGGCAACTTGCACGGCAGTCCAGGCTTGAACACCGCCATTCTGGCAATTGGTGCGGTGTTGGCCAGCTTCATGGGCACTACGGGTGCATCCATGCTGCTCATTCGCCCCTTGATCCGTGCCAACGACGACCGCAAACACGTGGCCCATGTGGTGGTTTTTTTCATCTTTATCGTCTCCAACGCCGGCGGGTCCTTGACGCCTTTGGGCGATCCACCCTTGTTTTTGGGCTTCCTGAAAGGCGTAGATTTTTTCTGGACCATTCAAAACATTTTTCCCGAGACCTTGTTTTTGGTGGGCAGCTTGTTGGTCATCTTCTTTGCGCTGGATTCTTGGTACTACCACCGCCGAGAAGAGTTGCTGCCGCAAGACCCGACACCTGACTCCAGAGGCATTGGTTTTGATGGCGCTATTAACTTCTGGCTGTTGGCAGCTGTTGTTGGCTTGGTGTTGATGAGTGGTTTCTGGAAATCTCCGGTATCTTTCAACATTTACGGCACCGAAGTGGGCCTTGCCGGCGTGTTGCGCGATCTGGGTCTTTTAGTTGTGACATTCCTGTCCCTCAAAATCACGCCAGCCAAAGTCCACGATGACAACCAGTTTGGCTGGGGACCCATGGTCGAGGTGGCCAAATTGTTTGCAGGCATTTTTCTCACCATTATTCCGGTAATCGCCATGCTCAAGGCAGGCGTCAATGGCCCGTTTGGCGCAGTCGTCCAAGCCGTCACTAGGCCCGACGGCAGCCCCGACGTGATGATGTATTTCTGGATCACCGGTGCTTTGAGTTCATTTCTCGACAACGCGCCCACCTATTTGGTGTTCTTCAACACAGCAGGCGGTGACCCGCAGGTGCTGATGACCACTCTGGCCCCGACGCTGGCCGCCATTTCGGCAGGTGCCGTGTTCATGGGCGCCAACAGCTACATCGGCAATGCACCTAACCTAATGGTCAAAGCCATTGCCGAAACCCGTGGCGTGAAAATGCCCAGCTTTTTTGGTTACATGTTGTGGTCGGGTGCCGTCTTGATTCCTTTGTTCGTTGTCATGAGTTTTATATGGTTCAAATAATGTCTAAACCTTCCATTCTGGTGGCGCGCGCCATCTTCCCTGAAGTCCTGCAGTCTTTGTCGCAGGTGTTTGAAGTTGAGAGCAACCAAGCAGATGAGGTCTGGTCTGCTGCAGAACTGACCCGTCGCATGCAGGGCAAAGTGGGCGCTTTGACCACCGGCAGCGAGCGCATCGACGCTGCCCTGTTGCAAGCCAACCCGCAGTTGCGCATCGTGGCCAATATGGCTGTGGGCTTCAACAACTTTGACGTGCCCGCCATGACCGCGGCGGGGGTGCTGGCCAGCAACACGCCCGATGTGTTGACCGAAACTACCGCCGACTTCGGCTTTGCACTCTTGATGGCCACGGCTCGGCGCGTGACTGAGAGCGAGCACTACTTGCGTGCGGGTTTGTGGACCAAGTGGAGCTATGACATGTTTGCCGGTTCCGAGGTGCATGGCTCGACCATCGGCATCATTGGCATGGGCCGCATCGGCCAAGGCATTGCCCGCCGCGCCGCGCACGGCTTTGGCATGAAGGTTTTTTATCACAACCGCTCACGCCTAAGTGCAGAGTTGGAAAACCAATACAAGGCAACTTATGTAAGCAAAGACGAGTTGCTTAAAACGGCTGACCACGTGATGTTGGTGGTGCCCTACAGCGCCGAGTCGCACCACACCATTGGCGCAGCTGAGTTAGCGCTGATGAAGCCCACCGCCACCTTGGTCAATATCGCACGCGGTGGCATTGTGGATGACGCGGCTTTGGCCTTGGCCCTGCGCGAAAAACGAATTGCTGCGGCGGGTCTTGATGTGTTTGAAGGCGAGCCCAAGGTCCACCCCGATTTGCTGACCGTACCCAACGTGGTGCTGACACCGCACATTGCAAGCTCGTCCATTTCCACGCGTTTGGCCATGGCCAATTTGGCGGCGGACAACCTCATCAGCTTTTTTACAAAGGGCAAGTCTTTGACGCCTTTGAACACGGTTGTTGCGTGATGGAAATTTGGATTGCAGTTGGCATTGGCTTTATCAATGTCCTGCTTTTGCTGCTGTTGTTGCGCCGCTCCAGTGGCAGCAACGAAGCCGCCACATTAGCTTTGCAGCAGAGCTTGCAAAGCCTGCACGAAAAGCTGGAGCGCATTGAGCGCGAGCTGCGCACCGAAATTACTGAGTCATCACGCGGTGGGCGCCAAGAGCTGACGCAAAACTTGGCGCTGTTTCAACAAAGCCAAGTGCAGCAGCTCACGTTGATGCAAAAAAGCATTGGCGACACACTCAACCAACAACTGCAGCAACTACAAAAAAGCAATGCCGATAAGTTGGACGAAATGCGCCGCACGGTAGACGAAAAACTGCAAACCACGCTTGAAAAACGTTTGTCTGAGAGCTTCAAACAAGTGGCTGAGCGACTCGAGCAAGTGCACAACGGCCTTGGCCAAATGCAAAAGCTTGCCGATGGCGTGGGCAGCTTGCAGCGCGTGCTGACCAACGTCAAAACACGTGGCATATTTGGCGAGGTGCAACTCGAAGCCTTGCTTGAGCAAGTGCTGACGATTGAGCAATACGCCAAGCAAGTTGAAACCAAGCCGCGCAGCAACCAGCGCGTGGACTTTGCCATTCGTTTTCCGGGTCGAGGCGGCGCAGACGGCGAGCCCGTGTGGCTACCCATTGATGCCAAGTTTCCCCGTGAAGATTACGAGCGCTTGCTCGACGCCCAAGACCGCGCAGATGGCGTGGCCGCCGAAATCTCGGCCAAGGCGTTGGAGGTGCGCATCCGCACCGAAGCCAAGAGCATTGCCGAGAGCTACCTCGCGCCACCGCACACCACCGACTTTGCCATTTTGTTTTTACCCACTGAAGGCTTGTATGCCGAGGTGTTGCGCCGGCCTGGCTTGATGGACAGCTTGCAGCGTGACTATCGCGTCACGTTGGCTGGCCCCACCACTTTGCTGGCCATGCTCAACAGCTTGCACATGGGCTTTCGCACGCTGGCCTTGGAGCAGCAAGCCTCTGAGGTGTGGAAGGTCTTGGGTGCTGTCAAAACCGAGTTTGAGCGCTACGGCGACTGGGTGGAAAAGGTGCGTGAGCAAGTGCAAAAAGCAGCCGACACCTTGGACCGTGCCGACACGCGCAGCCGCCAAATGCGACGTGCCTTAAAGAACGTCGAGGCCTTGCCCGAAGGTGAAGCGCAAGCTTTGTTGCCCAAGTTTGACGAGGCCTTGGACGACACGGACACTCAGGTTTGATTTAGCCAGAGCTAGATCAGGTTTCAGAATTCATAAAAATCCCGAATGACGCTCCATGCGTCGTCCACGCTGTCAACGTAGGTGAACAGCTCCAAGTCTTCTTGCGAGATCACGCCTTCATCTACCAACACATCGAGGTGCAACAAACGCTTCCAGTAGTCGCTGCCAAACAGCACGATGGGCACGGGCTTGGCTTTTTTGCATTGCACCAGCGTGAGGGTTTCAAACAACTCGTCCAGCGTGCCAAAGCCGCCAGGAAAAGCTACCAAAGCTTTAGCGCGCATCATGAAGTGCATTTTGCGCAGCGCAAAGTAATGGAACTTGAAGCTCAAGCCGGGCGTGATGTGAGGGTTGGGCGATTGTTCATGGGGCAGCGCAATGTTCAGGCCCACGCTGATGCCGCCAGCCTCTTGTGCGCCGCGGTTGGCCGCCTCCATGATGCCGGGGCCACCCCCTGTGCAGATGAAGAGTTTTTGATTCGCCGCTTGGTGCGCGCTAAATTTGGTGATGGTGTGTGCCAGGGCACGTGACTGTTCGTAAAAACGCGCGTTGCGCACCAACACTTCGGCTTTTGCAATTTGCTGAGCATCACCACCAGCACGGGCGAGGACAAGTGCGCGGTGCGACTCTTCTTCGCTACGAAACCGTGCGCTGCCAAACACCACCACGGTGTGCTCAATGCCACGGGCGATTTGCGCCAAATCGGGCTTGAGCATTTCCATTTGCATGCGCAAGCCGCGCGTTTCTCGGCGCAGCAAAAACTCAGGGTCAGCAAACGCCAATCGGTTGGATTCGGGTTCGAGTGAATCGCCTTGGTCGTAGTGCGCTTTGAGGGTTTCCCAAGCTTCAGCAAGGCGTCGGTCGTGAGGGTCTAGCATTCCATCCATGAAGTGATGTTAACGGCAGAAAAGCCACTTACACGCGTATGAAAAAAGGCCTCCGAAGAGGCCTTGATTGGCTAAACCTGAGAAGGCTTAGACGCGCTTGCGGTATTCACCCGTGCGTGTGTCAACTTCAACTTTGTCGCCTTGTGCCACGAACAAAGGCACAGACACTTCAAAGCCAGTGGCCAATTTGGCTGGCTTCAACACTTTGCCAGAGGTGTCGCCTTTGACGGCTGGCTCAGTCCAAGTGATCTCGCGCACCACGTTGGTGGGCAATTCGACAGAGATGGCTTTTTCGTCGTAGAACACCACTTCGAGTTCCATGCCGTCTTCGAGGTAGTTCAGGGCGTCGCCCATGTTGCTGGCTTCGACTTCGTATTGGTTGAAGTCGGCGTCCATGCAAACGTACATCGGGTCTGCGAAATAAGTGTAGGTGCAATCTTTTTTGTCCAAGATGACTTGGTCCATCTTGTCGTCGGCCTTGAACACAACTTCGGTACCAAAGTTGGCGATCAAGCTTTTCAATTTCATGCGAACGGTGGAAGAGCCACGGCCGCCACGTTGGTATTCGGTGCGCAGGACAACCATAGGGTCCTTGCCGTGCATGATGACGTTGCCAACGCGGATTTCTTGAGCTGTTTTCATAGTGTGAGGTTTTCTTAGAGGGTTGTGTCCCATGCAGCTCAAGCTGCGACAGGGTTCGCAAAGCCACTTATTTTAGCGTTTTTGGGCCACGAATCTGAGCAATTGGGTGGTGAGGTCAGTTTGGGCAAATAAACTTTGTTGGGTTAGGTGGCTCCAATCACGCCAGCGCCCAAGCGTGACGGGGGATAGCGTGGGAAGTTGCCCTGTTTCTAAGCCATTCCAAACCGCATGAAATTGTTGCAAATCGGCGGGCATGTCTAGTGCCACCTCGAATGCATGCAGCTTGTCGTGGTGGGCCAAGTCGTCTTGCGGGTAGATGTGCCACACCAATGGCTGGCCCGCCCACAAGGCGCGCACCAGTGAGTCTTCGCCACGCACAAAGTTCAAGTCGCAAGCCCGCAACAGATGGTCAAACTCGGTTTGGCTGAAGTAGGGGAGCAGGCTGATGTGCAACTGGCTTGTTCCGATTTTGGGCATGCGCAGGGCTTGTGTGGCGGCTGCCACGGCTGCGCTGGGCCGGCCTTGGGCGACCAGCAAGCGGGTGGGCTCGTCTGCTTGGCTGAGTTGCTCTAGCAAATCGGGCAAGGCTTTGGGTTCGTAACAAAACAGACTGATCAGGCGCTCATGAGGGGAGATGGGTTTGTCGAGTGGCAAAGTGCCTAGCCATGCAGCACGGCCCGGAACCTCAAGTAAATTTGGCTCGCGCAACAACCCGCCCGTGTCGGGCGTGAAGCCCGGAAAGTAAAACCATTTGTTCATGCCACGAGCAGGGCCGCTCATCACCGGCGAGGCCAAGCCGTGCGAGCGGGCCACGTAGCCTTCGGCACTGAGGTATTCAAGGTTGACCCACACGGGCTTTGGGCCTTGCGCTATCAGCGCTTGAAACGCTTCGGGCAGTTCGCAGCCAAAGGCTTCTACGATCACATCGCCCACGGTGAATGTGGTGTCTTTGGCTAAGGCTTGCAAATCTGCTTCGTTGGGCCATGCATGAACAGAGATGCCAGCGCAGCCCTGCGGTGCCATCCACGCCAAGGCCGATGCATCGTCTGTCCAAAGGCGCAAGGTTTGGCCGCGCTGGGCAAGGTCGGCGCAAAGCCGCCAACACACGCCGAGGTCGCCATAGTTGTCGATGACGCGACAAAAAATATCCCAGCGCAGGCTGGGTGATGAATGGGTATCTGATTTCACGCCTCAGATTGTCCACAATACAGACATGTCTAAAACTTCTTCAGACGCCGCGCCAGAAAACGCCGAACCGCGTCACCCACCCGATCTGTTAGAGCTGGTGGCCAGCTTGCCAGCGCTGCCGGGCGTTTACCGCTACTTTGATGCGCAGGAACAAGTGCTGTATGTGGGCAAGGCCAACAACTTGAAGAAGCGGGTGTCTAGTTATTTTCAAAAAGACCACGGCGGCTCGCGCATTGGTCACATGGTCAGCAAGATTGTGCGCATGGAAACCACGGTGGTGCGCTCCGAGGCTGAGGCGCTGCTGCTTGAGAACAACCTCATTAAATCGCTCAAGCCCAAGTACAACATCTTGTTTCGCGACGACAAGAGCTACCCGTATTTGAAGATGACGCGTGGCGTATCAGGCAACCACTTGAGCGTGAACCCTCAACAAGTGCCCCGCGTCGTGTACTACCGAGGAGCGGTGGACAAACGCCACGACTACTTTGGCCCCTACCCCAGCGTGTGGGCGGTGCGCGAAGCCATTCAGCTGTTGCAAAAAGTATTTCGTTTGCGCACCTGTGAAGACACGGTGTTTAACAACCGCACGCGCCCCTGTTTGCTGTATCAAATCAAACGTTGTTCGGGGCCTTGTGTCGGCCTGATTTCTGTGCCCGATTACCAACGCGATGTGGACAGCGCCATGCGCTTGCTTCGTGGCGAAACGCAAGACGTGATGTCCAGCGTCGAAGCCCGCATGATGGCGCACGCCGAAAAGCTTGAGTTTGAACAAGCCGCCGAGCTACGTAACCAAATGAGCGCTCTCTCCAAAGTGTTGCACCAACAAGCCGTGGACACCGTGGGCGACCAAGACGTGGACATCCTCGCTGTCAAAGTGCAGGGCGGCAAAGCCTGCGTTAACTTGGCTATGGTGCGAGGTGGCCGCCACTTGGGCGACAGGCCTTACTTTCCGGTGCATGTGGACGATGCAGAGCCTGTGGAAGTGCTGGACGCGTTTTTGAGTCAACATTATTTGGATGTGCCCGTGCCGCCTGCGCTCATCACCAGCCATGCGGTGGACAAAGAACTGCTGCAAGCCTTGATCGAACAAACGGGTGTGAAGATTACCGCAGTGCACAACCCGCGTGAGCAACGTCGCGTGTGGCTAGAGATGGCGCAACAAAATGCAGACATTCAACTGGCCCGCTTGCTGGCTGAAGAAGGCTCGCAACAGGCGCGCACCCGCGCGTTGGTGGACGCGCTAGATTTAGCCCCTGAAGATTTTGAGCAGTTCCGTGTGGAGTGCTTTGACATTTCCCACACCTCGGGCGAATCCACTCAGGCCTCGTGCGTGGTGTTTCATCACCACAAAATGCAAAGCGCGGAATACCGCCGCTACAACATCGAAGGCATAACAGGCGGCGACGACTACGCGGCCATGCGCCAAGTGCTGATGCGCCGCTACAGCAAGTTGGCCGAGGCCGTGCGGGCGGGCGAGGGCAAACTGCCCGACTTGGTGCTGATTGACGGTGGCAAAGGTCAAGTGAGCATGGCACGTGAGGTGTTTGAGTTGCTCGGGCTAGACCTCTCACGCATCGTGGGCGTTGAAAAAGGCGAGGGCCGCAAAGTGGGCCTAGAAGATCTGGTGTTTGCCGATGGTCGCGAGAAGGTTTACTTGGGCCGTGATTCCGCCGCCTTGATGTTGGTGGCACAAATTCGTGATGAGGCCCACCGCTTTGCCATCACCGGCATGCGTGCTGCACGCGCCAAAGTGCGCGTGGGCGGCAGCAAGCTAGAAGAAATTCCGGGTGTGGGGCCCAAGAAGCGCGCCAAGTTGCTGCAACGCTTTGGCGGTGCACGCGGCGTGGGCGATGCCAGCGTGGTTGACTTGTGTACCGTGGAAGGTATTTCGGAAGAGTTGGCGCAAACCATTTACAACGCGCTGCGCTAAGTTCTAACGACTTCCAGCAAACGGTCTAAGCCACCGTCGTTGATGGCCACCATCGCTTGCTCGCGCACCTTGGGTTTGGCGTGATACGCCACCGACAAGCCCGCTTCGCCCATCATCAACAAATCGTTTGCGCCGTCGCCCATGGCAATGGCTTGTTTTGGGCTGATGCCCATTTGCGCGCAGATGTGCAGCAGCATCTTGCGCTTTTCTGCGCCGTCGCAAATATCGCCCCAGTCTTGCGTCACCACATCGCCCGTGAGGTGGCCGTTGTCAATCGCCAGCACATTGCTTCGGGCGTAGTCGATGTGGAGCATCTCGCATACGCGGTCGGCAAAGAAGGTGAAGCCACCGCTGACCAGCAACACTTTCATACCGTGGGCTTTGCAGGTGTCCACCAGTGTTTTGGCGCCAGGGTTCAAGCGCAGACGTTGTTCAAACACCTCGTGCAAGGCCGCTTCGGGCACACCTTTGAGCAGCGCCACGCGGCGGCGCAAGCTGTCTTTGAAATCGGTAATCTCACCGCGCATCGCCGCTTCGGTGATGGCCGCCACCTCGGCCTTGCGGCCTACGGCATCGGCAATCTCGTCGATGCACTCGATGTTGATGAGCGTCGAGTCCATGTCAAACGCGATGAGTTTGAAGTCTTGAAGCTTTAGGGGGGCGGTGAAGCCTTGAATGGCAAGGCCGGGGGCAAATTCGGGGGCAGAAGTCATGGGGTAATTATCGAGGGTCACTTGATTCTGCCTTTGGTATCGGGCGCATCTCGTTTAGTGTGCTTCAGCCGCCTTGGCCACCGGCGCATTGGGCGTACCCAACGACCGCAACACATCGCGCACCATTTGCGCACGGGCTTTGGGCT
>NZ_JBBAOV010000038.1:0-22811 GCF_040401135.1 Limnohabitans sp. | reverse complement strand
AACAACTCAGTCTCAATCTCCAACTGCGCTTTGTTTTGCTGCAAAGCTGCGCCGTCAATCAAGAAGGTGTCTTCCACACGTTCGCCCAAGGTGCTGATTTTGGCCAGCAGCAAGTTCACCTTGTGGTTGGCCAGCACACGCGCCACGCTGTAAAGCAAGCCCACACGATCGCTGGCCGAGATACTCAGCAGCCACTTTTGGGCACGCTCATCAGGCTGCAAACTCACGCGGGGCGCGATGGGGAAGCTCTTGACACGGCGTGACGCACGGCCTTTGCCAACGCTTGGCAGTGGCTTGGCCTGCGTGATGGTCTCTGTCAAACCGGTTTCCACCAGGTTGATCAGATCACGGTAGTGCTCGGCAAGATGTGTGCTTGCAACTTGGAAGGTATCTAGCGCAAAGCCATTGCTGGCGGTATGCACTTTGGCATCCCAAATATTGAATCCCGCTTGGTCAAAGTAGAAACAGATACGGGCAAACAAATCGGGTTGGTCGGGCGAGTACACCATCACCTGCAATCCTTCGCCTACGGGCGACAAGCGTGCACGCACCGTCACATCCATGGCTATGTTTTGCGTTTTGGCGATAGACAGGCCGCGCGATAGCTGCCGCGTGTGCCACGCAATGTCTGCGGCTTCATGGCGCATGAAGTAACCCACGTCCAAGGTAGCCCACAAGTCTTTGTGCGCTTCAAACGGCAGCGCGTTAAGTGCAAGCAGGGTAAGGGCATCGGTTTTTCGAATTTCAACCTCAGCGTCTGCATCGGGCGCACGGCCACCCAAAGCACGCAAGGTGTAGCGGTAGAGGTCTTCGAGCAGTTTGCCTTTCCACGCGTTCCATACCTTGGGGCTGGTGCCGCGAATGTCGGCCACAGTGAGCAAGTACAACGCGGTGAGGTTGCGCTCGTTGCCCACACGATGGGCAAAGGCTTGAATGATGTCGGGGTCGCTCAAGTCTTGTTTTTGGGCAATGTGGCTCATCGTCAAATGCTCTGCCACCAAGAACTCGATGAGCTTTGCATCTTCTTTACCAATGCGGTGATCAAGTGCAAATCTGCGAACCTCGCCACGCCCCAGTTGAGAGTGGTCGCCACCCCGGCCTTTGGCAATGTCGTGAAACAGTGCACCCGCCAACAAAACCCAAGGCTTGTCCCAACCAGCGGCCAGTTGTGAACAAAACGGATACTCGTGTGCGTGCTCAGCCATGAAGAAGCGGCGCACATTGCGAAGCACCATCAAGATGTGTTGGTCCACCGTGTAGACGTGAAACAAGTCATGCTGCATTTGCCCTACGATGCGGCGGAAGGGCCAGAGGTAGCGGCCTAGAACCGAGGTTTGGTTCATCAAACGCATGGCGTGCGTGATGCCAGCTGGCGCTTGCAAAATACGCAGAAACATTTCTCGATTGACGGGATCTTGGCGAAATTTCGCATTCATCAAACCACGTGCGTTGTAGAGCGCACGCAAGGTGCGCGCTGATAAACCTTTGATGCTTGGTGTTGATTCGTAAAGCCAAAATGTTTCCAAAATAGCATGCGGTTCGTTCACATACACCTCATCACTCACCACTTCTAGCATGCCGGCTTTTTCGGCAAAGCGTTCGTTGATCGGTTGCAGCACTTGCGTGTTGCCGTTCAGGCGCTCTTCAATATTGAGCAGCAAAATTTGGTTGAGTTGCGTCACCGCTTTGGCAGCCCAGTAGTAGCGCTTCATCAACGCTTCGCTGGCCATGCGTGCGTTGAGCGTGCCGTCTTCCTCCACGCCTAGTCCCAAACTTTGGGCCACGGCATGTTGCAAGTCAAACACCAAGCGGTCTTCACGGCGCTTGGCAGCCAAATGCAAGCGTGTGCGAATGAGGGCCAGGGCATCTTCGTTGCGCTTGAGTTGTTTGACCTCAAAGTCTGTGGCCAAACCTTTGCGCCCCAAGCTTTCCCAGCTGTCCCCCAAGCCCGCCGCTTTGGCAACCCACAACACCACTTGCAAGTCGCGTAAGCCGCCGGGTGACTCTTTGCAGTTGGGCTCAAGTGAATAAGGCGTGTTCTCAAACTTCACATGGCGTTGGCGCATCTCTGCTGTTTTGGCCAAGAAAAAAGCTTTGGGGTCAAGCGCTTGCACGTATTGTTTTTGGAAGGTTTTGAACAGCTTCACACTGCCCACCAAAAAGCGAGCTTCCAGCAGCGAGGTTTGAATGGTGATGTCGGCGGAGGCTTCTTGCACGCACTCGGTCACAGTGCGCACGCTGGAGCCTGTTTCTAGGCCTGTGTCCCAGCAGCTGCCGATGAACTGTTCAATCTTTGCTTTGAGCGTTTCATCCTTCTCAGGCGACGTGCCGTCGGGCATGAGCAACAACACATCCACGTCTGAATAGGGGTACAACTCGCCACGACCATAGCCGCCCACAGCGACCAGACACAGTTTGTTATCAAAGCCCGCCTCATCCCACAGCGTGCGCAAGGTGTCGTCGGTCATGCTGCACAGCTTGTACAACAAGGTTTTCACGCTACGTGGGGTGGTAGAGCTGGACGCGGCCAGCAGCAATGCCGCCTTGTCCTTTCGGTAAAGGTTAGCCAAGGCGTTCATTGCGGGGGGTTCTTTTAACAGCAGGTGGTGGTCACAAAGTCGGGTAAGGCGGGGCTGCCCTCCGACAAGGTCAACACCTCGTAGCCCGTCGGTGTGACGAGGATGGTGTGCTCCCACTGGGCTGACAAAGAGTGATCGCGTGTAACGATGGTCCAGCCGTCGCCCAACTCTTTGATATCTTTTTTGCCCGCGTTGATCATGGGCTCGATGGTGAAGGTCATGCCGGTCTGCAGCGTTTCACCTGTGCCCGCTTTGCCGTAGTGCAGCACCTGTGGCTCTTCGTGGAAAACCTGGCCAATGCCATGTCCGCAAAATTCGCGCACCACCGAAAAACCATGGCTCTCAGCAAAGCGTTGAATGGCAAAACCAATGTCGCCCAAACGCGCGCCGGGCTTGACCTTGACGATACCGTGCCACATGGCTTCGTATGTCAACTTAGACAAACGCTTGGCCGCGATGGAGACCTCGCCGACAGAAAACATGCGGCTGGTGTCGCCATGCCAACCATCTTTGATGACGGTGATGTCGATGTTCACGGTGTCACCCTTTTTCAAAGGTTTGTCGTTCGGAATGCCGTGGCACACCTGATGGTTAATCGAGGTGCAGATCGACTTGGGATAAGGGTTGTCACCGCTGGGGTTGTAGTTGAGCGGGGCGGGAATGGCCTGCTGAACTTGCGTGATGTAGTCGTAGCAGAGCTTGTCTAGTTGGTTGGTCGTCACGCCCGGCACCACGTGCGGGGTAATGAAGTCGAGTACTTCGGAGGCCAGTTTGCCCGCGATGCGCATGCCTTGAGCGCCTGGGGCGTCTTTGATGGAGATGGTCATGGCTGGATTATCCCATTTGTGTACAAAACATCTCCCATCGACACGTAAAATCTAGCCTTTGCCGATCAGCCCCAGTCAGCGGCCCGGCTCGATTCGATTTCCGTCTTTTTCTCAAGGCTCACTCTTGTCCCTGCACCTCAGCATTTTCGAAGGCGGCAACGCCCTCAGCGATTTCCGTGTTCAACAGCTCTTGCCCCGTTTGGCGGCAATCTCCCCGCAAATCCAAGGGTTGAGGGCTCGCTTTGTGCACTTGGCCGCGACCGAGTCCACGTTGGATACCGCGCAACAGCAAACGCTGTCAGCCTTGCTGAACTACGGCGAGCCCGCACACGCGGCCCCATCAGTTACCTCAAGCACTTTGCTGGTGGTCACACCACGGTTTGGCACGGTATCGCCTTGGGCGTCTAAGGCGACTGACATTGCGCACAACTGCGGTTTGCAGCTCAAGCGCATTGAGCGCATCACCGAGTTCCACATTCAGCTCAAAAACGGTTTGCTCAGCAAAGCCACACTCACGCCCGAACAACTGGCCGCTGTGGCCGACGTGTTGCATGACCGCATGACCGAGTCTGTCATGCGCACACGTGACGAGGCGATGGGCCTGTTCACCGAGCTGCACGCTGCACCGATGGAACAAGTCGATGTGCTGGGTGGCGGCGAGGCCGCTTTGCATGACGCCAACAAGCGCTGGGGCTTGGCCTTGGCCGAGGACGAAATTGCGTATTTGGTGAACGCCTTTACCCAGCTCAAGCGCAACCCCACCGATGTGGAGCTGATGATGTTCGCGCAAGCTAACAGCGAGCACTGCCGCCATAAGATTTTCAATGCCGAGTTCACCATCGACGGCCAAGCGCAAGCGCACAGCTTGTTTGGCATGATTCGCCACACCGAGAAGACCAGCCCGCAATATACGGTGGTGGCTTACTCAGACAACGCCTCCATCATGCAAGGCCACGAGGTCCAGCGTTTCCAAGCCGCCAACAATGGCAAAGACCTACCTCAGTACGAAAAAGTATCCGCCACCAACCATGTGTTGATGAAGGTCGAAACCCACAACCATCCCACTGCTATTTCGCCTTACCCAGGCGCGTCCACTGGCAACGGCGGCGAGATTCGCGACGAAGGGGCCACAGGCCGTGGCTCCAAGCCCAAGGCCGGCATGTCTGGCTTCACCGTGTCAAAGCTTTGGGGCAGCGAACTGGGCCGCCCATCGCACATGGCCAGCGCTTTGCAAATCATGACCGAAGGCCCCTTGGGTGGCGCGGCGTTCAACAACGAGTTTGGCCGTCCTAACCTGACCGGCTACTTCCGCGAGTACGAGCAAGAGGTGGCAGGCGTGACACGCGGCTACCACAAGCCCATCATGATCGCCGGCGGCTTGGGCGTGATTGACAGCGAACAAACCAAAAAGATTGAGTTCCCCGCAGGCAGCTTGTTGATTCAACTCGGCGGCCCCGGCATGCGCATTGGCATGGGCGGCAGCGCCGCCAGCTCGATGGCCAGCGGCACCAACGCGGCCGAGCTGGACTTTGATTCGGTGCAACGCGGCAACCCTGAGATTGAGCGCCGTGCGCAAGAGGTGATCAACCATTGCTGGGCGCAAGGCAAGAACAACCCCATCCTCGCGATTCACGATGTGGGCGCGGGCGGTTTGTCCAACGCTTTTCCCGAGCTGACCAACGACGCAGGCCGCGGCGCACGCTTTGATTTGCGTGCCGTTCCCCTTGAAGAATCTGGCTTGGCCCCCAAAGAAATATGGTCGAACGAAAGCCAAGAGCGCTACGTGATGGCGATTGCGCCAGAGTCACTCGAGCAATTCAAAGCCTTCTGCGAGCGTGAGCGTTGCCCGTTTGCCGTGGTGGGCGTCGCCACCGAAGAACGCCACCTGACCTTGGTCGACGAGGGCACTTCTGTGCAGCCCGTTGACATGCCCATGAACGTGCTGCTGGGCAAACCACCCAAAATGCACCGCGACGTGACACGCGTGGAACGTGTGAGCACGCCCATGGACCTGACAGGCGTGAGCTTGCAAGAGTCTGTCATCAACGTGTTGAGCCACCCCACCGTGGCAAGCAAACGATTCCTCATCACCATCGGCGACCGCGCCGTGGGTGGCCTGACGCACCGCGACCAAATGGTCGGCCCATGGCAAGTGCCGGTGGCCGACGTGGCCGTGACCTTGGCCGACTACCAAGGCTTCGCGGGTGAAGCCATGAGCATGGGTGAGCGCACGCCGCTGGCATCGCTCGACGCACCCTCGTCTGGCCGTATGGCCGTGGCCGAGGCCATTACCAACTTGCTCGCCGCACCGTTTGAACTGCCCCGCGTCAAGCTCAGCGCCAACTGGATGGCCGCTTGCGGTGAAGCGGGTGAAGACGCTGCCTTGTTCGACACCGTCAAAGCCGTGGGCTTGGAGCTGTGCCCAGCCTTAGGCATTTCCATCCCCGTGGGCAAAGACAGCTTGTCGATGCGCACGCAATGGACCGAAGACGGCGAGACCCAAAAAGTTACCTCGCCTGTGAGCCTGATCATCAGCGCATTTGCGTCCATCGCTGATGTACGCGGCACACTCACGCCACAGCTCAACAACACCGAAGACACCACCTTGGTGTTGGTGCAGTTAGGCGAGGGCAAGCGTCGCATGGCCGGCAGCATCTTGGGCCAAGTCCTCAACCAAGCAGGCGACCAAGTACCAGACCTAGACGACGCGCAAGACTTGGTCAAGCTCGTCAATGCTGTCAACGCCTTGCGCGCGCAAGGCAAGATCTTGGCGTATCACGACCGCAGCGACGGTGGCTTGATCGCCGCCGTGTGCGAAATGGCCTTTGCTGGCCAAGTAGGTGTGGCGCTGAATGTGGACATGCTGATCACCGAAGGCGACGGCATCCACGACAGCCGCGCTGAATACGGCGACACCAAAAACTGGGCCTCACAAGTCAGCGCCCGTCGCGAGGAGTTGACCTTGCAAGCCCTGTTCAACGAAGAGTTGGGCGTGGTGTTGCAAGTGCGCACGTCTGAGCGCAACGAGGTGATGCAAACCTTGCGCGAACATGGCTTGTCCAAGCACAGCCACTTTGTGGGCAAAACGCGTCCTGCATCGGCTGCGTTGGACTACGGCAAAGGCGCCATCAGCGTTTGGCGCGACGCCAAAGAAGTGTTCACCGCCAAGCTGGCCGACCTACACCAGGTTTGGGACAACGTGAGCTGGAAAATTTGCCAACAACGCGACAACCCCGCCTGCGCCGATGCCGAACACGCCAACACTGGCGACGTGACCAACCCCGGCATGCACGTGCATTTGCCAGCGGGTGTGATGGACAACGTGGCAGCGCCGTTCATCAACGTGGCCGCCAAACCCAAAGTGGCCGTGTTGCGCGAGCAAGGCGTGAACTCACACGTCGAAATGGCCTACGCATTTGCCGAGGCTGGTTTTGACGCCTACGACGTGCACATGACCGACCTGCAAACAGGCCGCGCCAAGCTGCAAGACTTCAAAGGCTTGGTGGCCTGCGGCGGCTTTAGCTATGGCGACACCTTGGGCGCAGGCATTGGCTGGGCACGCAGCATCACGTTCAACCCCGTGTTGTCTGAGCAAATGCAGCAGTTCTTTGCACGCACCGACACCTTCGGTTTGGGCGTGTGTAACGGCTGCCAAATGTTTGCCGAGCTGGCCGACATCATCCCCGGCGCTGAACACTGGCCACGCTTTACCACCAACCAAAGCGAGCGCTTTGAAGCGCGTCTGAGCATGGTGGAGGTGTTGGAGTCTCCTTCTCTGTTCTTCGCTGGCATGACAGGCACACGCATGCCCATTGCCGTGGCGCACGGTGAAGGCTTTGCCAACTTCAGTCAACGCGGCAACGCCGCCAAAGTGCTGCCCGTCATGCGATTTGTAGACAACCACGGTGCAGCGACCGAAGCCTATCCGTTCAACCCCAACGGCAGTGCCGGTGGCTTGACCTCGGTCACCACAGCCGACGGCCGCTTCACCGCCATGATGCCGCACCCCGAGCGCGTGTTTCGCAACGTGCAGATGAGCTGGACCGACCTTGCCGCCTCGGGTGGCGTGGATGCGTTCAGCCCTTGGATGCGCATGTGGCGCAATGCGCGTCAGTGGGTCGGTTGATTCAAGGCTGCGGTTTTTTTCTTATAGACGCGTTTTGTAAAAAGAGATCGGCGACTCAGTCATCTCTTTGACGCGTTGGTTGAGCACCGACTTTTTCATCTTGCCCACCACATGCATCTCACACGGTTTGCAGTCAAAGCGCAGGGTGAGTTTTTCGCTGCCGTTGATCAGCATCAGCGGCTCGGCTTTGACCGTGCCTTGCACGCCCGTCACACCCTTGGCTTGCTTGGGGCACAGGCTCATGCTGAAGCGCACGCAGTGTTTGGTGATCATCAGGCTGGCTTCACCTAACTCTTCGTGGCTTTCATAAGCAGCTTCAATCACCTTAACGCCATGCTTGGCGTAGAAGTCATGCGCTTTCTGGTTATAGATGTTGGCTAAATATGTGAGCGAGTCTTCGGGGTAGCTCACCGCGGGCTCTGTAGCAGCTGCGCGTTGGGGGCGTTGGTAGGCAGCAAGGCGGGCTTGCTCCAACTGTTCAGTCGCATCGCGGCGCAAAGCGTTGATGGCGGAGGCGGGCACAAACCAAGGCTGGCTGAGGTTGAGTTGCAGATGAGTCACTTCAAACGATGTTGCACCCAACTTGCTGAGGTGCTCGCGCAGGCTGGCGTCATTGCGCACCGCGTCTTTGGCGAGTTCTTTATGGCAGGCGAGGGTGGCGCTGGCGGTGTGGCCGTCTTCATCGGTGAGCTTGAGTACAAATCCTTGCGGTGTTTCTGCAAACTCAACCCATGCGCCCATGCGACGTTCACTTGAATTTTTCTCAAGGCCACGCACCCAGTCCATGTCGCGGTTACGGTTGATGACCATGCCGGCACGCAAATCGCGGAAGCCCTCGATGGGGTCTTTGGGGAACAAGCGCCAAACACCTTTTTTCTGGCTAGGCTCTGCGCGGTTGATGGCCACACCTACCAGTTCTTTTTGCAGGTTGTAGTAGCACAGGCCGTCGCCGTTGTGCATCACCGTGGCTTTGTCATAGGGCTGAACTTCAAGCCAGTTGGGGCCTGTGCCCATCACTTCGCCCAGCACGATGCCTGGATTCTTGGGTGAGTCAAACGCGCCAATGTCCTCTTTGCGGCCTTGCACAAAGTAGTCGGTGAACTCGCGGTTGAAGTTTTGTTCGGGGTTGGGCGTGAAGTACAGCGTGGTGTTGCCGCTCGATGCGCGGCTGAGCGGGGGACGCTCGGGGTCTGCCGAATATTGGCGCGCCTCGATCAGCTCGTCCATCAACACGCGGTAGTGGCCAGTGATGTTTTTCACATAGGCCATGTCTTTGTAACGGCCTTCAATTTTGAAGCTTCGAACGCCCGCATCGACCAAGGCTGCAAGGTTGTCGCTTTGGTTGTTGTCTTTCATCGAGAGCACATGCTTGTCATGCGCAATAAAGCGGCCATCAGCGTCTGTGACGTGATAAGGCAGGCGGCAGGCTTGGCTGCAATCGCCGCGGTTGGCGCTGCGGCCTGTGTGGGCATGGCTGATGAAGCACTGGCCGCTATAGGCCACGCACAACGCGCCGTGCACAAAGAACTCAAGCTTGCAGCGATCGGTATCGAGCACATCATGGATGGCTTTGATTTGCGGCAGCGTCAGCTCGCGCGCCAACACGATTTGTGAGAAGCCCACGTCTTGCATAAAGCGGGCTTTCTCTGGCGTGCGAATATCGGTTTGTGTGCTGGCATGCAACTGGATAGGCGGCAAATCCAGCTCTAACAAACCCATGTCTTGCACGATCAGCACGTCTGCGCCTGCGTGGTACACGTCCCACGCCATTTTCTGGGCGGCCTCTAACTCATCGTCACGCAAGATGGTGTTGAGGGTGATGAAGATTTTGCTGTTGAAGCGGTGCGCTTCTTTGCACAAACGCTCGATGTCTTGCAGCGTGTTGATCGCGTTGGCGCGCGCGCCAAAGGCGGGAGCGCCAATGTACACAGCATCTGCACCGTGGTGAATTGCGGCGATGCCGATGTCAGCGTCACGCGCGGGCGAGAGAAGTTCGAGTTGGTGGTTAAGCAAAGACATGACGTGAATTATCTTAAAAAACAAAAGCGGCCCGAAGGCCGCTGTATGTTTGATGCAAAGACAGAGTTATTCGACCTTGGCCTTGGCGCGTAGTTCTTGTTGGAACGAGGCCATACGCTGTTGTGTCATTTGTTGCACGATTTGTGGTTTCACGTCTTCAATCTTAGGCAACTGGGCTTCACGCACGTCGTCCAAACGGATGATGTGGAAACCAAACTGGCTTTTAACAGGGGCAGACAGTTGCCCTTTGTTCAAAGAAACCATGGCGTCAGAGAACTCTTTGACGTAGTTGCCAGAAGCTGCCCAATCGAGGTCGCCGCCGTTTGCACCCGAACCTGGGTCTTTGGATTGTTTCTTGGCGATGTCTTCAAACTTTCCGCCTTTTTTCAAGCTTGCCAAGATGGCATCCGCTTGCGCCTGCGTTTCGACCAAGATGTGGCGAGCACGGTATTCTTTGCCACCGTTGGCTGCCACGAACTTGTCGTATTCAGCTTGCACGTCGGCGTCTGTCACAGCTGAGGTTTTTTGGAATTCAGCAAACAACTCGCGGATCAGAATAGTTTGACGTGCCAGCTCGATTTGTGTTTTGTATTCGGGGGTGGCATCCAAGCCGCGTTTTTGCGCTTCTTGCATGAAGATTTCTCGTGCGATAACTTCTTCTTTAATTTGAGCTTCCACATCAGGTGTGATAGGGCGACCAGAGCGGGCCACTTGCTGGGCCAATGCTTCAACGCGCGCAGTGGGCACAGCTTTACCGTTGACGATGGCGATGTTTTGTGCGGTGGCGCTAAGGCTTAAAGTTGTCAGCACAGCGGCTGCCACAACGGTACAAATCAATTGTTTTTTCATGTCAGGTCTCAGGGGGTTTCAATGACTTCAATGGCCAAGGCATGCAAGCCTTGATCGATATATTCTTGCAATGCATCATACACAAGGCGATGGCGCGAAACGCGGGATTTACCAGTGAAGATGTCACTTTGAATGCGTACCCGAAAGTGCGTGCCAAAGCCGCTGTCATCGGCGCCCATGTGGCCTGCATGCGACGCGCTTTCGTCAATGACTTCCACAAAATCAGGGCTTAAACACGCCTGTAATCTCTCGGTCAGCGCTTGTGAGGTGATGTTCATGTTTGGTCCTCAGGTTTGTCTTTGATGAAGCGGCTCATGTAGAGGCCTTGCGCCACCACAAACACCAACATCAGGCCCAAACCACCAAAGAGTTTGAAGCTCACCCAAGTGTCGGTGTCAAAGTGATCGGCCACCCAAATATTAAGGCAGCCCATGACGGCAAAGAAGGATGCCCAACTGTGCAGTAACACCCCCCAAGCGGGCGGGGGCAACTCTACCTGAGCGCTCATGAGCTTATGAATAAAGTTGCGTTTGAACACGTAGTGGCCCAACCACAAAGCACTGGCCATCAGCCAATAAAGCACAGTGGGCTTCCATTTAATGAAGGTTTCGTCTTGGGTGAGCAGCGTCGCCCCACCAAACACCACGATGACGCCCAAGCTGACCCATTGCATGGGCTCAACAAATCCGTTTTTGCGCCACAAATAGCCGATTTGCAGCACCGTGGCTGCAATGGCGACAGCCGTGGCAGCCATGATTCCCCAAGTTTTAAAGGTGACAAAAAACAGAATGATGGGGAAGAAGTCGAGCAGTAATTTCATAAAGGCAATTAATTGTTTGACACGAAGTCTAACGAAGCTGAGTTCATGCAGTAGCGAAGGCCTGTAGGAGCGGGTCCGTCGTTGAACACATGGCCCAAATGAGCGCCACATTGGCTGCACACGGTTTCTACGCGCACCATGCCGAGGCTCATGTCGCGGTGTTCGGCAATGGCTTGCTCACTGGCCGCGGTGTGAAAGCTTGGCCAGCCGCAACCCGCATCAAATTTGGTGGACGCGTCAAACAGTTTGGCGTCACAGCAAATGCAGTGGTAGCTGCCACTCTCCCAATGGTCTTCGTATTTGCCAGTGAAGGGCCGCTCGGTGGCCGCTTTGCGCGTGACGTCATAGGCCACAGGCTCTGCGTTCTTGGAGGCGAGCAAGGCGCGCCATTCTTGTTCAGTTTTTTGGATGGTCATGAGGAGCAGCTGATTTCGATGGAAGAGGCCCATTCTGGCGCAAGGCCAGCCCACGCCTCATAAGTGGGGTGTTCGTCAAACGGGGCGTGCAGCACTTGCAAAAGGTCTTGCACCATCGCAAAGTTGCCTGCTTTGGCCTGGCGAATGGCCAGTTCGCCCAAGTGGTTGCGCAAAATGTATTTGGGATTGGCGCGAAGCATGGCGTCGCCTGTGGCTTGGCGGTTGTTTGCGCCCAAGCGTTCTAGGTACCGCGCACACCACGTATCGAACCTCTCGCGGTGCATGAACAGGTCTCGCACAGGCGCAAATGCATGCGTGCTGTGCGCCGACTCGCGAACGGCCACGCTCAAGCGACGCCAAAACAGGGTGTAGTCCACACGGTCTTGCTGCATGACTTGAAGCAGGTCTTCCACCAAAGCGCGGTCGCCCTCGTGCGCGCCGCTCACGCCTAGCTTGTTGCGCATGCCTTGGTCCATGGCAGCAGGAAATGTCTGCTTGTAGCTTTCAAGCGCAGCCAAGGCTGGGGCTTGTTCGTCTATCAACGGCATCAGGGCTTGGCCTAGGCAAAACAAATTCCAATAAGCAATTTGCGGCTGCCTTGAATAAGCGTAGCGACCTTGGTGGTCGGAGTGGTTGCAAATGTGGTTGGCGTCAAAACCGTCTAGGTATTGAAATGGGCCATAGTCCAACGTAAGTCCCAGCACGCTCATGTTGTCTGTGTTCATAACGCCGTGGCAAAAGCCCACCGCTTGCCAATGGGCCATCAAATCTGCTGTGCGCTTTGTCACCTCGTGCAACAGCGCAACGTAGCGCTCAGTGCCTTGCTTGTCTTGCAACAAGGGGAAGTGTGCTGTCACCACATGATCAGCCAAGGCCCGCAGTTCGTCGATTTGGCCGTTGGATGAAAAATGTTCAAAGTGACCAAAGCGCACAAAGCTAGGGGCCACACGGGTGACCACCGCCGCTGTTTCTACTTCTTCACGTCGCACGAGGGCAGGTGAGCCCGTGACGCACAAAGCCCGCGTGGTGGGAATACCCAAACCGCGCATGGCCTCGCTTGCCAAAAACTCACGGATGCTTGATCGCAACACAGCGCGGCCGTCGCCTCGGCGAGAGTAAGGCGTTGGCCCCGCTCCCTTGAGTTGCAGCTCTTGCAAACCCGCAGGGGTTTGAATCGCGCCAAGGTTCAGGGCTCGGCCATCGCCTAGCTGGCCTGCCCATTGACCAAATTGGTGCCCGCTGTAAACGCTGGCATAAGTGCTGTGGTCTGCAGTCAGTCGGTTGCCCGTGAACAGCTCGATAGTCTCTTGCTGCTGCCACAGGTCTTGTGGCAAACCCAGCTGAATTCGTAGCGCATCATTGCAGCCCACCCAATGAGCGGCTGGCAGAGGCGTGGGGTCGGTGGGCGTTGCAAATGCTTCACCCAGGCAGGCAAATCCATTCTCTGACACATGCAGCCATGTCAGATTGGCCGTTGGAAGGTCAGGGTAGTGCAACATAAGCTAGATTGTCTCGGGTTATCCATAGGCTGGTTTTTTGTGGGCTTTCCGCAAAACGCCACAAAGACTAGGCACAATAGTTAAAAAAGCACGATCGTGCGAAAAAACAAAGTACCAAGGAGACACCATGCTAGGACTGATGCAGAACCAACCCCTGTTGATCTCGGGCTTGATCGATTTCGCAGACAAACACCACGGCGACAGCGAAGTGGTATCACGCCGAGTGGAAGGTGACATTCACCGCTACACCTGGTCAGACGTGGCACGACGCTCTCGACAAGTGGCCAACGCACTGGATGGTTTGAACGTCGGCTTCAGCGAACGTGTGGCCACCATTGCTTGGAATGGCTATCGTCATCTCGAGCTGTACTTTGGGGTCAGCGGCTCTGGTCGCGTGCTGCACACCATCAATCCGCGCTTACACCCCGAACAAATAGCATGGATCGCGAACCATGCCGAAGACCAAGTGCTGTGCTTTGACATGACGTTTTTGCCCATCATCCAAGCCGTGCACAGCAAGTGCACCACAGTCAAACACTGGGTGGCCATGTGTGACGCTGACAAGCTCCCAGCCGAAACGGGTATACCCAATCTCATCAGCTACGAAGCATGGATGGGCGGCCAAAGTACCCGTTACACATGGCCCGTATTTGACGAGAACACCGCGTCCAGCATGTGCTACACAAGCGGCACCACGGGCCACCCCAAAGCCGCCCTGTTCAGCCATCGCTCCACCACCTTGCATGCTTATGCCGCTGCGTTGCCCGATGTGATGTGCATCTCTGCCCGAGACGCCATACTGCCTGTGGTGCCCATGTTTCACGTCAATGCTTGGGGCATTCCTTATAGCGCCGCGCTCACGGGTGCCAAGCTGGTGTTCCCAGGCCCCGGCATGGACGGCAAATCGGTGTACGAAATGATTGAGAACGAGGGCGTCACCTACGCCGCAGGCGTTCCGACCGTGTGGCAAATGTTATTGACGTACATGAAGCCCAATGCGTTGAAGTTCTCTACCCTGAAGCGGACAGTCATTGGCGGTTCAGCTTGCCCACCCGCCATGATTAATGCCTTCCGTGACGACTACAACGTAGAAGTGCTGCACGCATGGGGCATGACCGAACTCAGCCCCTTGGGCACTTTGTGCACCTTGAAAAACAAACACCTGAAGCTTCCCAAAGAAGCGCAAATGAAATTGCTAATGAAGCAAGGCCGCGCTATTTACGGCGTGGACATGCGAATAGTCAACGGAGCAGGTGAAGAACTGCCGCACGACGGTAAAACCTATGGCGACTTGTTGGTGCGCGGCCCTTGGGTGGTGGCCAACTACTACAAAGGTGAAGGCAACCCGCTGGTGAAAGACAAAGACGGGCAAGACTGGTTCCCCACGGGTGACGTGGCCACCATCGACGCTGATGGCTTTATGCAAATCACAGACCGAAGCAAAGACGTCATCAAGTCGGGTGGCGAATGGATCAGCTCAATTGACATTGAAAACATTGCCGTCGCGCACCCCGCTGTGGCCATGGCGGCTTGCATTGGTGTGGCGCATCCCAAGTGGGACGAACGTCCCATCGTGGCGGTGGTGAAAAAGCCAGACGCCCTGGTGAGCCGAGAAGAATTGCTGGCTTTCTACGAGGGCAAAACCGCCAAGTGGCAAATTCCAGATGACGTGGTGTTTGTCGATGCCATCCCGATTGGTGCAACCGGCAAGATGCTCAAAACCAAATTACGCGAGCAGCTCAAAGACTACAAGCTGCCCAGCGCTTAACCCCAATTCGTTTAATGAAGGAAATGCAATGAGTGCAGACTACCAAGTTCACGGCGATGTTGCTGTGATTACTTTGAACAACCCGCCTGTCAACGGCATGGGCTTAGAAACCCGCCGCGCTGTTGTGGCAGGTATTGCTCACGCCCAGGCCGATGCAGCCGTGAAAGCGGTGGTCATCACGGGCCACGGCAAAGCGTTTTCGGGCGGCGCTGACTTGCGCGAGTTTGGGTCGCCCAAAGCCTTTCAAGAACCTAACTTGCTCAGCGTCATCTCATGCGTAGAAAACTGCAGCAAGCCTGTGGTGGCTGCCATGCATACCGTGGTGATGGGCGGGGGGCTTGAGTTGGCGCTGGGCTGCCACTACCGCATTTGCGCACCTGGCACCAGCATCAGCATGCCAGAGGTCAAGCTGGGCCTCATTCCTGGCGCTGGTGGCACGCAACGCTTGCCTCGTGCCTTGGGCGTAGAGCCTGCATTGAACATGATCGTGAGCGGCGAAGCGATTAAAAGCGACATGCTGAGCATGCTGCCCAATCAAAAGCTGTTTGATCAAATGTCTGTGTCGCCCCAAAGCTTGATGGACGAGGCATTGGCCTACGCCCGCGAAGTGGCCGATGTGCGCCCACTGCCCAAGTTGCGCGACTTGCCATGCAAGCACCCCATGGGTGATGCGTACTTTCAGTTCGCCCGCAACATGGTCAAAGGCATGGCCAAAAACTACCCCGCACCACCCAAAGCGCTGGACGCCGTGGAAATGGCCACCAAGAAAAAGTTTGATGAAGGCATGATGTTCGAGCGCGAGCAGTTCATCAACCTCATGTGGACGCCAGAGAGCCGCGCCTTGCGCCACTTGTTTGGCGCGCAGCGTGCCGCCAGCAAAATTGCCGATGTGCCCAGCGACACGCCGGTGCGCGACATCAAACTGGTGGCTGTCATTGGTGCGGGCACGATGGGTGGCGGCATTGCCATGAATTTTTTGAACGCTGGCATTGCGGTCAAGATGATTGAAACCAAGCAAGAAGCCTTGGACCGTGGCGTGGCCACCATTCAAAAAAACTACGAAGAGCGCGTCAAAAAAGGCAAGCTCAAAGAAGACAAGATGGTCGAACGCATGGCCTTGCTCAGCACCACACTAAGCTACGACGACATCAGTCAAGCTGACCTCGTCATTGAAGCAGTGTTTGAAGACATGGGCGTCAAAGAAGCTGTGTTTAAGCAACTCGATGCGGTGATGAAGCCAGGTGCGATTTTGGCGTCCAACACCTCCACGCTCGACCTCAACAAAATTGCCCACTTCACCAAGCGTCCGCAAGACGTGGTGGGCCTGCACTTCTTCAGCCCCGCCAACGTGATGAAGCTACTTGAAGTGGTGCGCGGCAAAGACACCTCAAAAGACGTGCTGGCCACCGCGATGGATGTGGCCAAGAAAATCAAAAAGATTGCCGTTCTTTCGGGCGTCTGCGACGGCTTCATTGGCAACCGCATGATTGACCAATACGCACGCCAAGCCGGATTCTTGCTGGACGAAGGTTGCACCCCCGTGCAGATAGACCGCGCCCTTGAAAAATTTGGCTGGGCCATGGGCCCGTTCCGCATGAGCGACTTGGCGGGCAACGACATTGGTTGGGCCATTCGCAAACGCCAGTACCTTGAAAACCCCACACGACGCTACAGCAAAACCGCAGACCTGCTGTGTGAGCAAGGTCGCTTTGGTCAGAAGACGGGCGCTGGCTGGTACGACTACAAACCAGGCAAACGCGATGCGATCCCCAATAAAGACGTGGAGACCATGATTGCCAAACACCGCGAAGAGTTGGGCATCAAACCTCGCAAGATCAGCGATGAAGAAATTGTGCAACGCCTCAACTTTGCCTTGGTAAACGAGGCAGCGCACATCTTGGAAGAGGGCATTGCCAGCAAAGCCAGTGATATCGACATGGTCTACATCAGCGGTTATGGCTTCCCCATTTACCGTGGTGGCCCCATGAACTATGCCGACGAACTGGGCCTGATCAACGTAGTCCAAGCCATGCAGCGCTTTGCCACCAACCCACACGATGACGCCGAGTTTTGGAAACCAGCACCTTTGCTCGCCAAGCTCGCCGCCGAAGGCAAAACCTTCAACTGAACACAGAATTAAGGAATCCCTATGACCCACGCTGTCATCGTCTCTACTGCCCGCACACCGCTTGCCAAAAGCTGGAAGGGCTCTTTCAACATGACCCACGGCGCAACCTTGGGTGGTCACGTCGTCAAACATGCCATTGCACGCGCCGGCATTGAAGCGGCCGAAGTCGACGACATCATCATGGGCTGCGCGTTGCCCGAAGGTGCCACGGGCACCAACATTGCCCGCCAAATTGCGCTCATGGCCGATTGCCCAGTGTCTGTGTCGGGCATGACCATCAACCGTTTTTGCTCTTCCGGTTTGCAAACCATTGCCACTGCCGCCCAACGCATCATTGCGGGCGAGGGCGATGTGTATGTGGCCGGTGGCGTGGAAAGCATCTCCTGCGTGCAACAAGAGATGAACCAGCACATGCTGATTGATTTGGCCCTGCAAAAGAAAAAGCCAGAGATGTACTGGAACATGTTGCAAACCGCCGAACATGTGGCCAAAAAGTACAGTATTGGCCGTGAAGCCATGGACGAATATGGCGCACGCAGCCAACAACGCGCCTTTGCCGCGCAGTCTGCGGGCCTGTTTGATGCAGAAATTGCAGCCATCACCGTCAAGGCTGGTATTGCGGACAAAGTGATGGGCTTGATGACCAAGCAAATCACGGTCAGCAAGGACGAGGGCATCCGCGAAGGCTCGACTGCCGAAGCTTTGGCCAACCTCAAATCCGCTATGCCCGGCGGCCTTATTTCCGCAGGTAACGCCAGCCAGTTTTCAGACGGCGCAGGCGCTTGCGTGGTGATGAGCGAAGAGCTGGCCAGCAAGCGGGGCTTGAAGCCCCTGGGCCGTTTTCTGGGCTTTGCCGTAGCAGGCTGCGAACCTGACGAAATGGGCATTGGCCCCGTGTACGCAGTGCCCAAAGTGCTCAAACGTTTAGGGCTAACTGTGAACGACATTGACCTGTGGGAACTTAACGAAGCGTTTGCCGTGCAAGTGCTTTATTGCCGCGACAAACTGGGCATTCCAGATGACCGTCTCAACGTTAACGGCGGCGCGATTGCCTTGGGTCACCCTTACGGCGTGAGCGGTCAGCGTTTGACTGGCCACGCCCTGATCGAAGGCAAACGTCGCGGCGCGAAACGTGTATGCGTGACCATGTGTATTGGCGGCGGCATGGGTGCTGCTGGTATCTTCGAAGTTCTGTAAAAAATAAAGGAGAACACCATGCAAGAAAGCTTTGGCGCCTACATCCCATTTGTCGACCATTTGGGTTTTGAGCTGGTGTTTTTTGACGACGGTCAGTCCGAGCTGAGCTACACCCCAGAGCCAGAGCACATGAATTCGTTCAATGTGACCCACGGCGGCGCGGTGATGACGTTGCTTGATGTGACCTTAGCCACGGCAGCCCGCAGCGTGGACAAAGGCATGGGCGTGGTCACCATTGAGATGAAAACCTCCTTCATGCAACCTGCCAGCGGCACCCTGACCGCCAAGGGCCGCCTCATTCATCGCACCCGCAACATGGCTTTTACCGAAGGCACTTTGTTCGACGCTGCCGGTAGTGCTTGCGCACATGCAACAGCCACCTTTAAGTACGTCAAGCGTGATGCTGCGCCAAGTGAGTTGCAAGAGGTGGCTACAGACTAGTAAGGCAAAATTGCCCGCTTTGACGAATGCGAGCGACTGAGAACATGCAAAAAATTACCCGTCAACTGGCGGACGAAATAAAGATTTCCCTGCCCCAAGTGCTATCGGCTGTAGGGCTGCTCGACGGAGGTGCCACCGTGCCCTTCATTGCCCGTTATCGCAAAGAAGTCACTGGCGGCTTGGACGACATTCAACTGCGCGAACTCGAAGCACGACTGAGCTACTTGCGTGAGCTAGAAGACCGCTGCGCTGCGGTGATCAAAAGCATTCAAGAGCAAGGCCAGCTCACGCCCGATCTGCTGGCCGCCATCGAAGCCGCGCCGACCAAGCAAGAGCTGGAAGACTTGTATTTGCCCTTCAAACCCAAGCGTCGTACCAAAGGCATGATTGCCAAGGAAGCAGGCTTGGAGCCACTGGCCGACAAACTGTTTGCCGACCCCACGCTCAACCCCAATGTGGAAGCGGAGGCGTTTATTCTTCCCGCTGGCAAGATTGAAGGCGCAGACTTCACCACCGTGGCCGCCGTGCTCGACGGGGTGCGCGACATCCTGAGCGAGCGCTGGGCCGAAGACGCTGCGCTGGTTCAAAGCCTGCGCGAATGGCTGTGGACCGAGGGTTTGTTTCGCAGCAAGCTCGCGCCAGGCAAAGACGAAAACAACCCCGACGTGGCGAAGTTCCGCGACTACTTTGATTACGACGAGCCGATTGGCCGCGTCCCATCACACCGCGCTTTGGCCGTGTTTCGTGGCCGTGCGCTTGAAATGCTCGATGCCAAACTGGTGGTGCCCGAGCCGCAGGCGAGTGTCAATGCCAAGCCAGAGCCCGGCAAACCCAGTTTGGCCGAAGGCAAGATTGCGTTGCACCTCGGTTGGAGCCATTCCAACAGAGCAGGGGACGACCTGATTCGAAAATGCGTGGCCTGGACTTGGCGCGTGAAGCTCAGCCTGTCCACCGAGCGCGACCTGTTCACTCGGCTAAGGGAAGACGCCGAAAAAGTCGCCATCAAAGTGTTTGCCGACAACTTGCGCGACTTGCTGTTGGCCGCCCCAGCTGGCCCACGCGTGGTGATGGGCCTCGACCCAGGCATTCGTACCGGCGTGAAAGTAGCTGTCGTGGACGCCACAGGCAAGCTGGTGGAGACATCTACCGTCTACCCGCACGAGCCCCGCAAAGATTGGGACGGCTCGCTCTACACCTTGGCCAAGCTGGCCGAAAAACACGGTGTCAACCTGATTGCCATTGGCAACGGCACAGCCAGCCGCGAGACCGACAAACTGGCGGGTGAGCTCGTCAAGATCATGTCAAAGCATGCTGAGGCCAAACACGACGCAACCCAGGTCATCGACAAAGTGGTGGTCAGCGAAGCAGGCGCCTCTGTGTACAGCGCCAGTGAATACGCCAGCAACGAAATGCCCGATGTGGACGTGAGCCTGCGCGGCGCAGCCAGCATTGCCCGCCGCTTGCAAGACCCCTTAGCCGAGCTGGTCAAGATTGATCCCAAATCCATCGGCGTGGGCCAATACCAACACGATGTGAACCAAAGCGAACTCGCCCGCAGCCTCGAAACCGTGGTGGAAGACTGCGTGAACGCCGTGGGCGTGGACCTGAACACCGCCAGCGTACCGCTGCTCACCCGCGTGTCGGGCCTCAGCACCACCACAGCCAAAGCCGTGGTGCGTTGGCGTGAAGCGAACGGCGCGTTTGCCAACCGCCAACAGTTGCTCAAGGTCACGGGCTTGGGTGCAAAAACGTTTGAACAAAGCGCCGGCTTCTTGCGCATCAGAGGTGGTGACAACCCGCTAGACATGACCTCGGTTCACCCTGAGACCTACCCTGTTGTCGAACGCATCATGGCGCAGACCGGAAAGCCCGTCGCCGAGCTGATGGGCCGCGCCGACATGCTCAAAACCCTCAAGCCCGAGCTATTCGCCAACGATACCGTGGGCGTGATCACCGTCAAAGACATCTTGAGCGAACTCGAAAAGCCAGGCCGCGACCCGCGCCCCGACTTCAAAGTGGCCAAGCTACAAGACGGCGTGGAAGACATCAAAGACTTGAAGGTCGACATGATTCTCGAAGGCACGGTCAGCAACGTGGCCGCCTTTGGCGCGTTTGTCGATTTGGGAGTGCACCAAGACGGTTTGATTCATGTTAGCCAACTCAGCAACAAGTTCATCACCGACGCCCGTGAAGTGGTGAAGACCGGCGACATCATCAAAGTCAAAGTGCTGGAAGTGGACGTGGCCCGCAAACGCATCAGCCTGACCATGAAGATGGATGCTGCCCCAGCCCATAAAGACGGCCCCAACTCGGCACGTTCAGACAACCGCTTTGAGCATGCAGGGCGTGATAACCGCCAAAGAGGCGGAGGGGGCAACTACACCGCGCCTCCACAAGCGGCGGCTGGATCGGCTATGGCATCAGCCTTTGCCAAACTGCAAGGTTTAAAGAAGTAATCGCTATGAATCACGCTTACGTTGTGGGTCAAATGACCGTTAAAAACGAAACCAAATGGGCCGAGTACCGCAGCCAAGTGTTAGCGACTTTGACGCCATTTGGCGGTGAGCTGGTATTTCGCGGCAACCAAGTCAGGGCGCTGTCGGGCGAATGCCCACATGCCGATATCGTGGTGATTCGTTTTCCCTCGCTGGTCGATGCCGATAGCTGGCACAACTCAGCGGCTTATCAGGCGCTGCTGCCAATACGTCAAGAGGCTGCGGATGTGGTGCTGACCACTTACGAGGCTTAGCGCCAAGACGCAACGATAATCGGGGCATGCAATCTGCCCCCATTTACCTGACCGCCGCCCTTTATAAATTCGTTGACCTACCCGACTTCGCTGCGCTTCAACAGCCTTTGTTGGCCTGCTGCGAGGCCCATGACGTCAAAGGCACCTTGCTGCTAGCGCACGAAGGCATCAACGGCACGATTGCGGGCCCAGAGGCGGGTGTGCGTGCCGTGCTGGCGTTTTTGCACGCCGATCCGCGTTTTTCTGATTTGCCACACAAAGAATCTTGGAGCCCAAAGCCACCTTTCACGCGCATGAAGGTACGGCTGAAACAAGAAATCGTCACCCTGCGTGTGCCCGAGCTAGACCCCAACAAAACAGTCGGTCAATACGTCAAACCCGCCGATTGGAACGCCTTGCTGGCTGACCCAGAGGTGATGGTGATCGACACCCGCAACGATTACGAAGTGGCGATTGGCACCTTCAAGGGTGCGATTGACCCCAAGCTCAAAAACTTTGTACAACTGCCTGCATGGCTAGATGCACAAGAGGCGCTTCATGGCGAGGCTGCAAAAAAAACCAAAGTGGCGATGTTTTGTACAGGCGGCATTCGCTGCGAAAAATCGACCGCGCTCATGAAAATGCGTGGCTTTGATGAGGTCTACCACCTAGAAGGCGGCATCCTCAAATACTTGGAAGAAATCCCACCAGATCAAAGCATGTGGGAAGGCGATTGTTTTGTGTTCGACGAACGCGTGAGCGTGGGCCATGGCTTGGGCCTGGGTCATCATGCCTTGTGCCGTTCTTGCCGCTGGCCTTTGAGCGAAGATGACAAAAAATCAGCCCACTATGTGTTGGGCGTCAGCTGCGAGCACTGCCACGACCAGCGCACGCCTTTGCAAAAAACACAGATGGCGGAGCGGCAACGCCAAGTGGAGCTGGCTGAGGCACGAGGCGAAATTCATGTCGGTGCTAAGATGAAATAACCAGGCGGCGCTTGGCGTTACATCGCCGCGTGCAGCATGTCGCGATAGTTCTGTTCCGTCGCTAAGCGCGGGTTGGTTTTGTGGCAATGGTCGGCCATGGCGCCTGCAATCACTTGGTCAAAGCAATCGGGCGTGACGCCCATCTCAGCCAAGCCTTTGGGCAAATTCAAACGGGCGTTCATGGCGGAAATGGCTTGCGCGATGGCTTCTGCGGCTAGTGCCGATGCAGCGGCAGAGGCTACGGCCCCACCCATTTCACCTAAGCCCATCGCATAAGCCATGCGCTGCATGCGGCGCTCTTTTTGCACGGATTCAGATTCGGCGTTGAATCGCACCACAGCGGGTAAAAACATCGCATTTAAAGTGCCGTGGTGCAAGCGCGGATTCACGCCGCCCAAGCTGTGGCTGAGCGAATGCACGCAGCCCAA
>NZ_JBBAOV010000037.1:0-22917 GCF_040401135.1 Limnohabitans sp. | reverse complement strand
ATTACTTTGATGGCTGTGCAATTGGTCTTCAATGCGATCAAAGCATTTTTCTTGGCTTCCGGTCGCGAGACCTACGCGGGTATCAGTGCCATGCCCAAGGCTGAAGACCCCGGTTTCGGTTAATTTTCTCTTCCCCTTTCCATCCCTCAACTTAGGAGTTTTCATGCGACGTTCATTTTTAAAATTAGCCGCAGCTGCCATTGCGGTGTCTTCCTTCGCGTTTAACGCGACGGCTCAAGATCTTCAACAGCAAACCTGGAAAGTGGCGGTTCCTACCGGCGAAAGATCTTGGTTTGGTGGACTTCACAAATGGTGGGGTAGCGAGGTTGAGAAGCGATCTGAAGGAAAAATCAAGATTCAGTTCTTCTGGTCAGACTCGCTGGTGAAATGGGGTGACGCACTCCCCGGCATCCAGTCGGGCGTTGCTGATCTGGCCTGGATCAGCAGCTCTTACCATCCCGCGCAATTGCCAAACTACATGGCGCTGGACCACATGTTCAACTATGGCGATGATTACGAGGCCGCAGTCAAAGCAGCCCTCGACGCGATGGACAACCAACCCGACCTCAAGGCTGAGATGGCTAAAAATGACATCGTGCCCATGATGTCGCACATCAGCGGCTTGGCGCCCGTGGGAACCAAGACACCGTTGTCGAATATGGATGTGCTCAAAGGTAAAACACTGCGCACCTACGGCGGTGCCCGCACCGAGTTTTACAAAGGCTTGGGCTGGAACCCCGTCTTCATGGTGTTCTCTGATATGTACCCTGCCATGGACCGAGGCACCATTGACGCCATGGGCGAGATGGTATTTTTGTTATCCGATGTGTTCAAGCTGAATGAAGTGGTCAAGAACATTCACATGATGAACCCACCCGGACTCAAGGGTAACGGGGGTGTCGTGGGTTCAGCCTTCTTTATGTCAGGCAAGAAGTTCCGTGCCTTGCCGCCTGCCACTCAGAAAATGCTAGTTGATCTGCGCAACGAATATGGTGTTCGCTACGCCACCGAGTTGATGAAAGCTGAAGATGTAATCAAGAAAAAGTGGGTTGACAACAACAAAATTACATTCGCATTCTCAACACCTGCTGACGAGCAAAGAGTCGCTCAAGCGGGCGTTGCTGCCAACGAGGCCTACTTTAAAAAGCTTGAGGGCGAAGGTGCCACCAACGTCCGCAAAGTGGTGACCTACTACACAGATTCGCGCAAAAAATTCGAAGCTGCTGCTAAGAAATAAACAGCGATTTTTATAAATAGGGGCGGCCTCCAAGACCGCCCTTTTTTATGCCTCAATCATTTGTTTGTCTAAACGGTTGATTGGGCTTTGGCTGCCTTCAACGCAAGCCAAATTCTGTTTGCCGTAAAGGGCAGATCCATCTGCTTCACCCCTGCTGGCCGCAAAGCGTCAAGCAAAGCGCTAACCGCTGCAGGCCAAGCCCCAGCGACGCCAGATTCACCAGCGCCTTTGACACCCAGTGGATGGGTGGTGCAAGGCACCGAATGGTGAGCCAAAACCATCAAGGGTATCTGGTCAGCGCGCGGCATGGGGTAATCCATGTAGCTGCCTGTTAGTAGCTGCCCCTGGTCGTCGTAATGGAGCATTTCGCCCATCACTTGGCCCAAGGCCTGGACCACGCCCCCCATGATTTGTCCTTCCACCAGGGTTGGGCTGAGCATGACGCCCACATCGTCAACGGCGGTGTGTTGAATAAATTCAACAGTTCCCGTTTCAGGATCCACCTCAACCTCGCTGACATGGCAACCATTTGGAAAATTGACCGAGCTGGCCTTAAAAACGGTGAGGTTGTCCAGCGTCTTCGGCATCCCCTCAGGCAAGTCAGTGGCCAGACGCAGCGCTTTTGCCAAATCCAACAAACCCATGGAACGATCGGTTCCGACAATCGTGAACCGACCCGCGGCAAACGCAATGTCTTCAACCCTGGCCTCCAGATGATGGGCCGCGAAGTGCCGGCCACGCCGGATCGACTCTTCACAGGCCAAGGTGGTCGCCGATCCCGCCATCATGGTGGTACGTGAGGCCACCGTCGAGACAATACCTGGCACTTGATCACTGTCACCCGTCACCAGCACGACCGATGAAAGCGGAACGCCTAGTTTGTCAGCCAGCAGTTGGGTGTAAATGGCGTGAACGCCCTGGCCCATCCCTTGCGCGCCCAGATGAAGGGCCACGCGTCCATCGTCGGTAAATCGGATGTCCGCTGGCTCTTCAAGAATCCCCCCAGCAACCTCTAAAAAGGAACACACGCCAATGCCACGCAAGCGGCCGCGCGCCAAAGCAGCCGCTCGGCGAGATTCAAAACCTTGCCAATCAGCCAGCAACAAGGTCTTGTCCAAGATGGCTTCAAACTCCCCACTGTCGTAGGTCAACCCATTGGCCGCTTTGTAGGGCATCGCAGAGGCAGGCACCAGATTGCGGCGACGCAAGGTGTCGCGTGGCAAGCACATTGCATGAGCAGCCTCATCCAGTAAACGCTCGACCAGGTAAACGGCCTCTGGACGTCCGGCGCCGCGATAAGGCCCTCCAGACATGACGTGGGTGTGAACCATTCGCGAGCGCAAAGCCAAGCGAGGCATTTGGTAGACGCTAGACAGACAGTTATAAATGTTCATGGTGCTCACCACCGCGATGTAGCCCGAGGTGTAGGCCCCTATGCCGCACAAAACATCGGCCTTTAGACCGGTGATACGGCCCTCACGGTCAAACGCCATACGTCCCCGCAAGTGGGTGTTGCGGCCGTGCGTGTCTGTCAGAAAACATTCCAGTCGCGTGGCGGTCCACTTGATGGGCGCGCCGACCAATCGACTGGCTAAAAGTAAGGCCGCATATTCTGGGTAGGTTTGAGATTTCAAACCGAAGCCACCCCCCACATGAGGCGTGAGAACCCGCAGCCGGTCAGGAGCCAAATTGAACACCTGATTCGTCAGCACGCTGTGGATGGTTTTGACCCCCTGGGTCCCAGCCACCAGCGTGTAATGGTCTTTTTCAGCGTCATAACTGGCGATCGCCGCACGCGGCTCCATCGGCGAACCCGTGAGCATCGGGTCTTTTAATTCCAGCTCTTGAACATGGTGCGCCTCGGCAAAGGCGCGCTCTAACTCGGGGCTGTCGCCCTGGGACCAATCCATCGCAACGTTGCCCGAAACCGCCGCATGCACTTGAGGCGATTCTGGAAGAAGCGCTTGCTGCAGGTCGGTGACGCAAGGTAAGTCGACGTAATCCACTTCAACGGCCTCTGCGGCATTCAGGGCTTGCTCCAAAGTGTCTGCCGCCACCAGAGCCACGGGCTCGCCAAGATGCCGCACTCGGTCAGTGGCCAAAATCGGGATGCCAGAGCAATGCATGTTTTGTCCGTTAGAGCCCTTCATGACCACCAAGGGCATGATGCAACCCAAACCTGCCGCAGCAACATCAGCGGGCGTCAGCACCAGACGAACACCGGGCATGGCACGCGCAGCTTCCGCATTGACCGAAGCAATTTGGGCGTGGGCGTAAGGACTTCGCACAAAACACGCGTGCAACTGCCCAGGAAGGGATACGTCACTGGTAAAGCAGCCCTTACCTTGAACCAAATCGGTGAGTTCATCGTGATCGCCCGACTGGGCGCTGGAAAATTTGAATTCTTGCGTAGTCATAGTTGCTTTGGATCTAAGTAATCAAATGATCGCCGATCATGAGTGCCGATTTAATTCGGGATAACACTCGCCTAAGTATCAAATTTTCATGCAAAGATTTAATGCCTTTTAGGCAAATTTCAACTCTATTTACTTCCCCCCGAATAAGGCCCCAGGATTCCCATGACCAAAGACATTCACGCAGATGTTCAGACTTCTGTTGTTACCTTGACACTGACCCGCGAACATGCCGGCAACATGTTTGACTTGCCCATGATTCATGAGATGACCCGACAAATTAACGCAGCCGCAGATCATGCGCACTGCGTTGTGATTCGCGGGGCAGGTGCAAACTTTTGCCGCGGCCGAGATCCTTCAACGGCTGGCCCGCACGCAACCCCGATGGCTTTGCGCGACAACTTGTTGTCGCCCATCATGGGTCTTTATGACGCCATTCGTTTTTCAAGGATTCCCGTGATTGCCGCCGTGCAGGGCGATGTGCTGGGCCTGGGCTGCGCGATTGCGGGTGTTTGCGACATGACGATTGCCGACGAAAGTGCGCGCTTTCAGCTTCCCGAAATGGAATACAACTTGCCCCCCACGCTGGCCATCTCGGCTATCTTGGACCGTGTCGGGAAAAAAGCTACCGCCTGGATGGCCTATTCACTCGACAAATTGGATGCGCACCGAGCACGTGAAATGGGGCTGGTGAACTCGGTTGTGCCAGTCGGCCAACTTGACGCTGAAGTTCAGCGCGTGCTAACCACCTTGACCAGCCGCGACCTGATGTCGGTCATGGCTGTGAAGGAGTATCTCAACTACGCGCCGGAGTCGGGACCTGCAGTCCGTTCGATGGCTAGCAATTTGCTGGCCTTGGCTTTGTCCACACAAGCGGCACGCAAGGCCTAAAGGATCAGCGGCATGACGACACCGCGCTTCGTCCTTGAAGAAGCCACGATCGAGCAGTTGCAAAGCGCCTTAAAAGCTGGGCGGGTCAATTGCGTAGAGGTCGTGCAGCGCTATATAGACCGCTGCCGTCGCTACAACGGCGTCGCCACCCGACTGGTCACTGCCCAGGGAGAGATCTTGGCTGAGCAGCCGCCCGGTACGATGCGCGCAGGACAGCCCCTGAGCTTTCCGCGCCAAACCGTTGCGGTCAGTGAGTTTCTTCCGGACCTTGACCGGTACCAAGGACAACCGCTCGACTTTGGCCGCATGGCCACCACCGCCTCTGACCCTGAGGTGCAACAACAATTTGGCATGGTGCAAGGCATTCCCCAAGCGGGTCAGTTGAACGCGCTGTCCACCTTGAATATTCGCGGAGAACGCTCGGTCACTTGCCGGGGTGACTACGACCTTCACCCCAGCCTCGGCCCTTTACCGCCCGGTGCGCCCCCCGCTTGCGAGATCTTCAGGCATTACCCGGACGCCTTAGAGCAAGCAGCAGCTCTGGACGCTCAGTGGGGCGAAAACCCTGATCTAGAAGATATGCCGTTGTACGGCGTTGTGTTCTCTTTCAAAGATGCCTTTGACACCAAAGACATGCGCACAACCGGCGGCGCCGACGCCCGCTATGACATAGATTTCCCAGCGCGTGACCATATTTTGGTAGAGCAATTGCGCAAAAAAGGGGCCATCATTTTTGCCAAAGCATTGATGACTGAATACAACGGCCGCGCCGGAGATCCCGGTGGCAAGCACCAGCCGGATGCAATATTTCCTTCATTGCTGGGCTACCAGCGGAGCACCTGGGCGGGTACGCCCGTGAATCCCTATGACACCACGCGCTCGGCTTCGTTGGGCTCGAGCTCAGGTTCTGGCGTGTCAGTGAGCGCTAATTTAGTGATGGCAAGTCTTGGCGAGGAAACTCGGATGTCAACGCGCGGACCGGCCAATCACAATGCCGTCGCGCTTATCTTGCCGCACAAAGCCATGCTCGGATTCGATGGGGGCGCCATCGGAGCCGATATTTATTGCGACCGCACGGGTATTTTGTGCCGCACGCTGACCGACTGCGCCAAAGTACTGGACGCGCTCAAAGATCCGGAGAACGGTTATTACGACCCACGCGATCCCTACACCACGGTGCCGCGTTCGAGCGTGCTTGACAACTACAGCCAACATATTCCGCGCGGCGCCCCATCGGGCGCTCTGCGCGGTCTGCGATTGGGCGTCATCCGGGAATCTATGTTGTCCGCTGGCAGCAAAGCTGCACAACCCATCACGCAAGCCGCAGCGAGGGAGATTCAGGCCGTTTTAGGTGACCACTTGCAGGCCACATTGGTGGAGTCCTCTGACCCCTTGTGGACGCCAGATGCCAGATGCGAGCGTATGAGCGTGGACTACCGCACAGCATTGGCAAAATTGGTGCCGGTTTTTATGCCCGAGCTACTTTTCCGGCTCAACCCAGATGGCAGTCCCGTTTTTCCTGACTTTGCTAAAAGTATTGAGCGCACCGAATTTGCACCCGGTATTTTTCACGGTCAAGGTGCCATGCGACCCATTGACTATCTGGTGGCCTTGGCAGACTTGCGCATCGAGCCGCCTTCGAATCTGGATATCTCAACGGTGCAGCAGCAAATACTGGCAAACACTTTTAGGTTTCACATCAGTCAGTACCTCAGCCGCCGCGCCGAAGACTGGGCTGAGCGCGGCATGACTGAAACCCTCAACGACTGGCACACGCTGAATCAGCGTTCCGCCTTTTGGGGCGACGATCACCGCGCAGCCTTCAAAAACTGGGAAGACGTGCGGGACCCGCGCAACCCGCTGGGGGGACGCCAAGGTGTTGATGAGCGCATCATGCTGCGTGAGCTGCTTCGTCGGGTGGACATGATGGTGATCTATGAAAATCGGCTCGATGCCTTGGTGCGCCTTCACACGCCGCTGCCACCTGGGGTGATTGGCGGTGCCGACGAGCCCGGACTGATTGACCGTTTGCGCTACGAACATTTCTTTGGCCCCAACGCCGGTTTGAGCGAAATGCTGGTGCCCGCAGGCTACGTCGACGTGGCTTACGACGCCAAGTTCATGCTGTCTCCAGATGGAAAAAGCTATCAGTTTTCGGCCAACGACAAGCCAACGCCTTTGCCCTCACCGGGCTTGCCCTTTTCGCTGGTCTTCCGCACTGAACCTGGCCGGGAGGATGTTGCCCTGCGTATCGCTTCTAGCTATGAACAAGCCTCTGCCCGCAGAGTTCCGCCCCCACAGTTTCCTTGAGACTCAAACGACAAGGCCTGTGCACCACATTAAAGGAGACATCCATGGGACATATTGAAAAAATTCAAAGTATGGAGGATGCGCAGACCAACGACGCTCGCATCACGAACAATGACCATCGCCCGCTTCCTGTCATTGACCTAGGACCGCTGATGCGTGGCGAGGCTGGTGCGGTAGAAAATATTGCTACCGCTTGGCGTGAGGCCTGCGAAAACCTTGGGTTCCTCTGCGTCGTCAACCACGGCGTTGACAAAGCGCTGATTGATGACATGGAGCGTCAGTCGCGTCGATTCCATGACGATCTCACCGTCGATCAGAAAATGGCGGTGCGAGTTACGCGTGATCAAAAGGGCTTTATCCCATCTAAGGCCACCATCCTCACGCACTCGCCCTACCACGCACACACCAAAATGGATAGCGTGGAGTGCTTTGTTGTGGCAACCGACTTTCCCACGGACCATGCCGAGGCGCAAAAAGGGACACAGTTTTATGGCCAAACGCCATGGCCCTCGGAAGCCACTTTGCCCGGCTTTCGTGACTCCGTTTCTAATTACATGCAGGCGATCAAAAGCCTAGGGCTTTCATTACTGCCCGTATGGGAGCAAGCGCTCGACTTAAAGCCTGGTTTCTTCAAGCCCTCGTTCACCGATCCCTATTGCTATCTGCGTATGGCCAAATACCCGAAGGTGGACTTCGTACAAGACAACGAGTTTGGACTGGGTGCCCATGCCGACACTGGTTTCATGACCTTTCTACCCCCTGCACTAGAGGCTGGGCTACAGATTCTTGACACGCAGAAAAAATGGTTCTGGCCAATCGTTCCCGAGGGCGCCATCATTGTCAATATTGGTCAATTTCTCTCGCGCTGGTCAAACGATCGGTTTCGAGCCACGCCCCATCGCGTCATACCGCCCAAAGACAACGACCGCTATTCCTTTGCTTGCTTTATCAACACCGACTTAGAGGCCGTTGCGGAATGTCTGCCTAGCTGCCGACCCGAATCGGGCCCGCCAAAGTACGAGCCACAGAGTTACTTGTCGTTCTTTGAGTGGTACATGAAACGCACCTATGTGCATTACGACGACTTCACCAACTCGGAGGTCAAACCTTTAACAAGTGAGCGCTAAGAAGTTGGTGCAACAAATGAAAAAAGCCACTGACCGAAATCAGTGGCTTTTTTACTATTGGTGGGCCCACCAGGACTTGAACCTGGGACCAAAGGATTATGCTTACTACTACAGCTTTCGCTGCCTGTTTCCAGTTTGTAGTCTGGACTGTCTCTTGTCTTTACGACCTACCCGTACAGTCTCTACACCTTCCCAATATTGCTACTGGGCTTGGCTCGGGATTACCACGCTGCTAGCAGCACAGGCTTCCCCGAATTTGAGTAGTTCTACATGCCAGCAGAGTGAACTTACCCGCATGCAACCCAACGGCAAATGACCATGACATTTTTGTGTTTTAGGTCACCTGCTCTTTAAGTCCTCTGCTCTAACCAACTGAGCTATAGGCCCGAAAAATCTTATTGTACTTTGCCCCTTTTTAGGCTCAACCCACCAAGCTAACGCACCAACTTAACTTGGCGTTGTCATTGCCAAGCCAACTATCATTCCTAGCATGAAACTCTCTCCCAGAGCCCTTGGGCTCACTTGCGCCGTGTTGACGGTGCTCATTTGGTCATCGTTCATTGTGGTGGCGCGTGCTTCGGCCGCGCACAGCTTACTTCCCCTCGACATTGGTTTTCTGCGCATCATTGGCGCAGGTTGCGTGTTGCTGCCTTGGGGCTGGTGGCTGATGCGGGCGCAGCGTCAATCTGGGCAACAGGTGGGCTCCCTGATGGGCTTGTCGCCCCTGCCCTTGCGCATCACGGCGTTAACGGGGCTTTTTGGCAGCCTGCTTTACGCCATGCTGGTCTATTCTGGCTTTTTCTTTGCGCCTGCCGCACACGCCTCGGTGCTGATGCCAGGCAGCTTGCCGCTGTGGACATCCTTGTTGGCTATTGTGTTTTTGCACGAGCACATCACGCGTGCACGCGCCATAGGCTTAGCCTGCATTGTGTTGGGCGACATGTTGGTGGGTGGCGCCAGTCTGCTCAAAGCATTTGATGGCGGCGATGTGTGGAAAGGCGATGTGATGTTCATGTGCGCCGCATTTTTCTGGTCCTGCTACAGCGTGCTGGTACGGCGCCACGCCCTTGACCCTGTGCGTGCCACCATTGCCATCACCGCTTTTTCTTGTATGAGCTTTGTGCCTGTTTATGCCTTGGCAACTTATGCCGGTTGGGTGCCCACGAACCTTGGCTCAGCGCCAGTCAACGAGATGGTTTTTCAAGCCATTTACCAAGGCGTGGGCTCGGTCGTCATTTCTGGCATCACCTTCAACGTGATGATTCGCCACTACGGCCCCGTGCGGTCCACCATGATCACGGCCCTCGTGCCTGGTCTGTCAGCCTTGGGCGCCGTGGTGTTTTTGAATGAACCCATGAGCCTCAACCTATTTGCTGGTTTGGCATTGGTAACCTGCGGTATTTTGTTTGGCGTGCGCTTGCCAAAACCTTAAACCCATTACTTGTGGCTGAGGGCGTTGCTAACCAGCTTGGACGTGATGTCCACAATTTGAATCATGCGGTCATAGGCCATGCGCGTCGGGCCAATCACGCCCAGCGTGCCCACCACCAAGCCGTCCACTTCATAAGACGCGCTGACCACCGACAGTTCCTCCATCGGCACCATCTTGCTTTCGCCGCCAATATAAATGCGCACACCCTCGGCCTGCGCAGAGCTGTCGAGCAAACGCACAAGCTGCGCTTTTTGCTCAAACAAATCAAAGGCTCGGCGCAGGTTGCCCATGTCGCTGGAGAAGTCGCTCACCGACAACAAATTGCGCTCGCCGCTGATGATCACCTCGTCTTGCACTTGGGTCAGTGCATCGGTGCTCACCTGCACCGCCGCTTGCATGAGGGTGGCAATTTCGCCGCGCAAAGACTCCACCTCGGCCCGCAGCTTTTCGCGAACTTGTTCAATGGCCATACCTGCAAAGTGGTGGTTTAAGTAATTTGACGCTTCCACCAGTTGTGAGGCGGTGTAGCTTGCCTCGGTAAAAAGCACGCGGTTTTGCACATCGCCCTCAGGCGACACGATGATGACCAACAAACGGCGATCCGACAAACGCAAAAACTCAATGTGGCGAAACACCGAGCTGCGTTTTGGCGCTATCACCACGCCCACAAAATGCGACAAGTCCGACAACAAAAGTGCTGCATTCGCAATCACTTTTTGTGGCTGATCTGGGGCCAAGGTCGCCGTCTGAAATTGGCTGCGATCGGCCGTCAACATGGTGTCTACAAACAAACGGTAGCCTAGCGCTGTGGGTATACGTCCAGCCGAGGTGTGCGGGCTGGCGATCAAGCCCAATTCCTCTAAATCTGACATCACATTTCGGATGGTCGCGGGCGAGAGCTCGATGCCCGTGGCACGCGATAACGTGCGCGAGCCGACGGGCTGCCCGTCGGCGATGTAACGCTCTACCAGCGCTTTGAGCAATAACTTGGCGCGATCGTCTAGCATGGTCATCCTGTTGTCGAATTTTAGTGATGTAATTTGCCTATGAAATCTAAGTTTCGTCAGATTGCCTTACTCGGGAAATACCACTTGAACTCTGGTTCAAATGTCAACCCGTCGTCTCGCCAAACCCTTGAGAGCATCGCACAGCTGCTGCACTCGCTTGGCTGCGACGTCATCCTAGAGCATGACACAGCCGCAGGCTCTGGCCTGAGCGGCTACAACGTGATGACCACCGAAGAAATTGGCACGTCATGCGACTTGGCCATTGTGCTCGGTGGTGATGGAACGATGCTGGGCTACGCCCGTCAACTCGCACCACACAACGTGCCGTTGATTGGTATCAACCAAGGTCGTTTGGGCTTCATCACCGATATTCCTTTGAGCGAAGTCAAAAACACTCTCACCGCCATGCTGGCGGGTGGGTTTGAAGAAGACCGCCGTGCCCTGATGCGTGCCAAGGTTTGGCGGGATGGGCATTGTGTGTTCAACGCCTTGGCCTTGAACGATGTGGTGGTCAACCGCGGCGCCACCAGTGGCATGCTGGAAGTGCGCGTTGCCATCGATGGCCGATTTGTGGCGAACCAACGGGCCGACGGCTTGATCATCGCCACGCCAACAGGCTGCACCGCCTATTCGTTGTCCGTGGGCGGGCCTTTGCTACACCCTTCTTTGCCTGCTTGGGTCATGACACCGATTGCGTCACACACCTTGTCCAACCGCCCCATCGTGTTGGCTGACACCGGCGAGGTAACGATCGACTTGGTAGCAGGCCGCGACGCCAGCGCCAACTTTGACATGCAATCCCTTGCATCTTTGCTCATTGGCGACCGCATCACGGTGAAGCGCTCTAACTACCACGCTACCTTTTTGCACCCACGCGGCTGGAGCTATTACGACACCTTGCGTCAAAAACTGCACTGGAACGAGGGCGGCGCATGAGTTTGCAGCACATCGTTTTGCGCGATTTTGTGATCGTGCGCGAACTGGATCTCGATTTGTCGAGCGGCTTTTCTGCGCTCACCGGCGAGACCGGTGCTGGCAAATCGATTTTGATAGATGCCCTGCAATTGGTTTTGGGCGCACGCGCTGAAAGCAGTGTGGTGCGCGAAGGCGCAGCGCGTGCCGAAATTTGTGCCGAATTCGACACCACCCCCGAAATTTTGAAATGGTTGGACGACGAAGGCTTTGCTGACATTGCCACCGACGGCCTTTTGCTACTCAAACGCACGATTGACGCACAAGGCAAAAGCCGCGCGTGGGTCAACGGCAGCCCCGCCACCGCCACCCAGTTGCGCGCCTTGGGCGACATGGTGCTAGACATTCACGGCCAACACGCGTGGCAAAGCCTAACCCGCCCCGAGGCTGTGCGCGGTTTGCTCGACGCCTATGCGGGCGTGACGCTGCAAAGCCTGACCCAAACTTGGACGCAATGGCGTCAAGCCACCCAATCGTTGCACGAGGCACGCACGGCGCAAGCCACCTTGCAAGAAGAACGCGAGCGCTTGCTATGGCAAATTGCCGAGGTGGATAAGCTCGCTCCCAATGAGGGCGAGTGGGACGAGCTCAACAGCCAACACACGCGCCTGTCCAACGCGCAAGCCTTGATGGATGCAGCGCAAGCCGCCATTCACGCATTAGAAGACGACGACAACGGCGCTTTGCGCCTGTTGGCCAAAGCCCAAGACGCACTGCAAGACCAAACCGATGTGGAGCCCGAATTCACCGCACTGGTGGATGTGTTGGCATCTAGCATCGCGCAAGCAGGCGATGTGGCGCACTCGCTCAACGCCTATTTGGGACGCACAGAACTCGACCCCGCTCGCCTACAAACCTTGGACGACCGCATGTCGTTGTGGATGTCTTTGGCGCGGCGCTTCAAACGCACACCGCAAGATCTGCCTGCGCTCTACCTTGAATGGAAAGACCGCCTCACGCAGCTCGATGCAGCCACCGACCTAGAAGCGCTAGAAGCCACTGAAACCAAGGCTGCAGCGGCCTACCAAACTGAAGCCCGCAAGGTGTCGCAAGCCCGCACACAAGCAGCGCCTAAGCTAGCAAAAGCCATCACCCAAGCCATGCAAGGCTTGGGCATGCAAGGCGGACGCTTTGAGGTGCAGCTCGACAAAACCGAGCAGGCAACAGCCAGTGGCCTAGAGAGCATCACCTTCTTAGTGGCGGGCCACCCTGGCAGCACACCGCGCCCCGTGGGCAAGGTGGCTTCGGGTGGAGAACTGTCGCGCATCGCCTTGGCCATCGCCGTGACCACCAGCGAGTTGGGCACGGCGCAAACCCTTATCTTTGACGAGGTCGATTCAGGCGTGGGCGGTGCCGTGGCCGAGACTGTGGGCCGCTTGATGAAGCAATTGGGCGTTGACCGCCAAGTGCTGGCCGTGACCCACTTGCCGCAAGTGGCCGCCTGCGCAGACCACCACTTGGTGGTGTCTAAGCACAGCGATGCACAAGGCACATCGAGTCAAGTAAACGCCCTGAATGCCGATGCACGAGTGAACGAAATTGCACGCATGCTGGGCGGCGAAAAGCTCTCCAACACCACGCTTGCCCACGCACGCGAAATGCTTCAAACCTCGGCAAAGGCAGGTAACTCATGAAACAAGAACTGGTGCTCATCACGGGCATGTCGGGCTCTGGCAAGTCTGTGGCCTTGAACGCGCTAGAAGATGCGGGCTATTACTGCGTAGACAACTTGCCGCCGGAGTTGTTGCTGCCTTTTGTGCAGCTTGAACTTCAACAAAGCATCAGCAAAGTGGCTATTGCCATGGATGTGCGGAGCGCCAACTCGCTGCCTATGGTGCCAGCACAACTCACCCATTTGCGCAGCATGGATGTGGATGTGCGCATGCTGTTTTTAGACGCCACCACCGATATCTTGGTTCATCGGTTTTCAGAAACCCGCCGCCGTCACCCCCTGTCGCGCCAAGATGGCCAAGACGTGGTGCGCGACCAACAGCGCGATTTGGTGGAAGCCATTGAACTGGAGCGCCAGCTACTTTCTGAATTGCGTGAAGAGTCGCACATCATCGACACCAGCTTGTTGCGCAGCAGCAAGTTGCAGGGCTACATCAAGTCGCTCATCTCGGCGCCCGCCACGCAGCTGACGCTCATGTTTGAATCCTTCGCTTTTAAGCGCGGCATTCCCATGCATGCCGACTATGTGTTTGATGTGCGCATGCTGCCCAACCCGCACTACGAGCCAGCGCTGAAGCCGCTCACAGGCAGAGACGCGCCCGTAGCCGACTGGTTGGCCGAACAAGGTGCGGTGGCAAAAATGGCCAGCCAAATTACCGACTTCATGAACACCTGGCTGCCCGACCTCAACCAAGACCACCGCAGCTATGTGACGGTTGCGATTGGTTGTACAGGTGGTCAGCACCGATCGGTATATTTGGTGGAGTTGCTCTCGAAGCAATTCGCCAAAGAGTGGGTCACGCTCAAGCGCCACCGCGAGTTGGACGTTGCGCCTTAACGGGCTAGCAATTTACGAATAGGCGCTGGTAGCCCCAATGAGGGCCAGTCGGCCTCTGCCATCCACTGCCCCTCCCCCATCGCAGCGGCCAGCTTCACGGTGCTAGGCAGCGTCAGCTCAACTGGATGCAAATGCAAATCTTTGTGCGTCAGCACATGCTTGAACACGCCGCCGTCCTGCAACTGCGTGTGGTACTTGACGGGCAACGTAGCCAGCAAGGCGTCAAAACTTTCAAACACAGGCAAGCAATACAAACCTGCCCACACCCCCGTTTGTGGACGCTTCATCAGCCACACATGGCCTTGGCGCGTGACGGCTTGCAACAACCACAACTGCTCTGAGGTGCGCTTGAGTTTGCGTGTTTTGACGGGGTAGGCTTCGGGTTGGCCTTCGGCCTTGGCCACACACGTATCGGCCACTGGGCATTGCGCGCATTGCGGTTTTTTGGGCGTGCAGACAGTGGCCCCCAAATCCATCACGCCTTGGGTATAACGAGGCATAGCCTGCTTCACATCACGCAGAGGCAACATGGTTTGGGCGATAGCCCACAAGTTTTTTTCCACTCGCGAAGAGGCCAAGTCTTCTTTGAAACCCAAATAACGTGTGAGCACGCGTTTGACGTTGCCGTCCAAAATGGCAATGGGCTCGCCAAAACATAGGGATGCAACGGCAGCAGCGGTGGATCGGCCAATGCCGGGTAGTGTTTGCAAGGCTTCAGAGTTGCGCGGAAACACGCCGCTATGCAACGCCACCACATCAAGAGCAGCGCGGTGCATATTGCGCGCGCGACTGTAGTAGCCCAAGCCACTCCACAGGCCCAAAACCTCGTCTTGATGCGCAGCAGCCAAATCGGCCACCGTTGGAAAGCGCGCCATGAAACGCGCAAAGTACTCACGCACCGTGGCCACTTGGGTTTGCTGAAGCATGATTTCCGACAGCCACACGGCATAGGGATCTTGCGTGTTTTGCCACGGTAGGTCGTGGCGGCCATACTTTTTTTGCCACATCACCACGGTGTCGCCAAAGCTCATTTTTGTTGTCATGGTTTTTGGCAAACGGGACAAAAATAGGTGGAGCGCTGGCCTTGCTGAATGCGGCGAATGGTCGTGCCGCACGCACGACAAGGCTCGCCCACGCGGTCATACACATGGGCTTCGAGCTGAAAGTAGCCGGTCTTGCCGTCGGCGGCAGAGAAGTCGCGCAAGGTGCTGCCGCCTTTTTTTACCGCACGGGCCAAGACATCTATCACGGCCAGGCGCAGCTTTTCGGCACGCGGTCGGCTGATGCGCTCTGCCCGCGTGGTGGGGCGAATACCCGCGAGGAACAAAGCTTCAGACGCATAAATGTTGCCCACGCCCACCACCAGCTCGCCGCCCAGCAGCACTTGTTTGATCGCCGTTTTACGCTTGCGCAAGCCTGCGTGAAAGGCATCTAGCGCAAAACCACCATTCAAAGGCTCCACGCCTAAGTGGCCCAAAAGCTTCACCGCTTCGGCGCTATGTTCGTTGGGCGCAAACACCACGGCACCAAAGCGGCGTGGGTCGTTCAGGCGCAGCAAGCCCTGGGTGGTGTCTAAATCAAAATGGTCATGCGCTTTTGGCGCGCTACGGTCATTGCCAAACAACAAGCTGCCCGACATTCCTAAGTGCCACAGCAACAAGCCCTCGTCTAGATCGACCAGTAAATACTTGCCGCGTCGGCGGACGCCCAACACGTGACGGCCGACCAATATCGCAGGCTTACAACCCAATGGCCAACGCAAAGGCTTGCCCACACGTACCTCCGTCACGCGTGCGCCCGCAATGCGATCGACAAAGCTCAAACGGGTGACTTCAACTTCGGGTAATTCAGGCATGGACAGCACATAAAAATAGTCAGGGATTATGATGCTGTTATGAAATTCCCCTTGTCCGCCGCCCTTCCTTGGGCCTTGCGCCTTGCGCTTATCGCCGCTGCGTCTTGCACCGTGCACACCTCTGCTAGCGCCCAATCCCGCGAAACCGACAAGGTGGAAAACTCGGCCATGACGGGCGAGTTGCTTTATGAAATATTGTTGGGCGAGATGAACCTTCGACATGGCGAACCCGCTGCTGGTTTTTCGCTGTTGCTCGATGCAGCCCGCAAATCCAACGATGTGGCCCTGTATGACCGCGCTGTGGAAATTGCCCTGGAAGCCCGTTCAGGAGATGGCGCTCTCATGGCTGCACGCGCTTGGTCACAAGCCTGGCCCAAAGACCGCAAAGCCAACAACCAAGTGCTGCAAATTTTGTTGGCTATTAACCAAGTCGCGGAAAGCTTGGAGCCACTCAAAAAAGATATTTTGCTCGCACCTGAAGCCCAACGCGACACGGCCATCAACCTCATTCCCCGTCACTACGCACGCGTCACCGACAAAAAGCGCGCTACCGCCGTGGTGCAGCAAGCACTCGAGCCCTACCTGGCCGAGAAAAACACCTTTAGCGCTGTTGCTTGGACCAGTTTGGGGCGCATGCGATTGGCCAGTGATGACATGGCGGGTGCGCTAGAGGCGGCCCAAAAAGGCCAAGCAGCAGACAACAAAGCGCAAGGCCCCTTGTTGCTGGCGATGGAGATGATGGGCAAAAAATTACCAGGAGCCGAGCCGCTGGTGCAACAAGGCCTGCGCAAACAAGACGGCACTGAAATGGCCATGAGCCATGTGCGCGTGCTGATTGAGTTGGAGCGGTACAAAGAAGCCACAGCACAACTGCAAGCCATCACTCGCAAAGACGCTAAGTTAGCTGACGCATGGCTGGTGCTGGGCTCGTTGCAATTCGAGCAAGGCCAAGAACCAGAAGCCGAAGCCTCGCTGGCTCGCTATGTCACCTTAGTCACCCAGTCCCCCACCGACACCAGCACGCGCGGACTAAACCAAGCGCAAACGCGCCGCGCCACCCTGTTAGCTCGTCAAGGCAAGATGACGCAAGCGCGTGAACTGATTCAACAAATTCCCGCCAGCAACGCCGACGAGCAACGCAGCCGGATGCTGGCCGAAGTGCAATTGTTGCGAGAGCACCGTCAATGGCAAGCAGCCTTTGACTTGTTGGCCGCCAACAGCGCAGGCGACATTGACTTGGTTTACGAGCAAGCCATGCTCGCCGAAAAGCTCAACCAACTCGACGTAATGGAATCGCTGCTGCGCCAAGTCATCGCACAAAACCCTAGCTACTACAACGCCTACAACGCCTTGGGCTTTTCGCTGGCCGACCGCAACATGCGCTTGCCTGAAGCCAAGCAACTGATTATCAAAGCCCTCACTTTTGCACCGAACGACCCTTTCATTACCGACAGCTTAGGCTGGGTGGAGTTTCGTTTGGGCAACCTAGTCGCAGCGTTGAGCTATCTGCAAAAAGCCTACAAAGATCGTGCAGACGCAGAAATCGCAGCCCACTTGGGCGAAGTGCTGTGGATGATGAAGCGAGAAGACGAAGCCATCAAAGTTTGGCGTGAAGGCATCAACCTAGCACCTTCCAACGAGACCTTGCAGGAAACACTGCAACGCCTCAAGCCTGCTCTGTAAACCATGCGTGCTTGGTGGCTTGTAATGCTGATGGGCGTCATGTTGGCTGGCTGCGCCACGCCTAGCCGCAACGGCAAACCCTTAAGCGCAGAGCAAACGGCTAGCCCTGAATGGCAAGGCCGCATCAGCGTGCAAGTGCAAGGCAGCAACCCTTCTTCAATGAGCGCTAGTTTCTCTTTGCGCGGCGACGCAAAAAGCGGTGAACTTGATTTGTATTCACCTCTAGGCACCACCCTAGGTGCTTTGCAATGGACGCCGCAATGGGTGCAACTCAGCGACGGCGGCAAGCACCAATTCTTTAATTCGCTGAACGAATTAACCGAACGAGCCACAGGCGCGGCTCTGCCCGTGGACGCTATCTTTGGCTGGCTGCAAGGCCGCGATGTGCAAGCCACCGGATGGCTTGCCGATTTATCTGCCGCGCCACAAGGCATGGTTACCGCCCGCCGCATCAGCCCCGCGCCCGAAGTAATGTTGCGTATCAAACTCGACCGATAAACCATGCGTTCGCTACACCACGTTCTAGCCCCCGCCAAGCTCAACTTGTTTTTGCACATCACTGGGCGACGCAACGACGGCTACCACTTTCTGCAATCGGTCTTCATGCTGATTGACTGGTGTGACACCCTGCACTTTGATGTGCGCGATGACGGCGTGATTGAACGCGAAGACCTCACTATCACCTTGCCAGCAGATGACTTGGTCATGCGTGCCGCGCAATTACTGCAACGCGCCAGCGGCACACATTTCGGTGCGCACATCGCCATTGAAAAACGCATTCCTGCACAAGCCGGTATGGGCGGCGGCTCGTCAGATGCGGCCACCACCTTACTGGCTCTCAACCGCTTGTGGGGCTTGAATTGGCCGCTCTCCAAACTCATGCCTTTGGCTTTGCCTTTGGGCGCAGATGTGCCCTTTTTCCTGAGTGGGCACAACGCTTGGGTGGAAGGCATTGGCGAGAAAATAACGCCTATCGACGTCCCCGCTGCACGCTTCGCCGTGGTCAAACCCAATGCAGGCTTGGAGACGGCGAGAATTTTTCAGGCTCCAGAGCTGGAACGCGCAACTGAAACTGCTACAATGCCGGTCTTCGCTGTTAATCCTTACGGTTTTGGTCGTAACGATTTGCAGCCAGTCGCTCAAGCGTTGTGCCCTGAAATTACCCAAGCCCTTCGGTGGTTAGGTTCTTTTGGATTAAGCCCAAAAATGACCGGTTCTGGCAGCGCGGTGTTTGCCAAGTTACAGGACGGCGTGATGATTGACTCAGCCCCACACGACTGGCAAATGCGGATATGCAGCAACATGGCAGTTCATCCACAAGCGGGGTGGGCAGCAACTGAAAGTTAACGGTCAGCAGCTGTAAAGCTTTTGACCTGTGTAGGGGAATCGCCAAGTTGGTTAAGGCACTGGATTTTGATTCCAGCATGCGAAGGTTCGAGTCCTTCTTCCCCTGCCAAATGGTTTTCAAGCACGAAGTGCTTATTTCTAAAAGCACATTTGTGCTCGGTTTGCAAGTGACGACTTACTGCGTCATTGGTCTTGAAGCGAAAGTCATACGTCATCATGTCGACCCACATCCCCGACTTCATGGTCTTTACCGGCAACGCCAACCCCACTTTGGCGGCCGAAATTGCGACCCATCTGGGCATCGAAGTTGGTGCGGCCAACGTAGGCCGCTTTTCTGACGGTGAAGTCACGGTTGAGATCAACCAAAACGTGCGTGCACGCGATGTCTTCGTCATTCAAAGCACTTGTGCACCCACCAACGAAAGCTTGATGGAATTGCTGATCATGGTCGACGCTTTAAAGCGTGCCTCTGCAGAACGCATCAGCGCTGTCATCCCCTACTTCGGCTACGCCCGCCAAGACCGCCGCCCCCGTTCAAGCCGCGTGCCCATCTCCGCCAAGCTGGTGGCCGATTTACTGCAAACTGCTGGTGTAGCTCGCGTATTGACCATGGATCTACACGCTGACCAAATTCAAGGTTTCTTCGACATTCCTGTTGACAACATTTACGCATCGCCTGTGCTGTTGGGCGACTTGCGCACCAAAAACTATGAAGATCTGATCGTGGTGTCACCCGATGTGGGTGGTGTGGTGCGTGCTCGGGCTTTGGCAAAGCAACTCGGTTGCGATTTGGCCATCATCGATAAGCGACGCCCCAAAGCCAACGTATCTGAAGTGATGAACGTGATTGGCGACATCGAAGGCCGCAACTGCGTGATCATGGACGACATGATCGACACCGCAGGCACGTTGGTCAAAGCCGCTGAGGTGTTGAAAACACGTGGCGCAAAAAAGGTCTACGCCTACTGCACTCACCCCATCTTCTCTGGCCCTGCAATTGAGCGTATTGCCAAAGGCGATGCCCTCGACGAAGTCGTGGTGACCAACACCATCCCTTTGAGCGAAGCCGGTCGCTCTTGCAAAAAAATCCGCCAACTCACTGTGGCTCCGTTGATCGCAGAGACGATCCAACGCATTGCCAAAGGTGAGTCGGTCATGAGTTTGTTCTCCGACCAAGACCAGTTGTTCTAATCAGCTGATCCAAGTCGTCGAGCATTGCCCCGGACTGCCCTTCCTTGTGTCGTGCAGTCTATTTTTGAAACTGGAGCCACACTGGTCGCGGTGGGTTCTTACTGGAGTTAATTATGAAATTTGTCGCTTTTGAGCGCGCTAAGCAGGGAACGGGTGCGAGCCGCCGTCTGCGTATCACTGGCCGTACACCTGGCATCGTCTATGGTGGCACCGCCGAACCCGCGTTGATCGAACTCGATCACAACGCTTTGTGGCACGCCTTGAAGAAAGAAGCGTTCCACGCTTCTGTCTTGCAGATGGAACACGCAGGTACAACAACCGAAGTGTTGTTGCGCAACGTGCAATACCACCCCTTCAAGCAACTCGTCTTGCACATCGACTTCCAACGCATCGATGCCAATACCAAGATGAAGAAAAAAGTGCCTTTGCACTATTCGGGTGAAGAAAATTCGCCTGCTGTCAAAGTTGACCAATGCTTGATCAACCACATTGCCACTGAGTTGGAAATCTCTTGCATGCCAAAAGATTTGCCCGAGTTCATCGCTGTGGACTTGAGCAACCTGACCAAAGGTCACTCTTTGCACGCCAAAGATATCACCCTGCCCGCAGGCGTGACCGTCGTGGCGCCTGGCACCTCCAACCCCGTGTTGGTGGCTGTTGTAGCAACGAAGGCTGAGGCACCTACAGCTCAAGAAACAGCTGCAGCTGCTGGCGACAACAAAAAGAAAAAGTAATTTTTCTTCTGAACAATCGCTTCGAACGGCCCACTACGGTGGGCCTTTTTGCTTTTGGAATAATCCACACATGATCAAGCTCCTCGTTGGCCTAGGTAACCCAGGCACTGAATACGAAGCCACGCGACACAACGCGGGCTTTTGGTGGATAGACACTGCTGCGCGCGACCTTAAGGTCAACCTGCAGCCAGACCGGGCTAACCACGGCTTGGTAGCTCGCACATCGGTCAAGGGGGAGAACGTCTGGTTGCTAGAACCCCAAACCTTCATGAACCTCTCAGGCAAGTCGGTGGGAGCCTTGGCGCGTTTCTTCAAAATTCAACCGCAAGAAATTTTGGTGATCCACGACGAGTTGGACATCACACCTGGTGAAGCCAAACTCAAACTCGGTGGCAGCCATGCGGGCCACAATGGTTTGCGCGATATCCATGCACAGCTCGGCACAGACCAGTATTGGCGATTGCGCATTGGCATTGGTCATCCAGGTGTGAAGTCAGAGGTTGCAAATTGGGTGCTCAAAAAACCAGCTCCTGACCAACGCTCTGCTATCGAAGACTGCATCACACGCACCAGCTTGGCCTTGCCGCATTTGCTTGCGGGCGACATGGTGAAAGCCACGCAGATGATTCACACCGCCAAGCCGCCCCGGCCCAAACCACCTCGACCGGCTACGCAGCCTGGCACTGAAAAAACAGAGGCTGGACATGATGAAAGTACACAAACCAAAGGGCCTGACGCAAGTTAAGGCCTTCGTGATTTCCACGCTGCTCGGCATGCGGCGATATGGGGTTGGCACCCGTTGTATGGCACTAACTGGTATGTTGAGCGGGGGACTTGCCATACTTGGACCCAATCCAGCTGCGGCTGATACCGCTTACCGCTGCGGCAACGAATACAGCCCCCATGTTCAATGCGCTAACGGGTCAGCAACACCAACGCAAACCATCACCGAGTTGCGCATCACGGGGCAAGACAAAGCCAATCCCAACAGTGACTTTCGCGAAGCTCAGGCCCTTGAAAAACAAAGGCTGCAAGCCGAGCGCCAGGCAGCTCAAACAGCAGCTGTGCTTGTCAGCACACCCAGCTCACCGCCTACCAGCGTCACCCAAAGCGACCTGCTGCCTCAAAATGGCAAGCGCAAAAGAAAGCACGGCATTAAAAAGCCAAGCCCCTTCTTCACCGCGGTAGACCCCTCCGCCTTGCCCAAAAAGAAAAGCACCTCCAAAGCCGTGCATGGCAAGCCATGATCTAACCCATGACTGCTTAGATCGCTGCTGAACAAAAAACTTTGGTTACTGCGCTGTTTGTTGCAGCAGTCTGAACTTTGCCAACAAAGCATCACGACCTTCCAACCGCTCAGGATTCAAAGGGATGCACGCCACGGGGCACACCTGCACGCATTGGGGCTCATCGAAGTGGCCCACACACTCAGTGCATTTGTCGGGGTTGATTTCGTAAATCTCTGGCCCTAAGAAAATGGCTTCATTCGGGCACTCGGGCTCACACACATCGCAATTGATGCATTCGTCGGTGATCATCAAGGCCATAAAAAATCCGTCCGTGGGCTAAAACTCAATTATCCCGCGCTTGTAATAACCGCTTTTGGCTATACACCGGCTGCTCTGGCAAATCCGCCAAATGCGTGGCATCGGCCCACGCTTGTATGTGCAATGCGCCGTCGTGCCAAGTCACTTGGTTCATACCTGCATTGGGTATGTCGCACTCACGCGGCCCACTGAGTGACAAGGCTCGCGCTTGACGCCACACCATGTCAAGCACACCGCCGTGTGTGACCACCACCAAATGTTCGCCTGGATATTGTGTGGCCAATGCTTGCAAGGTGGCCATCACACGGGCGTGAAACGCTCGCGTGGTTTCAGCCCCTTCTACGGCCACATCAGCATCAAAGTCCAACCAACGCTGCCAAGCCGCCGGGTTTTGGGCTTGTATATCTGGGCTGCGTAAACCCTCAAACATCCCATAGCCTTGCTCTCTCAAACCTGCATTCAAAATGCAGCGGTGACCCAACACGTCGGCTACAGGTTGCGCAGTTTGTTGGGCGCGCAGCAAATCACTGCTGATGATTTGGGTAGGAGCTCGACCTTGTGCGTGCCATTCCACCAAGGCTTGGGTAATTCGGGCTTTGAGGCGCTGCGCTTGTTCTAGCCCCAAGTCGTTGAGCGGCACATCCAGTTGACCTTGAAAACG
>NZ_JBBAOV010000036.1:0-22969 GCF_040401135.1 Limnohabitans sp. | reverse complement strand
CTATTTCTAGATTCTTCCGCCATGATCACCGCCGACACGCCCACCACTCCAGACGCTACAAAACCCGACACGCCGTTCATGCGCGTGATCAAAACTTACGTGCTGCGTGCTGGGCGTATGGGGCCTGGGCAGACGCGTGCGTTTGAGCAGTTTGGCCCACAGTTTTTGCTGCCTTACTCACCTGAGCGTTTGGATGTAGCCGCTGCGTTTGGTCGCACAGCACCGCTGATTTTGGAAATTGGTTTTGGCATGGGGGACGCCACTGCCAAGATTGCGCACGCGCGCCCTGATGACAACTTTTTGTGCTGCGAAGTTCACGCGCCAGGCGTGGGTGCGTTGCTGAAGCACTGCGGCGAAGAAAGCATTGGCAACATTCGCATCGTGCAGCACGACGCGATTGAGGTAATGGACCACATGCTGGGCGAGAACAGCCTCGACGGCGTGCACATCTTCTTCCCCGACCCGTGGCACAAAAGCCGCCATCACAAACGCCGTTTGATTCAAAGCGCGTTTGTGAACCGCTTGGCCCAACATATCAAGCCCGGCGGCTACCTGCACTTGGCCACTGACTGGCAACCGTATTCAGAGCAAATGATGCAAGTGGTGTCTGCCGAGCCTTTGCTGAAAAACACCGCCACCGACGTCAGCGGCTTTGCCGAAAAGCCCGCCTACCGCCCTCTCACCAAGTTTGAAAACCGAGGCTTGAAGCTCGGCCACGGTGTGTGGGACTTGGTGTTCATCAAGGTCTAAGAGTTCTGGCACACATGCGTATCCCCACGCGCAACGGCGTAGGCGCTAGCCGCGTGTCGCTCCCCTCTGGGCCTTGGCCCACGGTGCTGGATTTTTTGCTGGAGCGCATGCCCGACATCTCGCGTGATGAGTGGCTGCAACGCTTTGCCGACCAACTGGTGCTGGACGAATCAGCCCAGCCCGTCGCAGCCACGCAGATCTACAAACCGCTCACCAAGGTCTACTACTACCGCCACATCGCCAATGAGCCAGTGCTACCCGAAAAGGCCCGCATCGTGTTTGAAGACGAGCACTTGATCGTGGCCGACAAACCGCACTTCATGCCGGTCACGCCTGCGGGTCGCTATGTGCAGCAAAGTTTGTTGGTGCAGCTTAAACACCTCGCGGACAACGACGACCTCGTGCCCCTGCACCGCATCGACCGCGAAACTGCTGGCTTGGTGATGTTTGGCAAGCGCCTGCAAGACCGCGATGCGTACCACGCGCTGTTTCGCGACAAACAAATGCACAAGGTATACGAAGCAGTGGCGGCGTTCAACCCCGCGCTTCAATTGCCCCGCTTACACACCAGCCGCTTGCAACCCGACACGCTTTTTTTTAAAACACAAGAAGTAGATGGCGAGCCCAACAGCGAAACACGCATCAGCCTGCTCAAAGTTGAAGGCGCTCGTGCGCTTTACCAGCTAGAGCCCATCAGCGGCAAACGCCACCAATTGCGCGTGCACATGATGGCGCTGGGCTTGCCGCTCGAAGGCGATCAGTTTTACCCCACCGTGTTGCGCGGGCCGGATGCAGATGAAGACTTCAGCAACCCGTTGCAACTATTGGCCAAAAGCGTGAGCTTTGCCGATCCAGTTACAGGTGAACCGCGAACATTTCACACCACTTTGCGCCTGAACATTCACGCATAAAAAAGCGCTGGCGTTTAAAACGACAGCGCTTTAAGACAGTGCTTTAAACAGTGCTTTCAATAGGCTTAAGAAATTTAAAGTCGCTCAGTTACCCAAGCTTGCACGCTGTCCAAAGCCTTAGGCAAGGCTGCGGCATCAGTGCCGCCAGCCATGGCCATGTCCGGCTTGCCGCCACCTTTGCCGCCCACTTGTTGGGCTACAAAGTTGGCCAACTCGCCAGCTTTGACTTTGCCTACGTTGTCAGCGGTCACGCCTGCGGCGATGTTCACCTTTTCGCCGTCCACTGCGGCCAGCACGATGACGGCCGACTTCATTTTGTCTTTGAGCTTGTCTAGTGTGTCGCGCAAAGTTTTGGCATCCGCGCCTTCGAGCTTGGCCACCAATAGTTTGGTGCCCTTCACATCAAGTGCTTGCGTCATCAACTCATCGCCTTGGGCAGAAGCCACTTTGCCTTTGAGGGCCGACACTTCTTTCTCAAGCGCTTTAACTTGATCCAACACTTGGGTCAAGCGCGTATTCAACTCAGTCGGTGGCGCTTTGAGCGCACCAGCGGCTTGCGCCACTGAGTCTTCCAGCGATTGCAAATAACCCAAGGCATTCGCGCCAGTGATGGCCTCAATGCGGCGTACGCCAGCGGCCACACCACTTTCGCTCACCACCTTGAACAAACCAATGTCACCCGTCGCTTTGACGTGGGTACCACCGCACAACTCGCGACTGGATCCAATGTCAAGCACGCGCACGGTCTCGCCGTACTTCTCGCCAAACAACATCATGGCGCCTGTTTTTTGCGCTGACTCGATGTCCATCACGCGTGCTTGCGCAGCAGCGTTAGCCAAAATTTCGTCGTTAACCTTGGCTTCGATCTCGCGAATCTGCGCATCGGTCATTGGGGCGTTGTGCGCAAAGTCAAAGCGTGTGCGCTCGGCATTCACCAAGCTGCCTTTTTGTTGCACATGGTCGCCCAACACCTCGCGCAAGGCTTTGTGCATCAAGTGGGTGGCCGAGTGGTTGCGCACGGTGGCTGCGCGCACATGCACGTCAACTTGCGCATCCACAGGGTCGCCCACGGCCAAAGTGCCTTGGGTCAAGGTGCCGTGGTGGCCAAACACATCGGCCTTGATCTTCAGGGTATCTTCCACAGCAAAGCTGGCAGAGCCGCTGACCAACGCACCCGCGTCGCCTACTTGGCCGCCGCTCTCGGCGTAGAAGGGTGTCGCGTCCAACACCACCACGCCCGTTTGGCCATGCTTGAGTTCGGCCACAGAGTTGCCGTCCAAGTACACTGCCACCACTTTGGACGTGGCTTTCAGGTCGTCGTAGCCCACGAATGTGTTGATAACGCCTGTGTAGTCCAAGGCCTTGTCCATCTTGAACTTACCTGCAGCGCGGGCTTGGTTCTTTTGTTTTTCCATCGCAGCGGCAAAGCCCGCTTCGTCCACGCTCAAGCCACGTTCGCGGCACACGTCAGCCGATAAGTCGAGCGGAAAGCCGTAGGTGTCGTGCAACTTGAAGGCCACTTCACCTGGCAACACTTGGACGCCACCTTCCAAAGCGGCATCCAAAATTTGCATGCCGACTTCGAGGGTTTCAAAGAAGCGCTCTTCTTCGGCTTTCAGCACCGACGCAATGCGATCGGCTTGCGATGACATGTTGGGATAAGCGGCACCCATGAGCTTGACCAAGTCAGGCACTAGCTTGTGAAAGAACGGTTTTTTCTGGCCCAATAAATAACCGTGACGAATGGCGCGGCGGATGATACGGCGCTGCACATAGCCTCGGCCTTCGTTGCTGGGCACCACGCCATCGCTCACCAAGAATGAGGTGGCGCGAATGTGATCGGCAATCACGCGCAAGCTCTTATGGCCCAAATCAGCGCAACCCGTTTCGCGTGAAGCGGCTTTGATAAGGGCATCAAAGATGTCGATTTCGTAGTTGCTGTGCACATGCTGCAAGATGGCAGCCAAGCGTTCTAGGCCCATGCCCGTGTCCACGCAAGGCGCGGGCAAGCGGGTAATGCTGCCGTCCTCTGCCATGTTGAACTGCATGAACACGTTGTTCCAAATTTCGATGAAGCGGTCGCCGTCTTCATCGGGGCTACCGGGAGGGCCGCCAGGGATGTGGTCGCCGTGGTCGTAGAAAATTTCAGAGCAAGGACCGCAGGGGCCCGTGTCAGCCATCATCCAGAAGTTGTCGCTCTTGTAGCGGCCGCCTTTGTTGTCGCCAATGCGAATCACGCGCTCGGGTGGCAGGCCAATTTCTTTGGTCCAAATGTCATACGCCTCGTCGTCCTCTTGGTAAACGGTGGCCAGCAAACGGTCGGCGGGCAGCTTGTAGACCTCGGTCAACAACTCCCATGCCCACTTGAGCGATTCGCGTTTGAAGTAGTCACCAAAAGACCAGTTACCCAGCATCTCAAAAAAGGTGTGGTGGCGCGCGGTGTAGCCCACGTTTTCTAAGTCGTTGTGTTTGCCACCGGCACGCAAGCAAGCTTGCACCGAGGCAGCGCGAACATAAGAGCGCTTGTCTTCGCCCAAGAACACGTCTTTGAACTGAACCATGCCCGAGTTGGTGAACATCAAGGTGGGGTCGTTTCCCGGCACCAGTGGGCTAGAAGCCACGACGGTGTGGCCTTTGGACTCAAAGAAGTCCAAGAATGATTTGCGAATGTCAGCGACGGTGAATTGGGGTGTAGTCATGCTGCAATTATAAGTTTCGGTGTCACCCCAGAGTCATCGCAGGCTTTGGGGCGGCGGTATGCTTGATTCAACTATTTTGGAGACCGTGATGGACATGAAGACAGCACCCCTTTCTTTGCTCAACGACCCCAGCCTGCTCAAGACCGATGCGCTGATCAATGGCCAATGGGCCAAGGGCGGCAGCCGCTTTGATGTGCATGACCCCGCCACCGGTCAAAAGCTGGCCGATGTGGCCAACCTAACCGCCAAAGACGCCGAAGCCGCCCTTGACGCCGCCAACGCCGCATGGCCCGCCTGGCGTAATAAAACAGGCAAAGAACGCAGCATTATTTTGCGTAAGTGGTTTGACCTGCTGATGGCCAACCAAGAAGACTTGGCCCGCATCATGACCGCCGAACAAGGCAAGCCCTTTGCCGAAGCCAAAGGCGAAGTGGCCTACGGCGCCAGCTTTGTGGAATGGTTTGCCGAAGAAGCCAAGCGCGTCAACGGCGAAACCCTGCCCCAGTTTGACAACAACCGACGCTTGATGGTGCTGAAGCAACCCATCGGCGTGTGCGCAGCCATCACGCCTTGGAACTTTCCGCTGGCCATGATTACCCGCAAAGTGGCGCCCGCCTTGGCTGCGGGCTGCCCCGTGGTGATCAAACCCGCCGAACTCACGCCACTTACCGCCTTGGCCGCTGCTGAGCTGGCAATTCGCGCAGGCATTCCTGCCGGCGTGTTGAACATCCTCAGCGCCGACAGCGACAACAGCATTGCCATCGGCAAGGTGTTTTGCAGCAGCGACATCGTGCGCCACATCAGCTTTACAGGCTCCACCGAAGTGGGCCGTATTTTGATGGCGCAGTCTGCGCCCAGCATCAAGAAGCTGGCCCTCGAGTTGGGTGGCAACGCCCCGTTCATCGTGTTTGACGATGCCGACATCGACAGCGCTGTGGATGGCGCGATGGCCAGCAAATACCGCAACGCCGGCCAAACCTGCGTGTGCGCCAACCGCATTTACGTGCAAGACGCGGTGTACGACGAGTTTGTGCAAAAGTTCTCGGCCAAGGTCAAAGCCCTAAAGGTAGGCAACGGCTTTGACGACGGCGTGTCGCAAGGCCCGCTGATTGAGCAGGCCGCCATTGAAAAGGTGGAGCGCCATGTGAAAGACGCCATTGCCAAGGGCGGCAAGGTCATGGTGGGCGGCCACAAGCTAGACGGCCAGTTTTACGCGCCCACCGTCATGGCCAACGCCCGCGCCGACATGCTGTGCGCCCGCGAAGAAACCTTTGGCCCTTTCGCCCCCGTGTTTCGCTTTCACCAGGACCAAGAAGCCATCGACGCCGCCAACAACACCGAGTTTGGCTTGGCCAGCTACTTTTACAGCCGCGACATTGGCCGCATCTACCGCGTGAGCGAAGCGCTGGAATACGGCATGGTGGGCATTAACGTGGGGGTGATTGCCACCGAGCATGTGCCTTTTGGTGGTGTCAAGCAGTCGGGCTTGGGGCGCGAAGGGTCTAGCCACGGCATGGACGAATACCTTGAAATGAAATACTTGTGCTTGGGCGACATCCTCAAATAACGCCAAATCCTTTAAAAACGCGGGTCTACGTGTTTTTACATAAAATAAATTTGTTTTGATCTAAATCAATTTATACAATTAATTTATCAATTTATTGTTGAAACAAAGGCACTATCCCACATGGACTCCAAGCAAATTTATCTGCGCTTTCTTAATCTCATTCACGCCTTAGACGGTAGTGCTAATGCGCCCACAATGGACTTAGATGCCAAAAAGCTACTCGAAGTGATTGCGGTTCGTCACGCATCCGAAAAGCCGTTGACCGTGACCGATGCCATGGCTTTGAGCGCCATTGCTTCGCCAGCCACCATTCACCGTAAGCTCGACCAACTGCGTGAGTTGGGCATGATTGATACCGTGTTTGAAGGTAAAAACCGCCGCACCAAATATTTGGTGCCAACGCCAATGGCGCATGATTACTTCAAACAATTGGGTAATGTGATGAAACAAGCGCTGGTAGAAGCTTAAAAGCTCGCCATGCTCGCCCTGCAACAGCATCCCTAGCGGATGCTGTTTTCACATCTTTTCTTGATTTTCTCGGCTGCGATGCGGCGGCAATACTTCATGTCGTTTTCGACTTTACCCATGCACAGATTGAGCAAATCATTGCCAGCGATTTTTTGGCAATGTGACTTATCGTTGGTCGTGGTGGCTCGGCAGTAATGGGCCTTGTCTTTGTCCTTAATATCGTCGCAGCTTTGCGCATGCACGGCAAAACACATCCACATCGTTGTCACCACTAAGATTTTTTTCATGCTTCATTCCTTAAACCACACGTGCCACGTGATTAAGTTTAGGGCAAGCATCGCTACAATGCCAGCACTTTATGCGGGTGTCGTTCAATGGTAGGACTCTTGCTTCCCAAGCAAATAACGTGGGTTCGATTCCCATCACCCGCTCCACTCATAAAAAAGCCGCTCAAGTTGAACTGAGCGGCTTTTTCAATGGATGCCGCAGCATCCAACGGGGCGATTACTTCACCAACAACACGGGCTTTTTGCAAGTGGCCATGACACGCTGCGCCACAGAGCCCACCAACAAATCAACGATGCCGCTGCGGCCTTTGGTGCCCATCACCACCATGTCAAACTTTTTGTCTGCGGCATTAGAAATAACTTCCGCCACATGACCTGTTTGAATGATGCTGTCGTGCTTGACGCCCGCCTTCACCAAGACTGCCAAAGCGGCCTTGATCTCTTTGTCGCTCAATTCGCGCAGGTAGTCGGCAATGCCTTCTTTACCTACGAACTGCTGCGCATGACGCAAGCCTTGGTCATCGTGCACGTTGATCAAGGTGATGCGATCTTGCGTACGAAAGTTGGAGGCTAACTTCACGGCGTACTTGACCGCGTTCAATGAAGATTTAGAACCGTCGACAGCAACCAAAATTTTCATGATGTTTCCTCTTGTTATGAATGAACCAGTTTAGTCCCTCATCACAACAAGGTCACACCTGTCTTGCTTTGCAAGAACTCACGAGTCACACCAGGTGCCAGCTCAATCACTTTGAGGCCTTCAGGCAACACGTCCATCACCGCAAGATCGGTGATGATGCGGTCAACCACGCCCACGCCTGTGAGTGGCAAGGTACAGTTTTTCAAGATTTTTAAATCTTCGGTGCCGTCCTTTTTCTTCGCCACGTGCTCCATCAAGATGATGACGCGTTTGACGCCAGCCACCAAGTCCATCGCGCCGCCCATACCTTTGATCATCTTGCCGGGAATCATCCAGTTGGCCAAGTCACCCTTCTCGCTCACTTGCATTGCGCCAAGAATGGAGAGGTTGATCTTGCCGCCTCGGATCATGGCAAACGATTGATCGCTACCAAAAATCGCCGAGCCTTTGATGGTGGTGACGGTTTGCTTGCCCGCGTTGATGAGGTCGGCATCGACCTCATCTTCATACGGAAAAGCGCCAATGCCCAACATGCCGTTTTCGCTTTGCAGCCACACTTCGACGTGGTCGGGCACGTGGTTGGCCACCAACGTGGGAATGCCGATGCCGAGGTTGACATAAAAACCGTCTTGCAGTTCGCTTGCCGCACGTGCGGCCATTTCGTCTTGAGTCCAAGCCATGTCTATTCCTTATTTACGGTCACGAGTAGTGCGCTTTTCGATGCGCTTCTCGGGGGTGGCGTTGAGCACGATTCGGTGCACATAAATACCGGGCAAGTGAATGTCGTCAGGGGCCAGTTCGCCAGTGGCCACAATGCGCTCTACCTCGACCACGCAAATCTTGCCTGCGGTGGCTGCAGCGGGGTTGAAGTTGCGAGCCGTCATGTTGAAACGCAAATTGCCAGAGCGGTCGGCCACATCAGCTTTGATAAGCGAGATTTCAGGCACGAGCGAGCGCTCCATCACATAGGTCTCGCCGTCGAACTCGCGCAGCTCTTTGCCTTCGGCCACCAAGGTGCCTACGCCGGTTTTAGTAAAGAAGGCGGGAATGCCAGCACCACCAGCACGCAGCTTTTCGGCCAGCGTGCCTTGGGGTGTGAACTCAAGCTCTAGCTCGCCAGCCAAGTATTGGCGCTCAAACTCTTTGTTCTCGCCCACATAGCTGGAGATCATTTTTTTGATCTGGCGAGTTTCAAGCAACTTGCCCAAACCAAAGCCGTCAACGCCAGCGTTGTTAGAAATAACGGTCAGGTCTTTCACACCGGTGTCGCGCAAGGCGTCAATCAGGGCTTCAGGAATCCCGCACAAGCCAAAACCGCCCACAGCCATCAGTTGGCCGTCGGCCACGATGTCTTGGAGTGCTTCAGCAGCAGATGGAAAAACTTTGTTCAAGGGAGGCTCCAGTCAGTACAACAGAATGGCACTACGATACTACGTAACTCACTACGTAGTTTTTCGTAAGCACAGACCCCTGCTATGTTGCCCCATGATGATGTCAGTTGATTACCGCCAAGCCTTTGACCTCGCCCCTGTCGGCCTGGTGCTGTCGCGCAACCGCACCATGGTGGACTGCAACCAACACGTGTGCGACATGTTTGGCACTTCCCGAGAACATCTGATGGGCCAGTCATTTCAGGTGCTCTACCCCAGCGCTGATGAGTACGAACGCACGGGGGCACGCATCAAACTGAGCCTCAATACCAAGGGCCTCTACGCCGACGACCGTTTGATGAAGCGCATTGATGGTCGCCTCAAAGGTGAGCCGTTTTGGTGCCATGTGACGGGCCGCGCCCTGAATCTTGAATCCCCCCACGAAGCGGGCATCTGGAGCTTTGAAGACCTTAGCGCCACACGCCCCGTGCGAGCCGAGTTGACCGCCCGCGAACGCGAAGTGGCCGCATTTTTGATGGAGGGCATGACTTCCAAAGAAATTGGCAAAGTGCTGGGCATCAGCCACCGCACGGTGGAGATTTACCGCGCCAAGTTGATGCGCAAATACAAAGCATCGACCACCGCAGACTTGGTGCATAAGTTGGTGGTGGGTTAATTGCGCCAAGATCATCGCCCCACACGCAGCAACTTGGAGCCCCTCATGGAATGCCGCAGCGGGTGCGGCGCGTGTTGCATCGCGCCCTCCATCACCAGCGCCCTACCCGGCATGCCACATGGCAAACCGGTAGGCGTGCCATGCGTGCAATTGCTGCCCGACATGCGCTGCGCGGTGTTTGGCAAACCCGAACGGCCTGCGTTTTGTGGTGGCTTGCAGCCTGCGGCTGACATGTGCGGGGCCGACCGAGATGCTGCGCTGTTGTGGCTCACACAATTGGATGCGGCCACGACACCCAAACAGCTTTGAAGCCTTTTAAGGCGTCACCATCTCGCGCACCCAGTCGGGCAAGTCCACCGCTTTTTGCATGGGAAAGTCGATCCAAATGGTGGTGGCGCCGCCTGCGGCGTAAATCACACCGGGGTTGGCGGCCTGCTCCATCGTGGCCCAGGTCTCAAATGTGGTGCGGCCTGGATCACTGGCATACATCTTGATCAACAAATCACAAGGGTATTCCAGCTGTTTGTAAAAATTACAAAACGCATTCACGATGACGGGGCCTTCGCCCTCGGGCTTTGGCTCGGAATTGAATTGACGCAACCAATCGACACGGGCAATTTCGAGGTAACGGAAGTAAATGGTGTTGTTCACATGGCCCATTGCATCCATGTCACCCCAGCGCACAGGGATGGTGGTCTCGTACACCAGCTTTTTGTGTTCAGGAATTTCGTATCTCATACTGAAAACCCATCGTCCGCCGAAATGATGGCGCCATTGATGAACGCGCTTTCTGCACTGGCCAGCAAGACCAGCAAGGCATCCAAGTCTTGCGGATGACCCACACGCTTACGCGGCAGCATGTTCACCAGTTTTTGACCCGCCTCTGTGCTCCAAATGTGTTCATTCATTTCGGTGCTGATGTAGCCAGGACAAATCGCGTTGACGTTGATGCCAAAACGTCCCCACTCCAAAGCCATGGCCTTGGTCATTTGAATCACGGCGGCTTTGCTCATGGCATAAGGTGCGATCTGGGGCAAGACTTTTAAACCCACCACCGAAGCAATGTTGATGATGCGCCCACCGGTGTAGCTACCAGGCGCCGATCCCTTAGCGCGGGCCAGCATACGTTTGCCCACCTCTTGCGCCACAAAGAACGAACCACGCACGTTGGTGTTGAAGGTGAAGTCAAAGTCTTCCTCGGTCACGTCTTGCACGCGCTGTGTGGTGCTGACGCCAGAGTTGTTGACCAAAATATCGATACTGCCCACCTCAGTCTCGGAATGGGCTACTGCCGATTTGATGCTGCTCAAGGTGGTGACATCCAAACTCACCACATGGGCGTCGCCACCCTCAGACTGAATCTCTGCACGCAGCTCTTTGAGCTTTTCTACACGGCGGCTGGCCAGCACCACGGCGGCCCCAGCGCGCGACAAGGTGCGGGCAAATTGCGCACCCAATCCGCTGGATGCACCGGTGACCAAAGCTACGCGACCCGATAAATCCATGCTGTACGCCATGTTGAGCTCCTGAAGGTTGAGTTAATTCATTATCACAAGTGTGTCTATGTCAGGCCCTAAAATCTGTCTCACCTCTGACAACAGACCGAAACATACAAGCAATGACACAAGAAGAAATTCTCGCCCAGTTCGGCCCCCGCGAAGCCATGGAATACGACGTGGCCATCGTCGGTGGCGGCCCGGGTGGGTTGGCCACAGCCATTCGCATCAAACAGCTCGCCGCAGAAAAGGGCAACGACGTTTCTGTGGTGGTGCTAGAAAAAGGCTCGGAGCCCGGTGCGCACATCTTGTCTGGCGCAGTGATGGACCCCAAGGCCATGACCGAGCTCATCCCCAACTGGAAAGAACTGGGCTGCCCACTGAACCAAGCGGTAACGGGCGACGACTTGCTCACCCTCACACAAACCGGCGTCACCCGCGTGCCTGGATGGTTGATGCCCCGCAACTTTCACAACGATGGCTGCTATGTGGTGTCGCTCAGCTATGTGACCAAGTGGATGGCGGCGCATGCTGAATCGATGGGCGTGGAAATCTTCCCTGGCTTCACGGCAGCTGAAGTTTTGTATGACGGGCAAGGTGCTGTGAAAGGCATTGCCACCGGCAACCTCGGCATCGGCAAAGACGGCGAGCCCACCGACAACTTCCAGCTCGGCATGGAACTGCACGCCAAGTACACCATCTTTGCCGAAGGCGCACGCGGTCACTTGGGCAAACAACTCATTGCCAAATACAACTTGGCCGAAGGCCGCGACCCGCAAAGCTATGCCATCGGCATCAAAGAACTGTGGGAAGTGGACCCCTCCAAAGCCAAGCCCGGTTTGGTGGTGCACACCTCAGGCTGGCCCATGCAAGACGACGCCTTTGGTGGCGGCTTTTTGTATCACTTGGAAGACAACAAAGTCACCCTCGGCTTTGTGCTGGGCCTTGACTACAAAAACCCATGGCTCAGCCCGTTTGAAGAAATGCAACGCTGGAAAACACACCCAGCCATTGCTGCCCACCTCGAAGGCGCCAAGCGCATTGGCTACGGCGCACGCGCCATCAACAACGGCACGCCACAGGCCTTGCCCAAAACCGTGTTCCCAGGCGGCGCACTGATTGGTTGCGACGCGGGCTACTTGAACGCTGCCCGTATCAAAGGCAGCCACGCCGCCATCAAGAGCGGCATGCTGGCTGCCGATGCGGCTTTTGAGGCTGTGTCTGCAGGACGTGCCCAGGACGAGCTGAGCGCTTATCCCGCTGCGTTCAAGCAGAGCTGGCTGCACACAGAGTTGCACCAGTACCGCAACTTCAAACTGTGGTTCAAAAAAGGCATGTGGGTTGGCACGCTGATGACCGGCATCGAACAATGGCTTTTGCCCAAGCTCGGCATCAACACCCCGCCGTGGACGCTGCATGGCAGCAAGCCCGACCATGTCAGCCTAGAGCCTGCAGCTCAGCACGCGCAAATCAACTACCCCAAGCCAGACGGCAAGCTCACGTTTGACCGATTGAGCAGCGTGTTTATCAGCAACACCAACCACGAAGAAAACCAACCCGCGCACTTGACGCTCAAAGACGCATCAGTGCCCGTCAACATCAACCTCGCCACCTACGCAGGCCCCGAGAGCCGATATTGCCCCGCCGGTGTGTATGAGTATGTGAAGAACGAAGACAATTCTGATCGTTTGCAAATCAACGCGCAAAACTGCGTGCACTGCAAAACTTGTGACATCAAAGACCCTACCCAAAACATCGTCTGGGTCACGCCCGAAGGCGGTGGCGGTCCCAACTACAGCGGCATGTAAAAACTATGAACCAATATCACGCAGAACACACATGGGTGCGCATCGAAGGCGATACCGCTTGGGTGGGCATCACCCAACACGCACAAGAAACATTGGGCGACATCGTGTTTGTTGACTTCGCTGAAGTCGGCAAAACCTTTGCACAAGGCACCGTTGCCGGTGTGGTCGAGTCGGTCAAGGCCGCCGCCGACGTGCACATGCCCGCAAGTGTGGAAATCCTCGAACAAAACGAAGCCTTGCGCGCCGACCCTTCGTTGGCCAACAGCGACCCCGAGGGTGAGGGTTGGTTTTATAAGGTCAAGCTCAGCAACCCGGCCGAGTTAGATGGGCTGATGGATGCTTTGGCCTATCAGGCCATCTCGGGCTGAGCCGCCCCTATTGAATTAATCTTTGTTGTGGCGGCTTTCGCGCCAACGCAGCACCAGCCAGGCAAGCACGCCCGTAGCGATCAGCCAGCCTGAAACGTGGATGGCATTTTGGCTAATGGCGTAGCTGATGCTGGAGTAGGTCAACCACGCGCAAGCTGCGCAAAACACCAGCGGCAGCAGCGGATAAAGCGGCACCTTAAATGGCCGATCAGCCAGAGGATCGGTTTGACGCAGCCACATCAGGCCCACGCCCACCAGGAACAAAAAGCCCCAGAACACGGGGGCCGTGAACTCGACCATGGCAGAAAAACCATCGCCCTCTTGCATGCCCAATAGCACCAATGCAATGGCAATAACGGCCTGCATCCACAGGGCTTTGCGCGGGGCGCCGTTTTGGGTTTGCCACTGGCCTAAGGCCTGCAAACTGGCCCAGTCGCGGCCCAAAGCAAAGTTGGTGCGAGCACCCACGATGATGGTGGCGTTGATGCTGGTGAGTGCAGCAATGGCCACCGACAGACCCAGCGCCTTTTCAGCCCATGGGCCAAAGGCTATGCCCACCAAACTAGAGGCCGCCGTCTTGCTGCCCGAGAGCCCGGCCTGCCCCAAGCCCCATAACAGCGCAAGGTTGACCGACAAGTAAATAGCCGTCAACGCCAACATGCTGAGCACGATGACGCGCACCATGCTGCGTGGACCACCCTTGAGCTCGGCCGAGACATACGCTGCCTCGTTCCAACCCCCAAAGGTGAGCAAGACAAACACCAACGCCAAGCCCCACGCGCCCGCTGGAGGGGGTTTTTCAAACCAGCTCAGGCTGGCTGGGGCTGCGGCATCACCAAACCACAGGCCCGCCACCACCACGGCCAGCAAGCCCGCCACTTCGAGGGTGATCAACACCATCTGCATGCGTGAAGACGCATGGATGCCAGCCATGTTCACCATCGTGAGCGCCACCACAATGACCAACGCCCAAATGGCACTTGAATGCGCACCCAAAGGCACCAAGGTGCTGAAGTAGTCGCCAAACACAAACGCCAACAGCGCAATGGAGCCCGTATTGATGATGGTGGCGCGGGCCCAGGCGTACAAAAAAGCCAGGTCGCGACCAAACGCACGGCGCAAGAAATGGTAGTCCCCACCCGCATGCGGGTAAGCCGTGCAGAGCTCGGCGTAGCACAAGGCGCCGGCCATGGAAATCAGCGCGCCTGCTACCCAAATCGTCAGGGCCCAGCCGGCATCGCCGCTGATGCCAGCCACCAGAGCCGGGGTTTTGAAAATGCCAGCACCGATGACGATGCCGACAATCAGCGCCACGGCGGCCAAGGCGCTCAAGAGACGCGCGGGCTGCGCGCTTTGACTAGAGGAGTCGCTCATGATCTGCTCAATTAGGTTGGGTTCAATTCAGCTCAGGGAGCACGTGGCTTAAAGGCGGCTTAAAGGCGTCGGCCGTCCAAAGTCTGAACCAAGTAATCTGTGGAGAGCTTGCCACTCAGGCTATTGCCATTGACTTTGCCACTGAAGCTGCTCACAGCCTGACCCTCTCCACGGAACTGAAAGCTCAAGTCTTCGCCACGCAAACGGACACCCAACAACTGCTGCGTGCGGCCATCTAGGGTAATGGTGCCGCCCACGTTTTGAAAGGTTTGCTCTAGGCTGAGTCGCGCTGTTTTACCCATATCAAAGGTCACACTCCAGCCGCCTTGAACGGACGTGGGGACGATCCACATATAGGCATTCGCGCCAGCGGCGATCGCGCTCTCGTCAGGCTGCCAATCGCCCATGTCAAAGGCATGCGCTACCACGCGCGTGCCTGGCTTCATTTTCAAAATGGTGGGACGCAAGCGCAGGTTGAGGTCGGGCAAGAGGTACATGGTGACCACGTCGGCCGAGCTGAAATCTTCTTTAAAAATATCGCCCGTGATGATGCGCACCTTGTCCTGCATCCCGGCCTCGGCCACCTTGCGACGGGCAAACTCGGCCATGTTGGCATTGAATTCAATGCCAACGGCATTGGCCTTGAATTTTTGTGCAGCCGCAATGGGAATAATGCCGTCACCCGAACCCAGATCAAACACCCGATCTTGCGGCGTGACTTTGGCCATGTTCAGCATTTTTTCAACCAACTCGGGCGGCGTGGGAATCCAGATCACGTCTTTGCCACTCTGACCCCGGGCAGGCTTGTAATTGGGATCAGTGGTTAAGGTGTTGGCAAAGCCCCCCACCATGAAGAAAGACAACAGAACAAAAGCAAGACGGCGAGACAAGGGCAGCATGACAAGGCTCCTAAAAATGCGTGAACTGCTTTGGAGAGAAAAAATTTACGAAAGGGCAGCCAAACCCAGTCGGGCGATGCCCTCTTTGATCTTGACCACATCCGCCGTGGCAAAGCTCAAACGAATGGCTGATGGATCGGGGTCGTTGGCAAAAAACGGTGCGCCGGGCACAAAAGCAACGCCTTGTTCAATGGCGCGTTTGGCCAGCTCGGCACCGTCTTTCAGTTTGCCGCCAGCGCCCGTGAGATTGGCCCAAAAAAACAAACCACCTTGGGGTTGGGTGAATGTCAGGGCGTCGCCTAGTTCTCGCTTCAGGGCTTCGCCCATTGCGGTGGCGCGCTCGGCATACACACTGCGCACATGCGCCAAGGTGGCGGGCATGCGGCCTGATTTGAGGTAGTGCGCCGCGGTGGCTTGCGCGAAGGTGGAAGTGTGTGCATCGCTGAACTGTTTGCACATGGTGGCGCGGGCCAAGAGCTCGGGCGGGGCAATCATCCAGCCCACACGCAGGCCGGGCGACAACACTTTGCTGAGCGAGCCGCAGTAAACCAACCACTCTCGGCTGCCCGGCACTTGGTCGCTCAAAGCGAGCAACGAGGGTGGCGGCGCATCGCCAAAGTACAGGTCGCCGTAGGGGTCGTCTTCGACCACGACGGTTTGGTATTTCACGGCGAGCTCCAGCACCCGCAAACGGCGCTCTAGGCTCAGCGTGGCACCGCTGGGGTTGCCAAAGGTGGGGATGAGGTAGACGAGTTTTGGCTTGTGTTGCACCATCATCTCTTCTAGCTTGTCCACTTGCACGCCGTGCGCGTCGATCGGCACGCCAACCACTTGCGGGCCATACAAACGGAAACACTGGATGGTGGCCAAAAAAGTAGGGCCTTCGACCAAGGCCACATCGTTCGGGTTAAGCAAGGTTTTGGCAATCAGGTCCAGCGCTTGTTGGCTGCCGGTGGTGACGATAAGGCCAGTGGCGTCTAAGCCCTTCACGCCTTTATCGGACATAAAGGCAACGAGTTGTTCGCGCAGCGGGTTGTAGCCCTCAGTCGCGCCGTATTGCAAGGCAGCGCCTGGCTCTTCGGTCAGGGCGCGGCTGCTGGCTTCGCGGATGCCTTGCACATCAAACATGGCGCTGTCTGGGAAGCCGCCAGCAAAGCTGATGATGCCGGGCTTGCCCAGCAGTTTGAACAGTTCACGAATGGCGGAGGTTTCAACGTTGTTGAGGCGGTCGGCAAATTGCATGGTGGGGAATAATGGTCGGATGAAAACACAGCACATCGAGCCTTTTTTTGCGACGCTGAAAGCAGCCAATCCACAGCCCAATACCGAATTGGAATATACCAGCGTGTTCGAGTTGTTGGCCGCTGTACTGCTGAGTGCCCAAGCCACCGATGTGGGTGTCAACAAGGCCACGCGCAAGTTGTTCCCCGTGGCCAACACACCGCAACAGATTTTGCATTTGGGCCTTGATGGATTAGAAGGTTATGTCAAGACGATCGGCCTGTACCACAGCAAAGCCAAGCACTTGATGCAGACTTGCCTCATCTTGGTCGAGCAGCACCAAGGCCATGTGCCTCGGACCCGGGAGGCCTTAGAAGCCTTGCCCGGGGTAGGTCGAAAAACAGCCAACGTGGTGCTCAACGTAGCCTTTGGCGAGCCCACGATGGCGGTAGACACGCACATCTTTCGCGTAGGCAACCGCACAGGCTTGGGGCCTGGCAAAACCCCGCTGGCTGTGGAGATGAAATTGATCAAGCGCATTCCTGCAGCGTACTTGGTGGACGCACATCATTGGCTTATCTTGCATGGCCGCTATGTGTGCCAAGCCCGCAAGCCGCTGTGCTGGCAGTGTGGGGTGTCTGAGTTTTGTAGCTTTAAGCCAAAAACTCAAAACCCTTAATCCGCTGAGACGCCCGCTTTGCGGATGATCGGGCCCCATTTGTTGATTTCCAACTTGAGGTGGTCTTTCAAACCATCCGCCGTCATCTTGTCAGAGGATGGAATGTCTGAACTGAGCTCAGTCAAACGTTGCTTGATCATGGGGTCGGCCATGGCAAAACGCATGGCCGTGTTGATTTTCTTCAACACAGGGGCCGGCGTACCTTTGGGTGCATACATGCCGTGCCACACCTTGACTTCAAAGCCCTTCAAACCTTGCTCGTCCAAAGTTGGCACATTGGGCAGCGCAGCCAAACGCTTCAAGGTGGTGACACCAAACACTTTGACGCGACCATCTTTGATCATGGGCACTGTCTGCGTGGTTTGGTCGCACAAGATATCAACTTGACCACCCAACAAATCGTTCATCGCAGGGCCTGTGCCCTTGTAGGGGATGGTGTTGATGTTCACGCCAATGGCGCTTTTGAACATCAAGCCGCATAAGTTAGACACAGCGCCTAGGCCAGCATCCGCCAGCGACACTTTGTTTTCGTTGGCCTTGATGTAGGCAATCAACTCTTGCAAGTTGTTGGCTGGAATGTCTTTGCGCGCCACCAAAGTCATGGGCACATCCACCACTTGACCGATGTATTCAAAATCAGTCAACGGGTCAAAGCTTAGCTTGTTGTACAAAGCCGGTGCTGTGGACATGCCCATATGGTGCAAGAAAATGGTGTAGCCATTGGGTGCCGCACGGGCCACTTTGGTGGCGCCAATCGTGCCGCCCGCCCCGTTGACGTTCTCGACCACCACAGGCTGACCCAAAGACTGCCCCATGGGAATAGACATCATGCGGGCCACCACGTCCGTGGGGCCACCCGCAGCAAAAGGCACGATCAAGGTGATAGATTTGTCGGGATACTTTTGCGCATGGGCAAAGCCACAAGCCAAGGCACAAGCGGCCAATAGGGTTTTGATGGTGATCATCGTTTTCATCTTCGGCTCCTCTTTCTTAAGATTTGGTCGTATCTTTAGACATCAGCTCACCTGACACAAGACCGTAAACCCTCGCTCAACTCTGCAAAAGCCTGTGATTTGTCATGCAGGTGACAGAATTCGGCCGACGTTTGGCCACTGTATGACTTGCCAAAGCTGCGCCACGACGCCAGCCATCTCATGCGGTGTCGCGCCACCACTATGCGCTGCAAGGCGCAGGGCTTTGGCTGTGATTTCGTCACGGCTTAGGGTGTTGCCAGGATCACCCTTGGGTTCATCCACACGGCCTGTTAACACACGGCCATCTGTGGTGTGCACCGTCACTTTGCCAATCCAACGCTGTGGGTAGGCGGTGTCGACCTCTTGGTCCAACACCATCTCTACCTTGTCGCGCAAAGCTTGGGTAATGTCGTCTTTGAAATACTGGTCAAACTCGCTCAAACCCGCATGTTCAAAACGCGCCACCAAAGCCAACACCGTGCCCATGCTGAACTTGCTTTGATGGACGGTGCTGGGGTGGGTGACTGGGCCCAACACATCGATCGCGCCTTGGTGCACATGGGTGATGACGCGGGCTAAGTCAGCAATGTGCAACTGATGGTCTTGCATCACTTTCAGCAAAGCATCGGCCGCGGGGTGGGTGTGGCGACACGAAGCGTGATACTTGAACGAAGTTTCTGCAGTAGCCCAGCGCGTGCCCAAACCTTTGGTGAGTTTGCGTACATCGGCATCGCTGGACATACCCGCTGCCATGCCCTGCGGCCCTTCCAAAATTTGTGCCGCACCGGTGAAGTTATTTTTGGACAAATAGGCCGCCATCAAACCCGCGCCTGCAGCATGGGCGGTATGCAACTGCTTTGAGTCAGCGGCGGTGCGCAAAAACTCCCACAAACCTGCCGACTGCGTACCTGCCGAGCCAAAGGCGTGCTGCATTTGCATGGCATTGAGCCCCAACAAATGCCCCACGGCAGCAGCAGCCGCCAAGGTGCCCGCGGTGCCCGTGGTGTGAAACACGCGGTAATGCGAGCGGCCTAAAAACTCCCCCACACGAATGCCCACTTCGTAGCCCACCACCGCGGCGGTGATGAGCTGCGCCCCGCTGGCCCCAATGGCTTGTGCCACGGCCAACGCCGGCGGAAACACTACCGTGGCGGGGTGAAACACAGAGCCGTTGTGCACATCGTCTTGCTCGGCCACATGCGATGCCGCGGCATTGGCCATGGCCGCCCAATAGGGGCTGGTGGTGCTGCGGTTGGTCAACACCTCGCTAGGTCCCGATGCGGGGCCCATGCTCAAAGCAAATTGGGTCAAGGTCTCGACGGGACGCGCGCCATGACCCGCGATGGCAGAACCAAACCAATCGACCCACAGGTCTTCAGTTTTGCGCAAAACGTGTTGAGGAATGTCAGCAGTCTTCAGGTTCGCGGCAAAAGCTGCGAGCGTGGCTGTGGCGCTGTTGTTGGCGGTGGAGTTGGGGGACAAAACATTCATCGTTGGATCCCCAGTTCTTTCAAAATGGCTTGGGTGTGTTCACCCACTTTGGGAATGGCATCCATGCGGTAGTCAAAAGCGCTTTGCTTGCCGGGCGGCAGCAAGGCTGGCAGATCGCCTGCTGGCGAGCCCACCGTGGCCCATCGCTCACGCGCTTGCAGCTGCGGGTGCGCCCACAAATCGGCCATGGTGTTCATGCGTGCGTTGGCGATTTGCGCCACATCCAGACGTTCAATCACTTGTGCAGCCGTCAAGGCAGCAAAGGTGTCGAGGATGATTTTTTCTAAGTCGGCTCGGTTGGCATTGCGGCTGGCGTTGCTGTCAAACCTTGCATCGGTGGTCAGCGCGGGTTGCAGCAACACGTGTTGGCAAAACTGCACCCACTCGCGCTCGTTTTGCAAACCCAACATCACCGTGCCGCCATCGCCTGCGTTGAAAGGCCCATAGGGGTAAATGGTGGCGTGCGCTGCGGCGTTGCGGGGCGGCGGCGATGCGTTGTCCATGGCGTAATACATGGGGTAGCCCATCCACTCGCCCAAAGCTTCGAGCATGGACACATCGATGTGAGAGCCTTCGCCTGTTTTGTCGCGCTGAATCAGCGCAGACAAGATGTTGGTGTAGGCGTACATGCCAGCGGCAATGTCGGCAATGGAGTTGCCGCTTTTGCTCGGATGGTCGGGTGTGCCAGTGATGCTCAAAAAGCCGGCCTCGCTTTGGATGAGCAAGTCATATGCTTTCTTGTCTCGGTAAGGACCGTCGTTGCCATAGCCCGAGATGTCGCACACGATGAGGCGTGGGTTGGCAGCACGCAAGGTGGCTGCATCTAAACCCATTCGACCGGTGGCGCCGGGCGCCAAGTTTTGCACCAACACATCGGCCTTGGCAATGAGTTGTTTGAGGACCGCTAGATCTTGCGGGTCTTTGAGATCCAGCGCCAAGCTTTCTTTGGAGCGATTGACCCACACAAAGTGTGACGACTCGCCTCGTGCGCGTTGGTCATAGTCACGCGCAAAGTCGCCCACACCTGGACGCTCGACCTTGATAACGCGTGCGCCCAAGTCAGCCAATTGACGGGTACAAAACGGCGCTGCGATAGCGTGCTCTAAAGACACTACCGTGATGTGGTCAAGAGGCCGGACTTTTGTGGTGGTCATCGTGACGTCCTCAGAACGAACGCGGCAATCCGAGAATGTGCTCGGCCACGTAGCTGAAAATCATATTGGTCGAAATAGGTGCCACCTGATACAGGCGCGTTTCACGAAACTTGCGCTCGATGTCGTACTCACACGCAAAGCCAAAACCGCCATGCGTTTGCAAACAAACATTGGCAGCCTCCCAACTGGCCTTTGCCGCGAGGTACTTGGCCATGTTGGATTCGGCCCCTGCGTTTTGCATAGCATCGATTTTTTCGCAGGCTTTCCAACGCATCAAATTAGCAGCTTCGAGTTCGATGAAGGCGTCGGCAATGGGAAACTGCACGCCTTGGTTTTGGCCAATGGGGCGGCCAAACACCACGCGCTCGTTGGCATATTTGGTGGCACGGTCGATGAACCAGTAGCCGTCGCCAATGCACTCGGCGGCGATCAGGGTGCGCTCGGCGTTCAAGCCGTCGAGCAGCGTCTTGAAGCCCTTGCCCTCTTCACCCAACAAGGCGTCTTCGGGAATTTCGAGGTTGTCGAAAAAGAGCTCGTTGGTCTCGTGGTTGACCATGTTCAAAATGGGACGCACGGTCAGGCCGTTACCCATCGCTGTTTTGAGGTCGATCAAAAAGCAAGACAAGCCCTCAGACTTTTTCTTCACTTGATCTGCTGGCGTGGTGCGTGCCAGCAAAATCATCAAGTCGCTGTGCTGGATGCGCGAGATCCACACCTTTTGGCCGTTGATGACCCAGCGGCCGTCTTTTTTGACGGCGGAGGTTTTGAGCTGAGTGGTGTCGCTGCCCGTGCTGGGCTCGGTCACGCCCATGGACTGGATGCGCAATTCGCCCGTGGCGATTTTGGGCAGCAACATGTCTTTTTGTTGTTGCGAACCGCTGCGCACGATGGAATTCATCACGTACATCTGGCCGTGGCAAGCGCCCGAGTTGCCGCCCGAGCGGTTGATCTCTTCCATGATGACCGAGGCCTCGGCCATGCTCAGGCCAGAGCCGCCGAACTCTTGCGGTATCAGTGCGGCCATCCAGCCTGCCTTGGTGAGTGCGTCGACGAAGGCTTCAGGGTAGCCGCGTTGTTCATCCACTTTGCGGTGGTACTCGTCAGGAAATTGGGCGCACAGGTCGCGCACGGCGTCGCGGATATCTTGGTACTGGTCGTGGTGGGTCAACATAAATTTATACAGAGTGAATCAAATGGATTAGCCGAGCTCGGCGGTGGCTTGCATGGTGAGCCAGCCTTCGTGGTCTTGCGCCCAAAGTCGGATGGATGAGCCCTTGGCATCGGGCTCGCCGCACACGCGCAAGATGCGCTGATCGGCGCACTCAAAAGTGGGGCGCAACGCTTGGAACTCAAAACTGCGAACGGGTCGGTCGGTATGACGACGCACCAAGTCCAGCAACAAAGTAGCAATCAAAGGCCCGTGCACGATGAGGCCAGGATAGCCCTCGACATCCGTGACGTACTTGCGGTCGTAGTGAATGCGATGACCATTGAAGGTGAGTGCGGAGTAACGAAACAACAGCACATCGTCAGGCGTGATGTCGCGCTGCCACGTGGCTTGTATTTCAGCCGCCATAGGTGCGGGCACAGGATCGCCGGGTAGAGCCGCTGGGCGGTACACGATGTCATGCACTTCGCTCAGACACAAGCCATGGGCGTTGTGCACCTCATGCTTGACCGACACAAACAACAAGTCCCCCGTGCGACCCGCCTTGTGTGTGACCGACTCAATGGTGGACACACGCTGAACAGCGTCACCCACTTGTAACGGCGCATGCCACTGCAAACGTCCACCCGCCCACATGCGGCGCGGCAACGGCACAGGCGGTAGAAAACCACCGCGGTTGGCATGGCCATCAGGCCCAATTTCACTTTGGCGATGGTGCGGCAAAAAGAACAACCAATGCCACAAAGGCGGCAGCTCTGTGCCAGCTACGGGCAAAGCATCCTCGCGGTCCAGCGTGGCGCTTAGCGCACGCAAGGGTGCGGGCGTGAGAAGGTCTTCAAATATTTCGCTGCGGCCTTGCCAAGATTGCAGGTGGGCAAGTATTTCAGCGTCAAGGTTAGTGGCCATACATCAATCGATCGAAGCACCCGAAGTTTTGACAATTTGCGCCCATCGCGCAATGTCTTCGTT
>NZ_JBBAOV010000035.1:0-23004 GCF_040401135.1 Limnohabitans sp. | reverse complement strand
AGTGGTGCCCCCGACAGGAATCGAACCTGTATCACTCCCTTAGGAGGGGAGAGTTCTATCCATTGAACTACGGTGGCAGCCAACGGGTATTTTACGTGGCTACTTACTTAGCATCCGCATAGCTTCTTCCAAGCCTTTGAGCGTTAGCGGGTACATGCGGTTGCTTACGATTTGTTGAATCATGTCAATGCTTTGTCGGTATTGCCACACGCCTTGCGGCTCGGGGTTGATCCATGCGTATTTGGGAAACGCGTGTAGCAATCGCTGTAACCACTCAGCACCGGCTTCTTCGTTGTTGTATTCCACGCTGCCGCCGGGCTGAACAATTTCATAGGGGCTCATGGTGGCGTCGCCAATAAAGATGAGCTTGTAGTCTTTGTTGTATTTGCGAATGATGTCCCAGGTTTCAAACTTCTCGGCGTAGCGGCGTTTGTTGTTGCGCCACATGAAGTCGTACACGCAGTTGTGGAAGTAATAAAACTCCAAGTGTTTGAACTCGGCCTTGGCTGCGCTGAATAGTTCTTCCACGCGGGCGATGTGGTCGTCCATCGTGCCGCCCACGTCCATTAGCAACAACACCTTCACATTGTTGTGTCGTTCGGGGCGCATCAAGATGTCCAAAAAGCCTGCGTTGGCTGCCGTCTTGTGAATGGTGCCTTCCAGGTCAAGCTCTTCGGCTGAACCCTCGCGTGCAAAACGGCGCAGGCGACGCAGGGCCACTTTGATGTTGCGGGTGCCCAGCTCTTGGGTGTCGTCGTAGTCGCGGTAGCTGCGCTGGTCCCATACTTTTACAGCGCTTTTGTTGCCACCCTTGCCGCCGATGCGAATGCCTTGTGGGTTGTAGCCGCCATTACCAAAGGGCGATGTGCCGCCTGTGCCAATCCATTTGTTGCCACCTTCGTGGCGCTCCTTTTGTTCTTCTAGACGTTTCTTCAAAGTCTCCATCAACTCGTCCCAGCCCATTTTTTCGATGGCGGCTTTTTGCTCAGGGCTGAGTTCTTTTTGCAGAATTTTTTCTAGCCAATCGAGCGGCACGTCTTGGATGAAATCGGTCAGCAGTTCAACGCCTTTGAAATAAGCGCCAAATGCGCGGTCAAATTTGTCGTAATGCTTTTCGTCTTTGACGAGGATCAGGCGACTTAGAAAATAAAAGTCGTCCATGCTGCATGCATCGCTACCTGGGCCCACCACTTGGGCTTGCAACGCTTCTAGTAGGGTGAGGTACTCCTTCACCGACACAGGCAGCTTGGCCGCACGCAGGGTGTAGAAGAAGTCGATCAGCATGGCGAAGTCTTATTCTGCGTCGGCCTTGGGCGTCTTAAAGTAGCGGGCCGCTTGCAAGCCCATGCCGCCGCCAATGCCCACCATCAAAATAGCAATGATGCTGTTCGTGCCGTAGCCGGGTGCAAACAAGTCCAAGCCAAACGTCACGCCCAAGCCGAAGCCCAGCAGTGCGCCCACCATAAAGCCGATGGCGTCGGTCAGGCCTTCTATGAGAGATGCAAACATGTGTGTGTCTTTCTTTTTTGATTGATCAGCGGTTACGGCTTTGCATAAACACCAGTTTTTCAAACAGCGTGGTGTCTTGCTCGTTCTTCAGCAGAGCGCCGACTAGTGGCGGAATAGCTACTTTGTCGTCTGCCGTTTGCAGCGCTTCAAGCGGGATGTCTTCTGCCACCAAAAGTTTGAGCCAGTCAATCAGCTCGCTAGTGGAGGGTTTTTTCTTCAAGCCGGGTAAGTTGCGAATATCAAAAAAGGTTTTCATCGCCACGCTCAGCAAGTCTTGCTTGATGTTGGGGAAGTGCACCTGCACGATGTGGCGCATGGTGTCGGTATCAGGAAACTTGATGTAGTGGAAGAAGCAACGGCGCAAAAACGCGTCGGGTAGCTCTTTCTCATTATTTGACGTGATGAACACCAATGGGCGGTTTTTTGCCTTGATCAGCTGGCGTGTCTCGTAGCAATAAAACTCCATGCGGTCGAGCTCGCGTAGCAAGTCGTTTGGAAACTCGATGTCGGCCTTGTCAATCTCATCAATTAGCAAAGCCACGGGCTCATCGGCTGTAAAAGCTTGCCACAACACCCCTTTTAGGATGTAGTTGTTGATGTCTTGCACCCGTTCGCTACTTTGGGCATCGGCCATTTGGCTGTCTCGCAAACGACTGACCGCGTCGTACTCGTACAAGCCTTGCTGCGCCTTGGTCGTCGATTTAATGTGCCACTGCAACAAGGGTAAACCGAGGCCCTGAGCCACCTCTTCTGCTAACATCGTCTTGCCTGTACCCGGCTCACCCTTGACCAACAAGGGGCGTTTCAGTGCAATGGCGGCGTTGACTGCCAACATTAAATCTTGGGTTGCAACGTAGTTGTCTGTGCCTTTAAATTTCATGTATTTTCCGTTTATTATTTGACCAATATCAACCTCTAGGGATTGTGGTTTCTCAATGAAAAAGTTTGTCTCGATCGTGTTTGCTCTCACTGTATCTGCTGTCTCTTCGCTGACTTATGCGCAAGACGTCAAAGGCGATGCTAACGCAGGCGCCACCAAAATTGCCATGTGCATTGGTTGTCACGGCATTGCCGGCTACCAAGCCAGTTTTCCAGAAGTTTACAAAGTCCCCAAAATTTCAGGCCAAAGCGAAAAGTACATCACCACCGTGTTGAACGCCTACAAAAAAGGCGAGCGCAAACACCCCACCATGCGCGGTATTGCCACTAGCTTGACCGATCAAGACATGGCCGACATTTCTGCTTATTACGCCAACCACGGCAAAGTAGAAGGTGCTGTGTTACCAACCAAAGCCACTGAGCCCAATGCCAAGGTAGCCCCCTTGTTGGCCAAAGGCGCTTGCGCTTCGTGCCATGGCGAAAATTTTGCCAAACCTATCGACCCCAGCTATCCAAAAATTGCAGGCCAACATGCCGACTACTTGTTTGTGGCTTTGAAGTCTTACAAGGTTGAAGGCAACGCCACTTGGGGCCGCAACAACGGTGTGATGGGCGGCATTGCCAAACAATACAGCCAAGCCGAACTGAAAGAACTGGCTAACTACATGGCTGCCCAACAGGGAGATTTAAAGATCGTCCCGCAAAGCAAGTTCCGCTAAAGCTTGTTTTATTTTAAAAAAGCCCGTTTCTGAACGGGCTTTTTTTGTGTCTGAAAATGGGCAAGGCTCGCTTTAGATCTCACGTAATACTTCTTGTGTGTGCTCACCCAAACGCGGCGCTGGCCGCCACACACCCGTGGGTGTGCCGCTCATGCGCACGGGCGGGCGCAGTTGACGCAGTTGGCCTTCAAACGGATGCGGCACATCCAGCCAGCCTTGGGTAGCTGCTAGGTGTGGGTCGGTCAACAAGTCGTCAAGTTTCATCATGGGCATGACGGGAATGTCGTGCGCGGTGAAGTCTTTCATCCACTCAGCACTGGTGCGTGTGCGCATGTGTTGACCTACAAAGCCATACAGCGCATCGATGTGCTTGAGACGTTCGGCATGGCTGACAAAGCGTGCATCAGTTTGAAACAAATCGGGCTCGCCCACCAGTTTTAAAAACGCTTGCCAATGGGCATCTACATACATGAGCGCGCACAGATGACCGTCTAGCGTTTGATAGGGTTTGCGGTTAACGGCCAGCATGCGCGTGTAGCCCATGGGGCCGATGGGGGGTTGCCATGTTTCACCACTGAGGTGCTCGCCCAAAACAAACTGCAACAGGCATTCAAACATGGGCACTTCCACATGTTGGCCAAGGCCCGTGCGGTAGCGGGCGATGACGGCTGCCAGCACGGCGTGCACCATGTTGAGCCCCGTCACGCGGTCGGCAAAGGTGGCGGGCACATAGCGGGGCTCGGTGCTGCCGCTTTGCGTCATCAGCCAAGGAATGCCCGTTGCGCCTTGAATCAGGTCGTCATAAGCAGGCCAGTCAGAGTAAGGCCCACCTTCGCTGTAACCATATGCGCCGCACACGACCAAGCGAGGGTTGATGGCGTGCAGGGTGTCGTACGACAAACCCAGCCGCGCCATGGAGGCGGGGCGGATGTTATAGGTCAGCACATCGGCAGTTTTGCATAAGGCCAGCAGTTGCTCGCGTTGTTCGGGCTGCTTTAAATCCAGCACGACCGAGCGTTTGTTGCGGTTGGCATTGATGAAGATGTGGCCCATGCCGGGGTGCTTCATAGGACCCGCGTGGCGCATGATGTCGCCGCTGGGCGGCTCGATCTTGATGACGTCTGCGCCGTAGTCGCCCAAAATCTGCGTGGCGTAGGGGCCCAGCACCACGCCAGTTAAATCAATCACGCGCAAGCCTGCAAGTGCGCCTTGCAATGGTGATGCGATTTGGGCGCTGTCAGCGGTGTTCATTCTTTATTCAGGAGTGATGCCCGCGGTCTTGACCCAACCGCCCCATTTTTTAATTTCAGCATCGATGGTTTTGGCAAGGGTGGCGGAGTCTTCTACGTCCAGGTCAATGCCCACGCCTTGAATTTTTTCGCGCACTTCAGGCTTGGCCAGCACGGCCAACAAGGTGGCTGTGGCTTTCTTTTGCACATCAGCAGGAATGCCCGCGGGGGCCATCAGGCCAAACCACGCGCTGACGTTGTAGTCTTTCACGGTGTCGCCAATGGACGGTACATTGGGCGCTTTACCAGCACGCTTTTTGGTGGTGACGCCGAGGCCGCGCATGCGGCCGCCGTTCATTTGCGACACCGCGTTGCCCGTGTCGGCAAAGGCAAATTGAATTTGTCCACCTAGCAAATCAGTCAAGGCAGGGGGAATGCTTTTGTAGGGCACATTGATGGTTTGCAAACCTGCTAATTCACCGAGCATGGCGGCAGACACCAGCGAGCCCGATGAGCCGTGGCCAAAGGCGAGCTTGCCGGGGTTGGCCTTGGCGTAGGCCACAAACTCTTTCATATCTTTAGCAGGAAAGTCGGTGTTGACCATCAAGATAAAGCCCGTCTCGCCAATCTTGCCAATAGGCGTGAAGTCTTTCACCGGGTCGTAGGGCAGCTTGCGGTACAGGTGCACGTTGGCCGCTTGTGTGGTGCTGGTGGTGACCAAGAAGGTGTAGCCGTCTGCGGGAGCTGCCTTGACGGCCTCTGCACCCAAGATGCCATTGGCACCTGCCTTGTTTTCCACCGTGATAGTTTGTCCCATCGCGTCGCCCATGGCTTGCGCAATGATGCGGCCCACGTTGTCGGTGGCGCTGCCAGCGCTAAAAGGAATCACAAACTTGATGGGTTTGCTGGGGTAGCTTTGCGCGTGAGCCGCTGTTAGTCCTAGAGCGTTAACGGCTGCGAGGACAAAGCCTGCACACAAGGTGCGGCGCAAGTTTGACTTGGGTTGAAGGTGGCGCATGGTTTGTCTCCTGTTGATGTTTTGGGAGATCTTAATGCGCCTTTGCTTTCAGTCTTGAGTGGCTCGGCGTTGCACCGTGTCGATGTAAGCGTGACCATCGGGCGGGCGGCCGCTGCGTTGGCTTTCCCAAATCATTTGGCCGAGCGCGTCCATGGTTTCGTGGTGCGCGTCGTGCAGCGAGTCTCGCCTGGCGGTAAGCAGTTCCACCGCTTGACGAATGCCGCGAGGCTGGTCGATTGAGCATTGCTCGCTCACCGACAGGTGCATGGACAAATGCAAAAAGGGGTTGATCTTGCCGTCTTTGACTTCGTACATGCGCTCAAGCGCAGCGTCGACATTGGAAAAGTCGGCGTGGTATTCGGGGTGCTCGGCCACCCACTGGCTGGCGAGTGTTTCGAGGGCGTCCATGGGTTGGGCATTGAGCCACTTGGCATAGACCGAACAGAAGAAGCGCCGAACGTCGGCTTGGCTGGGTTCAAACATAGGGGTGATTGTGTCTCAGCGTTACAGTTCGAACTTTACGGCTGAGACATCGAGGGTGCCATGATCAATAAAGTGACCGATTCCATTTCGCAAGCGCTGCAAGGGTTGACCGATGACATGACCGTGATGGTGGGCGGCTTTGGCACAGCAGGCATTCCCAGCGAGTTGTTGGAAGGCCTGGTGCAAGTTATTTCTGACCAAAGCGTATCGGGCCTCACGGTGGTGAACAACAACGCAGGCAATGGCGATACGGGCTTGGCAGCTTTGCTGAAAACTGGGCGGGTGCGAAAAATCATTTGCAGCTTTCCTCGCCAAGCCGACAGCCATGTGTTTGATGCCTTGTACCGATCTGGCAAGGTGGAGCTAGAGCTCGTGCCTCAAGGTAATTTGTCAGAGCGTATTCGGGCAGCAGGGGCGGGAATTGGCGCGTTTTTCACGCCCACGGGTTATGGCACAGAGTTGGCCAAGCACGCTGATGGTTCAGCTAAAGAGACCCGCGAGATCAACGGTCGCATGTATGTGTTGGAGTTCCCCATTCATGCCGATATGGCTTTGATCAAAGCCGAAAAGGGTGACCGTTGGGGCAACCTGACCTACCGCAAATCGGCACGTAATTTTGGGCCCGTCATGGCGGCAGCTGCCAAGCGCACAGTGGCTTCGGTGCATGAGGTGGTGGCGCTTGGCGCGTTGGATCCAGAGAGCGTGGTGACGCCCGGAATTTATGTGAGTCACGTGGTGCAAGTGCCGAGGCAAGCAACCCAAGGTGCAGGTTTTAAGAAAGCGGCTTGATGATGACCTACACACCTCGCACCAAAGACCAAATTGCCGCACGTGTGGCGCAAGATATGCCGGATGGCGCTTATGTCAACCTTGGCATTGGCATGCCTACCTTGGTGGCCAACCATTTGCCGCAGGGGCTGGAAATTATTTTGCACAGCGAGAACGGCATTTTGGGGATGGGCCCTGCCCCTGACAAAGCGCATGAAGATTTTGACTTGATCAATGCGGGCAAGCAGCCTGTCACGTTGCTGCCCGGAGGCGCTTACTTTCACCACAACGACAGCTTTGCCATGATGCGTGGCGGCCACTTAGACATCTGCGTGTTGGGCGCATTCCAAGTGAGTGAGCGCGGTGATTTGGCCAACTGGCACACGGGCGAAGCCGATGCCATTCCAGCCGTAGGCGGCGCGATGGATTTGGCCATCGGCGCCAAACAAACCTGGGTCATGATGGATTTGATGACCAAGCAAGGCCGCAGCAAAGTGGTGCGTGAATGCAACTACCCGCTCACAGGATTGGCCTGCGTGAGCCGCATCTACACCGACTTGGCCACGCTAGAAGTGACCGCCCAAGGCTTGCAGTTGATTGATGTGGTGGAAGGCTTGTCTCATGCCAACTTGGAGGCCTTGGTAGGCTTGGCGATTCAGGCCTAACTCGGGCTTGGTGAGTTACTGCTCGACGAAGGCGCGTTCCACCACAAAGTCGCCAGGTGTGGTGGTGGAGCCTTCTTTAAAACCGCGCGCTTCCAGCAAGGCGCGCATGTCTTTGTTCAGTGCGGGGCTGCCGCAAATCATGATGCGGTCATTCGCTGGGTCGAGGCTGGGTAAGCCCAAATCTTGGGTCAGCTTGTTGGATGTGAGCAAGTCGGTCACGCGGCCTTGGTTTTTGTAGGGCTCGCGGGTGACCGTGGGGTAATACAGCATTTGGGCGCTGACCATCTCTCCTAAGAACTCGTGTTTGGGAAGCTCTTCAGTCAAGTAGTCGTGGTAGGCCAGTTCTTTGACTTCACGCACGCCGTGCACCAAGATGACTTTTTCAAAACGTTCGTACGTATCAGGGTCACGCACGATGCTGAGGAACGGGGCCAAGCCCGTGCCCGTGCCTATGAGGTACAAGTTTTTGGCAGGCAACAAATAGTCGATCAACAACGTGCCGGTGGGCTTTTTGCCGACGACGATTTTGTCGCCCACTTGGATGTGTTGCAGCTTCGAGGTGAGGGGGCCGTCTTGCACCTTGATGCTCAAAAACTCGAGGTGTTCTTCGTAATTGGCGCTGACGATGCTGTAGGCGCGCAAAAGTGGTTTGCCGTTTTCGCCGCGTAAGCCAATCATGGTGAAGTGGCCGTTGGAGAAACGCAGCGAGGGGTCGCGTGTGGTGGTGAAGCTAAATAGGCGGTCTGTCCAGTGGTGGACAGACAAAACTTCTTCGTCAAGGAAAGCGCTCATAAGAGAAATAGAACTATATAAATCAAGCCCTCAAGTGTAGGCGAGGGCTTAAAACCTGAGGCTATATGGTCGTATGCTGAACGCTATAAGCCTTGACTTGAATCAATCAGCATTTAGGCTTTTCCAGCAAAACCGTTTTGCCGCCAAGCCTCGTAGGTGATGACAGCCACTGAGTTGGACAAGTTCAAGCTGCGCTGGTCGGCTCGCATGGGCAGGCGCAAGCGCTGTGCGAGTGGAAGGCTTTCGCGGATGTCCACAGGTAAGCCGCTGGTTTCCGATCCAAACACAAACCAATCTCCCGGCTGAAAGGCAGTGTCGTGCGCAGTGCTCGAGCCTTTGGTGGTCAAGGCAAATAGTCGGGCGGGGTCAGGCTTGGCGTCGTTTAAAAACGTGGCCCAGTCAGTGTGGCGCAGCACGGGGGCGTACTCGTGGTAGTCCAAACCCGCACGGCGCATGTGTTTGTCGTCCATCGAGAAGCCCAAAGGCTCTACCAAATGCAAGGTGCAACCGGTGTTGGCCGCCAAGCGGATGATGTTGCCCGTGTTGGGCGGAATTTCTGGGTGGACAAGAACGATGTTAAACATGCGCTTATTGTCTTGCATCACGCGCCTCAGTCCGTGCCAATATAACCCCAGTAATATGCGCTGCGCCTGCGGCACGCAAGGCTCGAGCCGCTTCGTACAAAGAGGCGCCTGTGGTCATGACATCGTCTACTAGCACCACGTGTTGACCACGCACAGCAGATAGTCGCTCTGTCGCAACCCAAAATGCATCACGCACATGGTTGAGCCGCTCTTGGCGTGAGGCACCCACTTGGTGTGCACTGTCGCCACGGCGCAGAAGGGTATGGGCGTGGGTTTTGTTTGGGGCCAAGTGGCGGGCCAGTTCTAGGGCTTGGTTAAAGCCGCGTTCGCGAAGGCGTGCGGGTGTCAGCGGCATGGGAACGACAAGGCTGGCTGCGTCTAGGGCGGGCTCAATCCACGGCGCATGGCGCATGAGGTGCGCCAAGGTGCGGGCCAAACTAGGGTCGGCTTGAAACTTGAAGTTGGCAATGCAGTCGGCCCACGGAAAGGTGTAGCTCACTGCGGCGACGCAGGCGTCTAGCGGACTGGGATGCTCAGCGCAATTCTTGCAACGTGCGGTCAGTGGAAGGTGCAGGTTGTGGTGGGTATTACCAAGTGTGAGGGCGCAAGTGGGGCAGCGCAGGGTGGGCTGGGCAAAGCGCTCCACGCAGGGTGTGCACAAGGGCTGGCTGGGCCAGCGGCGGCAGATGTAACAAAGACTGGGCCAACGCAACATCCAAGCATTGGAAAGACATTGCGCTAATTTGGGTTGAAGCGCAGCGCAATGTTTGCGAAAGCCGCGGTATCGATAATGGCGGCCATGTCATCATCTTCACGCGCGGAGCGTCCTCCCACCTTAGACCCTGTGGCTTGCAGCCGTTGGGCAGTTTGGCCGCATGTTCAGTCGCCTTGGTTGCACGAGGAAATTGGGCGGCGCATGGAAGACCGCTTGCAGTGGATACGCTTGCAGCCCAAGTCTTGGGTGGATTGGGCCCCAGTGAGTGGTGGCTTGCAAACCCATGCCAAGCTCCGTGCACGTTACGCGCAGGCGCATTGCTGCGTGGTAGAGACCTCGGATGCACGAGAACTTTTGGCGCGTCAAGCCTTACAAGCGTCTTGGTGGAAACGATGGCTCAAACCAGATACTTTGACTTTTGGCGAATCGTTGGCAGGCAGTGCCGATATGGTTTGGGCCAATATGGCGCTACACACCAGCGACGATCCCCAGGCTTTGTTGCAAAAGTGGCACAGATCTTTGGCTGTGGATGGGTTCTTGATGTTTTCATGTCTCGGTCCCGACACTTTGCGCGAGCTGTCGCAGGTGTACCAAAATGAAGGTTGGTCGCCCGCCACTCATGCGTTTACAGACATGCACGACTGGGGTGACATGCTAGTCGAAGCGGGATTCGCCGAGCCTGTGATGGACATGGAGCGCATGACTTTGACCTACGCCGATGCCGACGCCTTATTGGGTGAGTGCCGCATGATGGGTCGCAATTTGCATGCTGATCGCTTTCATGGATTGCGGAGCAGGCAATGGTTCGCACGGTTGAAAACCGCTTTGCTGGCGTTGGCTAAGACGGACCAAGATGGTCGGCTGACCCTGACGGTGGAGGTGATTTATGGTCACGCCTTAAAGCCCTTGCCAAGGCTAAAGGTTAAAAACCATAGTACAGTCTCTTTACAAGACATGAAAACCCTACTGGGGCAATCCCTTAGTCCCTGATCTGTATGATTTTCTTTCAAAGCTTGTAGCGCAAATCACACAAAAAACACTTTTAGTTAGATCAGTGTTTGGCGGATTTGTAGTCCTAAAGATGAAATATTAAGGCGATCAAATTGAAGAAGAACAATCTTTTCCAAAAGTTGACTTCAGGTATGTTGTTCCTTGCCACGTGGGCGAGTACGGCGGCTTGGGCAGTGAACGATTTACCAGGTGGTCCAGGTGTTCGACAGCTGAACCTGCAACCTGGTGCAAGCAAAATTGCCGTTGAGCAAGGTTGGTTGCATTGGTTCATGCTCATTATCTGCACGGTCATTTTTGTGGCGGTGTTCGGTGTGATGTTCTATTCCATTTGGAAGCACCGTAAATCGGTAGGACACAAGTCGGCCAGTTTTCATGAATCGGTCAATGTTGAAATTGCTTGGACGGTGATTCCGTTCATCATCGTGATTTTGATGGCACTTCCAGCCACCAAAGCGGTGGTGGCTCAAAAAGACACGTCCAACGCCGACCTCACCATCAAAGCCACGGGTTACCAGTGGAAGTGGGGCTATGACTACATCAAGGGTCAGGGCGAGGGTATTGCTTTCATATCTACTCTAGACAACGAACATCGCGTAATGTCGAACAACGGCGCTAAAGGCGTCGACATCGACAACTACTTGTTGAAAGTGGACAACCCCTTGGTGGTTCCTGTCAACCAGAAGGTGCGCATTATCACCACGGCCAACGACGTGATTCACGCATTTGCAGTGCCCTCATTGGGTGTGAAGCAAGACGCAATTCCTGGCTTTGTACGCGACACCTGGTTCCGCGCTGAATCTGTGGGCGATTACTACGGCCAGTGCCAAGAGCTGTGCGGTAAAGAGCACGCTTACATGCCTATTCATGTCAAAGTGCTGAGCGCAGTTGACTACAGCGCATGGGTGGACGGCGAACAAAAGAAAATGGCCGCCATGCAAGACGATCCATCCAAGGTTTGGAATTTGGCTGATTTGACCCAGCGTGGTGAGAAAGTCTATGCAGCCAACTGTGCTGCTTGCCACCAATCTACTGGCAAGGGCGCTGGCTCTATCAAGGCACTCGATGGTGCCGCCGTGGTGTTGAATTCAGACCATAGCAAGCAAATCATGGTGCTTTTGAAGGGGCAAGCCAATGGTGCCATGCCTGCTTGGAAGCAACTCAGTGATACTGAGCTTGCAGCAGTCATTACTTACACAAAAAACAATTGGTCTAACAAGACTGGCCAGCTGGTTCAGCCTGCCGAAGTCAGAGCCGCCCGTTAAAACTAGCGTTTAGAAGGAACACATCATGAGCGCAGTCCTCGATTCCCACAGCCACGATCACGATGACCACCACGGTGCGCCTATTGGCTGGCGCCGTTGGGTTTATGCCACCAACCACAAAGACATCGGTACTTTGTATCTACTGTTTGCCTTCACCATGTTGATCATTGGCGGCGTCTTGGCGCTGTTGATTCGCGCCGAGCTTTTTCAGCCTGGTTTGCAGTTGGTCAACCCTGAGTTGTTCAACCAGCTCACCACCATGCACGGCCTGATCATGGTGTTTGGCGCCATCATGCCGGCCTTTGTGGGCTTCGCAAACTGGATGATCCCGTTGCAAATTGGCGCTTCTGACATGGCTTTTGCCCGCATGAACAACTTCAGCTTCTGGCTGATGATTCCAGCGGCTGCCATGTTGGCGGGCTCGTTCTTTATGCCTGGCGGCGCACCCGCTGCAGGCTGGACGCTTTATGCACCGCTGAGCCTGCAAATGGGCCCGTCGATGGATGCTGGTATTTTTGCGCTGCACATTTTGGGCGCATCGTCCATCATGGGATCAATCAACATCGTGGTCACCGTGCTCAACATGCGCGCGCCAGGCATGACATTGATGAAGATGCCCATGTTCGTTTGGACTTGGTTGATCACCGCATACTTGCTGATTGCCGTGATGCCTGTGTTGGCTGGCGCGATCACCATGACTTTGACAGACCGCCACTTTGGTACCACTTTCTTCAACCCCGCGGGTGGCGGTGATCCAGTGATGTACCAGCACATTTTCTGGTTCTTCGGCCACCCCGAGGTGTACATCATGATCTTGCCGGCTTTCGGCATCATCAGCCACATCGTGCCAGCGTTTGCGCGTAAGAAACTGTTTGGTTATGCCTCCATGGTGTATGCCACTTCATCGATCGCGATTTTGTCGTTCATTGTGTGGGCTCATCACATGTATGCCACGGGCATGCCTGTGACCGGTCAGTTGTTCTTCATGTACGCCACGATGTTGATCTCTGTGCCAACAGGTGTGAAAGTGTTTAACTGGATTGCAACCATGTGGAAAGGCTCAATGACATTTGAGACCCCCATGTTGTTTGCTGTTGGCTTTATCTTTGTGTTCACAATGGGTGGTTTTACGGGTTTGATCTTGTCAATGGCGCCGATTGATACCCAAGTGCAAGACACCTATTACGTGGTCGCTCATTTCCACTATGTATTGGTGGCGGGTTCGTTGTTTGCCATGTTTGCAGGTTTTTACTACTGGTGCCCGAAGTGGACCGGTGTGATGTACAACGAAAGACGCGGCCAAATTCACTTCTGGTGGACTCTCATCTCTTTCAACGTCACCTTCTTCCCAATGCACTTTTTGGGATTGGCTGGTATGCCGCGTCGCTACGCCGACTACCCCATGCAGTTTGCCGATTTCAACGCCTTGGCTTCGGTGGGCGCTTTCTTCTTTGGTTTTGCTCAGGTGTACTTCTTCTTCTTCGTGGTGCTGCCAGCGATGCGTGGCCAAGGCGAAAAAGCTGCTGCCAAGCCTTGGGAAGCTGCTGAAGGTTTGGAGTGGGAAGTGCCATCGCCCGCACCGTTCCATACCTTTGAGAACCCACCCAAGTTGGATGCCACTGCAACCCGCGTGATTGGTTAACGATGAGCACGCCAGAGCAGCGCAAAAAGAACCTCCGCATGGGCCTGATCTTGGCCTCTGTGGCAGTGGTGTTCTTTCTTGGTTTTTTTGCCAAAGTCGTGATGTTGAATCGCTGAGATCATGGCCACAACGCGCAACAATTTGTTGATGTTTAAAAAGCTGCTGGTCGTCACGGCAGGGATGTTTGCTTTTGGTTATGCCTTGGTGCCCATGTACAAAGCAATTTGTGAGTTCACAGGCATCAACATCTTGGCGCTGGGTGAGCGCGAAATTCCGGGTTCTGGCAACGCCCGTTCGAAACCCAAAAACACGCAAATCGACACAACACGCACCATCACGGTCGAGTTTGATGCCAATGCGCGTGGCCCTTGGAAGTTCAAACCCGCACAAAACTCCTTGCAGGTGCATCCGGGCGAGATGATGACGGTGATGTACGAATTTGAAAACGTACAAGACCGTGTCATGTCGGCCCAAGCTATTCCTAGCTATGCGCCACGACAAGCGGCGGCGCATTTCAATAAGATGGAGTGTTTTTGTTTCAACCAATACACCCTTGCGCCTGGCGAAAAGAAGCAGTGGCCTGTGGTTTTTGTGATTGACCCCAAGTTAGCCAAAGATGTGACCACCATCACTTTGTCCTACACCTTCTTTGAAGTGGGCTCCAAAACACCTGCAGCGCCTACCGCTGCATTGGATCTGCCGCGTAAAGCAGGGAAGGGCGTATGAGTACCAAGGCGTCGCTTATGCGTTCTGTCAAAGCGGTGGCATGGTCATTTTTGGGAATTCGTAAAAGTAGCGAGTTCCAAGAGGACATAGACAAGATCACTCCTTTGCATGTGCTGGGGGTGGGCTTGGTTGCAGTTTTTTTGTTTGTCATCAGTTTGATCGTTTTCGTCAACCTGGTCGTTACTAAATAGTGAAGGAATGGATATGAGTAGCACCGCACAAGGCACAACGCCTTACTACTACGTGCCTCATGCGTCGCGCCACCCGGCGTTGGCTGCATTGGGTTTGTTTTTTGTGATCCTTGGCGCTGGCCAGTGGGTCAACGGTGTCGAGTGGGGCATGTACAGCTTGTTCTTTGGATTGGCATTTTGGTTGGTTGTGTTGTACCAGTGGTTTGGTGACGCGATTGCCGAAAGCGAAAGTGGTCTTTACGGGCACAAGATTGACCTGTCATTCCGCTGGAGCATGAGCTGGTTTATTTTTTCTGAAGTTATGTTCTTTGGTGCCTTCTTCTCGGCTTTGTGGTGGGCGCGTTCGCACTCAGTCCCCATGCTTGGCAACCTCGAACACGCTCTTTTGTGGCCTGATTTCAAGGCTGTATGGCCATCGATGGCGGCAGGCATGACGGCATCGCCGGGTGGCATTATTGAACCCTTCCAAGTCATGACACCGTTTTGGTTGCCCACCATCAACACAGCTTTGTTATTGACGTCGGGCGTGACCTTGACTATTGCGCATCATGCTTTGATTGAAAACAAGCGTGACACCACGATCAAGTTCATGTGGCTCACTGTGCTGTTGGGCGTGGTGTTTTTGTTTGTTCAAGGTTACGAGTACGCGCATGCTTACAGCGACTTGAACCTCAAGCTGACCTCGGGTGTGTATGGTTCAACCTTTTATATGCTCACCGGTTTCCATGGTTTCCATGTGTTCTTGGGCATGTTGATGTTGTTGGTCATTACATTACGCTTGCAAAAAGGGCACTTCACCTCAGATAAGCACTTTGGCTTTGAAGGTGCAGCTTGGTACTGGCACTTTGTGGACGTAGTGTGGTTGGGGTTGTACATCATGGTGTACTGGCTTTAATCCGCACGTATAGACATCAAAGGCCGCATGTGCGGCCTTTGTCTTTGGTGAACTGGGGTTATTGGCCTGATTGAATGCCAGTAGGTTGGATGTAGCCCAAGTGCCAGCCAATCAAAACACAAATAAACAAGACAATCGATACGCCAACGCGAAGCCCTAAGGCTTTGACCATGTGCCCCGATTTTGTTTCACCCGCGCGGCCATTGCGCATCATGAAGACCAAGGCGGAACCTAAGCTGGCGAGAATAGCTAAAAAGGCAAGTGCAACAATGTATTTCATGCGCATGATTATCTCCCTCCCACGCACCCGTGCATTTGCATGGGTGACATTGGCCATGGTGATAGGTGTGGTGTTGACGGTGCGTTTGGGTTTTTGGCAGTTGTCACGTGCCGCGCAAAAAGAAGAACGCCAAGCAGCCATCGTGTCGCAAATGGAGGTTGGTGTGCTGAGCACGGCCGATTTGTTGGCTGACCCCTCAAACTTTGGCCTGATGCACCAACGCGTGAAATTGGAAGGCCAATGGTTGCCCCAGCACACGGTGTACCTTGACAACCGACCCATGAATGGACGTGCGGGTTTTTGGGTGATCACGCCGCTACAACTCAATGCCCACACGCTTGTGTTGGTGCAGCGCGGTTGGGTGCCTCGTCATCAAGTAGAGCGCACCCTGCTGCCCGAAATTCAAACGCCTACAGGTGTGGTGCAGGTGCAAGGGCGTGTTACCCCGCCACCTTCGCCCTTGTTGTCTCTCACCACCACCTCAACTTTTGACAACACGGATTCAAAGGTAAACCATATTCGGCAAAATCTAGATCTTGATGCTTTTGCTGTGCAAGTGGGTGGCTCGTTTGCAGCCACGGTGTTGCAAACAGATGCGGCTTCTGAAGGTTTGCTACGCGACTGGCCGGTCATCACGGCGGGCGTTGAAAAAAATCTTGCCTATGCATTTCAATGGTTTGCACTCGCTGCGCTGCAGTTGATGCTCTACATTTGGTTCCAATTTATTCAACCCTATCGACATGCAAGACGCTTCCCGACCTCAAACTGACCAGCCGCTTGGCATGACGGTGTATGACCTGCCTTCCCCCATAGATGCGGTGCAGGCCGATGCCAAGCGCGTAGGTAATGGGCGCTTGCGCATGTTGATGGTGCTGCTGGTGTGCGCAGCACCCGTTTTGGCTTCGTACTTCACGTATTACGTGGTGCGCCCCGAAGGTCGCCGTAATTTTGGTGAGTTGATTGAGCCAATGCGTGCTTTGCCCGACGTCAAAGTACAGAGCTTGTCAGGCGCAGCTGTGCAACTGCCCGAGCTCAAGGGCCAGTGGCTGTTGGTGAGTGTGGCGGGCGGTGATTGCCAAGCTGAATGTCAGCACCAGCTGTATCTGCAGCGGCAAATCTTGACAAGCTTGGGTAAAGAGCGTCCGCGCACTGAGTGGGTGTGGCTTGTCAACGACGCGGCTGCAGTGCCCGCTAACATCTTGCCGGGTTTGAAAGAAGCCACTGTGCTCCGCATGCCTGCTGAAGCGCTGGCGCAATGGTTGCAGCCCGCAAAGGGGCAGCTGCTGCAAGACCATTTGTATCTGGTCGATCCACGTGGTCAGTGGATGATGCGATTTCCTGCCAAGTTGAGTACGGAAGGCGCTTTGAAAACCAAGCGCGATGTGGAGCGTTTGCTGCGCGCGTCATCCTCGTGGGATGAGGCCGGTCGATAAAGTCGAAACTCATGACAGAAAGTCTTTACAACCTCTCGCCTGTGCTGCACTTGCTCATCATGGGCGCGCTCGTGGCCATGGTGCCTTTGTGCTGGGTTTGGCTGCGCAACCCTCAGGCGTCGACCTCGCGCCGTGTGCAAGTGCTGACCTTGATGACTTTGTTTATCACCTTTGACTTGGTATTGTTCGGCGCATTCACACGGCTCACCGATTCCGGTCTGGGTTGTCCGGACTGGCCCGGGTGCTATGGCCATGCCAGCCCATTGGGAGCACAGGCCGCCATTGCAGCGGAGCAAATGCAAATGCCTGACGGCCCCGTGACACACACCAAGGCTTGGATTGAAATGATTCACCGCTACATGGCCATGGCTGTGGGGGGCTTGATCTTGACCCTGGCTGCGTTTGCATGCCTAAGACGTTGGCGGGGCGATGACAGCGTGAGCTTGCTCTGGCCCACCTTCACCTTGTTGTGGGTGTGTGTGCAAGGTGCATTTGGTGCGCTGACGGTGACCATGAAGTTGTTTCCACTGATCGTCACTTTGCATTTGATGGGGGGCATGGTGCTGCTCGCCCTGTTGACGATGCAGGTGCAACGTCAGCGTCTGGCCAGCGCGCGTAGTCAAGCGATTTTGATTCGCCCCGTGTTGTATGCGGCAACGCTTTTTGGACTTCTGTTGCTGACGGTGCAAGTCTTATTGGGCGGCTGGGTCAGCACCAACTATGCAGTGTTGGCGTGCAATACCTTTCCGATGTGCCAAAACAGTTGGTGGCCATTAATGAACTTTGAACAAGGCTTCACCTTCTGGCGTCATTTGGGTGTGGATGCAAACGGTCAGCCCTTGGTATTCGAGTCGCTCACGGCTATTCACTATGTGCACCGCTTGGCAGCTTATGTTTTGCTTGTTTATTTGGCATGGCTTGCTTTTGCCTTGCGTCGTGTGCGTGCGATGACCACCGCGTCTAATTGGCTGTTGGCGTGCTTGGTTGTGCAGTTGCTGACGGGCTTGTCGAATGTGTTGTTGGAGTGGCCGCTGTTCTCAGCGGTGATGCACACGGGGGGTGCTGCAGCCTTGGTTGTGGTGTTGGTGTGGGTCTTGACCGGTGCGCGCGCCTCCCACAGCACAGTGCTGAATTGATTGTGAAAAGTCCTTCTTTATGAGCCTCGCCTCCCCGCTATTGATACGCTTGCGCCAGTTCAATGCGCTGACCAAGCCGCGCGTGATTCAACTCATCGTATTTTGTGCGCTGATCGGCATGGTGCTAGCGGTGCCCGGTGTGCCGTCTTGGCCCGAGTTGGAGTTGGGGCTGTTGGCTTGCTTGGGTATTTGGTTTGTCTCAGGCGCTGCTGCGGCCTTCAACTGCTTGGTCGAAAAAGGCATTGATTCCCGCATGAAGCGCACTGCTTGGCGGCCTACGGCGAAAGGCGAGTTAAGCGACTTCGAAACTTTGTTGTTTTCTGCGTTGATGTGCGCCATTGGCTCTGCCATTTTGTATGTGTGGGTGAACCCGCTCACCATGTGGCTGACCTTTGCCACATTCGTGGGCTATGCGGTGATCTACACCGTGATCTTGAAGCCGCTCACGCCACAAAACATCGTGATTGGCGGCGCATCGGGTGCGATGCCGCCTTTGCTGGGTTGGGCTGCCATGACGGGAGAGGTCAGCCCAGAGTCTTTGATTTTGTTTCTCATCATTTTTCTGTGGACGCCCCCTCACTTTTGGGCTCTGGCGCTTTACCGCGTGGAGGACTATCGCAAGTCTGGCTTGCCCATGTTGCCGGTGACGCATGGCAATGAATTCACGCGTTTGCAAATCTTGCTTTATACCTTTGTGTTGTTTGCCGCTTGCTTGATGCCATTCATTTATCGCATGAGTGGTTGGTTCTACTTGGTGAGTGCGGTGATTTTGAGCATCGGATTTTGTGGCTACGCTTGGGCCTTGTGGCGCAATTACTCGGATGAGTTAGCGCGCAAGACCTTTCGCTTTTCTTTGATTCACCTCAGCCTGTTGTTTGCAGCGCTGTTGATTGACCATTACCTGTGGTGATTGAGATGACACGACGTTTTTTATGGGCTGCATTAGTGCTGATTGCCTTAGGTGCTTGTAGCCCCGAGAAGCCAAAGTTCAATAGCATTGACATCACGGGGGCGGACTATGCGAAGGGCTTTACCCTGACCGATCACAACGGCCAGAGTCGCAGTTTGAGCGATTTCAAAGACAAGGTGGTCGTGGTGTTCTTTGGATACACACAGTGTCCTGATGTCTGCCCCACGTCAATGGCCGAGCTTGCCGAGATCAAGCGCCTTTTGGCCAGTGACGGTGACAAACTTCAAGGCGTGTTTGTGACGGTAGATCCTGCGCGTGACACCACCGAATTACTCAAAGCGTACATGACCAACTTTGACCCTAGCTTTATGGCCTTCACACCGACAACCGCGCAGCTTGCAGCAGTGGCTAAGGACTATAAGATTTATTACAAAAGGGTAGAAGGTAAGACACCCACCAGCTACAGCATGGACCATTCTGCTGGAAGCTATGTGTATGACACGCGTGGACAGCTGCGTTTGTATAGCCGCTATGGCATGGGCGCGAAGCCACTGGCTCAAGACATACAGACTTTGTTGCAAACCAAGCCCTGACGCTTTAAGCGTCAGAGTATTGCCGCTTTAAGCGTCAAGGCATTGCCGCTTTAAGCGAAGTCAGCCAAGGCTGCTTTCATCTTTTTCATCGCAGCCACTTCGATTTGGCGGATGCGCTCGGCGCTCACGCCGTATTCGTCTGCCAAGTCATGAAGCGTCATGCCACCAGACCCGTTGTCTTGCACTTTAAGCCAGCGCTCTTCTACGATGCGGCGGCTGCGCTCGTCGAGCACGTTCAGAGCAGCTGCAATGCCGTCAGAAGCCAATACATCTCGCTGGTGCGCAGCCATCATGGCGGTGGGCTCGTGGTTGTTGTCGGTCAAATAGGCAATAGGACCAAAGGCATCGTCGCTGTCTTCGTTGGGCGTGGGATCAAGCAGCACATCGCCACCAGACATACGCATTTCCATCTCCAACACTTCTTCTGGTTTGACCTTGAGCTTAGTAGCCACTGCGCTGACCTCATGCGAGTTGAGGGTGTTGCGGTGCGTGTTTTCAAGTGCGTCTGACTTAAAGCCGTGTTTCATCGAACGCAGGTTGAAAAATAGTTTGCGCTGTGCCTTGGTCGTAGCCACTTTGACCATGCGCCAGTTCTTCAAGATGTATTCGTGAATCTCGGCCTTGATCCAGTGCATGGCGTAGCTCACCAAACGCACGCCTTGGTCGGGGTCGAAGCGTTTGACGGCTTTCATTAAACCAATGTTGCCTTCTTGAATCAGGTCGGCGTGAGGCAGACCGTAGCCCAAGTATTGGCGAGAGATGGACACCACCAAACGCAAATGAGAAAGCACGAGTTTTCCAGCCGCTTCGAGGTCGTTGTTGTTCCTCAGCTGACGTGCAAACTCTTGCTCTTGTTCGGGGGTGAGCATAGGCAAACGGTTTGCAGCCGTGATGTAGGCATCCAAGTTGCCTAGCGATGGAACCAGCGCCCAAGGGTTGGTGACGGCGAGTGATTGGTGGGTCAAAGAAGTCATTGAATGAGTCCTTTCGGATAACTAAAACGTATATTAGCACTCCCGCATCAAGAGTGCTAATCCTGGGTGAATTTGTGGGTTAACCCTTGGAAGATTGTGCGTTTAAGTACTGTGTTTTTTAACATATACTGAAAATAATGACAGTATCAAAGGAGCCCGTTATGCCGCCCATGGCCTTGGAGCGAATTGCCGTGCAGTGCTGCAAGAGGTGCGCACATGTGTTGAATTCGGATTCATCTGAAACCCAGCTGCGTTGCGGCTTGGGTTACTACCTGCAGCCGCCACTCACACGCAAGCAAGGCCGTATGGACAGTTACCCTGTGGTCGAGGCGCAAGAACGCTGTGGACGCTGGCGTGACAGTTTGAAAGGCGTTTTGAAGCCTTAGCCCAGTAAGGCGTCGGCAAACTCTTGGGCCTTGAAGGTTTCAAGGTCATCCACTGCTTCGCCCACGCCGATGAAATAAACAGGCACTGCAGCCCCGCCCGCCGCTGCTCGGCTCTGACCCCACAGCGCAATGGCGGCCAGCACGCCTCCTTTGGCTGTGCCGTCTAGCTTGGTAACAATAAGACCTGTCAAGCCCAATGTTTCATCAAATGCCTTTACTTGAGAGAGGGCGTTTTGGCCGGTGTTGCCGTCAATCACCAACAGCACTTCGTGCGGGCCGGTGGGGTCAGCTTTTTGTACCACGCGTTTGATTTTTTTCAGCTCTTCCATCAAATGCAGCTGTGTGGGCAGACGGCCTGCGGTGTCGACCAGCACCACGTCTTTGCCGCGGGCTCGGCCAGCGGTGACGGCATCAAAGCTGACCGATGCTGGGTCGCCACCTTCTTGGCTGACGATTTCTACCGTGTTGCGCGTAGCCCAAACCGCCAGTTGCTCGCGGGCGGCGGCGCGAAAGGTATCGGCTGCAGCCAGCAACACCGACGCACCGCTGTCGCTGAGGTGGCGAGTCAGTTTGCCAATTGAGGTGGTTTTGCCGGCGCCGTTTACCCCTGCCACCATGATGATGGTGGGCTTGTGCGCGCCGATTGTGAGTGGCTTTTCCAAAGGCTTGAGCAGCTCTGCAATAGACGCAGCCAGCAAGGCCTTGACGGCCAAGGGATCGGTGGTGGCGGTGTCTTTGACGCGTTGCTTTAAGTCAGCTAGCAAATACTCTGTGGCTTGAAGGCCTGCATCAGCCATGAGCAGGGCTGCTTCAAGTTCTTCATACAACGCGTCATCGATCTTCGTGCCCGTGAACACGGTGCTGATGCTTTGGCCTGTTCGGCGCAGACCTTGGCCTAAGCGGGCCATCCAGCTGGCGCGTGTGCGCTCGTCAGGCGTCGCCTGTTTGGCGCTTGTGTCTGTCTCAGGCGGGGCAGTGTTTTTTTTCTTGAAAAAGCTAAACATGTGTGGGTGTTTCTAGAATCACTCCATTCTATGAAAACCCGCACACCTACTCCTTACCTCGCCACCCCTGCCAAACCCGTTGTTGAAAAACGTCACAAAGGTGCTGGCGAGGTGCGCATCATTGGCGGCGAATGGCGTCGCACCAAACTGCCCGTCACCCTGAAGTCCGGCTTGCGGCCCACGCCCGACCGCGTGCGCGAAACGCTGTTCAACTGGTTAGGCCAGTCGCTACTGGGCTGGCGATGTGTGGACCCGTTTGCAGGCACAGGCGCTTTGGGTTTTGAAGCTGCTTCACGAGGCGCGACCCACGTGCAGTTGTGCGAACTTGACGCAGATCTTGTCGCGCAACTCAGCGTTCAAGTAACCCGCCTCAAGGCCCTCAACGTGCAGGTGCTGCGCACCGATGGCGTGGCGTGTTTGATGCGACTCAGCGCATCAAGCGTTGACCTGATTTTCATTGACCCACCGTTTGATAGTTTGTTATTCGAGCCAGCGCTGCTAGCTGCTGGCAAGGCCGTGAAGGCTGATGGCTTTGTCTACCTTGAAGCGCCCATCGCGTGGACGGACGCGCAGCTAGAGCCTATGGGCTTGTTGCTGCATCGTCATCTCAAGGCTGGCGCGGTACATGCGCATTTATTACGCCGGATTGCATAATTGGTTTTTGAAGTTTGAAATACACAGGAGCGCCCATGTCCAAGCAAGTTGTTGCCATCTATCCCGGCACCTTTGACCCCATCAGCTTGGGCCATGAAGACATTGTGTTGAGGGCAGCGGCCATGTTTGACAAAGTCATCTTGGCGGTGGCTACGGCACACCATAAAAAAACTTTGTTTACTTTAGACGAGCGCATGGACATGGCGCGAGAGGCGATGCTGGGTCACCCACAAGTTGAAGTAGTTCCCTTTAGCGGTTTGGCGCGTGATTTTGTGCGTGCCCACAAAGCCACTGTGATGGTGCGCGGCGTGCGCACCGTCACCGACTTTGATTACGAGTTTCAACTCGCTGGCATGAACCGCGAACTGATGCCAGAGGTGGAAACAGTTTTCTTGACGCCCAGTGCCAAATACCAATTCATCTCCAGTACTTTTGTGCGTGAGATCTCTTTGCTGGGTGCTGGTGACGATGGGCAGAACTTGGTGTCAGCAGGTGTTTACAAGCGCTTGTTGACCAAAAAAGTAGCGAAGTCTTGATTCGTTCCTT
>NZ_JBBAOV010000034.1:0-23472 GCF_040401135.1 Limnohabitans sp. | reverse complement strand
GCGAAGGCGGAAAGACGGTTGGCGCTGGTGTGGTTGCTAAGATCATTGCCTAATCGAGGAATTTAAATGTCCTCAAAGCAAAAGATCCGTATCCGCCTGAAGGCGTTTGACTACAAATTAATCGACCAGTCTGCTGCTGAAATCGTTGACACTGCCAAGCGCACTGGCGCGATTGTCAAAGGCCCCGTGCCTTTGCCAACGCGCATGAAGCGTTTTGACATCTTGCGTTCACCGCACGTCAACAAGACCAGCCGTGACCAGCTCGAAATCCGTACCCACCAGCGTTTGATGGACATCGTGGACCCAACTGATAAAACAGTTGACGCCTTGATGAAGCTCGATTTGCCAGCGGGCGTGGACGTAGAAATTAAGTTGCAGTAATGCAACTTTGGAATGGGTCTAGGCCCATTCCAACCCCCCGCGCCAAAGAGTAGTTGCTCTTGGCGCGGTTTTCGCGATATACTCGCGGGCTCCGTGCAATTAGCATGGGGATTTATCAACCGTCTTTCACGCAAAAACGTAACTGCCAATTGAAGTGGTTGCGGTGAGAGTTTTGGAGAAAACAATGAGTCAAAGCATCCGTTTGGGATTGCTGGGACGCAAGGTGGGCATGATGCGTCTGTTCACTGATGATGGGGATTCGATCCCTGTCACGGTGTTGGATGTGTCCAACAACCGCGTGACCCAAGTGAAAACCCAGGAAAACGACGGCTATGTGGCCTTGCAGGTCACATTCGGCGCACGCAAGGCATCTCGCGTGACCAAGCCAATGGCTGGACACCTTGCGAAAGCAGGCGTCGAAGCCGGTGAAATCATCAAAGAATTCCACGTGACTGCAGATGTCGCAGCTAAGTACGCCGCCGGCGCTACTGTGCCTGTGTCTGATGTGTTTGCTGTGGGCCAAAAGGTGGACGTGCAAGGCACAACCATCGGTAAAGGCTTTGCTGGCACCATCAAGCGTCACCACTTCAAGTCACAGCGCGCGTCGCACGGTAACAGCCGTTCGCACAACGTGCCTGGCTCTATCGGTATGGCACAAGACCCAGGTCGTGTGTTCCCCGGCAAGCGCATGTCTGGCCACTTAGGTGTTGACATCGTGACCACACAAAACCTCGACGTGATTCGCATCGACGAAGCTCGCCAACTGTTGTTGATCCGTGGCGCAGTGCCTGGTTCAGCCGGTGGCTTCGTGACTGTGCATCCCGCTGTAAAAGCTAAAGGAGCGAACTGATGCAAGTCGAACTCCTGAACGACCAAGGTCAAGCTGCGTCAAAATATGATGCACCAGAAACCGTTTTCGGTCGCGAATACAACGAAGATCTGGTTCACCAGATCGTGGTGGCTTATCAAGCTAACGCGCGTCAAGGCACTCGTGCCCAAAAAGACCGTGAGCAAGTTAAGCACTCCACCAAGAAGCCGTTCAAGCAAAAAGGCACTGGCCGCGCTCGCGCGGGTATGACGTCTTCGCCTTTGTGGCGTGGCGGTGGTCGGATTTTCCCGAACATGCCTAACGAGAACTTCACACAGAAGATCAATAAGAAGATGTACCGCGCTGGTATGGCTTCGATCTTGTCCCAGCTGGCCCGCGAAGGTCGTCTGGCTGTGGTTGAGTCTCTCAAAGTTGATGCTCCTAAAACCAAGCTCTTGGCAGCAAAATTCAAGGCGATGAACCTTGAGTCCGTGTTGGTGATCTCCGAGGAAGTTGATGACAACTTGTACTTGGCTTCACGCAACTTGCCAAACGTGTTGGTAGTTGAGCCTCGCTATGCAGATCCATTGTCATTGGTGCACTACCGCAAAGTCCTCGTGACCAAGGGTGCCATGGACCAACTCAAGGAGATGTTCGCATGAGCCACGGACACAAGCAAACCAAATTCGACGAAGGTCGTTTGATGCAATTGTTGGTCTCTCCCGTCGTGTCCGAAAAGGCCACCATGGTTGCAGAAAAGCAAAACGTCGTCACCTTCAAAGTGCTGCAAAACGCTGCTAAACCCGAGATCAAGGCCGCTGTGGAATTGATGTTCAAGGTTGAAGTTCAAAGCGTGAACGTGGTCAACACAAAAGGTAAGTCCAAGCGCTTTGGTAAGTCTATGGGCCGTCGCGACAACGTTCGCAAGGCGTATGTGACTCTCAAGCCTGGTCAAGAACTCAACATCTCTGGGGAGGCCGCTTAATCATGGCAGTCATCAAGATGAAACCTACGTCGCCCGGTCAACGTGGCGTCGTCAAAGTTACCCGTGATCACCTTCACAAAGGTGAGCCTTACGCTCCGTTGCTGGAACCCCAGCATCAAAAATCGGGTCGTAACAACAACGGTCACATCACTACCCGTCATAAGGGTGGCGGTCATAAGCATCACTACCGCATTGTGGATTTCAAGCGCAACAAAGACGCTATCCCTGCAAAAGTGGAGCGCATTGAATACGATCCAAACCGTACGGCACACATCGCTTTGGTGTGTTACGCAGACGGTGAGCGTCGTTACATCATTGCGCCGCGTGGTTTGGAAATTGGCGCATCGTTGCTCAGTGGTTCGGAAGCTCCGATCCGTGCAGGTAACACCTTGCCAATTCGCAACATTCCAGTGGGTTCAACCATTCACTGTATCGAGCTCAAGCCAGGTGCGGGAGCGCAAATTGCGCGATCAGCCGGAACATCGGCCACTTTGTTGGCTCGTGAAGGCACTTACGCTCAAGTGCGTATGCGCTCTGGTGAAGTTCGCAAGATCCATATCGAATGCCGCGCCACGATTGGTGAAGTTGCAAACGAAGAACACAGCCTCCGTCAATTGGGTAAAGCTGGTGTCAAGCGCTGGATGGGCATTCGTCCAACCGTGCGTGGCGTCGCGATGAACCCAGTGGATCACCCACATGGTGGTGGCGAGGGTCGCACCGGTGAAGGCCGTCATGCTGTTGACCCATGGGGTAACCTGACCAAAGGCTACCGTACCCGTAACAACAAACGCACACAAGTCATGATTGTGTCGCGTCGCAAAAAGTAAGGGGTAACAAATGACTCGCTCTCTCAAAAAGGGTCCGTTTGTTGACCATCATTTGGTTGTCAAGGTCGACAAGGCCATCGCAACTAAAGATAAAAAGCCAGTGAAAACTTGGTCACGTCGTTCCATGATCCTGCCCGATTTCATCGGCTTGACCATCGCTGTGCATAACGGCAAGCAGCACGTGCCCGTGTACATCACTGACCAAATGGTGGGTCACAAGTTGGGCGAATTCGCTTTAACTCGTACCTTCAAAGGTCACCCCGCGGACAAAAAAGTCCAGAAGAAATAAGGAAAGACCATGGAAACACGTGCAGTCCTTAGGGGCGTCCGTTTGTCGGTCGACAAAGGACGTTTGGTCGCGGACATGATTCGCGGCAAAAAAGTTGACCAGGCTCTGAACATCCTGACATTCACGCAGAAAAAAGCTGCGGGCATCGTCAAGAAAGTTTTGGAATCTGCGATTGCTAACGCTGAGCACAACGACGGTGCGGACATCGACGAGTTGAAGGTGAAAACCATCTACGTCGAAAAAGGCGCCACGCTCAAGCGTTTCACTGCCCGCGCCAAAGGCCGCGGCAACAGTATCAGCAAGCCTACCTGTCACGTGTACGTGACAGTCGGCAACTGAAAGGTATAGGAAGATATGGGACAAAAAATCCACCCCACAGGCTTTCGCCTTGCAGTGAGCCGTAACTGGGCTAGCCGTTGGTATGCAAGCAACAAAGACTTCGCTGGCATGCTGGCTGAAGACATCAAAGTTCGCGAGTACCTGAAAGCTAAGCTGAAGAACGCTTCTGTCTCTCGTGTTCTTATCGAGCGTCCCGCTAAAAGCGCACGCATCACCATTTTCTCGGCTCGTCCAGGCGTGGTGATCGGCAAAAAAGGCGAAGACATTGAGAACTTGAAGAAAGAACTCACAGCTCGTTTGGGCGTGCCAGTCGCGGTCAACATTGAAGAAGTGCGCAAGCCTGAAATCGATGCTCAATTGATCGCTGACAGCATCACCCAACAGCTCGAAAAACGCATCATGTTCCGTCGTGCTATGAAGCGCGCCATGCAAAACGCCATGCGTCTGGGTGCCCAAGGCATCAAGATCATGTCGGCAGGTCGTTTGAACGGCATCGAGATCGCACGTACCGAGTGGTACCGTGAAGGTCGCGTGCCACTTCATACTCTGCGCGCAGACATCGATTACGCAACTTCTGAAGCTAAAACCACTTACGGCATCATTGGTGTCAAAGTGTGGGTTTACAAAGGCGATACCTTGGGTCGTAATGACCTGCCGGCCGCTGCTGAGCCCCGTGCTGAAGAAGAGCGTCGTCCTCGCGGTCCTCGCCGTGACGCTCGCCCAACAGGCGATCGTCCCGCACGCCCAGGCGCACGTCGCCCAGCAGGGACCAATGCCGCACCAACGGATGGCAGCGATAAACCCGCTGAAGCCGCCGGTGCCCCTACAACTGCCGTCAAGCGCGTCCGCAAGGTTGCCGCGCCCGCATCCACTGGCACGGCTGCGGACGGAACAGGAGAATAAGCATGCTGCAACCAGCACGCCGTAAATACCGCAAAGAACAAAAAGGCCGCAACACTGGCATTGCAACTCGTGGTAACACAGTTGCATTCGGTGACTTCGGTCTGAAATCCACCGATCGCGGCCGTCTGACGGCCCGCCAGATCGAGGCCGCACGTCGTGCGATCTCTCGTCACGTCAAACGTGGCGGCCGTATCTGGATTCGCGTGTTCCCTGACAAGCCGATCTCCCAAAAGCCTGCTGAAGTGCGTATGGGTAACGGTAAAGGTAACCCCGAGTACTACGTGGCTGAGATCCAACCCGGCAAGGTCCTCTACGAAATCGTAGGCGTCCCTGAAGAGTTGGCCCGTGAAGCATTCCGTCTGGCCGCTGCAAAGCTGCCCTTGCGTACCACGTTTGTGGCTCGCATGATCGGCCAGTAATTCAGGAGAAATAAGAAATGAAAGCTGCTGAACTGCGCCAAAAAGACGTTGCCGGCTTGGAAGTGGAAGTCAAAGAGTTGCAAAAAGCTCACTTTGGCTTGCGCATGCAAAAAGGTACGCAACAACTCAACAACACGTCACAACTGCGTTCTACACGTCGCAGTATTGCTCGTGCGAAAACCATTCTTGCTGAAAAGCAAGCCGCTGCAACCCCGAAAGCTTAAGGAGCAAATATGACGGAAGCTAAAACATCCCTCAAGCGCACCTTGGTTGGCAAGGTGGTTAGCGACAAGCGCGCTAAAACAGTGACAGTCTTGGTGGAGCGCCGTGTGAAGCACGCGCTTTACGGCAAAATTGTTGCAAAGTCGAGCAAGTATCACGCTCATGACGAAACAGGTGAATATCACTTGGGTGACATGATCGAGATTACTGAAAGCAAACCAATTTCGAAAACCAAAAACTGGGTTGCGACTCGTTTGGTTGAGAAAGCTGCAGCGGTTTAATTACCAAAGGGCTTCGGTCCTGCAAGGCTAAAGAAAACGACCCACAATTGTGGGTCGTTTTTTGTTTTTATAACGTAGAAGATTTGGAGACACCATGATCAAAGTTGGAGATACCCTGCCGCACACCACCCTGATGGAATTTTCAGAGGTCGAAGGTGAAGGTTGCAGCATCGGACCGAATGCTGTGGATGTTGCAAAAGCTACAGCTAGTAAAACTATTGCTGTGTTTGCTTTGCCAGGCGCATTTACGCCCACATGCTCTGTGAAGCATGTGCCAGGTTATGTTGAAAACTTTGAACACTTTAAGGCTGCAGGCGTCGATGAAATCTGGTGCATCAGCGTCAACGACGCATTTGTGATGGGCGCATGGGCCCGCGAACAACACACCCAAGGCAAAGTGCGAATGCTAGGTGACGGCAGTGCTGATTTCGCACAAGCTACAGGCTTGACACTTGACCTGACAGCGCGTGGCATGGGTTTGCGAAGCAATAGATATTCAATGCTCGTCAAAGACGGAAAAGTGGTCCATCTCAACGTAGAAGGCCTTGGTAAATTTGAAGTCAGCGATGCGGCCACATTGCTGGCACAAGCCAAGGCTTAATTCAAGCTAGGTTCACTAACTCGTAAACCGCATAAGCACAGCCCAACCAAACGCCTAATGCAAATAAGCGTGAAGTTGTGCTGTCACGTGAGCCGGGTGTGTCGGAGGGTAAATGCTTGTCGCCATTGACCATGGGAGTCAGCAAATCTTCGTGTTTGAAATATTTGTAATACAGCACGGACACCAAATGCAAAACCAAAATAGAAATTAAGATGACCTTTCCTATTTCTGTATGGAAATTTGTCGCGAAAGACACCCAGGTGGACGAGACCAAACTGGCCCATGGGCCGGCATTAGAAATTTCATCATCACTCATCAAACCACTGAAGACTTGCAGCGACAAAACCACCAACATGGCGAAAACTGATAGAGCGCCAAGAGGGTTGTGACCAATGGAGACCCTTTGGACGCCTTGCCTTGAATCAGCCAAGTAGGCCCGCACCTTGGAGGGTGTCGGAAGAAAATTAACAAATCGTGACCAATGTCCTCCCCAAATTCCCCAGATCACACGGAAAAAGAGCAGTGATAAAACACCGTAGCCGAACCAATAGTGAAACTTCATGAGGCTGCCGCCAATTTCACCGGTGATGATGAGGCCCGAGACGGCCGTGATCAGCAACACATGGAAAACGCGGGTGGGTAAATCCCAGACGCGAATGGGACGCAGGGCAGAACTTGTTGTCATGATGGAAGTGTTAAATTAAGAATTAAATGATTTCAACGAGTGATCGTAAACTTATTGGAAGTGGATACGGATTTTTAAACTCAAAAGGAAAATGCACCATGAAAAAGACCATGCTCTCATTATTGGCAATCAGTGCCACAGCCATTAGTTTTTCTGCATCGGCGCAATTTGCTAAGCCTGAAGATGCAATCAAATATCGCAAAGCGGCACTTACCGTAACAGGAGCGCATTTTGGGCGATTGGGCGCCATGGCCCAAGGCCGAGTGTCATTCGACAGCAAAGTCGCGACAGACAATGCGGAAATTGTGGCTGCCATGGCCAAACTTCCTTGGGCGGCTTTTGGCGAAGGTACTGACACGGGCGACACAAAAGCCAAAAGTGAGATTTGGACACAAAACGCGAAATTCAAAGATTATTCAGAAAAATTTCAAGCAGAGTCAATCAAGTTGGTGGCTGCAGCCAAGGCAGGTAGAGAGGACGGATTCAAGTCTGCCTTCAGTGCAACAGCTGGCACCTGCAAGGCCTGCCACGATGACTTCCGCGCCAAGTAATTAATTTGCGTTGTTACATTCATGGGGCGCCGCACAGCGTGTGGTGCCCCTTTTCATATGGCCTCATGTTTTGACGTTGGTGAGATTGATACAAGTTTTTAAATATTGGACGTGCTTATCCATTGCGGCAACCTTGCTCGGATGCGCGCCTGAGTTGAACTGGCGCATGGTGTCGTCAAGCCAGAACCATACTCACGTGTTGATGCCTTGCAAACCAGACAAAGCAACACGAGCCGTGACATTGCGTGTCAATGAAGCTGACGTCTCGACTCAGTTACACATGCAAGCATGCGAAGCGGGCAAGATGAACTTCGCACTGGCTGAGTTGAACGTGCCACCCAACGCTTCAACCAAAGAATTGCGTGATAGTTGGCGATTGGCAAGTTTGGCTTCGCTTCAAGCCACCGAAGCACAGACGATTTCTGAGCCACGGCTAATCAAAGGTGGCAACCCCTCGCAGGCCTTGATGACGCGTGTAACAACCAACACACATCAAGCACAATTTGTGTGGTTCATCACTGAACAAACGATTTACCAAGCCGCGGTCTATGCGAAGCCCAACGACAAAGGCTTTGCAGAAGCGGCAGATACTTTCATATCAGGAATCCAATGGCCTTGAAGCACGATGTATTGCCAAGAAACACCGCAGTTTGGGTGTTTGTGGTGTTGGCCGCCGCCTACTTTTTGTCGACTTTGTTGCGTGCCATCACGGCCACACTTGCGCCTGTCCTGACGGACGAGTTTGGCATGCAGGCAAGAGATCTGGGCCTATTGGCGGGCGCCTATTTTTTGGGTTTTTCGATCACGCAATTACCAATGGGTCATTGGCTTGATCGACACGGTCCTAAAAAGGTTGTACTAAGTTTTTTATGCGTTGCTGTGCTGGGTTGCTTTGCCTTTGCTTGGGCTCATGACTTCAAGGGGCTGTTGTTGTCGCGAGTGCTGATAGGCGTGGGTGTGAGTGCTTGCTTGATGGCGCCGCTGACTGGATACCGGCGCTGGTTGGCGTTAGAGCAACAACAACGTGCCAACTCATGGATGTTGATGACCGGCGCTTTGGGAATGTTGACCTCAACTTTGCCTGTGCAATGGTTATTGCCGATGGTGGGATGGCGGTGGATGTTCGTGGTGTTGGCCTTGCTCGTGGCGCTGTCCATGGCTGTGATCTATTGGAAAGTTCCTGCATGGCGATTGAGCGAGCCAACTCAGAATGAAGAAACAATCTCAGCCACAACCTCAACCAAAGGAATCATGGCGAGCTACCAACAGGTATGGACGCACTCTTATTTTCGGCGGTTGGCCCCTATGGGTTTCTTCAACTACGGCGGCATGATCGCCATGCAAACTTTGTGGGCGGGACCTTGGATGGTCAAAGTGGCCGGTTACACACCACTAGAGGCTGCCACTGGCCTGTTTTGGCTTAATGTGTGCATGTTGTTGACCTTTTGGTTATGGGGATTGATGACGCCAAGTTTGACTGTGCGGGGTTACCACGCAAATAAATTATTAACGTATGGCGTGCCATTAAGTTTGTTCGCGCAAGTGGCCATTATTTTGGGCGGGCAAGACGCGGGGGCGGCATATTGGGTGGTGTTTTGTGTTTTCAGTTCGTTCGTGGCACTCGCGCAACCCGCAGTGGGCATGGCCTTTCCATCAGCTTTGGCTGGACGCGCATTGTCTGCTTATAACTTGATATTGTTCTTAGGCGTGTTTGTGGTGCAGTGGGGCATGGGCTTAATGATTGACGGATTCAAGGCAATGAATTGGACCGAGCCACAGGCTTTTCAAGGAGCAATGTCAGTGTTTTTGATTTGCTGCATCGCGTCGTACGGCTACTTTTTAAAGCACAGGCCTGAGAGCTGATAATTCACAGCATTTTTTCTTTTTCTATGAGTAACCGCATTCTCATCATTGCACACGCACCTTTGGCAAAAGCTTTGCGCGATTGCGCCATGCATGTCTACGCCGAATGCGCGGCCGACGTAATTGCCCTTGACGTCTTGCCTGATGCTCAGCCCGAGGACACCCTCGCACTAGCCATTAGCGCTGCCGGTGCGGCTCTTGACGAGGGACTGTTGGTGCTGACAGATATCTTTGGCGCAACACCCGCCAATGTGGCGCAAAAGTTAGTAACTGGCAGCCATGCCAAGCTGATTGCTGGCGTTAATTTACCCATGCTGTTTCGCAGCGTGTGTTACAGGCATGAGCCGCTAGATGCCTTGGTGGCACGTGCTCTGGCTGGCGGCACACAAGGTGTGATGCAAGTCGCTATCACAGCAACCCAAAATCAAGATGGATGAATCCATGATCAAAAACACAACAACAATCACAAATAAATTAGGTTTGCACGCACGAGCTTCGGCCAAGCTTACGAAGCTCGCCGGAAGCTTTCCTTGCGAGGTATGGCTCAGCAAGGGCGAGCGCCGCGTGAACGCTAAAAGTATCATGGGTGTCATGATGCTGGCCGCTGGCATCGGCAGCCATGTCGAGCTTGAAACCGATGGTACGCAAGAGCAAGAAGCCATGGATGCTTTGCTCACTTTGATGGCTGACAAATTTGGCGAAGGTGAGTAAGCCAGCATGACATTTTCTATCCACGGTCTTGCAGTCGCCCGCGGCATCGCCATTGGGCGTGCCGTATTGGTGGCATCCAGTCGCGTGGATGTGGCTCATTACTTCATTGCACCTGAGCAGGTCGATGCTGAACTCATGCGCTTGGTGCAAGCGCGTGAGGCCGTAATGGTCGAATTGCAAACGCTGCATGACCATCTTCCCAAAGATTCGCCCCCTGAACTGTCCGCCATTTTGGAAGTTCATTTGATGTTGTTGCAAGACACCATGCTCGCGGATGGTGTGAGTGGCTGGATTAAGGAGCGCTTCTACAACGCCGAGTGGGCCCTGACCTCGCAACTCGATGTGGTGGCAAGACAGTTTGATGAGATGGATGATGCCTATTTGCGAGAGCGTAAAGGTGACTTGGAGCAAGTCGTCGAGCGCATGCTGCGGCACATGAAGGGTGTGGCGCATGTCATACCGCACCCGTCGGCTAAGCGAAGCAACCAGACCCGTCAGCAAGATTTGCAACTCGGCGACGAGATGGATGTGCCCTTGGTGTTGGTGGCGCACGACCTATCACCCGCAGACATGTTGCAGTTCAAGCAAAGTGTGTTCACCGGTTTTGTGACGGATGTGGGCGGCAAAACATCACACACCGCCATTGTGGCGCGCAGCTTGGATATTCCCGCCGTGGTGGGAGCGCGCACTGCAAGTCAGTTGGTGCGACAAGACGACTGGATCATCATTGACGGTGATTCAGGCGTCGTCATCGTCAATCCTTCGCCCATTATCTTGGCGGAGTATGGCTTCAAACAACGTCAGGCCGATTTAGAGCGTGAGCGCCTTTTGCGTTTGCGTCACACACCCGCAGTCACACTAGATGGACAACGTGTCGAGCTGTTGGCAAACATTGAGATGCCTGAGGACGCACCCGCAGCATTGGAAGTAAGTGCCGTGGGCGTGGGTTTGTTTCGTAGTGAGTTTTTGTTCATGGGTCGCGCTGGAGCGTTGCCGGACGAACAAGAGCAATATCTTGCCTACAAGCGTGCCGTCGACGGCATGAAGGGCCTACCCGTCACCATCCGCACGGTGGACATTGGCGCAGATAAACCGTTGGACCGCACCGTCAAAGATGAAACGCACTTAAATCCAGCTCTAGGCTTGCGTGCCATTCGTTGGAGCTTGGCCGATCCGGCAATGTTTCTGACTCAGTTGCGTGCCATTCTGCGAGCCGCTGCTCATGGTCAGGTTCATTTGCTCATTCCCATGTTGGCGCATGCCCGTGAAATCACACAAACGCTGGCGCTGCTCGACAAAGCACGCAAGCAACTCGATGCGCGTGGCGAGGTGTTTGGCCCCGTCAAAGTGGGCGCCATGATTGAAGTGCCTGCGGCTGCCTTAAGCGTCAAGATGTTCTTGCGCTACTTCGACTACCTGTCGATTGGCACAAACGATTTGATTCAATACACCCTAGCCATTGACCGCGCCGATGAGTTGGTGGCGCATTTGTATGACCCCTTGCACCCAGCCGTGTTGCGACTGTTGGCCGAAACTATTGCCGAAGCGCGCGCGCAAGGCAAAGGCGTGAGCGTGTGCGGCGAAATGGCGGGGGACCCAGCGATGACCCGTTTGTTGTTAGGTTTGGGTTTGCGCAGTTTCTCAATGCACCCCACGCAAATCTTGGCAGTCAAACAAGAGGTGATTCGCGCCGACGCCTCAAAGCTAGAGGCGTGGGCGCAAGAGGTGTTGGCCAGCGACGAGCCGGCCGAGTTGATGGGGCTTAAGCCTTAGACGCTACTAATGCAGCGTGTGCCTGCTGGTCTGCGTGATAGCTGCTTCGGACCATCGCACCTACGGCCGCATGGCTAAAGCCCATCTCGTAGGCCTTTTCTTCAAACATCTTGAACGTATCAGGGTGCACATAACGACGTACTGGAATGTGGCTGGTGCTAGGCGCTAGGTACTGGCCAATGGTGAGCATGTCGATATGGTGGTCGCGCATGTCTTGCATCACCTGCAAAATCTCTTCGTCCGTTTCGCCCAAGCCCACCATCAACCCGCTTTTGGTTGGTACGTTCGGGTGGAGTGCTTTGAACTTCTTGAGCAAGTTCAAGCTGAACGCATAGTCGCTACCGGGTCTAGCTTCTTTGTAGAGGCGCGGCACGGTCTCCATGTTGTGGTTCATCACGTCGGGTGGCGCGGCTTTTAGTATTTCTAAAGCGCGGTCATCGCGGCCTCGGAAGTCGGGAACCAAGATTTCAATTTGCGTTTGAGGTGACAACTCTCGCGTGCGTCGAATGCAATCCACAAAATGTTGACTGCCGCCATCGCGTAAATCATCTCGGTCCACACTGGTAATCACCACGTATTTCAGCTTCAAGTCGGCAATGGTTTTGGCCAAGTTTTCTGGCTCGTTCACATCGAGTGGATCAGGGCGTCCGTGTCCCACGTCGCAGAAAGGGCAGCGTCGGGTGCACTTATCGCCCATGATCATGAAGGTGGCCGTGCCTTTACCAAAGCACTCACCAATGTTGGGGCAGCTGGCTTCTTCGCACACCGTCACCAATTTGTTGGCGCGCAAGATATCTTTGATTTCATAAAAACGCGTGGAGGGCGAGCCGGCTTTGACGCGAATCCAATCAGGTTTTTTAAGTACTTCACCTTGCTCTACTTTGATCGGAATGCGCGACAACTTAGCAGCGGCTTTTTGCTTGGCCGAAGCGTTGTAGTTCTCGACGGTTTGTGCTTCTCGCACAACTGGGTTTGCAGGGGTAGACATGGCGAATGGCCCTTTGCGTTAGGGCGCTAAATAAGTGGAGAGCTTGTGGCTCAAAACATCAGCGGCTTCTTGCCAACTGACCGATACGCCGATTGTAGAAAGGTCGACAGTTTGCAAGTCTTGATAACCGCAAGGGTTGATGCGTTGGTAGGGGCTTAAGTCCATGCTCACGTTTAGTGCCATGCCGTGATACGTGCAATGTCGACTGACTTTGATGCCCAGTGCTGCAATTTTCCCAAGGCCCGCAAAGTCTGGAGTTTTGCTGCCATCTTTTTGAGGGCGTTGTGCCAGCACTGCGTGACTGTGTGGGTCATCTAAACGCACATAAATTCCTGGAGCACCCGATACGCGGTGGCCTGTCACGTCAAAGTGGGCGAGTGAACGAATGACGGCTTCTTCGATGCGGTGTACATATTCTTTGACGTAATAGCCAGCACGTTTGAGGTCGATCAAAGGGTACGCCACCACTTGGCCTGGCCCGTGAAATGTCACCTGCCCCCCTCGATTGGTGGACACGACAGGTATGTCGCCAGGGGCCAGTAAATGATCTTCTCGACCTGCCAGCCCTTGAGTGAAAACTGGTGAATGTTCACACAGCCAGATTTCATCAGGTGTGTCGACCGTTCGTGCCGCTGTGAAATCCTGCATGGCCTGATAAGAATGCAGAAAGGGCACAAGGCCGAGGTGATGGATCACAGGACTACTTTAACCATCGGGTGAGAGGAAAGGGTGCGGTAAAGATCGTCGAGTTGCTCTCTGCTAGTGGCGGTAACCGTGATGGTGACGCCTAAATATTTGCCGCCGCTGCTTTCTCTCAACTCAATGTTGGCCACATTAAACGTGGGGTCAAATTGCTCGGCAATAGCCCTCACCGCATCAACGTAACCATCAGCTTTAAGCCCCATGACTTTGATAGGAAATAGGCTTGGATACTCAATCAGAGACTCCGCGCCAATGTTTTTGGATGGAATGGAGGGGTTGGTCATGTCTGAAATTATCCTCTTCTTGGTGCGATCGCCATAGAGCGTATGGGTTATCACGTACAATATTTGGTTGATACAAAGATGACGGGTGTAACCTGGGCGTAAACAAACATGACCAGAATACACACCGAAGAACAAGACGAAGAACAAGACACTTTTAAGCCCCTTAGCGCCGATCAGGTAGCTGAATTGCGAAAAAGTCAGCCCCTCTTGTCAGTTTGGCGGGTAGTTGGAGTTCAAGTATTGCTTGGGCTCTTGGTAGCGGTTCTTGTGTGGGTTTTGTCGGGGAGTGTGGTGGCTGTTTATTCAGCACTTTACGGCGCCTTGGCAGTGATTCTTCCGGCGGCTTTGTTTGCGCGAGGTTTGACCAGTCGAGCCTCCGCGCTAAATGTGGGTGCTGCGGTCTTTAGCTTTTTCCTTTGGGAAATGGTCAAGATAGGCCTAACGGTGGCAATGCTTTTTGCGGCGCCACGTCTGGTCAGCGATTTAAGCTGGCCTGCCATGTTGGCGGGCTTGGTAGTGACAATGAAGGTGTATTGGGTGGCGCTTGGCTTTCGCAAGGTGTTTTACCCAGTTAGCCCAACTTAAAAAAGAGCGAACGAATGTCTGTTGAACATGGTCCGACCGCTGGTGAATACATTGTTCACCACCTGACGCATCTGCAAAACAAGCCAATGGCTGGTGTCATTGACTTTTCTGTTTACAACCTTGACTCAATATTCTGGTCAGTGTTGTTAGGTGTGGTTGCCAGTTTCTTCTTATGGCGCGCTGCCCGTGGTGCAACGGCCCACGCGCCTGGCCGTTTTCAGGCGGCTGTCGAAATCTTGGTTGAAATGGTAGACAGCCAAGCCAAGGGCATCATTCACAGCGCCGAAAGCCGCAAGCTTGTTGCACCTTTGGCATTGACGGTGTTTGTCTGGATTTTCTTGATGAACGCCATGGACTTATTCCCGGTTGATTTATTCCCCAAGATTTGGGAGTTGATCTACAGCGCGAATGGGGGCGATCCGCATCACGCCTACATGCGTGTGGTGCCCTCGGCTGATTTGTCCACCACTTTGGGCTTGTCTACTTCTGTTTTGTTGGTCTGTGTGTTTTACAACATCAAGATCAAAGGCATCGGCGGCTGGGTACACGAGCTTTTCTGCGCCCCCTTCGGTGCTCATCCTCTGCTTTGGCCTGTTAACTTCGTCATGCAAATGATTGAATTCGCGGCCAAGACCGTGTCTCATGGCATGCGACTATTCGGTAACATGTACGCTGGCGAGCTGGTGTTTATGTTGATCGCTTTGATGGGCGGCGCTGCTGCTGCCACCTTGCCAGGCGTCTTGTTGCCCATCGGCCACGTTATTGTTGGTTCAATTTGGGCCATCTTCCACATCATGATCATCACATTGCAAGCCTTCATCTTTATGATGCTGACGCTTGTTTATGTAGGCCAGGCGCACGACGCCCACTGATTTCGGTTTTTTCTTAACTTTTCTCTCTCATCCATTCTTTAGGAGTAACAAAATGGAACACGTCCTCGGTTATGTAGCACTCGCAGCTGGCATCATCATTGGTTTGGGTGCTGTCGGCGCTTGTATCGGTATCGGCATCATGGGTAGCAAGTACCTCGAAGCAGCTGCACGCCAGCCTGAATTGATGAACGAATTGCAAACCAAGATGTTCTTGTTGGCTGGTCTGATCGACGCTGCTTTCTTGATCGGCGTTGGTATTGCCATGATGTTCGCATTCGCGAACCCCTTCGTCCTGAAGTAATTCTCGCAACTACCAAAAGAAAGGTGTTGCCGTGAGTATCAATGCAACCCTGTTCGTCCAGATGATCGTTTTTGCGGTCTTGGTGTGGTTCACGATGAAATTCGTGTGGCCGCCCATCGCAATCGCCCTCGACGAACGTACAGAAAAAATTGCCCATGGTTTGGCAGCTGCTGAGCATGCCAAGATTGAGCTGTCCAATGCACACAAAGAGGTTGAACTCAAGCTGGCCGAAACCCGCAATGAGTCCACCGCCTTGTTGGCTGATGCAGAACGTCGCGCACAACACTTGATCGACGAAGCCAAGGTACATGCCTCGGTCGAAGCGAAAAAGATTGTGGCTGCTGCTCATGCAGAAGCTGCGCAAGAAGTCGTGAAAGCCCGTGAAGCCCTGCGCGAGCAAGTGGCCGCATTGGCGGTAAAGGGCGCTGAGCAGATTCTCCGCAAGGAAGTCAACGCTGGTGTTCATGCCGACTTGTTGAGCCGTCTGAAGACCGAGCTGTAAGAGGACAACATGGCCGAACTCGCCACCATTGCCCGCCCTTACGCAGAAGCTTTGTTCAAGGCTTCGGCCTCAGACCTGAGCGCTACCGCTGTATGGCTTGAAGAGCTTGCGGCTATCGCTGGAAACGCCCAATTGCTGCAATTTGCAGAAGGCCCCAAGGTCACCTCAAGCCAAGTGTTTGATTTGATTGTTGGTGTTGCCAAATCCAAATTGCCAATTGCTGCGCAAAACTTTTTGCGCGCTGTCATTGACAACGGTCGCTTGAGTGCATTGCCTGAAGTGGTAACGCAATTTCGCGCTCATGTCAACGCGCAAAGCGGTTCGGCAGATGCTGTGGTGTACAGCGCTTTCGACATCGACGCAGCAGCTTTGGCTGATGTGAAGACGGCACTCGAAAAGCGTTTTGCTCGCAAACTGAACGTCTCTGTGGCCTTGCAGCCTGAGCTGATTGGCGGCATTCGCGTGGTGGTGGGTGACGAAGTGTTGGACACTTCTGTCAAAGCCCGTTTAGATCAAATGAAAGTTGCGCTGACGGCTTAATGCCTGTCAGCCCTAACAAGAAAGAAGGAAAGAGTCATGCAACTCAATCCAGCAGAAATCTCTGAGCTGATTAAGAGCCGTATCGAAGGTTTGGGCACCGATGCCAACGTTCGCAATCAAGGCACCGTTCTCTCGGTGACTGACGGCATCGTTCGCGTGCACGGTCTCTCAGACGCGATGCAAGGCGAAATGTTGGAATTTCCCAACAACACATTCGGTCTGGCACTGAACCTCGAGCGCGACTCGGTCGGCGCTGTGATTTTGGGTGAGTACGAGCACATCTCAGAAGGCGACGTTGTCAAATGTACAGGTCGCATCTTGGAAGTGCCAGTCGGCCCTGAGCTCATTGGTCGCGTGGTTAACGCTTTGGGTCAGCCTATCGACGGCAAAGGCCCCATCAATGCCAAGTTGACTGACGTGATCGAAAAGGTTGCGCCTGGTGTTATCGCTCGCGAATCTGTGAGCCAGCCCATGCAAACCGGTCTCAAGTCGGTTGACTCCATGGTGCCAGTCGGCCGTGGCCAACGTGAGTTGATCATTGGTGACCGTCAAACCGGCAAAACAGCTGTTGCGATCGACGCCATCATCAACCAAAAAGGTCAGAACATGACCTGCGTTTACGTCGCGATTGGCCAAAAAGCCTCGTCGATTAAAAACGTGGTTCGCGCTTTAGAGCAAGCCGGCGCAATGGACTACACCATCGTTGTGGCCGCCTCTGCTTCTGAGTCTGCAGCGATGCAATACGTGTCAGCCTATTCTGGTTGCACGATGGGCGAATACTTCCGCGACCGTGGCGAAGACGCCTTGATCGTGTATGACGATTTGTCTAAGCAAGCTGTGGCTTACCGCCAAGTATCTTTGCTTTTGCGTCGCCCACCAGGCCGCGAAGCTTACCCTGGCGATGTGTTCTATCTTCACAGCCGTTTGCTCGAACGCGCTGCCCGCGTGAACGCCGACTACGTCGAAGCCTTCACCAAAGGCGCCGTCAAAGGCAAAACAGGTTCATTGACGGCTTTGCCGATCATTGAAACCCAAGCCGGTGACGTGTCTGCTTTCGTGCCAACCAACGTGATTTCTATTACCGACGGTCAAATCTTCTTGGAGACCTCGTTGTTCAACGCGGGTATTCGTCCTGCGATTAACGCCGGTATCTCGGTGTCTCGCGTGGGTGGTGCAGCGCAAACGAAATTGATCAAGAACCTGTCCGGTGGTATCCGTACCGACTTGGCTCAGTACCGTGAGTTGGCAGCATTTGCTCAGTTCGCCTCAGACCTTGACGAAGCCACACGTAAACAGCTCGACCGCGGTGCTCGCGTGACTGAGTTGCTCAAGCAAGCTCAATACAGCCCTCAATCCATCAGCATCATGGCTTCGACCTTGTTTGCGGTGAATAAAGGCTTTATGGACGACATCGAAGTCAAGCAAATTCTGCACTTTGAATATGAAATGCACGCTTACCTCAAAGCTAAGCACGCTGCCTTGTTGGCTAAACTCGAAGCCGACAAAGCCATGGACAAAGACGCAGAGGCCGAAATGACCGCAGCATTAACTGCGTTCAAGAAAACCTTCGCTTAATCCCTACCTGACACAAGGAGCCTCAAATGGCAGCAGGTAAGGAAATTCGCGGCAAGATCAAATCGGTGGAAAACACCAAGAAGATCACCAAAGCCATGGAAATGGTCGCCGCGTCAAAGATGCGTAAGGCGCAAGAACGCATGCGTGCGGCTCGCCCTTACAGCGAGAAGATTCGTCATGTCGCGGCCAACCTCGGCAAGGCCAACCCTGAGTATGTTCACCCCTTCATGGAGTTGAACACATCCAAGGATGTTGGCTTTATTGTGGTCACCACAGACAAAGGTTTGTGTGGCGGTCTCAACACCAACGTGTTGCGTATGTTGTCAACCAAACTGCGTGAATTGCAAGCCGCAGGTCACAAGGCGCAAGCCGTGGCTATCGGTAACAAAGGCTTCGGCTTTTTGGGTCGTTCTGGCATCAAAATTGTGGCGCATGCGACACAATTGGGTGACACGCCGCACCTCGAAAAGTTGATTGGTCCCGTCAAGGTTTTGTTAGATGCTTATGTGGCTGGCGAAATCAATTCGGTCCAACTGTGCTACACGCGGTTCATCAACACGATGAAACAAGAGTCGGTGGTTGAGCAACTTTTGCCTTTGTCGGCAGATGCGCTCAAACCGCACGAAGGTCACAAAACTTGGGACTACATCTACGAACCGGATGCGCACGTCGTGATCGACGAGCTTTTGATCCGATACGTAGAGGCCATGGTTTATCAAGCTGTGGCTGAAAGTATGGCGTCCGAGCAATCGGCCCGTATGGTTGCGATGAAGTCTGCGACCGACAATGCTGGGAACGTGATCAACGAACTCAAACTGGTTTACAACAAGACGCGTCAAGCTGCGATCACGAAAGAACTTTCGGAAATCGTTGCTGGTGCGGCTGCTGTCTGATTTTAATTTTTGGAGCAAAAAAGTATGGCTCATGAGACCACCCACATGAACGCTGGCGTTCAAGGCAAGATTGTTCAATGTATCGGCGCTGTGGTGGACGTCGAGTTCCCACGCAACCAGATGCCCAAGGTCTACGATGCGCTCAAGCTCGAAGGCACAGCACTGACTCTGGAAGTTCAGCAACAACTCGGTGACGGCATCGTCCGTACCATCGCGTTGGGCAGTTCCGACGGTATGCGTCGTGGTTTGATGGTGACGAACACAGGCGCGGGCATTACCGTTCCAGTGGGCAAAGCCACACTCGGCCGCATCATGGACGTGTTGGGTAGCCCCATCGACGAACGTGGTCCTGTTGACCAAACAAAAACTGCCACGATTCACCGCAAGGCCCCTGCCTATGACGAACTCAGCCCTTCGCAAGAATTGCTCGAGACCGGTATCAAGGTGATCGACTTGGTCTGTCCTTTCGCTAAAGGCGGTAAGGTCGGCTTGTTCGGTGGCGCTGGTGTGGGCAAGACAGTGAACATGATGGAACTCATCAACAACATCGCCAAGGCGCACAGCGGCTTGTCCGTGTTCGCTGGTGTCGGTGAACGTACGCGTGAAGGTAACGACTTCTATCACGAGATGGCCGACTCAGGCGTGGTGAACTTGAAAGACTTGAACGAGTCTAAAGTTGCCATGGTCTACGGTCAGATGAACGAGCCTCCAGGTAACCGTTTGCGCGTGGCTTTGACAGGTTTGACCATCGCCGAATCATTCCGTGACGAAGGTAAAGATGTGTTGTTCTTCGTGGACAACATCTATCGCTACACCTTGGCTGGCACTGAAGTGTCCGCCTTGTTGGGTCGTATGCCTTCAGCTGTGGGTTACCAACCTACGTTGGCCGAAGAAATGGGCCGTTTGCAAGAACGTATCACGTCGACCAAGGTCGGTTCTATCACTTCCATCCAAGCCGTTTACGTGCCTGCCGATGACTTGACTGACCCTTCTCCAGCGACTACTTTTGCCCACTTAGATTCCACCGTTGTGTTGTCTCGTGACATCGCTTCGCTCGGCATCTACCCAGCTGTGGATCCTTTGGATTCGACCAGCCGCCAGTTGGACCCCTTGGTTGTGGGCGAAGAGCACTACGCCACAGCTCGCGCTGTGCAGGGCACTTTGCAACGCTACAAAGAATTGCGTGACATCATTGCGATTTTGGGCATGGACGAATTGGCTCCTGACGACAAGCTCGCCGTGGCGCGCGCTCGTAAGATCCAGCGCTTCTTGTCACAACCGTTCCACGTTGCTGAAGTGTTCACGGGTTCAGCCGGTAAATACGTGACCTTGGCTGAAACCATCCGTGGTTTCAAGATGATTGTGAACGGCGAGTGCGACCACCTGCCAGAACAAGCCTTCTACATGGTCGGTACCATCGACGAAGCGTTCGAAAAAGCTAAGAAGATCTGAGAGATCCTATGAGTACCATTCACGTAGATGTCGTCAGCGCAGAAGAGTTGATCTTCTCCGGCGAAGCCACTTTTGTGGCTTTGCCAGGCGAGGCCGGCGAGCTCGGTATTTATCCTCGGCACACGCCGCTGATTTCACGCATTCGTCCTGGTTCGGTGCGTATTCAAACAGCTGATGGTGGTGAAGAGTTTGTTTTCGTGGCAGGTGGCATTCTTGAAGTGCAACCCGACTGCGTCACCGTCATGTCAGACACCGCGGTTCGCGGCAAAGACATGGACGAAGAAAAAGCAAACGCGGCCAAACTGGCAGCTGAAGAAGCCGTCAAGAACGCAAAGACAGATGTCGATTTGGCGCGGGCTCGTTCAGAGCTGCACATTTTGGCCGCTGAATTGTCGGCCTTGCGCCGCTACCGCGCTCTCAAGTAATTGCCGTGCGCGCTTGCGTTCTAAAAGCCCCTGCCTCGCGGTTGGGGCTTTTTTATTGCATCAAATAAGTGGACAATTTGCACAATGCCGAAAGCCAAACTCCAAGCAGCCACCGTAGGCGGAACTGCCGACATCATTGAGGCCCAGTTTTACGATGCCCTGCAAACGGGTGATATCGAAAAACTCATGGGCTGTTGGGCCGACGAAGACGACATCGTGTGCGTTCACCCAGGCGGCCCACGTCTGGTGGGCAGTGCCAGTATTCGAGCCGCCTTTGAGGCCATGTTTTCCAACGGCACCATTGCGGCACGACCAGAACACATTTGCAAAGTCGAGTCCCTGACCAGTGCCATGCACAACGTGATCGAGCGTGTGGCCTTGCTGACGACTGATGGAACGCAAGAAGCAGTGGTTGTTGCCACCAATGTCTACCAAAGAACTGCACAGGGTTGGCGCATGGTGGCGCACCATGCCAGTCCTGGCACTGCACCAACACATGCCGAAGCGCACCAAGCCCCACAGGTCTTGCATTGATTTGGGATTACCAAGCGCCCTGGTGGTTGCCAGGTGGCAACGCACAAACGATTTATGCAGCCAAACTGGCGCGCCGTTATTCAGGGCCAGATCCCAAATGGACGCGAGAGCGTTGGGATACGCCTGATGGAGACTTTGTCGATGTCGATTGGCGCAGCCATGACAAAAGCTTGCCGGAAGATGCGCCCTTGTTGGCCTTGTTTCATGGCTTAGAAGGATCATCGAGCAGTCATTACGCACAAGCCTTTGCAGAAGAGACACACAAACGTGGATGGCACATGGCAGTGCCGCACTTTCGAGGCTGTAGCGGTGAAATTAATTGGGCGCCACGCGCCTATCACTCAGGCGATTTTGAAGAAGTTGGATGGATACTCAAACGCATTCGTCAGCAGCATCGGGGCCCCTTGTTCGCGGTTGGCATCTCGCTAGGAGGCAATGCATTGATGCGTTGGGCGGGTGAAATGGGCCAGTCTGCCAGACAGGTTGTAGACGGCATTGCCTCGGTCTGCTCGCCAATCGATTTGACGGCAAGCGGCAACGCCATAGATGCAGGGATCAACAAGGTGCTGTATGCGCGGATGTTTTTAGGCACGATGAAGCCTAGAGCCATGGATAAGCTCAAACAGTTCCCAGGATTGTTCGATCCTCAAGATCTGATGGCTGCTGAGTCACTGTATGAGTTTGACCAAGTGTTTACCGCGCCCCTGCACGGATTTAAAAATACCGATGACTATTGGGAGCGCGCCAGTGCCAAACCAGGCTTATCGCGGGTGCAAATACCCGCTTTGCTGCTGAACGCACGCAACGATCCATTTATTCCCGCCAGCAGTTTGCCAACACAGGCTCAAGTCAGCGATTGGGTTAAATTGTGGCAACCAGCAGCGGGCGGGCATGTGGGCTTTGCTTCAGGTGCTTTCCCTGGCGACTTGCAAGAAATGCCTTGGGCAGTCACAGAATGGATGTCAAAACATGGATGACCTCGTATTACAAGCCATGGCCAAGTGGCCCAATGTGCCGGATTGTTATGGATGGCTAGGGCTAGACGCACGCGGCGATTGGTATATGCGTGACGACCAAGTGCAGGCACTAGGCACCTTTACACAAAGCAAAGGTTCACGGCTGGCCCACGAAAAGTTGATCGACTTCATTGGGCGCAACTATACGAACGATAAACAAGGGCTGTGGTTTTTTCAAAATGGGCCACAGCGTGTCTATGTTGAACTTGAAGCCACGCCATTTGTTTGGCGCTTGCAGCCGGATAGCTCCATACAGTCTCACACGGGATCAAGCGCACGCATGCAGCGCTGCATCGTCGACGAGTATGGCCGTTTGTATCTGGACACAGAACAGGGTTTTGGTCTGCTTCACACACAAGACGTGGTGCACGCCGCAGACTTCATCGAAACGGGTTTGTGGGTGCCACAAGTGATGCCCACTAGCGAATTACCGAAGCGCTTTGGCTATGTTCGCAGCCCGCAACAGACACAACGAAAAGAACAGGCGTAAAAAAACCGGCCTGGGCCGGTTTTCATCAAACACGAAGCTTTATTTGGCTTCGGGCTTCTTAGGTTCTGCAAACTTTCCACCGGCAGCGTTAGCCATGTGAACCACAGCGCGACCAATTTCAAAATCTTCAAAATCGCCACCACCTTGAGCACCCATCGCGCCCTTGCCTTTGAGTGCCGAAGTCAACAAGGTGTCGTAACCTTTGGCGATTCGTGCACCCCAAGCGCCGTTATCACCAAACTTAGGCGCGCCAGCAGCACCGCCGGCGTGACAAGCGGAGCATTGTGCTTTGTAAACTTCGTCACCATTGCGAGCGGCGCGGTTGACGTCTTTGATTTCAACAGAGCCGACTTTTTGAATACGAGCTGCAATCGCCTCTGGCTCGTTGGAAGATCCTGCTTGAGGCTTGTTGGCAGAAGTGACGTACGCTACCAAGCCAATGATGATGAGCACAGGCAAAACAAACGAATACAAAACAGCAATCAAAAGCTGCTTAGGTGTTTTGATAGGGCCTGTGTGGGCTTCTTCGTGGTGCTGATCGCTCATTTTTTAAATCCTGATGGGTAGCTTTGGAACTGCTTAAATTATAGCGGTGGCCTACAATGGGTTAGTCATAAAAGTGCGGCTGTAGCTCAGTGGATAGAGTATTGGCCTCCGAAGCCAAGGGTCGTGGGT
>NZ_JBBAOV010000033.1:0-23996 GCF_040401135.1 Limnohabitans sp. | reverse complement strand
TAGTGCCCACGTTCACGTGTGGCTTGGTACGTTCGAATTTTCCTTTTGCCATTTCATTTTCTCCAAAGAGCAGTGCCCGTGTACAGGTTTTATGTCTGCACGATGCTGCTGATTCGCCCCGCACGGGTGACAGGGCGGCGCATCGTCGCAGACAGAGGCCGCTTGCGCAGCCCCATGGGGTTTTATTTATTTAGCGCGGGCAGCAACAATGGCTTCAGCAACGTTACGTGGGGCTTCAGCGTAGTGCTTGAATTCCATCGTGTAAGTTGCACGGCCTTGTGTCATCGAACGCAAAGTGGTTGAGTAGCCAAACATTTCAGACAATGGCACTTCGGCTTTGATTGCCTTGCCACCGCCGACCATGTCGTCCATACCTTGGACCATACCGCGACGTGAGGACAAATCGCCCATCACGTTACCGGCGTAGTCTTCAGGCGTCTCAACTTCCACAGCCATCATTGGCTCCAGAATAACGGGGCCAGCTTTGCGGCAACCTTCTTTGAAACCAAAGATAGCTGCCATTTTGAAGGCCATTTCGTTCGAGTCCACATCGTGGTACGAACCGAAGTGCAATGTCACTTTAACGTCAACCACTGGGTAGCCAGCCAAAACGCCCTGACCCAAAGCTTCGATCACGCCTTTTTCCACTGCAGGGATGTATTCGCGAGGAACCACACCGCCCTTGATAGCGTCAACGAATTCGAAACCTTTGCCCGGCTCTTGGGGCTCAACCTTGAGCACCACGTGACCGTATTGACCCTTACCACCGGACTGACGCACGAACTTGCCTTCGGCATCTTCGACAGTCTTGCGGATGGTTTCGCGGTAAGCCACTTGAGGCTTGCCCACGTTGGCTTCAACACCGAACTCACGCTTCATGCGGTCGACAATAATTTCCAAGTGCAATTCGCCCTGACCGCCAATGATGGTCTGGCCAGACTCTTCGTCGGTTTGCACGCGGAAAGAAGGATCTTCTGCAGCCAAGCGAGACAAAGCCATACCCATTTTTTCTTGGTCAGCTTTGGTCTTAGGTTCCACAGCCTGACGGATCACGGAGTCTGGGAACACCATGCGCTCCAAGGTGATTACCGCTGCTGGATCGCACAAGGTCTCACCCGTGGTGACGTCTTTCAAACCCACGCAAGCAGCGATGTCGCCCGCGCGAATTTCGTCGACTTCTTCACGGTTGTTGGCGTGCATTTGCACAATACGACCGATACGTTCTTTCTTGCCGCGCACAGGGTTGTAAACGGTGTCGCCCTTTTTCAGAACGCCCGAGTAAACGCGCACGAATGTCAATTGACCCACAAATGGATCCGTCATCAACTTAAATGCCAAGGCCGAGAATTTTTCGTTGTCATCCGCTTTGCGGATCACTTCTTTTTCGTCCTCGTCAAAACCTTTGATGGCTTTCACGTCCAACGGGGAAGGCATCAACTCAAGCACTGCATCGAGCATGCGCTGCACGCCTTTGTTCTTAAAAGCTGAACCGCACAACATCGGTTGAATTTCGCTGTTGATTGTGCGCACACGTAGACCGTGTGTGATTTCTTCTTCAGTCAAGTCGCCTTCTTCGAGGTACTTGTTCATCAGCTCTTCAGAGGCCTCAGCCGCAGCTTCAACCATCTTCTCGCGCCACTCTTTGGCTAATTCCACCAAGTTGGCAGGGATCTCTTCAAAAGTGAACTTCATGCCTTGAGAGGCTTCGTCCCAAATGATGGCTTTCATTTTGCGAAGGTCAACCACGCCGACGAAGTTGTCTTCAGCGCCGATAGGGATAACTATGGGCACAGGATTGGCCTTGAGGCGCAATTTCATCTGCTCCACAACCTTGAAGAAGTTGGCGCCGGTGCGGTCCATCTTGTTCACAAAAGCCAGACGTGGCACTTTGTATTTATTAGCTTGACGCCAAACGGTTTCAGACTGGGGCTGAACACCACCCACTGCACAGTAAACCATGCAAGCACCGTCGAGCACACGCATGGAACGCTCAACTTCAATCGTGAAGTCAACGTGGCCAGGGGTGTCAATGATGTTGATACGGTGGTCGGCAAATGAGCCGTCCATGCCCTTCCAGAAACAAGTGGTCGCAGCAGAAGTGATCGTGATGCCACGCTCTTGCTCTTGCTCCATCCAGTCCATGGTGGCGGCGCCATCATGCACTTCACCGATCTTGTGGTTCACACCGGTATAAAAAAGAATACGCTCTGTCGTGGTGGTTTTACCAGCGTCAATGTGCGCTGAAATACCAATGTTGCGATAACGCTCAATGGGGGTATTGCGAGCCATTTTTTACCTTTGAATTTAGAAGCGGAAGTGGCTGAACGCCTTGTTGGCTTCGGCCATGCGGTGAACTTCGTCACGCTTTTTCATGGCGCCGCCACGGCCTTCAGACGCTTCCAACAATTCGTTGGCCAAGCGCAAAGACATTGACTTTTCACCGCGCTTGCGAGCAGCCTCTTTCAACCAACGCATGGACAAAGCCAAACGACGGACAGGGCGCACCTCAACGGGCACTTGATAGTTAGCACCACCCACGCGGCGAGATTTAACTTCCACCATGGGTTTGACGTTATTGATTGCAACAGTGAACAATTCGACCGGGTCCTTACCCGACTTCTGCTCGATTTGCGCCAGGGCACCATAAATGATGCGCTCGGCAACAGCTTTTTTGCCGCCTTCCATGATCACGTTCATGAATTTAGACAGCTCAACATTGCCGTACTTAGGATCCGGCAAGATTTCACGTTTAGGGACTTCGCGACGACGTGGCATATTTCACCTCTTATTTGCTTCAGTTGGCATCTTGTTCAGACACCGCAAAAACCATTTTGGTTTTTACTTACTCGACCCACAGCGGGTCACTACGCTGATTCGCCGCGCCACGCGGGAAACAGCACCTGTTTGATCAAAAGATCAGTGCTTACTTAGCCTTGGGCTTTTTAGCGCCGTACTTAGAACGCGATTGCTTACGGTCTTTGACACCCTGCAAATCGAGCGAACCGCGCACGATGTGGTAGCGCACACCTGGCAAGTCTTTGACACGGCCACCGCGCACGAGCACAACGCTGTGCTCTTGCAAGTTGTGACCTTCACCGCCGATGTACGAAATGACTTCGAAACCGTTGGTCAAGCGCACTTTAGCAACTTTACGCAGCGCAGAGTTAGGCTTCTTAGGCGTCGTGGTGTACACACGGGTGCACACGCCACGGCGTTGTGGAGAGTTTTGCATCGCAGGGCTTTTGGACTTGATCGTTTCGACCTCGCGCCCCTGACGCACCAATTGATTGATGGTTGGCATTGTTTATAACGTCCCTAAACGTTGGAATAAAAAGAAAACGTGAATCCCTTCGGAGTTTCCGAAAAGCCTTCTAGTGTATCAGCATCGCAACAGGCTAGCAAATCTAGCCAAAAACGCTTCAAATAACGCTTATTTCACCCATAACCGCACAGCATCCCATGCACGGCCCAAGAAGCCGGCTTGCTCAACGGTCTCCAACACCTGCAATGGCACATCAACCAGCGGCTTTTGATCCAAACTGACTTGCAAAGCCCCCACGATTTGACCGCGGTTCAGCGGCGCGACCAAGGGCTCAGGGCGGGCAACTTGGGTTTGTATGCGGCCTGCAGCGCCCGAGGGCACTGCCACAACGATAGGCGAGAAGCGGCCCAACTTGACTTGGTTGCCACGGCCCTTCCACACGTTAGGCGACACCACGGCCTGGTTAGCATCAAACAATTTGATGGCGTCAAACGCGCTGTAACCCCAATTGAGCAGCTTTTGTGTTTCTGTGGCGCGGGCGTTCTCACTGGATGCACCCAACACTATTGACAACAAGCGGCGCTGACCCACACCCGGCGCATCGCGCTTGGCAGTGGCGATCAAGCAAAAGCCGGCGGCATCTGTGTGGCCGGTTTTTAAACCATCCACGCTGGGGTCACGGAATAACAGCAAGTTGCGGTTGGTCTCATTTGCCGCCGGCGTACCGGGGTAGCGGTATTTTTTGATGGCGTAATAGCCCACGTATTCAGGGAAGTCTTGCATCAAGCGACTGGCCAAGATACTTAAATCACGCGCCGTAGTGGTGTGGCCGGGCTCGGTCAAACCCTCGGGGTTTTTATAGCCAGTGGACTTCATACCTAACACCTTGGCCTGGGCGTTCATCATTTGCACAAAGTGCTCCAACGTGCCGCCTACGCCCTCGGCCAGCACCATCGTGGCGTCGTTGCCCGACTGAACAATCATGCCTTTGATGAGGTCTTCGACAGGCACTTTCATCTTGGGGTCGATGAACATGCGCGAGCCTGGCATCTTCCATGCGCGCTCGCTCACTGCCATGGTTTGTTGCAAGCTGATTTTTTTGGCCTTCAGCGCATCAAACACGATGTAGGCCGTCATGAGCTTGGTCAACGAAGCTGGCTCAATCGGCCTGTCTGCATCCAACTCAGCCAGCGTTTGCTGTGCGGTCAAATCCACCAACAAATAGGCGCGTGCTGCAATTTCAGGCGGCTGCGGCACCTGGGCCTGCACCTGAAACACGCCAAACAGGCCCATCAAAAAACCGATGAATATGGTGCGCAGGAATCTTGTCATGGCGATGCTCAAATGGAATAGAAGTCAAAGAAGTGGTGACGCCGCATTTGCAAACGCCCCTTGAGCGCCAAAAGGTGTTAACCCAGCAAATGGCGCACCACTAAACTCTTAAGAAGAGGCAATTGTCCATGAAAGAAATGCCCGCCACCCGGGACGACCGTCACGGGAAGACTTTGCGGGCGAGCCCAGTCCATCACTGAAATGAGCGATACCGTGTCGTCTTGCTCGCCGTGCAACACCAAAGTTTTGTCGTGTAACTCTGGCGCAACAGCGGCCACGGTAAAACGTTGCGCAGCCGTGCCCACAAAGGCTACTTTGTCAATTGCGCGCTGCGCGTGCAGCTCGGCCAAGGCGTGACTAGCCACAAAAGAGCCAAACGAAAAACCAGCAATCGCTAACGGCCCCGTTGGTGCTACTTGCGCCACCACACTCAAAAAGTCGCGGGCTTCGCCTACGCCTGCATCATGCTCGCCAGCCGATGCGCCCACACCGCGGAAGTTAAAGCGCACCACCGTCCAGCCACATTGAACAAAGGCTCGCGCCAATGTTTGCACCACCTTGTTGTCCATCGTGCCGCCAAACAATGGATGCGGGTGGGCCACGATGGCCACGCCGCATGAATCGCCTTCTGGGTCATCTCGCAAAGCCTCTATGGCGCCCGCTTCGCCTTGTAGCGTGATTTTTTGGGTATTTGAATTCATGCGGGCCTCAACGCCCCACTTCGGTGGGCACCACCAAACGCTCCACCACTTGGCCGTTTTTCAAATGGCTTTCCACAATTTCGTCCACATCATGGCTGTCCATCACCGTGTACCAAATACCTTCTGGGTAAACCACGGCCACCGGACCACCGGCACAGCGGTCTAAGCAGCCCGCCTTGTTCACCCGCACACCGCCAACACCCGCCAAACCAGCGGCTTTGACTTGGGCCTTGCAGTGATCAAACGAAGCTTGGGCGCCGAGGTTGGCGCAGCAGTCTTGTCCGTTGTCGCGCTGATTCAGGCAGAAAAAAATATGGTGTTTGTAATATGGGTTTTGAGTCATGGGTGAATTTTAGTTTTGTGAATGGCGTTCGCGCGACAGATGTTCCAGCGCCAGCATCAACACGGCATAAGGCCACAGCCAACCCAGCCATTGCACGAGGCCGTGAAAGCGAATGAAACGGCCCTGCTCCCACGTCTGCAAAGTTTGCGCAAAATAAGCGCTCTCGGGCGACTGATTCAACACACTCTGTTGAACCAACAAGGCTAACAACAGAAAGGTCCATGCGGTACGCGCTGATAAAGGCAAGAAACACAAAGCCGCCACACAGCCGAAAACAATACCCAACATCACAGGCAAATCAAGCCATGCCCAAGCATGCACGGGGCCATAACTAAGCGCTGCTGACAAAGCGCTCATACCCAAGGCCATCGCCAGCACGACCAAAAGATACACAAACCTTTGCCCTGCTTGGCGAATCACCCCAAAGCCCAACAAACAAGGCACCAGCAAGCCCAACATCACGCACAGCAACTCAGCCCCCGGCAACAACGGCTCTAGCTCAAAAGCGCGCAACGGAATCCAATCTTCAAAGGGCGTAGCCTCAAAGGCGGTGGTCAAGGTGTCCTCGACTCGCTCCCAAACTTGGCCTAAACCCAGAGGCACGGCCACAGGGAACAACAAGGCGACAGGCCAAACCGCCATCATCACCAAAGCCATGTAGGCGTCGCGCACAAACCAACGCGCTCTGAACTGACTCCAGCGGCGCAGCAATCCCAAATGTTCTAAAGAGTTGGCCAACACCGCGCCAAGAAATGCTCCCAAGGTATTGAGTAAAAAATCTGGCAATGAAGGCACACGCGCAGGCAAATAACTTTGCAAGCCCTCCATCGCCAGCGACAGACAGGCCGCCGCCGCCGTGGAGGCCAGCACCTCGCGGGTTTGCCAGCCCATGCGCATGGCGCTCAAGGTCAAAAAGAAGCCCAGCGGGGCGTAGCCCAACACATTGGCCGCAACATCAAAACCCAACCAATACTTAGGCCAAGGCGCGGTTAAAAATGACCACGTCCAGATGCCTTGATCCCGCCACTGGTCAAACGGATACAGGCTCGCGTAGACGATCAACGCCACGCATATTTGCGACAAAGGCCAAGCGGAGGTTTTGCGCATGAGCCGAAGTAATGTTTAGAAAGGCTTGACGATCACCAGAATCACGGCAATAGAAAACAACACCACAGGAGCCTCGTTAAACCAGCGGTACCACACATGACCATGACTGTTGGTGTGCGCTTCAAACTTGCGCAGCAAACGACCACACATATGGTGATAGCCCAAGGCCAGCAACACCACCGTAAATTTGGCGTGCATCCATCCATTGCCTGGGCCTAAGCCAATACCGTAATACAGCCACAACACCAAGCCCAAGGCTATTGCTGGCAGCATGAGCAGCGTGGTGAAGCGCATCAGCTTGCGCGCCATCAGCAGCAAGCGCGCCTCTTCGGCGTTAGAGCCTGGCTCGACTTGCGCCAAATTCACAAAGATGCGCGGCAAATAAAACAAGCCTGCAAACCAGCTGGCTACAAAGATGATGTGAAAAGATTTGATGAGTAGCATTAAGGCAGTTTAGCCGTGCTCAAAAAAAACCGTCACAAGGTCAGGCTAAATCGCCAACTTTCACCTTGGCGACACCCGAGAACAGGCACAATTTCATTTATGCAACATCCATTCGCACCCTTTCCCGCCAACCGCCCTCGCCGTTTGCGCCGTGACGATTTCACCCGCCGCTTGGTGCGCGAACACGCCCTCAGCGTGAGCGATTTGATTTACCCCGTCTTCGTGCTCGAAGGCAAGAATCGACGCGAAGCTGTTGGCTCCATGCCTGGCGTCGAGCGTCTAAGTCTCGACTTGCTGTTGCCTGTGGCCGAGCAGAGCGTGACGCTGGGCATCCCTTTCATGGCCTTGTTCCCCGTCATTAGCGGCCATCTCAAAACGCCTGATGGCGTAGAGGCCACCAACCCCAATGGCCTCGTGCCGCAGGTGGTGCGTGAACTTAAAAAACACTTTCCCCAGCTGGGCGTAATGACCGATGTGGCGCTAGACCCCTTCACCAGTCATGGTCAAGACGGCTTGTTGGATGACACGGGCTACATTCTCAATGACGAAACCACGGCCATGTTGGTCAAGCAAGCTTTGACGCAAGCTGATGCTGGCGTTGACATCGTGGCGCCCAGCGACATGATGGACGGCAGGATTGGCGCCATTCGCCAAGCGCTGGAAGCGCACGGCCACATTCACACGCGCATCATGGCTTACAGCGCCAAATACGCCAGTGCGTTTTATGGCCCATTTCGTGACGCCGTGGGCTCTGCCGCCAACTTAGGCAAGAGCGACAAAAAGTCCTACCAAATGGACCCTGGCAACACCGACGAAGCGTTGCGCGAAGTGGCACTGGACATCGCCGAGGGCGCCGACATGGTGATGGTCAAACCCGGCATGCCCTACCTCGACGTCGTGCGCCGCGTGAAAGACGAGTTCAAGGTGCCCACCTTTGCCTACCAAGTAAGCGGCGAATACGCCATGCTCAAAGCCGCGGCACAAAATGGCTGGCTCGACCACGACGCCGTCATGATGGAAAGCTTGCTCGCCTTCAAGCGGGCAGGCGCTGACGGTGTGCTGACCTACTTCGCCATTGATGCCGCCAAGAAGCTAAACGGCTTGGCTTAGATGCGATAGGTCCTGGTGGGTCTTCCTAAAAGTCTTGCGTGTGGTTGTCAGGCAGGTTACTCACGTTTAAATGCTGACGTTGTAACGTAGCTATATTGATAGAAAACTACGACACGAAGGAGACTGACTTGAACCCCGTACTCTTAATCACCGGCGCAAGCCGCGGCATTGGCGCAGCCACTGCTATTTTGGCGGCTCAACAAGGCTGGGCTGTCGCAGTCAATTACGCCAGCAACGCACAAGCCGCCAACCATGTGGTAGCCCGTATTCAAGACGCAGGCGGCAAAGCCTTTGCGGTGCAGGCCGATGTGGGTGACGAAGCGCAAATCATGCGCATGTTTGCCGAAGTGGATGACAAATTGGGACGCATTTCGGGACTCGTCAATAGCGCGGGCGTGGTGGATATGACCGCCAAAGTTGACGCGCAAAGCTGGGAAAGGTGGGAACGCATGATGCGTATCAACATCTTGGGTTCGTTGGCCTGCGCACGCGAAGCAGTTCGCCGCATGAGCACCTTGCACGGCGGCACTGGCGGCAGCATTGTGAACCTGTCCAGTGCAGCTACACGGTTGGGCGGTGCGGGTCAGTACGTTGACTACGCCACAGCCAAGGGAGCCATTGACGCATTCACGATTGGCCTTGCCAAAGAAGTGGCGGCGGAAGGCATTCGGGTGAACGCCGTTCGCCCAGGGCTGATTGATACCGAAATCCATGCCTCAGGCGGTTTGCCAAACCGTGCGCGGGACTTGGCGCATTTGATTCCCATGCAACGCGCTGGCACAGCAGAGGAAGTGGCGCAGGCTATCGTGTGGCTGCTCAGTGATGCATCCAGTTACACCACCATGAGTTTGATGGACATTTCTGGCGGGCGCTAATCCCCACTCGCTGCAAACCCATTCGACAGCGTGCGGCGCAAATAGTCCACAAACGCCGTCACCGCATGCGGCACGTGTGGCGAATACGGGCGAATGGCATAAATCTGTTCGGCAAATGCGCCCACAGCTTGCCAGTCGGGAAGCACTTGCACTAGCCTGCCTTGGTGCAAAGACGCTTGTGCGCTGAAGTCTGGCAGCAGCGCAATACCCAAGCCTGTCAAGGCTGCTTCACGTAAAGCCTCGCTGTTGTTGGCAGCCAGTTGCCCCGTCACGGGAACAGTGATACGTTCTTCAGCCTCTTTGGCTTTAGTTCCTACACGTTGCAGTGTCCACGTGGGCGTGTCTTGCGCACGGAGGTAATGCAAACAGTTGTGGGTTTGCAAATCGGCAGGCAATTGCGGCGTACCCGCGCGGCGCAAATAAGCTTTGCTGGCCACCAGCACCGAATGTGTGGTGCATAAGGTCCAAGCCACATGCGTGTCGGGCGGACGGGCGGTGTGGCGAATAGCCAAGTCAAAACCCTCTGTAGCCAAACTACTCAAGCGATCGGCCATGTCAAGTTCGATGCGCACTTCTGGGTACTCGCGCAAAAAATCAGTCAACCGTGGCGCGAGCTGCTGACGCGCAAAAGCCACCGGCGCGGTGACTCGAAGCAGGCCGCTCGGCACATCCGCCAAGTCACGCACTTGGGCAAAACTATGCTCAATTTGTTCAAAAGAAGCACGCATGTTGTCCACCAGCCGCTGCCCGGCCTCGGTCAAGCGAACACTGCGTGTGGTGCGCTGCACCAGCGGAACACGGGCGGCGCGCTCTAGCTCGACGATGCGCTGGCTCATGGCCGCCTTGCTCACCCCTAGCCGCGCAGCAGCAGCCGTGTAGCTGCCCTGCTGCGCCAACACAGTTAGCCAATGCAAATGATGCCAGAGATGGCTGACTTTTTGGTCGTTCATAGGTTGATTGTTCACTATTTTGAACAATCAATTCAAGCTTTTGCGCTTGTTATGCAAGCAAGCCTTGCCTACACTGATCCATCTTTTACAAATGATGAGACTCCAGATGACCCAAGCCACACACATCGCGCACTTCATCGGCGGCGCAATTGCCCCCGGCAGCAGCACTCGCACACAGCCCGTTTACAACCCCGCCACCGGCGCTGTCACAGGCCAAGTGAGCTTGGCCAACCTGGCAGATGTGAACGCAGCTGTTGCCGCCGCTCAAAAGGCTTTCCCTTCATGGGCCGACACTCCGCCCCTGCGCCGCGCCCGTGTGATGTTTAAGTTTTTGGAACTCATCAACGCCAACAAAGACAAACTGGCCCACATGATCACAGCCGAGCACGGCAAGGTGTTCACCGATGCGCAAGGCGAAGTGAGCCGAGGCATCGACATCGTTGAATTTGCAACCGGCATACCTCAGCTACTCAAAGGCGACTACACCGAGCAAGTTTCTACTGGCATCGACAACTGGACCATGCGCCAACCGCTGGGCGTGGTAGCAGGCATCACCCCGTTTAACTTTCCCGTCATGGTGCCTGCATGGATGTTCCCCGTGGCCATTGCCGCTGGCAACACGTTTGTGTTGAAGCCCAGCCCCATCGACCCAACTCCAGCCCTTTTCATGGCCGAGTTGTTGAAACAAGCAGGCTTGCCAGACGGCGTGTTCAACGTGGTTCAAGGCGACAAAGAAGCGGTTGACTCTTTGCTGGTTCACCCGGATGTGAAGGCCATCAGCTTTGTGGGCTCCACCCCCATCGCCAACTATATTTATGAAACCGGCGCCCACCACGGCAAGCGCGTGCAAGCCTTGGGCGGTGCAAAGAACCACATGGTGGTCATGCCCGATGCAGATATCAATCAAGTGGTCGACGCCCTGATCGGTGCCGCCTACGGCTCTGCCGGCGAGCGCTGCATGGCCATCAGCGTGGCTGTGTTGGTGGGCGATGTGGCAGAACGCCTCATGCCCAAACTGATTGAGCGCACGAAAACCTTGAAAGTGCTCAACGGCGAAAACCTTGCCGCCGAGATGGGCCCCATCGTGACAGACGTAGCGCACAAGCGCATCACCGGCTATATCGAACAAGGCGTGAAAGAAGGTGCGCGCTTGTTGGTTGACGGCCGCAATTTTGATGGTGCATCTGCTGGCAAAGACTGCGGCACTGACACATCCGGCGGCTTCTGGATGGGCGGCACTTTGTTTGACAACGTCACCCCTGAGATGCGCATTTATAAGGAAGAAATCTTTGGCCCTGTGCTCAGCTGCGTGCGCGTGGCCGATTTCGCACAAGCGGTAGCGCTGATCAACGCTCACGAATTTGGTAACGGCGTGAGCTGTTTCACACGCGATGGCAACGTGGCCCGCGAGTTTGCTAGACATATCCAAGTGGGTATGGTCGGCATCAACGTACCCATCCCCGTGCCCATGGCGTGGCACGGTTTTGGTGGTTGGAAGAAAAGCATATTTGGCGATATGCACGCTTACGGCGAAGAGGGCGTGCGTTTCTACACCAAGCAAAAGAGCGTCATGCAGCGCTGGCCAGAAAGCATTGGAAAAGGCGCTGAGTTTGTGATGCCGACGATAAAGTAACTTATTGTTTTTTGTAAGTGGCGCTGTTACTCAAGCTACCATCCATGTTCATAACCACTAAGACATGAGCTATCTGCATGAGTGACACCCAGTTTGACTACATCATCGTTGGCGCAGGAACGGCCGGCTGTTTGCTCGCTAACCGCCTGAGCGCCAACGCCAGCAAACGCGTGCTGCTGATTGAAGCGGGCCGCAAAGACGATTACCACTGGATTCACATCCCCGTCGGCTATCTTTATTGCATTGGCAACCCGCGCACCGATTGGCTCTACACCACCGCGCCAGATGCTGGCCTGAATGGCCGCAGCTTGCGATACCCACGCGGCAAAGTGTTGGGTGGTTGCTCAAGCATCAACGGCATGATTTACATGCGCGGCCAGTCGCGTGACTACGACCAATGGGCCGACATCACGGGCGATGCACGCTGGCGCTGGGACAACGCGCTGCCTTATTTCAAACTTCACGAAGACCACCACGCGGGGGCCAATGCCTCGCACGGCGCCAAAGGAAACAAGAGCGAAGTGCTGCTGGCCGACACCACGGTTTACGGCGAAACCTTGCGCCACCACATTGCAGGCGGCGAATGGCGTGTGGAGAAACAACGCTTACGCTGGGACGTGCTTGATGCATTTGCGCAAGCCGCGGTGCAAGCCGGCATCCCCGCCACCGATGACTTCAACCGGGGCAACAACGAAGGCGTGGGCTACTTTGAAGTGAACCAAAAAAGCGGCTGGCGCTGGAACACCGCCAAGGCCTTTATCCGCCCCACTTGCTACGCACGCCCCAACTTTGAACTGTGGTCGTCTGCCCAAGTTTCCAAGCTGGTGATGAGCACCGATCCCGATGGCACACAGCGCTGCACTGGCGCTGAAGTGTGGACCGGCCAAGAGCACGTCACCGTCACGGCAAAGCATTCGGTAGTGTTGTGCGCGGGCGCCATTGGCACGCCGCAAATTTTGCAACTATCTGGCTTAGGTCCCGCCGACTTGCTCAAACAACACGGCATTGACCCCGTTATTGATCTGCCTGGCGTAGGTGCCAACCTGCAAGACCATTTGCAGATTCGCACCGTCTTTAAAGTACAAGGCGTGGACACGCTCAACACATTAGCCAACAGCTGGTGGGGCAAAGCCAAAATTGGCTTGGAATATGCCCTCAATCGCAGCGGCCCCATGAGCATGGCGCCCTCGCAACTGGGTGCCTTCACACGCAGCAGCCCAGACCAAGCCTACCCCAACATCGAATACCACGTGCAGCCGCTCAGCTTGGATGCGTTTGGCGAACCACTGCACAGCTTTCCCGCTTTCACCGCCAGCGTGTGCAACTTAAATCCGACCAGCCGCGGCACGGTCAACATCACCAGCGCAAATTTTGCAGATGCACCCAAGATTGCGCCCAACTACCTGAGCACCGAAGCCGACCGCAAAGTGGCAGCAGATTCGCTGCGCGTCACACGTCGCATCGCCGCTCAACCCGCATTAGCCAAGTACAAGCCCGAAGAATACAAGCCCGGTGTGCAATACCAAACTGACGAAGACTTGGCCCGTTTGGCAGGTGACATTGCGACCACCATCTTCCACCCCGTGGGCACTGCTCGCATGGGCCGCGTCAACGATGCCATGGCGGTGGTCGACCCCGAGTTGCGTTTGCGCGATGGTCGCGGCGGCGTGGTGCGCGGTTTGCGCATCGTGGACGCTAGCGTTATGCCCACCATCACCAGCGGCAACACCAACAGCCCCACTTTGATGATGGCCGAAAAGGCTGCACAGTGGCTATCGCACGAGGTCGCGCCAAGCAAAACCTAACGGCTAGGGTTAATCCTCAAGGGAATTTCCTAGTCGTTTGCGTACTTGGCTGCACTTATAGTTGTAGCACTCGAAACAGTGCTTGCGCTGTATCACGAGGGTCTGAGGAGACAAATACAACAGACGCTTCCTAAGGAGCGTCACCCTGGAAAAGGCACCGGTCACCCCGGTGCCTTTTGCTATTTAGCGCTTACTTTTACAGACCACAATCTCCGAATGGAACTTTTCTTCACCACCTTTGCCTCGGCTTTGGCTGGCTTTGTGGACTCTATCGTAGGCGGCGGCGGATTGATTTTGCTGCCCGCCTTATTTGCTGCGTACCCAACCACCTCACCCGCCACTTTATTTGGCACCAACAAAAGCGCGTCCGTCTGGGGCACCGCCTTTGCGACATGGCAATACAGCCGCCGCATCCATATCCGTTGGTCTGCATTGCTACCTGCAGCGGCGGTCACCATGGCAGCATCGTTTTTAGGGGCTTGGCTAGTAACGCTGGTTTCGCCTGAGTTTTTACGTCGCCTACTCCCAGTTGTTTTGATTGCGGTGCTTGTCTACACCTTGATGCGCAAAGACATGGGCCGCCACCATGCACCACGTTTTCATGGCCGCGCCGAATTGCTGGCTACCAGCACCATCGGTTTGGTGATTGGCTTTTATGACGGATTCTTTGGGCCAGGCACTGGCAGCTTCTTTGTGTTTTTGTTGGTGCGCTGGTTGAGCTATGACTTCCTCAACGCTTCAGTGGCTGCCAAGCTTTTAAACACCGCCAGCAACATCGCAGCGCTGGTCTTGTTTACTTACAAAGGTCACGTTTGGTGGCACATGGCTTTGCCACTGGCTATGGCCAATGTGGCTGGCAGCTTGCTGGGCACGCGCATGGCCTTGCAACACGGCGCAGGCTTTGTGCGCGGTATGTTCATCCTGGTGGTGAGTGCGCTGATTTGCAAAACCAGCTACGACGCGTTTTTGCGCTGAAGCAAATTAACGTGCGGCGCTCGCGGCTGACTTTTGTGCCCCGCCAGCACTGGTTGCAGACGCTGACTTGGCTGCTGCAGCAGCGACCTTGGCAGCTGCAGCCGCCGCCTTTTCGGCAGCCGATGCAGCCACAACCGGCTCTTCCACCACTAGCTCTGCCGCTTTAGGGGGCCAGGGCACGCTGGCCACTGCACGAGGCTTGCCGATGGGGCGTGTTGCTTGGCCCTTTTGCACCGCTTCAATGTCTTCTTGCGAGGGGTACTGTCCAGAGATGACAAAGTCGAATACGCGGCGCGCTATAGGCGCTGCATTTTGTGCACCAAAGCCCGCGTTTTCTACCACCATGGCCAAGGCCACCTTGGGGTTGTCGGCGGGCGCAAACGCCACGAACAAAGCATGGTCACGCATGCGTTCATCAATAGTGGCAGCGTTGTACTTTTCGTTTTGCTTCACCGTGAACACCTGAGCCGTGCCGGTCTTGCCAGCGCTCACATATTGCGCGCCCGCAAAGCTGGTGGCCGACGTGCCTTCGATGTTCACGCCCACCATGCTTTTTTTGATGATCTCTAAATTCTCAAGCAAGAACGTCAGTTGCCCAACAGGTTCTTTGGCCACCGGCGTGGACACCTTGGTCTCTACATCCACCACTTCGCGCACCAAATGCGGCTTCATCTTTAAACCGTTATTGGCCAGCGTGCCCATGGCGTGTGCAACTTGCAACATGGTGAAACTGTTGTAACCCTGGCCAATGCCCAGCGAAATAGTCTCGCCTGAGTACCAGCGCTGCTGTTCGGGCTTCTTGTAGGTGGTGCGCTTCCACTCGGTCGAGGGCAGCACGCCACGCGATTCTCCCAAGATGTCGATGCCCGTGATTTGTCCAAACCCCAAGGGTTTCATTTGGTCGTGCATCAGGTCCACGCCCATGTCACGCGCCAGCAAGTAGTAATAGGTATCGCACGATTCAACGATGGATTTGTACATGTCCACCGTTCCGTGCCCGCCCTCTTTGTCATCGCGGAAACGGTGATTACCGAACATGAAATAACCGGGATCGGAGATGAACGCTTTTTCTGTGCGCTTGCCCGTTTCCAATGCGGCCAAAGCCATGAAAGGCTTGTAAGTCGAGCCAGGTGGATACGTCCCCCGCAAAGCGCGGTTCAGCAAGGGCTTGTCTAGGGATTCGTTCAGCGCGGCCCAGTTTTCAGAGTCAATGCCGTCCACAAACAAGTTGGGATCGAACGTGGGCTTACTCACAAATGCCAATATTTCACCGGTTTTGGGGTCGAGCGCCACCAACGCACCTCGCCGCTTGCCGTAAAGGTCTTCGACCAGCTTTTGCAACTTGATGTCGATGGACAACACCACGCTGTTACCGGGAATTGCTTGGCTGCTGTTGAGGCGACGAACCGCGCGGCCGCCCGCCGAGGTTTCCATTTCTTGCACGCCTGTGGTGCCGTGCAATTGTTTTTCGTAACTTTGCTCCACGCCAAGCTTGCCGATGTAATCGGTGCCGCGGTAATTTCCCGCATCCTCCGACTCTTCAATCTTGCCTTTTTCTGAAGGGTTGATACGACCGATATAGCCAATCACATGGCTGGCCGTCTGTCCGTAGGGATAGCTGCGAAACAACCTCGCCCTAATTTCAACGCCCGGAAAACGGTATCTCTGGGCTGCAAAACGGGCGACCTCTTCGTCGTTCAAACGGTTGCGAATGGGCACCGATTCAAAACTCTTGGATTCGCTCAATTGTTTTTTAAAGCGGCGTTTATCACGCGCTTGAATATCAATCACACCCGACAGCTGCTCAATCACATCTTCCAGCGGAAGCACCACTTTGGAGGCAGTAATTTCAAGCGTATAGGCCGAGTAGTTGGTGGCCAAAACAATGCCGTTACGGTCAATGATGACGCCACGGTTGGGCACGATGGGCACGATGGCCGTTCGGTTGCTTTCAGCTTGTGCATTGAACTCGCGGTAGCGCACCACTTGCAAGTAAAACAAGCGCGATGCCAACACGCCAAACAGCACCAACACCGAGATCGTCACCACTAACATCCGCGACCTGAAGCGTCGCAGATCGGACTCGATGTCGCGAATCACGCTCATAGTGGACGATTCAAATCAGGGCTGGGTGCACGACGTTGCGGCGCCAACAAGAGCACACTCACCAGAGGCCACAACACCGCCTCAAACAGCGGTTGTAAAAGAATCATCCAGCCAGGAAACAAAGCTCCCGACATCATGCGCATGGTCAGCTCCAACGCATGCGCCACTGCAAACAGGGGTATCACCTGCATGGCCTGCGAGGGCACCGAAAACCACAACAAGCGGCGGTGCACCATGATGGCCATAAAGCCCAAGGCGGTGTAGCTCATCGCATGCTGCCCCAACAAGGCCGCTTGATGAACATCGGTGGCGACGCCAAAAAAGAAAGCCACACCAATCCCCACCAAACGTGGCTGATGCACGCACCAAAACACCAACACCAAAGCCACGAAGTCAGGCATCCAAGACGCATTGCCCACGATGCTAATGTTGACCACCATGTTGATGAACAAAGCCGCAATCAAGGTCGACAAAACAAACAAAGGATTAGCTGGCAACAACAGCTGTTGGCCGCGTGGCATGATCATTTGCGACCTCCCTTTTGCGCGGCCACTGGCATTTGTTTTTCGATGTGTGGGCGAGCTGGCAATTGGTCGGTCAGAGGCTCTAGCACCATCACATGGCGCGCGCCCTGCACGCGCCCCACGGGCTCGCACAAGATGCGCGCAAACACGGTTTCGGCACGGCGCTCCACCTTGGTCACCTTGCCCACCAACACGCCCGGTGGGTAAATGCCGTCCACCCCGCTGGTTGACAAAATATCACCCACTTCAATGTCAGCATTGGTGGCCATGAAACGCAACTCAAGCAGCGGCGCACCGCCCGCTTCGCCATAGGCCACGCCACGCGCACCGGTCCGCGTGTTGAGTACAGGAATAGAGTGTTCGCGATCGGTCACCAAGGTCACCTCGCTCACCAAGGGCAATACGTGGGTCACTTGGCCCAAGATGCCGTGTTCGTCCATCACCGGCGAGCTGGCTTTGATGCCATCCAACATGCCTTTGTTGATGATGACCTTGCGGGTGTAGGGGTCGGCAGCGTCGTACAGCACCTCGGCGGTCATGCCTTTGGACTCAAGGCGTTTGCTCAAACTCAAAAGCTCGCGCAGCTGTTTATTTTCAAGCGCCAACTGCTCCACTTGGCCTGAGCGCCGTGCTTGCAACAGCAGCTGTTCACGGGCCTCACGCTCCGAGGCTTGCGCCAGATCGCGGGCTTGCATGTAGTCCCCCGATGTTTCAGCCAACGCTTGCGGGCGCATGGCCAACCATTGCACTGGATACAAAGCCACTGACAAGGCGGCGCGTAAAGGCTGGGTCACACCAAAACGCGCGTCTGCCACCATCAGCAGCACCGACAAGGCGCTGAAAAAAAGTAGCTTAGAAACGGCAGACGGGCCTTGCTTGAAGAAGGCCGGGGGGGAGCGGTCTAGGGTGCCCAGTGGCACTGAGTTATTCGCTCGTAAAGATGGAGCCTAAGCGCTCCATACGCTCAAGGGCCAATCCGCAACCACGCACCACGCAGGTGAGTGGGTCTTCTGCCACCAACACGGGCAAGCCCGTTTCTTCGGCCAGCAAGCGGTCGAGGTCGCGCAACAAGGCACCACCACCGGTCAGCATCATGCCGCGCTCGGCAATGTCTGCACCGAGTTCAGGAGGCGTTTGCTCCAGCGCGTTTTTCACGGCAGAGACGATGTTGTTCAGGGGGTCGGTCAAGGCTTCCAAAATTTCGTTTGACGAAATCGTGAATGAGCGTGGCACGCCTTCTGACAGATTACGGCCCTTGACTTCCATTTCCTTGACTTCAGAGCCAGGAAATGCAGAACCGATTTGCTTCTTGATCGCTTCTGCCGTGGGCTCACCAATCAACATGCCGTAGTTGCGGCGAATGTAGTTAATGATGGCTTCGTCAAACTTGTCGCCACCCACCCGCACGCTGCCTTTGTAGACCATACCGCCCAAGGAGATAACGCCCACTTCGGTGGTGCCACCACCGATGTCCACCACCATCGAACCAGACGCTTCGGACACTGGCAAGCCTGCGCCGATGGCGGCTGCCATGGGTTCCTCAATCAGGTACACCTCTGAGGCGCCAGCGCCCAAAGCTGACTCGCGAATCGCGCGACGCTCCACTTGGGTTGAGCCACACGGCACGCAAATGATGATGCGCGGGCTAGGCCTGAAAACCGAGCGGGGGTGCACCATCTTGATGAACTGCTTGAGCATTTGCTCGGTCACGGTGAAGTCGGCGATCACACCGTCTTTCATCGGACGAATGGCTTCGATGTTGCCGGGCACTTTGCCCAACATGGCCTTGGCCTCACGGCCTACGGCTTGAATGGTTTTCTTGCCTTGTGGGCCGCCTTCGTGGCGAATTGACACCACCGAAGGCTCGTCAAGGACGATGCCTTTGTCACGCACATAAATAAGGGTGTTGGCGGTACCCAAGTCAATCGCCAAATCGGTAGAGAAATACCGACGAAAAGATCCAAACATGTCTGTCCTCAAAGCTTGCCCGCGAGCGCGAACGCAAAGGCGAGATAATACCGCATCGCCCGTAAACCGCGGGGTTTTCCACCATCTATGTATGTCCCTGAATGACCAAGACATCAGCCGCATCGCCAACCTGGCCCGGCTAGAGCTCCAACCTGACGAACAGGCACGCATGCTCAACAAAATAAATGACTTCTTCGGTATCGTTGAACAAATTCGAGCCGTCGACACGACAGGCGTGTTGCCCATGGCCCACCCCGTGGATGCCATGCAAGGCGCACACATCGAGCTGCGCCTGCGCCCCGATGTGGCCAGCGAGCCTAACCAACGCGACCTGAATCAACGCAGCGCACCCGCCGTTGAGCGCGGTTTGTTCTTGGTTCCCAAGGTGATTGAGTGAGTCCATTCGCATGACCAACTTGTACGACATGACCGTGGCCCAACTGGCCCAAACCCTCAAAACCAAGCAGGCCAGCGCCGTCGAAGTGGCCACCGCCTTTTTGGCGCGCACCGGCGGCAACCCGCACAACGCATTTTTAGACATCGACAGCGAAATAACGTTGGCACAAGCCCAAGCTTGCGACGCTCGCATTGCCGCCGGCACAGCAGGTGCGCTGGAGGGCGTGCCAATAGCGCACAAAGACGTGTTCGTCACCCGCGATTTCGCCACCACCGCCGGCTCCAAAATTTTGAGCGGCTACCGTTCGCCGTTTGACGCCACCGTGGTGCAAAAGCTCAACAACGCTGGCATGGTGACCTTGGGCAAGGTCAATTGCGACGAGTTCGCCATGGGATCCGCCAACGAAAACTCAGCCTACGGCGCTGTCACCAACCCCTGGGACACCTCGCGCGTTCCTGGCGGCTCATCGGGCGGCAGCGCTGCCGCTGTCGCTGCACGTTTAGCGCCCGCTGCCACAGGCACCGACACGGGCGGCTCTATTCGCCAACCCGCTAGCTTTTGCGGCATCACCGGCATCAAGCCTACCTATGGCCGTGCCAGCCGCTACGGCATGATTGCCTACGCCTCCAGCCTCGACCAAGCGGGCCCCATGGCTCGCACGGCAGAAGACTGCGCGCTGTTGCTGTCTGCCATGTGTGGCGCTGACTTGGACCGCGATTCCACTTCACTTGACGTTCCTACTGAAAACTTTTCAACCAAGTTGAGCGACAACTTGACGGGCCTGCGCATTGGCATCCCTAAAGAGTTTTTTGGCGAAGGTCTCGCTACCGACGTACGCACGGCGATCGACACCGCGCTCAAAACCTTGGAGGCTCAAGGCGCCAAGCTCGTGCCCATCACGCTACCGCGCACTGAGCTGGCCATTCCCGTGTACTACATCATTGCGCCCGCTGAAGCCAGCTCGAACCTCAGCCGCTTTGACGGCGTGAAGTTTGGTCACCGCGCTTCCACGTTCACAGACCTCGTGAGCATGTACAAAAAGACCCGCGCCGAAGGCTTTGGCGAAGAAGTCAAACGCCGCATCATGACAGGCGCTTATGTACTGAGCCACGGCTACTACGACGCTTACTACCTGCAAGCCCAAAAAATTCGCCGCATGATTGCGGACGACTTCCAACGCGCGTTTGCAGAGTGTGATGTGATCGCCGGCCCAGTCGCCCCAACCGTCGCATGGAAACTGGGTCGCAGCACCAGCGACCAAAAAGATGCCAGTCTTGCCGACTACTTGGCCGACATCTTTACCCTACCCGCCTCCCTAGCCGGATTGCCCGGCATGAGCGTGCCGGTGGGCTTTGGCGAGGGTGGCTTGCCGGTGGGCATGCAACTGATTGGCAACTACTTACAAGAAGCACGTTTGTTGAATGTCGCGCACCAGTTCCAACTGAACACCGATTTTCATAACGCCAAGCCGGAGGGCGTTTAAATGTCCAAATTAGTACAAGGCTACGAAGTCGTCATCGGCTTTGAAACGCACACGCAGCTCGCCACAAAGAGCAAAATTTTCAGCCGCGCCTCGGTGGCCTTTGGCGCCGAGCCCAACACCCAAGCTTGCGCGGTGGACATGGCGCTGCCTGGCACGCTGCCCGTGATGAACCTCGGCGCGGTTGAACGCGCCATTGAATTCGGCTTAGCCGTCAACGCACACATCGCCGAGCGCAGCATCTTTGCGCGTAAAAACTACTTCTACCCCGACCTGCCCAAGGGCTATCAGATCAGCCAGTTCGAGATCCCCGTGGTTCTAGGCGGCGAGGTGTCTTTCTTCTTGGAAGTTGGCAAAGAGACCGTGCACAAAACGGTGCGTTTGGAACGCGCCCATCTTGAAGAAGACGCGGGCAAATCGCTGCATGAGGATGCAGCTCTTGGAGGTGGCGGCCAGTCAGGCATTGACCTGAACCGCGCTGGCACACCGCTGCTGGAAATCGTGACTCAACCCGACATGCGCAGCAGCGACGAAGCCGTGGCCTACGCCAAAGAGCTGCACAAAATCGTCACGTGGATTGGCATTTGCGACGGCAACATGCAAGAGGGCTCATTTCGTTGCGACGCCAACGTGTCGGTGCGCAAGCCTGGCGCTGAACTGGGCACACGCCGCGAAATCAAAAACCTCAACAGCTTCAAGTTCATGCAGCAAGCCATCGACTACGAAGTACGTTGGCAAATCGACCAAATCGAAGACGGCCACGCTATTCAACAAGCCACCGTGCTGTTTGACCCCGATACGGGCGAGACCCGCGCCATGCGAACCAAAGAAGACGCCGCTGACTACCGCTATTTCCCCGACCCCGACCTGCCGCCGCTGGTGATTGGCCGCGATTGGGTAGAGCGCGTGAGAAGCGAAATGGCCGAGTTGCCTCGCTTCATGGCCGAGCGCTTTGTGAAAGACTACGCCCTACCCGAATACGACGCCACGCAGCTGACGCAAAGCAAAGCAGTTGCCGCTTACTTTGAAGCCACAGCCAAAGCCTGCGGGCAAGCCAAATTGGCCAGTAACTGGATCATGGGCGAAGTCTCTCGCCGCCTGAACGCCAGCGAAATGTCTATCGAGCAAGCGCCCGTGAGCGCTGCGCAACTGGCGGCCTTGATTGGCCGCATCAGCGACAACACCATCAGCAACAACGCGGCGCGTCAGGTGTTTGAAGGTCTGTGGAACAAAGAGGGCGCCTCCGGCAGCGAGGGCGATGTCGACGCCATCATCGAAGCTAAAGGCCTCAAACAAATCAACGACACCGGCGAGTTGGAAAAGATCATTGACGTCGTTTTAGCCGCCAACCCCAAGAACGTAGAAGAGTTCAAAGCTGGCAACACCAAAGCCTTGAACGGTTTGGTGGGCCCCATCATGAAGGCCAGCAAGGGCAAAGCCAACCCAGCACAAGTCAACGAACTATTGATGAAAAAACTAAGTTAGTTCACACCGTAGCGTTCGCGATACGTCTGCGTGCGCAACAAGTGCTCGCTCATGCCGCTGCTGTTCTGCGCCTTCAGGTAGGCCAGCAAATCGCTCAGCTCAGCAATCGCGCACACCTGCAAGCCCACTTGCTCACGCACATATTGCACGGCGCTGTAGGGCACGTCTTGGGTGCTGCCATCGGCTTGTTTTTCGGTTGCCATTTCTTGGCGGTCTAGCGCAATCGCCACCGCGTGCGGTGTGGCGCCTGCGGCTTTGATGAGGGCAATCGATTCACGTGCGGCGGTGCCTGCACTCATCACGTCGTCCACGATCAACACGCGCCCTTTGAGCGGCGCGCCCACCAAGCTGCCGCCTTCACCGTGGTCTTTGGCTTCTTTGCGGTTGTAGGCAAAGGGCACGTTGCGGCCTAAGCGCGCCAGCTCAATGGCCACGGCTGCACCCAAGGGAATGCCTTTGTAGGCGGGGCCAAAAATCATGTCGAACTCGATGCCGCTTTGCACCAAGCGCTGTGCGTAAAAGCTGGCTAACTTGCCTAGTTTGGCACCGTCGTCAAACAAACCGGCGTTGAAAAAGTAAGGGCTCATGCGCCCTGCTTTGGTTTGAAACTCCCCAAATTTCAACACGCCACAATCTAGCGAAAATTGCACAAACTTTTGTGCCAACACATCGTTGGCAGCCGCACTCTGACTCATGGGGAATTTCCTTGTTCAAACTAACCAGCCTCAACCTCAACGGTATTCGTTCAGCCGCCCGCAAGGGCTTGGAAGCTTGGCTCGATAAAGCCAACCCCGATTGTATTTGCGTGCAAGAAATCAAAGCCCAAGCGCCTGACATCGCGGGTACGTTCGACACCTTGGCAGGGCTCAAAGGCCACTTTCACTATGCCGAGAAAAAAGGCTACTCAGGCGTGGGCATTTACACCAAGCACGAGCCCAGTGACGTGATCGTGGGTTTTGATGGCGGCGAGTTTGATGCCGAAGGCCGCTACATTGAGCTGCGCTTTGACACACCCTCCCAAAAACTGTCCATCATCAGCAGCTACTTTCCCAGCGGCTCGTCAGGCCCTGAGCGCCAAGACGCAAAGTTTCGTTTCCTAGCCTCCATTTACCCGCACCTCAACGCATTGAAACAAGAACGCGAATTTGTGCTGTGTGGCGACATCAACATCGCTCACAAAGAAGCGGACTTAAAAAACTGGAAGGGCAACAAAAAGAACAGCGGCTTCTTGCCCGAAGAGCGCGCCTGGATGACGCAGCTCACCACCGAAGGCGGCGTGGTGGACGTATACCGCCAACTGCAACCCGACACCACCGACGCGTGCTACACATGGTGGAGCAACCGAGGCCAAGCCTATGCCAACAACGTGGGTTGGCGTTTGGACTACCACCTCGCTACGCCAGCGGTGGCAAGCAAAGCAAGAACAGATTGGATCTACAAAGATGAAAAGTTTTCAGACCACGCGCCCGTCACCATTGCGTATGAGGGCTTGATTAATT
>NZ_JBBAOV010000032.1:0-26099 GCF_040401135.1 Limnohabitans sp. | reverse complement strand
AGACTGTGGGTTTTTATTTTTGGTGGTGGTAGCGGGATTTGAACCTGCGACATCAGCATTATGAATGCTGCGCTCTAACCAACTGAGCTATACCACCGAACAGGGCGAAATTGTAAACCATTTAGGTTGCTGCTTATTCGAACACCTTGAACAGCAAGGCTGAAAAGAAGCCGCTCAGCGTGGCCAAGCCCACCCAGTTAGGCGGCGCCAAGTGTGTGGCTTCGGGCAGCATGGCCGCACAAATCATGGTGAGCATGGCACCCGCGGCCAAGCCCTCGATAAACACCATGGCGTTGTGTGGGACCCACTCGCCCATGACCGCGCCCAGCGCAGCGGCAATACCTGTCATCAGCACCAAGGACAACCACATAACCAAGATGCGTTGCACGCTCATGCCCTGCATGCGCATTTGCGCCGAGCTAGACAAGGCCTCGGGCAAGTTGGACAAAAACAAACCCGCCAGTAAGGTGTAGGGCAAGACATCCCAAAACGCCACAGCTGCGCCATCATGCACACTGGCCGTGACAGTAGCCATGAGCACCGTGCCCACCACAAAGCTCTCAGGCAAACCATCCAGCAAGTTGCCTAACCAAATAGCCACCGCCGCGTTGTCATGGGACGCGTGCTTTTTTTCTAGCTCTTCGCCAGTTGGCAAAGGCTGTGTGTGGTGCTGCGGCAAGTGGGCCCGCTCATGCATAACTTTTGAAATAAGGGAGGCAGTTTTGCGCAAGTAGCCGCCATGCTCGACCAGTACCCAGTCGAGCATCACAAAAACAATGCCGCCCACAAATGCGCCAGCCACCAAATGGAAGAAATTGCGCACTTCGTGGGCACGCACGTCGGGCGAGCTGGCACGCATGAATGCGTCAATGGATGGAGCGACCAGCTCAATGGCCAAGGCCGACAACAAAGCGCCCGCACCAAAAGCTGCCATCAAACCCACCACGCGCTGAGGCAGTTTGAAATAAATGCCAATCAAAGAGCCGATCAGCAATGAGGCCGAACACATCACGCCAAGGATAAAGGCCCAAGCCACATACATGTCCATGGGAGATTAGTCTTCCATGGGCGCAAGCACGCCAAAGCTGCGTTGCGCATAAGCCAAGCCGTGACCGGCTTGCACACCGAAGTCGAGCACTTCGCCAATCAAGATGTCGTGATCGCCGGCAGACACCACTTGCGCAATGCGGCAGTCAAACCAAGCAATCACACCTTCAAGCCGAGGGTGTTGGTTCAAGCCACGCACCAGTTGTTGGTCTGCAAAGCGAACAGTTTGTGTGCCTTGCGCAAAATTGAGCGCCAGGTCTTTTTGCTGAGCGCCCAACACGTTGACCATGTAGCCACCCGCTGTGACGAAGGCTGAGTGGCTGGCCGAGGTTTTGCGCACACTCCACAACACCATGGCTGGATCTAGCGACACGGTGTTGAAGGAGTTGCAAGTCATGCCCCAATCTTGGCCTTGGGTGTGAGCGGTCACCACGGTCACACCGGTGGTGAAGCAGCTCATTGCGTCTTTGATATTCACGCCGTACTTTCTGAATTGTTTCTATAAAAATGCCAGTGCGTCTTGTGCGGCCACACGACCTTCATCAGTGGGGACCACCCACACCTCAACATCACTATTGTCGGCGTGAATTGAAGCCACACGGTCGCCTGCGGCCTTTGCGTTGCGCGCTGCATTGACCTGCACGCCAAGGTAAGTCAAGGACTCGCCCACTTGTTGGCGTAGCACGGCATCGTGTTCGCCAATGCCGCCAGTAAAGACCAACACATCGAGGCCACCAATGCAGGCGCTGAGTGCCCCAACTTCGCGCACGACGCGGTGTGAAAACAACTCGGTGGCAAACAGAGCGTCGTCAGAACTGGAGGCACGCAAGGTGCGCATGTCGGCGCTCTCGCCCGATACGCCCAGCAATCCACTTTGTTTGTAAAGCAGCTTTTGAATTTGATCGTGGCCCCATCCTTGTTCCATCAAGTACAGAAGCACACCAGGGTCAAGCGCGCCGCTGCGCGTGCCCATCATCAACCCGTCCAAGGCCGAGAAGCCCATGGTGGTAGCACGGCTTTGGTGGTCGGTGGTGGCGCACACACTTGCCCCATTGCCCAAGTGGGCCATCACCACACGACCAGTTGAACGCGGCACCTCGCGCTTGAGCACTTGGCTCACGTATTGGTAAGAAAGCCCATGGAAACCGTAGCGGCGCACACCTTGTTCTGTGAGCTTTTTATCAATGGCAAAGGTGGTTTCTAAGGGTGACAAGGTGCGATGAAACGCTGTGTCAAAACACGCCACTTGCGGCACTTCAGGAAATGACTCAGCAAATGCGCTGATGCCCGCCAAATTGTGCGGCTGGTGCAGTGGCGCCAACGCATTGAGTGTGGCGAGCTGCGTCAACTCCTTGGGCGTCACGCGCACACTGCTGCTGTAAAACGCTCCACCATGCACCACTCGGTGTGCAATGGACTGCACTTGCAAATGCGCAAAGCGCGAGGCTAGCAAAGCTTTGAGGGTGTCGAGCGCGGCGTCAAACACATCTTGCGCAGGCTGCACATCTACAGCGGCTGACGCTTTGGCTTGGCCCTTTGCGCAATAGCTGATGCGCGGCTGACCCGATGGCTCTAGGCCTTCGATGTTGCCCGTAACTTCAGCCTCGCCAATGCATCGGGCAGAGCCCTCTCCCTGGACGGGGTACAGCGCAAACTTGAGGCTAGACGACCCCGCATTGACAGCGAGGATGCTCATGCAGGGTGCGTGCGGTAATGATGCGCAATGAGCTTGGCCAAGAGGGCAGAAGCGCTGCGCGTAGTGGCGGAGTCGGCACGGCTGGTGAGCGCGATGGGGACGCGCGCGCCCAACACAACGCCTGCGCCCGAAGCGCCAGCCAAGTATTCCAGTTGCTTGGCCATCATGTTGCCGGACTCCAAATCGGGGGCCACCAAAATGTCGGCTTGGCCTGCCACAGCAGAGGCAATGTGTTTGATCTCCGCTGCGTGGCTAGACACCGCGTTGTCAAACGCGAGTGGGCCATCCAGCAACCCACCTTTGATTTGCCCTCGGTCGGCCATCTTGCACAAAGCAGCGGCGTCGAGTGTGGAGGGGATGTTGGGATTGACTGTTTCGACCGCCGAAAGAATGGCCACTTTGGGAACGGCGACGCCCATGATTTGCGCAAACAAAATAGCGTTTTGCACGATGTCGGCTTTCTCGGCCAAGCTGGGTGCGATGTTCAGCGCAGCATCCGTGATGAAAAGCGGCTTGGGGTACATAGGCGCTTCAAAACGAAACACATGCGACATGCGACGACCCGTGCGCAGACCTTTTTGCGACACCACAGCGTGAATCAATTCATCCGTGTGCAAGCTGCCTTTCATCAAGGCTTCCAACTTTTGGTCAGCCGCCATTTGTGCGGCCAACTCTGCTGCTTCGTGGCTGTGGGCCACATCAATCACTTCGATACCCGTCAAATCAATGCCCGCCTCGGAGGCCACTGCACGCAGCTTTTTCTCGGGCGCAAACAGCACGGCTTGTATCAAGCCCGCGTGGTGTGCATCCATCGCACCCTGCAGAGAGTCCGCATCACACGGGTGCACCACACCACAGCGCACAGGCTCTAGGTGCGCCCCTAGCGCCAGGAGGTTGGCGTGGCGTTGTTCGGGGTCAAACAGGCTGATGTGCGGCGCATGAATGCGCGGCATGCGCAGCTTTTCGGTGGGGGCCATCACTTTGGCCACGCCATACAGCACGCGTTCGCCTTTTTGGTTCACCAACAAGCAATCGAGTTCTATCGTTTTTTTGTCGTCTTGTTTGCTCATGCACGTGACGGTCACATTCAAGGTGTCGCCGATTCGCACGGGGCGGCTGAAGTGCAGGTGTTGCTGTAAATAAATAGTGCCGGGCCCAGGAAACACCGTACCCAACACCGTGCTGATGAGCGCCCCACCCCACATGCCGTGGCCAATGACGCCATGAAACAAAGTGGCGTTGGCATATGTGGGGTCAAGGTGCGCGGGGTTGGTGTCGCCCGACACCGCCGCAAAGGCTTGGATATCGGCCAAGGTGAGCGTACGCACCAATCGAGCGACCTGCCCCACCACGATGCTGTCGTAGGGGTAGTTTTCTAACCACTCATTGGCGAGGTCGTTGGTGAGGTCTGTGATTTCGTTCATGGTGTTCTTCAGTTCACTGCGTGGCTGCCGGCATCGACGTAAATGGTTTGACCCGTCATGCCACTGGCGGCATCGGTACACAAAAAGGTGCTGAGGTTGGCAATTTCTTGCAGTGTGACCAAACGGCCGAGTGGCGCTTTGGCGATATTGCTTTGCATGAGCGCATCAAAGTCTTCAATGCCAGAGGCAGCGCGGGTGGGGATGGGCCCAGGCGACACGGCGTAAACGCGCACACCCTGTGACCCCAACTCCACAGCCATGTAGCGCACCAAGGATTCGAGTGCAGCCTTCACAGGCCCCATCAAGCCGTAGTGAGGCACAGCTTCGTCAGCCCCCAAATAAGACATGGTGACCATGCTGCCACCTTGCGTCATGTGCGGTGCACACAGCTTGGCCAGCGTGGCAAACGAATGGCACGACACCTCCATGGCGCGTGCAAAACCAACACTTGAACTGTCGATCACACGGCCATGCAAATCGGCCAACGGAGCCCATGCAATGGAGTGAATCACAAAGTCCAAGCGGCCCAGTTTGGCCACGGCGTGGGCTACCAAATTTTCTAAGTCATCCGGTGTTTCGATGTTGCAGGTGTGCAAATCCATTCCCAAAGGCTGGGTGAGCGGCTCTACAAACGGACGGGCTTTATCGTTCAGACACGATGCCACCACCTCAGCACCCATGGCCTGCGCTTGACGCGCGCAGCCCCAGGCAATGCTGTGCGCGTTGGCCAAGCCCAGCACCAAGCCTTTTTTACCCTGTAGATCAAAGGCAGACATCGTGTTCATAAAAATTCCTTAAAACCTTGAATGGGCTCAAAACGGCCCGCCACAAAACGTAATCGTGTCGGCCCAGGCATGGCACGCTGTTGCACAGAATGTCGTGGATCTCCGGGGTAGCACAAGTTGCGAACCCCTTCTTCGTCAAATGTTTCTGGCAATACCAAAGGCGGCGTTTGCTGCTTTGCCAAGTTCAACACACTCGCTGTACAAGCGTGTGACAGCAAAGACACCAAGGTCATGATTTGCGGCGGCGCCAGCGACAAGCCCCCTGCCCAATAGCGTGTCAGAGCGTCCAAGGGGCTCAACCACACGCTGTCCGTGGCCTCGATGTTGTCGTGAATGGGCTGTTGGCCCTGGGGCAACACAGCCATAAAAAAACGTGTGTCAAAGCGTTTGTTGGTCACCGAAGGTTGCACTGGCGTGATCCAGCGCGACCACGGCGCCAAATGCTGCGTATCCACACGCAAACCTGCCCCTTGCAAAACTTGCGAAAAATCTTGGCCATCATTCAGCGCTTGCTGCCAAAGTCGGCGCTGCCCTGCGCCATGCGCCAAGGCTTGTTCGTCATTTAAGCGGGCGTACAACACACCGCACTCTTCCAGCACTTCGCGCACGGCAGCCACATACAGGCCCGCGGCTGTTTGTAAAGGCAAATCGGGTTCACCCAAGGTACTGTGCAGCACCTGCGCTGAGGTGTCTAAAAAGGCGTGCACTTCGGTCGTGCAATCGGCTTCGTCTAGCTTGCCACCCGGAAACACATAGGCACCACCCAACACAGCTGAGTCTGTGTGACGGCGCAACAAAAAGACCTCAAGGCCTTTTTGGGGTTCATCACGTAACAACACCACCGTGGCCGAAGCACGCGGTGGTGTGGTGATGATCTCGCTGTTGAGTTGCATGAACTCAGCGACAGGTCAGACGATTACTTGGCGCTGTAAGCCACGTCTGCGCGGCGGTTTTGCGCCCAAGCAGCTTCGTCATGGCCTGCAGCTTTTGGCTTCTCGCTGCCAAAGCTCACTGGCTCGGCTTGGCTGTCTTTCACGCCGTAAGCTTTCAGGCCACGCAACACGGCTTCTGCACGCTTTTGGCCCAATGCCAAGTTGTACTCGCGGCCACCGCGTTCGTCGGCATTGCCTTCTACGCGTACTTTCAAAGCACCGTTGCCAGACAAATATTTACCTTGACGCTCGACCACGCCAGCTTGGTCAGCCTTGATGTCAAACTGATCGAAACCAAAGTAGACGCTGCGCTCTTTAGAGATGGCACTGTTTGGGTTCAAGTGATCGGCGACCACAGAAGCCACGGCAGATGCTGGCGCAGCTGATTTGGCATCTGAAGCTTGAGTGCTCTCTAGTTTGGTTGAACTGCAAGCAGACAACAGGGCTACGGACACGACCGACAGAATTGCAAATTGACGTTTGAACATGATTTATGAAATGTGTAAAAAATAACCCCTTAATTTTAATGGACACTGACCCTCAGGAAAGTGTTGTTTTTTTTGACACATGGGTAAAAACTTTTATAAATCAAGGACATAGGCTATTTTGTTAATATTAATTCTTTTATTCTCGTAAATGAATTACAAAGAATTCATTTGTTGATAAGTAGATAAGTTTGGCTACTAAATCGCAACAAAACAGCGCATTGACCAGTGTGGCAGTACCCATGTAAATTCCACATCCCGCTAGAAATTTCGGGACGTATCAAATACGAAAACATGAAGTGCTGGTAGCTCAGCCAGGAGTAAATGAAGATGTCAACATTCAAAATTTTGGTCACTAGTCAAAAAGGCGGCGTGGGTAAAAGCACGGTTTCTGCCAATTTGGCGGCTTTTGTGCGACGCCAAGGACAAAGCGTCACCCTGATTGACTTTGACACCCATGGCTCCTCCAGCACTTGGCTGACCCGTGCCCCAAATATTGGCATTGTGGTGCAGCACCACATCCTGCCGCTGGACCAAGGCGGCAACCGCCCAATCTTGGATGCCCGCCTTCACTTACGCCGTGCTGCCAGCAGCACCCAAGTGGTCATTTGTGACTTGACCTGGACCGACTCCATCGCGGGTGAGCTGATGTTCGAGTACGACTTAGTCATCGTCCCCACCTCGGTGTCTGAAATCGAATTGGCCGCGACGGCTGGCTTCTTAAGCCGCCACCGCTGGGTGTTTGACTCTGCCATCCACACCCCACCCACCTTGCTGGTTTGCCCCACCCGCGTGCAACCCGAACAGCTGCAAAGCGATATTTTTTCGAAGCAGCGTTTTCCAGTCAGCTTCATGCTCGCACCGCCAGTGCTCGAAGCGCAATCGGCCCGTGAAATGTTTGAGCGCGGCTACTTGATGGACTTGCAAGACGCTTGTGGCGCCTCATTCAACGAGTTCGGCAAATCGGTCTATGCTGCCCGCGAAATGCGCGAATCTGCCCAAGGTATGCGCCAAACCACGCTAGCACGCACCACCTCACCGGCCACGCGCGGTGCTGTTATGAATCGTCAAAATGTGTTGGCTAACTCAACTACCCTGTCTAGCCAATACTCAATCTTGGGCCGACACCGCATGCATAAAGTACGTCCTGAAGAGATGGCGAACAAATCGACACCTAGCGTGAGTGCGCCATCAAACACACACATTGCATCGATGGGAATTCCTCAGTTCCTCAAACGCATGTCCATGGGCGTCTTAAATAAATGAGCTCCGAACCACAATTTTTGTCCTTCAAAGGACTCAAGCAATACACACCAGAGACTGGGTGGGGTCAAGTCAATTCGATTTTGCAATCTCACACCCAGCAGACCGCAGCGCCCAAGCAGCCAGCCGTGCCTGACAACGTCCCCACGCTGACCGAAACGCCAGATGTGCCTGCAGGCCACGCCTCCCCCATGTTTGACCCGCTCATCCACGAACTGTTTGAGCAATTGCGCGTGCCCCCCAGCGATGATTTGACACAAACTTGGCGCACCATTGCGGCTGAGGTGAACTTGCTCACTGAGCGCATGGCCTTGCATCGCGAGCTGCAAGATCGTTTGCAAAAGCTAGATCAAGAATTGGTCAACTTGCGCGGCACGATTTTGTCGCACCTGTCGGATGTGCAGCATGCCGCCGACCAGCAATTGTCCTCGGCACGCTTGCGCGCCGAAGTGTCAGCCCTCGCACAAACCAAACTTTCTGCCAAACTATCAGACAAACGATAAACCCATTCGCTAAGGAGCGTTGCGCATGCTGGACAAACTCAATCAGATCTATCCGGTGCGCTACACAGCGTTCATAGCATCGGTCGTCTTACTCGTTTTCTCGCTGCTGGGCTCAAGCGTTATGGGCATGAGTGGTTGGTGGCCTACGGTCTTTTTGTTGTTGACGCTGGTGGGCCTTCGCGACCTTCAACAAACTAACCACTCTATTCTGCGCAACTACCCTGTTATCGGGCACTTACGCTTCATGTCCGAATACATTCGGCCCGAGATTCGACAGTATTTCTTAGAGTCAGAAACCGAAGCTGCACCTTTCTCTCGTGCGCAGCGCAGCTTGGTGTATTCCCGCGCCAAGGGCGACTCGGACAAGCGCCCGTTCGGCACACAACTTGATGTACGTGCCATGGGCTACGAGTGGATCAACCACTCGATGGTCCCAAGCCAACTCGCAGGCCACGACTTCCGCGTCAAAGTAGGCGGCAAAGACTGCACACATCCCTACGACATCAGCTTGTTCAACGTGTCGGCCATGAGTTTTGGTGCACTCAGCGCCAATGCCATCCAAGCCTTGAACTTGGGCGCCAAGATGGGCGGCTTTGCACACGACACCGGCGAAGGCTCTATCTCGCGTCACCACCGCGCACATGGCGGCGATTTAATTTGGGAAATCGGCTCGGGCTACTTTGGTTGCCGCGATGAGCATGGCCACTTCAGCCCTGAACGCTTTGTAGAGAACGTGCGCTCACCCCAAGTGAAGATGGTAGAAATCAAACTCAGCCAAGGCGCCAAACCGGGCCACGGCGGTGTACTGCCCGGTGCCAAAGTGACTGAAGAAATTGCCGAAGCACGCGGCGTGATGGTGGGGCAAGACTGCGTGTCCCCAGCCGCTCACAGTAGTTTTTCGACACCATTAGAAATGATGGCGTTCATCCAACAACTGCGCACCTTGAGCGAAGGTAAGCCCGTGGGTTTCAAGCTTTGCATTGGCCACCCTTGGGAATGGTTTGCCCTTGTCAAAGCCATGCTGGAAACAGGCATTCAACCCGACTTCATCGTGGTCGATGGCGCAGAAGGCGGCACGGGCGCAGCCCCGCTCGAGTTTTCGGACCACATGGGCATGCCCCTACAAGATGCCTTGCGCTTGGTGCACAACACCTTGGTGGGCGCTGGTTTGCGCGATGCCATTCGGGTGGGTGCTAGCGGCAAAATTGTCAGCGCCTTTGACATCGCGCGTGCGTTGGCTTTGGGTGCCGACTGGTGCAACAGCGCGCGCGGATTTATGTTTGCGTTGGGCTGCATCCAAGCCCAAACCTGCCACAGCGGCAACTGTCCAACGGGTGTCACCACGCAAGACCCGACACGCCAAATGGCACTGGTCGTGCCCAGCAAAGCTGAACGCGTGCACAACTTCCACAGCCACACCTTAGAGGCCTTGCAAGAATTGATGGAGGCCTCTGGTCTACAAACACCACATGACTTCACGCCCCGTCACTTCATGCGCCGCGTGAGCGAAACACAAACCTTGCACTTATCCGATCTGATCGACACCCTAGAAACGGGTGCTTTGCTCAAAGACAATGTCAGCGCCCTGCCAGCGGTGTTTAGCGACTGGACGCTAACAAGCACCCAGCGGTTTGGAATTTAATCCGGAACGCGTGGGTACTGAATAGGTTTTTCACGTACCACCGGAGGCGGCACATTGGCTGCAGCGGCTGCAGCAGCAGCCGCAACACGCGCTTTTTCAGCGGCAGCACGTTCTGCCGCAGCGGCCTTGTCAGCGGCTGCTTTATCAGCAGCAGCCTTGGCAGCACGAGCCGTAGCAGCTCGCTCGGCAGCAGCTTTTTCTTCAGCTATTTGTTCGGCAGACTTCACAGGCTTTTCGGGCTGCATGCGCATGATCACCGCACGCTCGGCGGCAGCTTTTTGCTGCGCCAAGCGCTCGGCAGCAGACGCCTTCTCAGAAGCAGCGGCAGCCTTTTGTGACTCGCTAGCAGTCTTGGCTGACAGGGCAGCTTTGTCGGCGGCCTTTTGCGCATCGCTGGCAGCCACGGTGGCTTTCTCAATAGTTTTCTCGATCGACTTGATCGCAGAAGCCTCAGCCGCTGTTTGCGTGCGCTCACGCACCTGCACGGCTGCATTCAAATCAGACTTGATCTTTTGAATTTCGGTCAACAACACTTGCGTGCTGGGACCTTGCTGCACAGCAGGCGCGGGTGCAGGAGGTGGCATGCGAGACGATGCTTTTTCAGCCATTGTTTGCAACTTGCCATCGAAGGATTGCAGCTTGCTGTCCAACATGGTCAATTGCTTTTGCATGTCTTTTAATCTCAGATCGCTTGACTTGTTGGCCTCAGCGGCCACCACAGTAGGCATGGCGGCAACGCTTTTACCCAGCTCATCCAAACGCTTAGCTACTTGGGTTTGGGTGGTGATCACTTCGTCTTGCTTGTCGGTAATTTCCGAGAAATTAGAATTGGTTTTGCCAATCGCGTTCAAACTGGCATCTACCTCAATCACGCGCTTGGCCATGGCATAGATCATGGTATCCAGCTCTTTGATGGACTTGGTCATCTTCATGGTGATGGCAAAGAAAATGCCCATGGCGATCAATAAACATGTGCAAAAGGCGGCCAACATGATGCGTGAATGCGTCACATTACGAATGTTGTTTTCTTGAATCTTGGACACCACAGCACGCATGGTGGCGCTGACGTCAGCGGCAACCGAGGCAGAACGGGTTGACACCTCAGCAGAGTCAAGCACCACCGAAGTGAGCTCTTCAATCTGACGCGCCACCTCATTGGTGTCAAGTGATTGCGAAGCGATTTCTGTCAGGCGATCGGCGGTCGCCTCGACGTTCACGATGGCTTCTGTTGACGCGGTCGCATCTTCTGTCGGTTGTTGTTCGTCAGCCATGTTCAAACCTTTGCATTATTTAATTCTTCAAGCCGATCCAGTCGTGCGTTGAGTGTCTGTATGTCTTCTGTGAGTTTGCCCATGCGGGCCTGCAACTCTTCGTTGTAAAGATCGGCTTGAGATGGCAGGTCTTGAGCCTGCAAGCCAGCAGCATCAACTTCAGCCTCCACTTCAACTTCAGCGCCGGCATAAGCCAAAACCTGGGTTGGCTCAGGCTCCATTTGCGCCGTGCTCGGCTCAGTCTCTGCGGATACATCACTGACCAACTCGGTCAGCGTCGGGACCTTGGCCAATGCTTCGGCACTTAGACCTATTGCATCGTCTGGCAAGTCAGGCACCGAAATTCGAGGCAAAGAGTCAGCCATGTAGCCTGCCTCAAAAGGGGAAGGCTCAAGTTGAATGTCATCTGGCTTGGGCGCCTCGCCATGCATGGATGAATTGGGTAATTGAGTCATAGGCTTGTTTCCAAGAGACGATCAGGACTTATTAAATTGGGTTTGCATCGACTTGGTACTGCGCAGCCAACCTTTGGACACCAAAGGGCTGGACTGCATAAAAGCATCGGCTTGAGCTTTGGTTTCAAAAGGGCCAGCAACCAAAATGTAGTAACGCTTGCCTGAATCTTTTTGGCGCGCACGCATGATTCTGGTTTTCGCATACACCGCGTTGCTGCCCTGGAAGCTAAGCATGTCGTCTTGCGTGTCCATAGCGGCCAGTTGCACCACATAGCCATTGGCAGGCAATTGGTTAACCCAAGCTTCGTCAGAGTTGGCGTTCGGCTTAGCGGCGGCTTTGGGCTCCGCCTTTGGCTTGGGGTCAGCTTTTGGCTCTACCGCTACCCCCGCCGCCGAAGCAACCGCACTGGCCGCACTGGCCGCAGAGGCTACATCTTCAGCTTGGCTGGCCACACGAGAAGCTTCAGCCGCCACGGACGCGGCAAGCTCGGCGGAGGCCAACGCTTGCTCGCTGGCTGCAGATGATGCGGCTGCGGCAGAAGCTGCAGCTGCAGCACTGGCCGCCTCCTCGGGGGCAGCCGCAGCGGGTGTACCGCGCAGCAAATATTTCTTGAATAACTCAGCCTCTTGCAGCACCCAATCTTTGTTCATTGCAGCCAATGCGACCACTGACAAAAGCATCAATATCAACACCCAAACCGCATATGAGCGGCGAGGCACGCGTTGAAATAGGTCGTCTTCGGGGCTGGCTGCCGCCGCGGCCAATACAGCAGCCGAGGCCACAGGCGCCGACACTGGCATCGATACAAGAACTGACACAGGGGGAGGCACAAATGCAGGCAGAGGTTCTGGCTCGATTTTTGGTTCTTCTTTTTTCCCAAAACCGGGCACACGCCACGCTGTTTTGGTGGGCAGATTGAGCAGCTTTGCAACAGGGGTGACCTCATCGCTGAGGGTTGGCGGCTCAGACAAGAAAGACGGCTCGATCTGCGTCGATGTGAAATCGGGCATTGGCTCAGTGGCCACCCAATCGGTTAATTTTTGCTTGGCATCACCGAGATCGGATTCCACTTCCCACTTGAGCAAGTTTTTACCAAACGCGTCAACTTTGCTTTGGTAGTTGGCGGCGCTGTTGATCAGCAAAATCACGCTGATGTTGCCAGCAGGAAAACCGTTGACCAAACGGGCCAACAGCTGCAGCTCAAAGTCTTGCATCAGAACGGAATCGCGAAACACCAAGAAGCGACGGGGTGCGTGCTTTTTGTCTTTTTCTAGCGCTTGGTTGAGCGTGATTTCAGACAAGATTTCATTGAACTGTTGAACCAGCTTTTCAGAATTTGTAGAGCTACACCAATCGATGTGGGTTTCACCCTTAGCACGCAGGCGCTCTTCAAACAAGCTGCCGTAGTAATCAAGCACCATGTCGCGCTCGCTTAGCACGGCCAGATTGATACTGCCTTCGGTCAATGACTTCAGGAGTATTTCAAATCGCAACCGGTCACCGGGGCTTTGGTAGATATCTGTCATGCGGCTCAAACTCGGGTCTTAAGAATTCATCAAATCGCCGTTCGCGTCGAACTTCATGTCGTTCGGAACGGTGGGCGATGGTTTGACCACTTCCTGGCCGCGACCATAAGACTGGTTCAGGCTGAACACATAGGCAATGACCTGCGCAACAGCGTGGTACAAAGCCTCTGGAATCGGGTGATCCAGCTTGGTCGTGAAGTATAAGGCGCGAGCCAGCAAAGGCGCCTCAAATATATAAACGTTGTGCTCTTTGGCTTCCTCACGAATACGGGCTGCCAAGCCGTCATCGCCCTTGGCCACCAACATGGGCGCGCCGTCGCCCATCGGGTCATAAGAAAGGGCCACAGCAAAGTGGGTGGGGTTGGTGATCACCACGTCCGCGTCTTTGACTTTGCTCATCATCTTGTTGTTCAAAATCTCGTGCTGACGGCGGCGAATTTGGCCTTTGACCTCCGGGCTACCTTCCGAGTTTTTCATCTCGTCCTTCACCTCTTGCTTGGTCATCTTCAGCTTTTCATTGAGCTGATGACGCTGCAGTGGCACATCGACCAAAGCCACCAACACCAAACCGAGGCTGAGCCAAATACAAGAATCCACAATGATGGTGCCCGCCACTTTCATGGCGGCATTCAGGTCCATCTGCGAGATGTGGGAAAGGTCGTCCAAGTTGTTCATGACGGCCACCAACAAAATGGCACCCACCACCAAAAACTTGATCACCGCTTTAGCCAAATTGATCAACGCGTCTTTGCCAAACGAACGCGCCAAACCCGTCAAGGGGTTGAGCTTGCTGAATTTAGGCACCAGCAACTTAGGGGCAAAGATCAAACCACCCGCCAAGGTGGTCGACAAAATGGCAATCACATAAAGAATAGCCATCAAAGGCATGACGATCAAAAAGCCATCCACCAAAGAGCTGCCCAAAATTGCGGGCAGCAATTCGGCTTTGTCGGTGATGCGGCGGTCAAACTGCATCTGATGCTTGAACAGGTTGCTCATGCTGCTGAAGATGTGCTGCCCCATCATGCTAAAAAACACCGTAGCAATCACCATCATGGCGGCAGGTGCCAGCTCTTGTGAGCGCGCAATTTGCCCGTCGTCGCGGGCTTTTTGTAGCCGCTGCGCCGTGGGTTCTTCGGTTTTGTCTTGGCCGCTTTCTTCTGCCATATCAGCCTCCCAAATACGAACGAAGCATTGTGAAAGCGTTCGTCCATACCCAATCAATACGGGCTACGTTGTTGCCCATCGAAAAAATCATGACGATGAAACCCATCAAGATCAGCGCGGGAAAGCCCACCGTAAAAATATTTAAGCTAGGCGCCGCACGGGCCACAAAGCCTAGGCCGACGTTGATAAAAAGCAAGGCCATCATGACGGGCAAAGCAATCAGCAGAGCGCCCAAAAACATCATGGCACTCCAGTTGATCATCTTGCCCAGCATGTCTTGGCTGAAAAACTCTTGACCAATCGGAATCAGTATGAACGACTCCATCACCAAACCAAACACAATCAAGTGGCCACCCATGCCCAAGAAAACCAAGGTGCCCATGATGTTAAAAAACTGTGACAACACCGGCACGCTACCCATGTTCGGATCAACCATGTTGGCCATGGACAAGCCCATCGATCCAGACATAGCCTGACCCGCCACCACCATCGCAGCAGAGGCCACCTGAAACACCAAGCCCATGGTCAAGCCAATCAAAATTTGACGCGAAATCTCCATCAAACCATCGGCCGTGACAGGATCGATCTTGGGAATTTCAATTTGCTGCGACACAATAAATGCCATGGCAAATGCCAACGAAATTCGAATGCGCATGTTGACCGCACGAATCGAAAAAATAGACGTGAATGCCAAAAACGCAGACAAACGCAACATCGGCCAAATGACGACCAAAAATTTGTCGAGGATGTCAATCAGCGAGGTATTCATGTCAGCGCTTTGTTACATGAACAAGCTTGGAATACGAATAAAAATACCTTTGGTGTAGTCCACCATGGTGTTGATCATCCATCCACCAGCCAGCGACATGGTCAAACCCATCACCAAAATCTTTGGAATAAAGCTCAAGGTCTGCTCGTTGATGGAGGTGGCGGCTTGAAAAATACCCACCACCAAACCCACGATCAAACCCACAGCCAACAAAGGACCCGAGATGATCATGGTCATCCACAACGCTTGACGCGCCAAATCGACAACTGCTGAACTATCCATGTGCCTACTCCTTAGAAAACAAAGCTGTTGGCTAGCGAAGCCATCAACAGCGTCCAACCGTCAATCAGCACGAACAGCATGAGCTTGATCGGCATCGAAATAATCATGGGTGACAACATCATCATGCCCATGGACATCAACACGCTAGCCACGATCAAGTCGATCACCACAAACGGGATGTAAATTAAGAAACCAATCGTGAATGCGCTCTTGATTTCGGACGTGATGAACGCTGGCATCAGCGTGGTGAATGGCACTTGGGTGGCATCTGACAACTCACGGCGATTCGAGATTTGCATAAACATGGCAATGTCGTCTTCACGGGTTTGCTTGGTCATGAAGTCGCGCACAGGCACTTCGGCTTTGATCAAGGCTTTGTCAAAGTCCATGGTGCCGTTCATGTAAGGCCCGATCGCGTCTTTGTAAACCGACTCAAACACAGGCGACATGATGAAGAAGGTAAGAAACAAAGCCAAGCCCACCAGCACTGTGTTGGGCGGGGTTTGGGCTGTGCCAATAGCTTGGCGCAAGATCGACAACACGATGATGATGCGCACAAACGAGGTCATCATCAACAGCATGGATGGCAACAGCGTAAGCGTGGTCATCAAGCCCAGCAATTGCAGGCTCATGCTGTATTGCTGGCCGCCTTTTCCAGCGCCGCTAACGTTGACCAACGGAATACCCTGGGCATGCGACACCATGGGCAAAGCAGCCAAGGCAATCAGCAACAACGCCAAGATGACGTAAAGAATTTTTTTGGTGATGGGCTTACGCAACATGGCTGGGCTCCTGCGTCCACGCGTGCAGTGTTTTTACCTCGGCGGGGCTGATGCTGGCCAACACCATTTGGTTGTCCACCTGAATCAGCACCATCTTGTGCTTGAGGCTCAAAGGCAAAGCTTCAAGCACTTGAATGCGCTTGTCGTCCATGCCATTCGCAGCAAAACCACGGTTGCGCTTGACCCACCACAGCGCGCCGCCCAGCAGCAGCAACACACTGAAGGTGCTGGCCATGAATTGAACCCAATCGAAACTTTGCATGATGTTTTCCCTGTGCGCGATGACGGTTTTTTGACACTAGACGTGCTTATTTCTAAGTACCTTGCAAGGCACGTGCCAGCTTTCTGGACGGTATAGTTAATTCATGCAGTCAAAGACAAACCCATGGGCCTGATTCGCGACCTGATTCATGCGGGAGGCACGGGCGGCCTCAACTGGCATGTGCAGGCCTACACCTCACGCAAGCGCTGGCAGCCCACGGTGCAATTGAGCGATCAGTTTTTGGCGCAAGTGCAGCCCAAGTCTGAACACTTGGTGTTGATAGGCGGCAGCGCAGGTTGGATGATGCCGCCCAGTTGGCTGGCCCGCTTCCAACGCATCGACGCCTATGACATTGACCCCCTCGCCGCTTTGCTGTTTGATGGGCAACACGGCAAGCGCTTGAAGGCGCAAGGCATCGCGGTGCATCACCACCGCCAAGACGCACTGGCCACTCTGCCCGAAATTTTGAAAGAACACCCCAAGGCCTGCCTTTGGTTTGACAACGTATTGGGGCAACACCGTTTTCGCGTGCGTGATCAAGCGCGTGTAGAGCACGAATTGGCACAACTCAAAACCACACTCCAAGGCCGCAGCTGGGGCAGCTTGCACGATGTGTGGTCGGGCCCAACGGATGGGCGTTTGTTGCCTGCAGGCTTGCAGGTGTGGAGCCACCACGTGACGGCCAAGCAAGGCATGGAAGCAGCTTTTTCGCAAAAGCTCTTGGCCAGTGTGGGGGCAAAAGATGCGTGGAATGACCACCTCACCAGCCAAGTTTTTTCTGACAGCTCACCCACCACCTGGATGCCTTGGGCCTTCAAACCCAACTACTGGCATTGGCTACAAGCAGGCTGGGTCAGCTCGTAATCAGTGTTTGAGGTTGTAGAGCGTGATGCCCGCAGCGTCCATCTCTTTTTGTTCGCGCTTGCGGTGGTAGTCGCGCACCGCCTTGAGGTCTTGCTCGACCAAGGTTTCCATTTGAATACGCTTTTGCTCAGCGGCCCTAAGCGCCAAGCGCTTGACTTCCACCGCATGCTGCGCGTCCATCAAGTCCACGTTCACACGCGAAATTAAAGCTTGAAGCTGCTGCATAAAACCACGAAAGTTCAGCGTCTCTGACATGCTGTGTGGGCGGCTCTCGGCCTCTTTGCTGCGCGCCACATAGTCGGTGTAGAGCAGCTGCATGCGCTCACGGCTTTGCACCAAATGCGTCACGCGGTCACGCGCCTTTTTTAACTCGACAAGGGCTTCGTCGCATTTCTCTTTGGCTTTTTTGGCCAGCACGGGCCAGGCGGCGCGTGGCTTCATGACGACAGCATGTGGCTCAGTTGGTTACGCGTCATGGCGTAGTCCTGGCCGCTGTCCATGTCTTGGCGCAAAAATTCCACCATCTGCTCGCGCAGGCGAATGGCGTCGTCTAGCTCGGGGTTGCTTCCAGCTTCATACGCACCCACTTGCACCAAGTCGGCATTTTGTTGGTAGATCGACCACAAGCGGCGCAACTTGTTGGATTCCTTCAACTCATCGGGGCTTACCAAGGATTGCATGACACGCGAAATCGAACCGTTCAAATCAATCGCGGGGTAATGCGCTTGATCGGCCAAGCGGCGTGACAACATCACTTGGCCATCGAGCGACGCACGCGCGATGTCCACAATCGGGTCGTTGCCGTCGTCACCCTCGGCGAGCACGGTGTAGATCGAGGTAATCGAGCCATGGCCATGGCGGCCCACACCACCGCGCTCAATCAAGTTGGGCAGCAGGGCAAACACAGACGGTGGATAGCCTTTGGCTGTAGGTGGCTCGCCAATGGCCAAGCCAATTTCGCGCTGCGCGTGGGCCACACGGGTCAAGCTGTCGCACAGCATCAACACGTTTTTGCCTTGGTCGCGAAAGTATTCAGCAATCACATGCGTCATGTGTGTGGCCTTAAGGCGCAACACAGGCGACACGTTGGCAGGTGCAGCCACCACCACCGATTTAGCCAAACCTTCAGCACCCAAAGATTCAGAAATAAAAGCCTGCACTTCGCGGCCACGTTCACCGATCAAACCAATCACCACAATGTCGGCTTTGGTAAAGCGCGTGAGCATGCCCAACAGCACACTTTTACCCACGCCTGAACCAGCCACCAAACCAATGCGTTGGCCGCGGCCAATGGTGAGTGCGCCATTGATGGCCTTCACACCCACATCCAAAATTTCAACAATCGGGCCGCGCTCCATGGGGTTGAGCGGGCAGCCCAACAAGCTGAGCTGATCGGGCAAATGGGGCATGGGTTTGCCGTCAATCGGCATGCCGCGGCCATCAATCACGCGGCCCAACAGCTCGTTGCCCAAGCGCACTTGGCCCGAGTTCGATATCACACGCACAGTGTCGCCAGGGCCCACACCGACAGGGTCGGTGAAGGGCATGAGGTACAAGGTTTTGTCGTTGAAGCCCACCACCTCGGCCTCGACGCGATGGCCAGCTTTGCCCATCACTTCGCAGCAAGCACCCAAAGGTGCCATGATGCCGCGTGTCTCCAAAGTCAGTCCCACCAAGCGCACCAAGGTACCGCTGCGCAGCGGTTCGGGGGTGCGTAGCTTGGGCAAGCTTGTCTGAACTTCTTTGGCAAAGTCCAGCATGCTTTATTTACCCACCTGAATCATGCCGCGAATGGCAGAAGCCACCCGCGCTTGGTCTGATTGCACCACCATGCGCACCACGCCCACTTTGTCTTCGTAGCTTTTGGCGCCGCTGAGCAACTCTGGCGGAATGCTTGGCTTTTTGGCTTTTTGTTGTTCTTTGCGCATGCGTTCTTTGATGTCGGCGAAAGTCTCACCTTCACGCATTTCAATCACACCTTCGGCCAATGCCTCTTCTGCGTCTTCGGCTGGCACCTCGGCCGCTGGCTCGTCAGTGGCCAACTCTGCGGACACTTCTTCGATAGGCGTCTCCGCCACTTCTACGGCAGGTTCTTCAACCACTTCGGGTTGGACGACCGCCTCCGGCTCGGGCACCAACTCTGGCTCAGGCTCGGGCTCGATCACGGGTTTGGGTTTTGGCTTCTCTGGCTTTTCCAACAACATCAATTGGTATTTGATTTTTTCCGCACGTTGGGATTCAAACAACTCAGCCTTGCGCATCATCTCGCGCTCAACGGCTGCCACAGCATCGCGTTGCATGTCATTGTTAGATGCGGCTTGCCCCACCATGTTGAGCACAAACGGCCGAACGATGGTCACAATGACAACCACAAAAATCAAACCCATCAACAGGGTGTTGATCACGTCAGGAATGAACATCACCGTCCTCCGCTTCTTCTTGTTGAACGTCCAAAATACGCTGAGCCAGGGGCGACTTCTCGCGCCAAGCATCCACATCGACCAGCAAGGCTTTGGCCAAGCCCTCCAGCCGATGTTCGACCAAATCTTCCACCACCGTGTCGTTGGCAATCACGCGCACGCTGCCCGTTTTTAAATCGGCCACGGCTTCTAGGCGCATGCCTTTGATGAAGTCACCGCCATGCGCTTGCAAGCGGGCTTTGTCTTCGGGGTTGAGCTCCAGCACCACCGCGCCATGCACGGGATGATCCAACTCATCCAAACAGCGTTGCACCAAACGTTCCATGCCTTTGCTAGACGTCTGCAACTCGCCCACCACCACTTGTTCTGCAATGTGCAGGGCCAAGCGCTTGAGGGGCTCAAAAAATTTCTTAGGGTCTGCGATCAACGCGCTCAGCTCGGTTGCGGCGTTTTCAAACACCACACGCTGTGCGGCCATCTCCTCGGCCAACTCGGCTCTGGTCTTGGCTTCGCCTGCGGCCATGCCTTGTGCATGGCCCTTTTCTAAACCCTGTTCCAAACCTTGCGTTGTACCTTGCTCAATACCTTGGGCTATCCCTTGGGCTAATGCATCTTCTGTGGCCTTGGCCACAGCTTCAGCCAACGCCGTGGCCGCTTCTTCGCGGGCTTGCGTCAAGCCTTTGGCAAATTGCTCGGCTTCGCGCTGTTCAACTTCTTCGGGGGCAATGCCGCCTACCACCGCGGGCAACGCTGACTCTGCAAGCTTAGCCGCGGCCTGCGCTTCTTGTGCAGCAGCATCGGCTGCTGCTTTTGCCTCAGCTTCGAGTGCCGCCTCAGCTTCAATGGCCGCTGCAGCTTCTGCGGCTTGCGCAACTGCTGCGGCCTCGACCATGCGAGGTTCCACGTCATCCGCCACATCCGGATGAATCACGATGAGGTCAGCCATCTGTTCATCTGAAGTGATGCGGCTCACCACCAAGTTTTCAGCCATTTCTGCTTGTGCCAACGCACGTTGCAACACAGATGGATCAACACGCATACCCAGCTTGGACTTGCGTGATGCACCATAAGCGTCCATCACAAATGGCAAGTGAACATTCGTTTCTGCACCAGCCACAGAGACCGGCATTTCTTCACCCAAGCCCGCGTTGCGGAACTCACCTTCCAGCAGCGCCAGCGATGCTTGGGCTTGCTGGTTCAGCGGCAGCTGGGTGGACTGATAGTGCGCAGCCGAAAACCCGCTGGTCTTGGCTGGATACCCAAGATCAGCAAACGCCTCTGGCGCATCGCTGGTCCAGCGGGTCGTGGCATAGCCACGGCTGCTCAGCTTTTCAGCGATGCCGGCGTTGGGTTGCCATGGAACGGCAGCCCGAGCAGGATCGGGTTGGTTAAACAAAGTCTGCTCCGCCCAAGATCAATTCGCCCGAGTCGGACAACTTACGCGCTTGACGCATGATCTGCTTTTGCGCGTTCTCCACATCGGTCATGCGTTGTGGGCCTTTGGCCTCCATGTCGTCGCGGAACATGCCGCGCGCACGCTCGGACATGTTGTCGAAGAAACGGGCTTGGCAAGGTTCGCTGGCATTTTTCAAAGCCATCATCAGCAAGTCCGGCTCCACCGCACGCATAAGCACCTGAATACCTTTGTTGTCCACGCTGACCAAGTTCTCAAACGTAAACATATTGTCTTGAATCTTGAGCATCAAGTCGGGGTCAATGTCGTTCAAGCCACTCATGATGCTGGCTTCCAGCGCGGTCTTGGTCAAGTTCATGATCTTGGCTGCGGCTTGAATGCCACCAAAGCTAGACGACTGAGCCGACGCGTTCTTAGAAAACTGTTGCTTCATGATGGCTTCCAGTTCAGCCATCGCCGAAGGTTGCACGGTGTCTAAACTGGCTACGCGCTGAATCACCTCAGGGCGCGTGTCGGGCGGCAAATAATTCAACACATCGGCCGCCACTTCGCTCTCCAGAAGCGACAAGATGATGGCCACCACTTGGGGGTGTTCACCACGAATCATGTCGGCAATACCTCGGGCATCCATCCAAGTCAGGATGTCCAAACCTTTGGTGCCTTGACCCGGCATGATGCGGCCCAACACAGAGGCAGCCTTGTCATCGCCCAGCGCTAAGCGCATGACTTTTTCCACGTAGTCCGCACCACCGATGCTGACGTTGTTTTGGTTTTTCAGATGGTCCACAAACTCGTCCAGCACAAAGTTCACCGCTTCTTGTGAGAAGTTGGCCACTTGCACCATCGCAGCGCCAAGCGCTTGAACCTCTTTAGGGCTTAAAAATTTGATGATCTCAGCCGCTTGCTCTTCGCCTAGCAAGAGCATCAAAACGGCAGCGCGTTGGGTGCTGGTAATGTTGGCAAGTTCAGCGCGGAGCTTGTCGGTCATCACAATGGTGTCTTCAGCCATGATTCAAATCCTCAGAAAATTTATTACTTCTCGATCAAGCTCTTGAGCACGCCAGCCACTCGGGTGGAATCTTCGGCCATGATCATGCGAATCAACGCCACTTTATCGTCATACGAATTGGCTGTGTTGAGCAAGTCGGCTGAAATCGACTGTTTCTTCGGCTTCATGCTCGCCATGCGGGCTTTGACCGACTCCAGCGACTCGCCTTCTTCAATTTCAATTTCTTCTGAAGACTCTTCAGGCGCGACTGCCGCAGCCTTGGCGGCTTCAAGCTCAGCAGCCATCTGCGCTTCACGCTCCGCACGCAAAGCCTCTTCACGCAGTCGGGCTTCTTCGGCGGCCAACGCATCAGCGGCGGCTTTGGCCTCGGCAGCCAAGCGGGCCTGCTCAGCAGAATAAGTAGCTTCTTGCGACAAGCGGGCGGATTCTTCAGCCGCACGCATGGCTTCTTCAGAAATACGCAGCATCTCGCCTTCATGGGTTCTCTTGGCAAAGGCCGCAGCAGCTTGCGCCGCAGCATTTTCGGCCGTGGCCACATCAATCGCCATCTGGGCTTGGTTGGTGGCCGCATCGGCAGCCGCAGCAGCCAAGGCTTTGGGGTCGATCTCGGGGGCCAACAAGCGGCGCACCATCGGACGGACCACGGTCAAGAGGATCAGCAAAAAGATGCTCCCCACCACACCCGCGTTCACCATGACTTGGTAGTTTTCATCGCGCCACCAAGGAATGACGGTCGGGTCGTACTGAGGCTCAAACTTGGTACCCACCACGGTCACCACGTCACCGCGGTCGTTGTTAAAGCCTACCGCGCCCTTGACCAATTGGTTCAAGCGTTCGATCTCTTCAGGCGTGTAGGGCACAGAGGTGGGGGTCGAGCCATCGGGGTTCTTTTCTGCTTTGGCACCCGGTGGCAAAGGACGTTCGTTGATCAACACGCCCACACCAATTTTGGTGATCACGCCCATCGCACCTTTGGTGTGACGCACGGCGCGGTCGAGCTCGTAGTTTTTGGTGCTACGCGCTGTCACTTGCACGCCTTTTTCGCTCACGCCCTTCAAGGGGTCGGCGTTGGTTTGCGTGGTGGCTTGGGGGTTGGTGGGTGCAGGTGGTGTGTTGGACAAGGCGCCAGGAATACCAATGGCATCACGCAAGGTGTTGCGGTCTTCCACAAACAACTCAGAGCGGGTCTTGGGGCCTTTGTCTTGCGAGTCAAAGTCTTCGGTGGTCACTTCGGTTTGTGTGAAGTCTAGGCTCATGCTCACCTGCGCGGTCACGTTGGTCTCGCCCACGATGGGGGCCAGCAACTGAATCAAGCGGGTGCGATACAAGTCTTCCATCTGCTGCTTGTGGGTGAGCTGTTGTGCGGTCAGGCCCAAAGGCGCTTCGGTCAACATGTCGTTCATCAAGCTGCCAAAGTTGTCCACCACCGACACGTTTTCAGGCGCAAGGTAAGGCACGCTGGAGGCCACCAACTGAATGATGGCCTGCACGTTGGCCGACGAAATAGTGCGGCCTGGCAAACGGGTGATGATCACCGATGCCTTGGTGGGCGCGCGGTCACGCACAAACACACTTTGCTTGGGCGCGGCCAAATGCACGCGGGCAGCTTTGATGCCGCCAATTTGAATAATGCTGCGCGCCAGCTCTAGCTCCATCGCGTTGTTGTAGCGCACCTGTTCCATGAACTGGCTGGTGGTCATGGCGGGCATGTCTTTGAGGTTGTCCATGCCCGACGCTTCGGTGCGTGGCAAACCTTTAGAGGCCAGCAACATGCGGGCCTCTTGGAAACGAGATGTAGGCACCGAGATTTGGCCGGTGTTGACATCCACTTCAGGCTTGAACTCAGCAGCTTTCAAAGCTTCAATGGCTTGTTGCTTGTCAGCGTCGCTGAGCATCAACACCAAAGGACGGTAGGGCGTGGGCTTCATTGAGGTAAAGAACACCGCCACCGACATCAGCAGCATAAAGATCACGATGAAAGGCAAGGCCTTTCGCACGCTGGGCTGACGCAGCACGTCCATCACCACTGCGCCAGGGCCTTCTTGGGTGTTGATCCAGGAAGGCAAGCGTGACGCATTGCCCGTTGCACCGCTTGCATTAGCTGCACCGGTGGTCTCTAGGCCCGTGGCATTGGGCATGCCCACTGCGTTCATATTTAAGGTATCTGTTGCCATATCAGTCTCTCAATCCAGTATCAAACCGGCATGTTCATGATTTCTTCGTACGCTTTCATCACTTTGTTGCGTACTTGCAAGGTGGCTTCAAAAGCCAGCGACGATTTCTGCATGCTCAAGACCACTTCGGTCAGGGGCACTTCTTCGCCACGTTCGTAGGCTTCTTGCATACCGCGTGATTTCATCTGCGTCTCGTTCACGCTGTCCAACGCGTTTTGCACCGACTTGAAAAAGTCGGGTTGACCTTGAACCTTGGCGGTCGCCGCTTCGCCAGCAGGAGAGTTAACACCTGCGGCTTGTGTTTGGTAGGAACGCAGCGTTTCAATCATCGATTGAACGTTGGCTTGTGAGATGCGATCAATCATGCGGAGGCTCCTTCAGTCATGCCACGGGTGCGCATTTGCGCCAGCTTGTAGCGCAAAGTGCGTGGGCTGATGCCCAACTTGGCAGCCGCTTCTAGGCGGCTGTCGGTGCTTTGAAGCGCGGCCATGATCACTTGCAGTTCGCTGGCTTTTACCGCGCTGTCCAAGTCGATCGGGGCCGCTGCCTCTGGGCGTGTTTCGATGGGCGCAGCGGCATACGCAGTTGCTGGGCTGTAATAAGTGGGGGCTGCTAAGGCGGGTATGACAGGCGCTGCAGCCAGGGGCGTTTCTTCAAACACTTGTGGCATCGCTGCTGTCATGCTGGACATCACAGGCAAGGCTTGCTCGTCCATTTGTGCATCGTCAAACATCAAATGCGCGGGGCTGATGGTGCGGCCACCACTCAACACCACGGCGCGTTGCACCACGTTTTCAAGTTCGCGCACATTGCCGGGCCATGGGTAGCTTTGCAGCAAGGCTTGTGCTTCAGGCGTGACCGTGAAAGGCAAACCACCTTTGACATGACGCGCCAAAGACTGCGCCACCAAAGGCACGATGTCGCCTGAGCGGTCTTTCAAAGGCTGAATGCGCAAGCGGAAGGTGCTGATGCGGAAATACAAGTCTTCGCGAAACTCGCGTTGCTCGATGGCGAGCTTTAAGTCTTTGTTGGTGGCCGCGATCACGCGGATGTCCAGGTCAATCGTGCCTTCACCGCCCAAGCGGTTGAGTTTTTTCTCTTGCAAGACGCGCAACAACTTGGCTTGCAAGTTCATAGGCATCTCGCCAATTTCGTCCAAGAAGATGGTGCCGCCGTGGGCCTGTTCAAACAAACCTTTGTGCTCTTTCAAAGCGCCGGTAAAAGCGCCCTTCTCATGGCCAAACAACATGTCTTCAATCAAATGCTCAGGCATGGCCGCGCAGTTGAGTGCCACAAACGGGGCCTTGGCGCGGGGGGATGACTCGTGCAACACACGGGCCAACACTTCTTTGCCAGCGCCTGTGGGGCCCACCAACAAAGCGGTGACATCGGTTTGTGCCACGCGCTGGGCCAAGGCCAACAAATGCTGGCTGATGGGGTCCACAAACACGTAGCTCTTGGTTTTGAGTTCGGGGGCGTTCAGGCCTTTCACAGCGCCTTGCCAAGCTGCGGCAGACCACTCGTCAGCCGACAACACATGCAAAGCACCCAAGCGCATCGCGTCCACAGCCACTTCCATGCGGCGACGGTCCACGCGGCACAGCACGGGCACGGTGTGGCCGAGTTGGGCAATCAGGGTTTGAACTTCTTGAAGCAGCTCGGCGTTATCGCCCAAGCGAACAACCAACACATGTGCGCGGCGCAAAGCCAGCGTGAGGTCGCCCAAGGTAGACACAGTTTCCAGACTGATACCTGCGGCATCCAGCTGGGCGCGATCTGCGGCGTTGATCGGACTGAAAGGGTCCAACCAAACGGCATGAATTACGTTGACAGAAGAAGCATTCACTTTGAGTACAGTCCGAAATAAAGGTAAGACTGTTATGCAAAGGCCGTGCCAGGTTGTTTTGTAACCTATGTAATTAAATT
>NZ_JBBAOV010000031.1:0-26733 GCF_040401135.1 Limnohabitans sp. | reverse complement strand
TTGGCCAGAAACGCTCGCACGTCGGTGGAGATGATTGAGAAGTTTTATGCCAGCACCTTGTCGGCAGAGATGAACATCGCCTTGCTACTGGGCAAAAGATCTAAGTGATTTCCCCAAGGCGGCTAGTCTCTAGAATGCAATTTTGCACTTCCTTTAACCTCAACTGGAGCTTCACATGAAAAAGCAGTTCATCACCTTGGCCGTGGCCACCTTGTTGGCTGGCACCGCCTTTGCGCAAGCCAATGACACCATCGCCAAAGTTAGAGCCTCGGGCAGCGTCACCATGGGTGTGCGCGACTCTTCGGGCGCCTTGTCTTACACCTTGGGTGACGGCAAATATGTGGGCTACCACGTTGAGATTTGCCAACGCATCATTGACAACCTTGAAAAAGCGGCTGGCAAAAAGCTAGAAGTCAAATACACCTCGGTCACGTCACAAAACCGCATTCCTTTGACAGAAAACGGCACCGTGGACATCGAGTGCGGCTCCACCACCAACAACGAAGCCCGCCAAAAGCAAGTGGCTTTTGCCTTCACCACGTTTGTGGAAGAAGTGCGCATTGCGGTGCGCGCCAATTCGGGCATCACCAACATCACTCAGCTCAACGGCAAGAACGTAGCCACCACCACGGGTACCACCTCGGTGCAACTGTTGCGCAAGAACGAACGCGCCACGGGCGTTGACTTCAAAGAAGTGTTTGGCAAAGACCACTCAGACAGCTTTTTGTTGCTCGAGTCGGGCCGCGCTGACGCGTTTGTGATGGACGGCCAAATTTTGGCGGGCAACATCGCCAACTCCAAAGCCCCAGGCGATTTCAAAATCGTGGGCGAAGTGTTGAACGTCGAGCCCATCGCCATCATGTTCCGCAAGGACGACCCAGCCTTCAAAAAATTGGCTGACGACACCATTGCTGCTTTGGCCAAGTCGGGCGACCTCGCCAAGATGTACGACAAGTGGTTTGTGCAAGGCATTCCACCCAAGAACATCAAATTGGGCTTGACCGCCAGCGACGCGACCAAGGGTGCTTGGGCGAACTTGAACGACAGGCCTGTTGAAGCTTACGCCAAGAAGTAATTTTTAAAAGCGCAACTAGATGGCACTCGAATGGCAGGTTTTTCTTGAAGACGATGGCGGCGGAAGAACCTACCTCGAGTGGATGTTTGAAGCCTGGGGCTGGACGCTTTCTGTAGCGGGCAGTGCCTGGGTGGTGGCGATGGTGTCTGGGTGCTTCATTGGCATTTTGCGCACCTTGCCCCAAGACACGCGTTTGAATGTGGGCTTGGCCCGATTTGCCTCAGGGTGGGTGGAGCTGTTTCGCAACATCCCCTTGCTGGTTCAAATTTTTCTCTGGTACTTTGTGTTGCCCAAGGTCTTTCCGGCCATGCAACAGGTGTCGGGGTTTGTGTTGGTGGTGTTGAGCTTGGGCTTTTTCACCTCGGCACGCATTGCAGAAATGCTGCGTGCGGGTATTCAAGCCATGCCACGCGGTCAGCGCTATGCCGCCATGGCCGTGGGTTTTACCACGTGGCAAAGCTACCGCTATGTGCTGTTGCCCATTGCGTTTCGTACCATTTGGCCGCCGCTCACCAGCGAGTCGATGAACTTGTTGAAGAACTCTTCGGTGGCCTTTGCCGTGTCGATTGCCGAACTCACCATGTACGCCATGCAAGTGCAAGAAGAAACCTCGCGCGGCATTGAGGTGTACTTGGCCGTGACGGGGTTGTACGCTTTGTCAGCCTTTACGGTGAACCGAGTGATGGCTTTTTTCGAGCGTCGCCTGCAAATTCCAGGCATGGTGGTGGCTGGCAATGTAGGCGGGGGGCACTGAGCATGGGTGCACTCGATTTTTCGTTTGTCGACTGGGACATCTTTAGCAAATTTGTGCTGAAGGGCATGCTGTTTAGCTTTGAGCTAACCATCGTGGCCACCATCGGCGGCATTGTGTTGGGCACTGTCTTGGCGCTCATGCGCTTGTCGGGCAACAAACTGTTGTCCACGCCCGCGGTGATTTATGTGAACGGCATGCGCTCCATCCCATTGGTGATGGTGATTTTGTGGTTCTTTTTGTTGATCCCGTTTTTGATTGGCCGCTCTCTTGGCGCCGAGCTGTCAGCCACCATTACCTTTGTGGCTTTTGAAGCGGCGTATTTCAGCGAAATCATGCGTGCGGGCATTCAGTCCGTTTCGCGTGGTCAGGTCATGGCGGGTCAGGCCTTGGGCATGAGCTACGCGCAGAACATGCGGCTCATTGTGTTGCCACAAGCGTTTCGCAACATGATTCCGGTGTTGCTGACGCAAACCATCATCTTGTTTCAAGACACCTCGCTGGTCTATGCCATTGGCGCTTACGACATGCTGAAGGGTTTTGTGACGGCGGGCAAAATTTATGGGCGTGTGGAAGAGGTGTATATCTTGGCCGCCTTGGCGTATTTTGTGATTTGTTTTGGCCTCTCGGCCCTCGTGCGTCGCTTGCAAGCGCGCATTGCCATCATTCGCTGAGCGCATTGGAGTTGCTGTGATTGAATTAAAAAATGTGTCCAAGTGGTATGGCCCTGTGCAGGTGCTGAACAACTGCTCCACCGTCATCCAAAAGGGCGAAGTGGTGGTGGTATGTGGCCCCTCGGGTTCGGGCAAATCCACCCTCATTAAAACCATCAACGCCTTGGAGCCTTTTCAAGAAGGCGAAATTTATGTGGAAGGCGTGTCTGTGCACGGCAAAGACACCGACCTGCCCAAACTGCGCAGCCGCGTGGGCATGGTGTTTCAAAGCTTCGAGCTGTTTCCGCATTTATCGGTGACCCAAAACCTGACCATCGCCCAGCAAAAAGTGCTGGGCCGCAGCGAAGAAGAAGCCCACGCACACGGTTTGAAATACCTCGAACGCGTGGGCCTGATGGCACACAAAGACAAGTTTCCAGGCCAGCTCTCAGGCGGCCAGCAGCAACGCGTGGCCATTGCCCGCGCCCTGAGCATGGACCCCATCGTGATGTTGTTTGACGAGCCCACCTCAGCCCTCGACCCCGAAATGGTGGGCGAGGTGTTGGACGTAATGGTGGACTTGGCGAACGAAGGCATGACCATGATGTGCGTGACCCACGAAATGGGCTTTGCCCGCAAAGTAGGCAGCCGCGTGATCTTTATGGATGTGGGGGGCAAGATTCTGGAAGACTGCTCTAAAGACGAGTTTTTCAATCACCCAGAAAACCGTCAGCCTCGCACCAAAGAGTTCTTGAACAAGATCTTGGCGCATTGATCCTAATTGGGGTCAGAACCTAATTAATTCTCCGGCTAGGGTTGCGCAGCTTGGGTACGGCGGCTGACTCATGCTGTATTACAGAAATCGCCAGCCGCCGCACCCAAGCCGCGCAACTGTGGGTTAACCAACTGTCCGAACTCAACTTTTGTAAGCCGCAGTCTGTGGGTGTAGGCAGTGGGCAGGTGACGATTTCTGGTACCCCAGCATGAGGAACCTGCCCACGCCCTCTGCCCACAGCGAGCCCAGAAACTAAATGACTTTCGTCGACAATCAAGGCATGACGCAAGAAATCACCATCACAAAACCCGACGACTGGCACTTGCACGTGCGCGATGGCGCAGCACTCAACACCGTGGTACCCCACACCGCCGCCGAGTTCGGCCGCGCCATCATCATGCCCAACCTTAGGCCCCCCGTCACCACGGCTGCACAGGCAATGGCCTACAAACAACGCATCTTGGCCGCCGTGCCTAAAAATGCCGAGGGTGGCGTGACCTTCGAGCCCTTGATGACGCTCTACCTCACCGACAACCTGCCCGCCGATGAAATCGCCCGCGCCAAAGACGCAGGCGTGGTGGCCGCCAAGCTCTACCCTGCAGGCGCCACCACCAACAGCGATGCAGGCGTGACCGACTTGCGCAAGACCTACAAAACACTCGAAGCCATGCAAAAAGCGGGCATGTTGCTGTTGGTGCACGGCGAAGTCACCAGCGCTGATATAGACCTGTTTGACCGCGAGGCCGTGTTCATCGACACCCAGCTCATTCCGTTGCGCAAAGACTTCCCCGAACTCAAAATCGTGTTTGAGCACATCACCACCGCGGACGCCGCGCAGTACGTGGCCGAAAGCAACACTTACACCGCAGCCACCATCACCGCACACCATTTGCTGTACAACCGAAACGCCATTTTTACTGGCGGTATTCGCCCGCATTTCTACTGCTTGCCCGTGTTGAAGCGCGAGACTCACCGTCTGGCTTTGGTCAAAGCGGCAACCAGCGGCTCGGCCAAATTCTTTTTGGGCACAGACAGCGCCCCCCATCCAGCGCATCTGAAAGAGCACGCCACCGGTTGCGCCGGTTGCTACACCGCGCACGCGGCCATGCCCATGTACGCCGAAGCGTTTGATAACGAGGGTGCGCTTGACCAACTCGAAGGCTTTGCCAGCTTCTACGGCGCAGACTTTTATGGCTTGCCGCGCAACGTCGGCACGCTCACCCTGCGCAAAGAAAGCTGGACACCCCCCGAGAGCTTTGCATTGGGCGAAGCCGACTTGAAGCCCCTGCGCTCTGGCGAGACACTGCCTTGGCGCGTGGTTTAAGTCAGCAAGCGGAAGGCTTTGCAGGCGCTGTCTTAGCCGACATCGATTGGTCGCAGCCGTGGTTCGCGCCGTGGCGCGAACTTGGCGAGCCGACTGCACAACAAGCACTGCAACAACAAAGCGTCGCCGAAGCTCTAAACCAATACACACACACAGCCAAGCGCGAGGCCAGCGCAGTGAAGTTCGTCCCCCAATCAGCCTTGCCAGAAAACCAAGCCTACGAAGACTTCATTTTCAAAACAGCCCAAGTCCCCACACGAGATGGTCTGCACGACTTCTTCAACGGCCTGTGTTGGCAACGCTTTCCACAGGCCAAACGCCGCCTGAACCAACTGCAAGCCGCAGAGATTGAAACCCAAGGTATTCGCCCCACACGCGGCCCCGTGCGCGACGCGCTGACGCTGTTTGATGAAAACGTGGTGCTCATGCACGCACCCGACGAGGTGTGGGCTGCGCTGCAAGCACGCGATTGGGTCACGCTGTTTGTGGGCATGCGCGAGCAATGGCAGCAGGTGCATTTGGTGTTGTTTGGCCACGCTCTGCTTGAAAAACTTGTCACGCCCTACAAGTCCATCACGGGTCACGTGTACCGCGTGGATAGTCATGTCAATGCTCACGACGAGGCTGCGCTAGACGACTGGCTGGTGCAAGACCTTCAGCCCACCAAACTTACCACCAAACCCTACGAGCCGCTGCCCGTGTTGGGCGTGCCAGGCTGGTGGCCAGCCAATGCCGAGCGGACTTATTACGAAGACGCACAGGTGTTTCGCCCTAAGCGCGAAGTGGTTCTCAAGTGCCACAACTGACCGTGGCTTTGCCTAGTTTTCGTGTGGTTTTTTGGTGCGATGGCATTGAATTACAAGTGTTCGCCCCTACCATCCTTGTTCGCGGAATTTTGTATTCCCCGCGCAAAGGAAAATCATGAAACGCATTCTTCTGTTCGTCCTCACCAACCTCGCCGTGATGGTGGTGCTGGGCGTCGTCGCCAGTTTGCTGGGCGTCAATCGCTTTCTCACTTCCAACGGTTTAGACCTCACGGCTTTGTTGGGCTTTTCGCTCATCATGGGTTTTGGTGGCGCCTTCATTTCGCTTTTGATCAGCAAGCCCATGGCCAAGTGGAGCACGGGTGCGCGGTTGATTAACCAGCCCGCTAACGCGGACGAAGCCTGGATCGTTAGCACCGTGCAGCGCCTGTCAGAGCGGGCGGGCATTGCCATGCCGGAAGTGGCGATTTACGACGGCGAGCCCAACGCATTTGCCACGGGCGCATTCAAAAATTCCGCCTTGGTGGCGGTGTCTACCGGTCTACTGCAAGGCATGACTCGTGAAGAAATTGAAGCCGTATTGGGCCATGAAATTGCCCACGTAGCCAATGGCGACATGGTCACGCTGGCACTTATTCAAGGCGTGCTCAACACCTTTGTGGTGTTCTTGAGCCGTGTGGTGGGCTACTTTGTGGACAGCATGCTGCGCAGCAAGGACGATGAATCCACTGGGCCTGGTATGGGCTACTACATCACCAGCATCGTCATGGATATCTTGTTGGGCTTTGTTGCCAGCATGGTGGTGGCGTGGTTCAGCCGTCAGCGCGAGTTCCGCGCTGACGAAGGTGCTGCACAACTGATGGGCAACAAGCAGCCCATGATCAATGCCTTGGCCCGCTTGAACAGCATGCAAGCTGGTGAGCTGCCCACCAGCGTGGCCGCGATGGGCATTACCGGTGGTTTGGGCAAATGGTTTGCCTCGCACCCACCGTTGGAAGAGCGCATTGCGGCTTTGCAAAATGCAAGAGGCTGAGTTTTTTCTTTGAGCCATTCGCCCTCTCCTTGGACGGTCGCCCCTGCGCAAGCGGTGGCGACCGTTGCCATTCAGCCTGCTGCTGAACTGACGCGTGCACAAAAGCGTTTCAACGCCTTGTTGGCTCGCGTGTCGCAGCTGTCGATGTCGATTGAAATATTGGAGGCCCTGTCGGTCAAACACCGCAGCAGCCATCTGAGTCAGATGTCGGCCTTGCAGCAACAAGAAGATGCGGCGTGCAAAAGCTTGCTCTTGTTTTTGGATGAGCGCGTGCGCCACGACGAGCTCACGGCGAAGCAAAGGCGCAGCGCCACGCAAATTGTTTTGGCGCTGTGCGAGTCGTTGGCACACAAGCAGGACGCGCAAGTGCAAGTTGTGTTCAACCATCACCACAGCGAAGAAGACGCCCAAGCTTTGGTGGAAGAAGCCCGTGCGGGCGCTGAGCACGCCAAATCGGTGATGGAAGATTTGCTCGGTAAACCCCTCGAAGGCGCAGACGATTTACACACAGCAGAGGCCGTGTTTGAAGCTGGCATAAGGCAACACCGTGTCGAGCAGCAACGTCTAGAAGACAAGCGCCAAGCGAAGAAGACCAAGAAAAAACCAGCGGCACGACAACTAAAAGATGAGCAGCAAAAGATGGATGCCAACACCGCGCTGCGCACCATATATCGGCAACTCGCCAGCGCCTTGCACCCCGACCGCGAACCCGATGAAGCCGAGCGCTTGCGCAAAACCGCGCTGATGAGCGAAGTCAATGCAGCCTATGACCGTAAAAATTTGTCCGAGTTGCTGAAGCTGCAATTGCAACTGGCACAAATCGACAGCGCCAGTTTGAGCCGCATGGCGGACGACAAACTCAACGCTATGTGTCTGCTGCTGGATGAGCAAGTGGAGGCGCTAGAAGAAGACGAAGCACAAGCCCAGTTTGAAATTCGTCACTATCTAGGTGTGAATGAGTTAGACCACATCAGCGCCGAAAGCTTGGCGCGCGCACTGGCGATTCAGTTGCGCGACAAAGAGCAATACGTGAGCACACTAGAGTACGACCTGCGTCGTATTCAAAACGAAGCTGAGCTGAAACGTTGGCTTAAAGAGCAATCGCAGATGGCCAAAAAGGCACGAGCAGAACTGACGGATTTGGATCGCCTGCTTTACCGCTAACGCCGTGTCCCCATCAGGCAGCGCGCCACTGCTTCCCCCACCTTGATGCCATCCACTCCCGCCGACAAAATGCCGCCCGCATAGCCTGCGCCCTCGCCTGCGGGGTATAGGCCAAAGAGCGTGGGGCTTTGCAAGGTGTCGTCGTCGCGGGCAATGCGTAGGGGCGATGAGGTGCGTGTTTCTACACCCGTCATCACCGCGTCGTGCATGTCAAAGCCTTTGATTTTTTGGCCAAACACGGGCAGCGCTTCGCGCATGGCGGCGATGGCGTAGCTGGGCAAGGCGCTGTTGAGGCTCACCATCTTTACACCTGGTTTGTACGAGGGCTCCACACTGCCCAACTCAGTAGACGCACGGTCGGCTACAAAGTCGCCCACCAGTTGCGCAGGCGCTTCGTAGGTGCTGCCGCCCAAGGTGTAGGCGTGGGCTTCGAGTTGGCGTTGCAACACCAAGCCTGCTAGCGGGTGGTAGCCGCCCGGGGCGTCGTGTGTGGAGTGACGCACGGCGTTGCCTAGCTCTTGACCTAGCTCAGATTCAAAGGCAGCGGGGTCGGTGGGGTAGTCGCTGGGGTCAATGCCCACCACAATGCCTGCGTTGGCGTTGCGCTCGGCGCGTGAGTATTGGCTCATGCCGTTGGTCACCACGCGGCCGGCTTCGCTGGTGGCAGCCACCACCGTGCCGCCGGGGCACATGCAAAAGCTATACACGGCGCGGCCGTTTTCGGCGTGGTGCACCAGCTTGTAGTCGGCTGCGCCCAGCAGAGGGTGGCCGGCGTGCTGGCCCCAACGTGCGCGGTCAATCACGCCTTGCGGGTGCTCAATGCGCACACCCACCGAGAATGGTTTGGCTTCCATCGCCACGGCATGACGGTGCAGCATGGTGAAGGTGTCGCGTGCGCTGTGGCCGAGCGCGATCACCACATGGCGGGCGGGCAGGGTATAGGTTTCGTCGGTGGCGTGGTTGTGAATGCGCAGGGCTTGAATGGTTCGGGAAGATGATGCGTTGAGGGCATTGGAAGCGTTGCTCGTGGTGTCTTCATAGTCGATATCCACTACACGTTGTTCAAACCGCACTTCACCACCCAAGCGGATGATTTCTTCGCGCAAACCTTCCACCACTTTCACCAGCTTGAAGGTGCCGATGTGCGGGTGCGCAGCAAACAAAATTTCTTCGGGTGCACCAAAGCGCACAAACTCTTGCATGACCTTGCGTCCCAAGTGACGCGGGTCTTTGATTTGGCTGTAGAGCTTGCCATCTGAAAACGTGCCTGCACCGCCTTCACCAAATTGCACGTTACTTTCCACATTCAAAATCTTTTTGCGCCACAGGCCCCAGGTGTCTTTGGTGCGCTGGCGCATGGGGGTGCCGCGCTCAATCACGATGGGCTTGAAGCCCATTTGCGCCAACACCAGCGCCGCAAAAATGCCGCATGGTCCAAAACCCACCACCACGGGGCGCTCGCCTGCTCCTGTTGCCGATGAAGATCCCCAGTCGCTCGGCGCGTGTGCAGGCGCGTGCCACGACATGTCGGGCGTGGGTTGGATGTGTGAGTTCTTTTCGTACTGGGTCAGCAGCGCGGCTTCTTGCGTTACATCTACCAACGTGATGTCCACGATGTAGACCACCAATAGGTTTTGCTTGCGGGCGTCAAAGCTGCGCTTGAACACATGCAGCGTGGCAATGTCGTTCGGCGTCACACCCAAGGCCTCAGCCGCTAAAACGAGCAGTGCGTCAACAGGGTGAGGTGCAAGCTGTCGATCTGCCTCGGTTTCGGCGGGAGCATCGGCGGCGCGAAGTGCTTCGACGGGAAGGGCCGATAGCGGCAGTTTGAGTTCTGAGAGTCGAATCACAAGCGAGTGGCCCGTGGTGATCGGGCAAGTTATGTCGAGGGGCCTGATTATCCGTCGATAATCCGAGTGTGAAGCTCGCTAGGCCGTCGCTGGTGCAATCTGGGAAACCAGGCACTGGAGGAACGTCCGGACTGCATAGGACAGCGTAAGAGGTAACACCTCTCCACCGTGAGGTGAGGATTAGAGCAACAGAGACGAGCCGCTTAAGTGCGGGTGAAACGGGCAATCTCTACGCGCAGCAATACCAAGTAGGCCAACGCTGAGGCGGTCCGCCGAGTTGGCGGGTAGGTAGCACCGAGCCGAGTGGGCGACCCTCGGCCCAGATTAATGACGGTCACGCGTGGGGCAACCCGCGTGCACAGAATCCGGCGTATCGGCGAGCTTCACACTTTTATTTTCTTTGAGACTTTTTCGCTTGGCTTTAGCCAACGGGCGGCTCATTCTGAAAGATTGCAATGTCACGCACCACGTCTGACGAGCGTTTCGAAAAACCTGTTGTGCAAGAAACGGCATCGGCCAAGTCGATGGTGTTTTCAGACATCGACATCCAAAGTCGCATGAGCGTGGCGCGACCCGATGAGCTGCAGTTTGAATACACGCGTTTGATGATGGGCGTGTTGATGTTTCAGCCGCAACCCAAACGCATGTTGATGGTGGGTTTGGGCGGCGGTTCACTGGCCAAGTTTTGTTACAAGTATTTGCCCGACGCGCTGATCACGGTGGTGGAGATCAATCCGCACGTCATTGCATTGCGCCAAAGCTTTTGTATTCCCGATGACGATGCGCGCTTTCAAGTGGTGCAGATGGATGCGGCGCATTTCATGGCGCAGACCGAACAAACATTTGACATGGTGTTTGTCGATGGCTTTGACCAACACGGCATGCCCGAGCAACTGTGCTCCATCCAGTTTTATTCCGACTGCCGACGCGTGTTGAACAAGGGCGGTTTGACGGTTGCCAACTTGCACCGCTTTAACGCTTATCGCGATGTGTATGTGGACCGCATCGAGGCTGCATTTGACGGTGCACTGTGGGTGGCCAACGCGCCTGGCACCACCAACTGCGTGGCGTTTGCCATGCATGGGTATTCAAAAGACACTAAATTCAGCTACAGCAAACACAGGCCTGCGCACATGAGGGATGAAGCATGGGCGCAAATTTCGCCCAGTGTGGCCCGGGTGTTTTTGGCCACGCAAGAAAAGCAGAACGGTTAATGTGCCACCAAGTCGATGACGCGCTGCGGGTGAGAGACAGAAGTGCCCATAAATCCTTTTTCGGAAAAGTACGTCACCATGAACTGTCTAAATTCTTCAGGGCCAACTGAACGTAGATTGAACTCTCCGTTGAAGCCCCGCGCGTCTTGGTTGAACTCCACCGCCGCCAGCTGGCGCGATGTGAGGTGCGCCAAACTACAGAGCCAGTGAAAGCTGCGCGCCGGAATGCGTGTGCCAGTGGCCACCGCCACGATGACATCTTCACCCTGCCATTGCAGTTGGTCTGTCATCACGATCACGCCCGACAAGTCGGGCCGCATGGTCTGTGGCAACAGCGAGCCTTCTTGTCGCCAAGCGCAGTGAAAACTTTGGCAAGGGTCTTTGGGTCGGTCATCGTAAATGCCGCAGCCTTGGCCTGTGCAGTGCGTGCAAGCTGCGCCTAAATGAGCTTTTGCAACAGGGCTTTTGATGTCAAGCCAACCTTCGCAACACGCAGTGCAAGGCTGACAGTTTCTTCGGTTGATGGCTGGCATCTACCAACGATAAACAACGTATTGTTTTGCTTCTGTGACGTCTACGTCATTCGCCTAGGTGATGACTCAGATGTCATCCAACGGTGAGGCTGCGAATACGCTCTACATGGGCCAATAGTGAACGCATGGCCACGGGCCAAAGCCGCGGCGGCACATCGTCATAAGCTTGGCTGACCCAGTCGTCCATGCTGCCTTCTGGGTGTTGTTGCATCACCTTCAAAATTTTGGCTTCGCGTTCTCGCACTTCGGGAAAAAGTTAAGTTGATTTGCCCATCGTTTGTTGAATTCCCTGCCGGATGATAAGGCTGAGTTGTCGAATTGCTTGGAGGTCGGCATTTTCGCTTCGCGATGCCAACACCAGCGTGCGCGTGCGTATTGGGGTTAAAGGAACCGCATTTAAAAGGCCGACTTGAATGTCTTTTTGATAGGTGCTTTGGGGAACGATGGAAAGGGCGTTGCCGGTTATAAGCAGGCCACGTATGGTTTCTATAGAGTCCACTTCGGCAACTACGTTCAAGCGATTGAATTGACCAGTGTCGCCTGAAGCCAAGGCTCGCATGCCCGGAGTGGTGACCAAGGGTAATTGGACAACATCATCCCAACTGATGCTGTCTTGTTTAGTAAGCCTAGTTGAGTGGCCCACCAAGCACAAGGGCTCTGACATGAGGGGCTGTAAACTCAATTGGTACGAACCCACGGGGTTGGTTAGCACTGCCAGATCTAAAGTTCCCGTCAACAATTGCTCGTGCAAATTCACGCTGCGAGCTTCCACTACGCGTAGAGAAATTTCTGGCAATTCTCTTAGGCATTGCCTCACGATAGTGGGCATCAGTACATGCCCCAGCGTTGTAGTAGAGCCCAGCGCGATGATGCCGCGCGGTTGACTTCCATGGGCAGTTATTTCATGTCGTGCTCGTTCGAGTTCGTCCACGATGCGCCGGCAGTGCACTAAAAACTCGCGGCCTACGGCAGTCATCTGTACGCCGCGGGGTAAGCGGCTGAACAAGGTTACACCCAACTCTTTTTCGAGGGTGTTGATGTGGCGTGTCAATGCTGGCTGCACGATACCTAGTTGTTCGGCGGCCCTAGTGATATTGCCGGTTTCTGCGACGGCTATAAAAAACTTGATGCTTTTAATTTCCACTTAAGGTCCTTTCATTATTGGCACGAACATAAAAGCCATCATTAACTTTGATGTCTCAATCCCTGAAAAAGTATTGGTGACTATCCTGACAAATGCCTACATTTGCCCTTAAAACAAAGAAAGTTTTAACAACAAACAAGGAGACAAACATGAAACGAATTACTCGATCTTTATCTTCTTTGGTATTGGCGATCTGCTGCAATTTGGTTTTTGGATTAAGTGTTGCTCAGGCGCAAGCCTATCCCAACCGGCCTGTAACGGTGGTGATTCCTTTTTCAGCGGGAGGCACCGGGGATATTTTGACGCGCGCCATTGCGCCCTCGCTCTCCACAGCTTTTGGCCAGACTTTGGTTATAGAAAACAAAGCAGGGGCCAACGGTGCGATTGGTGAAGAGTTCGTCGCTAGGTCCAAGCCCGATGGCTACACAATCATGATCACGTCAACATCGATTGCTACAAACCCGTCGATGATGAATATGAATTACGACCCGCGCAAGATGTTTATACCCGTGATGCTGGTCACCTCAGTGCCTTTAGTCCTTGCGGTCAATCCCCAGGTTAAGGCACAGTCGGCGCGTGACTTTGTTGACTTGGCGCGGCGCGAAAGTGGCAAGTTGAACTATTCGTCTTGGGGAAATGGAAGCATTGGTCACTTTGCAGGCGAGAACCTGCAGATCACAACGCAGACCAAATTGAACCATATTCCCTACAAATCAACAGCCCAGGCACTCAATGACACCTTGGCTGGTCAAGTCGATGCCATGTTCCCTACGCTACCTTTAGCTTTGCAGCACATAAAAGCTGGCAAGCTTAGGGCTTTAGGTCTGACCTCTGCCATCCGTTCGCCTTTGGCACCCGATATTCCGACCATGAGCGAAGCTGGAATTCCCGGTAACGAAATTGAGACTTGGTTTGGCGTATTTGTGCCAACTGGAACAGAGCCCGCTGTGGTATCTCGCATTTACCGTACTTTTCAAAGCGTGCTAACACAGCCAGATCTGAAAGTTAGGCTAGAAGGTCAGGGTTTTCGGGTCATTGCGAGTACAGGCGAGGAGCTAGGCAAATATTTGTCTTCTGAGATGGATCTTTACGCTCGCCTGGTTAAGCAGGCCAATATCAAGTCTGATTGATTTCTTTATGACCCAAGACAGTAGACAAATTAACGGAAGCGACACGCCGGAGCAGGTCACGACTAAAACATCGGTCGCCAGAAGCTGGTTAGATGCGCCTGAGTTGTCGACCCGTAAACCAGACTACATCCTGCGTGTGAGTTCGCATATTCCCCAAGCCTCGCCTGCTGTGCAAGACGTTTTTATTCCTGCGTTTCGGCGCCTGAATGAAATGAGCGGCGGTGCAATTGGCGTACATGCGGTGTGGGGTGGAGCCTTGCATTCGGAACGCGAGGGTATTGAAGCGCTACTGAACAACTGTACCGATTTGTGTCCTGTTTATTCTGCGTGGGATGCGCGTATGTTCCCTGCTGCGCAAGCTCTTAGTCTGCCTTTTATGTTCAGTAGTGCTGAGGCTGCTACACATGTCTCTGAGCTCTTATATCGGCAGTACTTTAGCCAAGACTTTGAGGCTCAGGGAATTCTCATGGGCAGGATTGTTGCGACAGGCGAATACAACTTATTTAGCCGATCGCCTATAGCTTGTTTAGAAGATTTGCAGGGACTGCGGGTAGCCTGCAGTGAAGGCCTAGAAGCACGCATATTTCAGGCCCTTGGCGCTGAAGCCATTGGGTGCAGCACACCTGAAGCAAAAAAACGCTTTGCGACGGCAGATGTACAAGCAGTTTCAATTTCGGACAGCGCTGCCTTCACAGTAGGGCTTTATCACGATGCCGCTTTCAGAACCCAAGCAAACCTGGTTAGTGTTAATTTGGAGTATGGCTTATCTCCCCATTTTTTCGGAGGTTTGCCTGAGTCTTTGCGGCCGCTGCTGAATCGCTGGTTGCGTGGACTAGCACAAGCGGGGGCCCAACTGTTTTATGGTCTTGCTGGAGCTCATGCGCGCATGGCTTTTTCCCAAGCAGGTATTCAGTCTTTGAGTTTGGATGCTCAAGAAAGTTCTCGGTGGGCCAATCAAGTGGCGCCAGTCGAAACTGAATTGCGTAATGAACTTGCCAGCGCCGGTTATCCCGTTGACGCAATGTTGCGCGATGTGCGCCAAGCTGCAGCCGAGACTGCCTCGTTGACTAGCGACGAATTGATGACCATGGCCCTAACACAGCCGTTTCTGAATTTGCTGCCGCCGCCTCTCGATTCTTTGTCGGCACAGCAATTCAACTGACTACTATTTATGCAACTCCTTGAACATCCCCCAGTAGGCACTGTCGGCGTTGTTGGTCTAGGACTTATGGGACGAGCCTTTGTTCAGCGATTGCTTGAAGCGGGCATAAAGGTTCATGGACTGGATGTGAGGCTTCCTACGGATTTACCGTCTAACTTGGTCGTCGCGAGCTCTTTAGCGTCAATAGCCGAGCAATGCGATGTGCTGATCTTGGCTGTTTTTGACACCGATCAAGTGCAAGAGGTACTGCTGGGTGCTGATGGGTTGCTTGCCTTGACAACTGCGCGGCCGTGTGTGTTGTGCACAAGTACTTGTGATCCTGATCGAATCACCGTCATTGCTCAGCGGTGCGAAGCGTCGGGCTTGCCGTTTTTAGAGCTTCCCTTTTCAGGCACTAGCTTGCAGGTGGCGCGGGGTGAAGGCGTTGGGTTGATTGGTGGCGACGCCTCCCTCGCCGCGCGTTTTCTGCATGTGCTCGACGCCCTTTGTCCCAACCGGCAGCATGTAGGAAGATGCGGTGACGCTAATCGCACCAAGCTGGCGGTCAATTTGGTGCTGGGGCTGCATCGTGCAGCGCTGGCCGAGGGCTTGGTGTTTGGTCGGCGTTTAGGGCTAGATCCAGCCGCACTTCTCATAATCCTTCAAAACTCAGCTGCCGCCTCCAGCGTCATGAAAGTCAAAGGCGCCATGATGGTTGAGCGGCGCTACGAATCACCTCAAAGTCGTGTCGATCAGAGCTTAAAGGATTTCGGCCTCATCCAACGGCTTAGTCGTCAGAAGGGGCAAGACTTACCCATGGCTTCTCTTTATATAAAGTTGCTTGAGTCATGCGTGAACCTGGGTCAAGCGCATCTGGATAACGCCATCATTCAAGAAGCTATCGCCAGGTGCGAAGCCTAAGCTTAGGGAACTGCCATGCAACATGCTTGCCCAACTCAGATTAGCGGTACAGGACCCATATGCATTACCCGTGCTGAGGCGTTTGGCTTGAGCCTACCACTTGCCAAGCCCGTTCTCATGTCCGGCTTGAGGCTTGATCGGTCGCAATCGCTTGTTATCAGATTGGAGTCTGAATCCGGGTTCGTAGGCTGGGGCGAGGTGAATGCAGCACCAAGTCATGGAGGCGATTCTTTGGTAGAAATGTATGAAGCATGGAACACTATCTTAAAGTCCAGCTTAAAGGGTAGTGATGCTCTGGGCCTTGGGGCTTTGTCCCAAGCCTTGGCAGCTCAACTTTCTATTGGTTGCAGCGCCACTACCGCTGTTGACATGGCTTTGCATGATTTGGTTGGCCAGCACTTGGGGGTGCCAGCGCATGTTTTACTGGGCGGTAAAAGGCGCAGCGAAGTAGCAGCCCTGTGGCTCATTGGTACGGGTTCCCGCGACACGGACCTTGCTGAAGCGGAGCGGCTTTTCACAGCGGGTTTTCGCTTCTTTAAGCTTAAGGTGGGTGTGCATGCTGTGGAAGAGGAAATTGAGCTGGCCTTGACGCTGCGTGGACGTCTTGGGCCTGAGTTGCGCTTATGCGCAGACGCCAACATGGGAATGACGGCTGAGCAAGCGATTCGCTACGCGAAAGGGGTAGCCCCCTCTTGTCTGGAATTTTTTGAGCAACCGCTCCATAAGGATGACTTATTGGGGCTAAAGCAACTGCTTGCGGCTGATTTGATTCCTGTAGGTCTTGATGAATCCCTTACTTCATTAGATGCATTGCTTAGCCATGCAGCCCTTGGTACGCAAGGGGGGTCACTTAAAACACTGAAGCTTGGCGGTATGAGTGGAGTAGCCTCTATAGCTCAGGTTTGTGCAGCGCATAGGCAGCACATTAACCTGGCGGGAAAAATCGCCGAGACCGGTATTGCGTCGGCGGCGCTGATTCATCTTGCGGGGGTTGTACCCAATATTGATTGGGGTGTCAGCCCGAGTCACTCATATTTGGTCGAAGACATCGTGCGCGAAACCATGAAGCCCTCGCGCGGGGTGTATCAGGTGCCATCTGGCCCAGGCTTGGGTGTTGCGGTGGACGAATCCCTTCTAGAGCGCTATCGAATTACTTAAAAGGAAACAACACTAATGATTAAGGCCGGATTAATTGGTTTTGGTTGGTGGGGTCAAAACATCGCCCGCGCTATTCAAGGCAAAAGCCAGCATCTGCAATTTAGCTTGGCTGTGAGTAAAGAAACCGAGTGCACAGCCCTAGTGGCTGAGGCTTTAGGCATGCGTCTGACCAGTCAATTTGAGGAGGTGCTTGCCGACCCCTCTATTCAAGCTGTGGTTCTTGCCACGCCACATTCATTGCATGCAGATCAAATCGTGGCTGCCGCCAAAGCAGGCAAACATGTCTTTTGTGAAAAACCCTTGGCGCTGACGCACGCTGACGCCAAACGTGCCATTAACGAATGCCAATCTCATGGCTTGGTGCTGGCGGTGGGCCAAAACAAGCGCTTTTGGCCCAGCATGGTTAAGCTGCGCGAGCTTGTGACCAGCGGCGTATTGGGCCATTTGATGCATATCGAGGGTCATTACAGCAACGAGCATTCCAGCAAGTTCTTTTCCGACTGGCGTGATTCTCCACATGAATCCCCTGCTGGGGGACTGACTGGCACAGGCATCCATTTGGTCGACGCTTTTGTAGGACTGGCAGGGCCAGCCGCTTCGGTACTTGCGCGCGTCCATAGTGTTCGATCCGGGTCAGATCCGCGCGATGCCACATCGGTACTGATTGAATTTAAAAATGGCATCCATGCTTACTTTGCCATGGTGCGCGCTACACCTATTTACTGGCGAGTGCACGTCTTTGGTGACAAAGCGTCGGTGGAAGCCTTGGGCGAAAGCGAAGTGGTGATTCGTCATCAAGGAGGCCGAATAGAAAAGCACATCTTGCCTCCAGTCGACTCGCTTCTTGACGAGCTTGATGCATTTGCTCGCGCTATTCCTCGGCCAGGTTACATCCCCATCCCTTATCCCATCACTGCCCATGAAATGAGTCATGGGATCGGGCTTTTTGAAGCCATTGTTCAGTCAATTAATAGTCAGCAACCAGTAGGAGTTTCATCATGATGCTTAATTTTCCTTTTGTATCAGCCCGGTTCTTTAGGGCTTTGATGGCAGTTACCGCTCTGGTGCTGCCTGCGACGGGTCTCGTTCATGCTCAAGACGCGGGCTTTCCGGCGGGACCCATCACCTTGGTGGTACCCAATCCGCCAGGCGGTGCGTCGGACATCAACGCGCGCATTTTGGCCGAGCCATGGGCAACGGCACTTAAGCAACCGGTAGTTGTGGTCAACCGTCCTGGCGTGGGGGGGGCCATTGGTGCAGCACAAGTCACAAAGTCTAAGCCCGACGGATACACCATCTTGATGGCGTTGTCCTCGGTAGTTGTTGCACCAGAAGCAGAAAAAGTATCAGGCCGAAAGCCTCTGTACGAAGTCGAGCAATTAGAGCCCTTGGCCTTAATCTCCAGCGACCCAATGGTCATGCTAGTGCGCGCCGATTCTCCTTGGCGCACGCTAGGCGATCTGGTTAAAGCGGCGCGTGACAAGCCTGGAGCGATTAATTTTTCATCCTCGGGCAACTTTGGACCTATCCATTTGTCAGTTGAAATGTTGGCCTATCAAGCGGGTATTAAATTCACCCAAGTGCCTTTTAATGGAGGTGGCCCTTCTTTGCTGGCTTTGCTAGGCGGCCAAGTGGAAATGACAACGGCTGCGCCAGCAGTGGCGCTCGCTCAAATTCAGTCGGGGAAAGTGCGCCCATTGGCTATTTCAGGCAACAAGCGGATACCCATGTTGCCCGATGTGCCCACTTACCGAGAAGCAGGATTTGATGCTGAATACTACATATGGGCTGGCCTTTATGCGCCGGCTGGCACCCCTAAGCCGGTGATATCCGCATTGCGACAGACCTTGCAGCAGGCCGTAAATTCACCTTCTTTCATTGCTGGTATGCAAAAACAATCCATTATTTTTGACTACCGCGACGCACCTGAATTTGCCCGTTTTGCCGATGAAGATCGGGCTCGCATGACCCGCGTTGTCCGTGCGATCGGCAAGATCGACTGACCCTCATTGACCGCCCCCTTGCATTTACAGCTCTTACAACTAAGGAAAAATTGATGACCGATCCTAAAAAATTCAAAGATATCTTATTTGAGGTGAAAGACCAAGTAGCTTTGATCACCATCAACCGTCCCCGCGTACTCAATGCTTTTCGTGAGCAAACGCTAGACGAAATGATTTATGCCGTGCAATCCACGCGTGAAGATCCCTCTATTGCATGTATCGTTTTTAGCGGTGCAGGAGATAAGGCTTTTTCGGCGGGAGGTGATTTTTATGCGATGAAACGCCTGAATTTTACGAACGCAGCAATGTGGAACGATCGCATGCAAGGACTTGCTATGGCGATTCGCGGGGTGTCAATTCCTGTCATTGCCAAGGTCAACGGATGGTGCATGGGTGGAGGTCATGAACTCGCGTTGTGGTGTGATCTTGTTATTGCGTCAGATGACTCTGTCTTGGGCCAAAGTGGTGCCAAGGTAGGCGCCTGTCCGACAGTAGGAGCCACTCAGTACTTGCCACGCATCATTGGTGAGCGCTTAGCCCGCGAGATGATATTTTTAGCCCGTCGGTTCACCGCAGCTGAGGCAGTGGACATAGGGTTAATCAACAAATGTGTACCGAAAAAAGACTTGGATGCGGAAACATTGGCTTGGTGCGAAAACATCAAGTCAAACAGTTCACAAACGATTCGTATGACTAAAAAGAGCCTGAATTACGAGTCAGATCAGATGTACGCGTCCTGGCAGCATGGAATGGAACTGTTGGCCCACGTTTGGGGATCAGAGGAATGCTTAGAGGGTATGAACGCGTTTCTTGAGGGTCGTAAGCCCGACTTCCAAAAATTCCGTATCAAGAACAAAGCCGAGCTGGCAAACTACCTTGATGGCTTAAAGAAACATTTGAACGCGCCGCCAGATATGCGCGATTTCCCTAAAGAGTAAGCCATGAATACTAATGCAGGCGCACTAGCGGGTATTCGTGTTCTTGACTTGAGCCGGGTACTAGCCGGTCCTTGGTGCGGCATGCTTTTGGGGGATATGGGTGCTGATGTGATCAAGGTCGAAGCTCCTAGCGGGGGAGACGATACACGGACTTGGGGGCCTCCCTTTATCGGCGATCAATCAGCTTATTATTTAGGATGTAATCGTAACAAGCGTGGCATTTCAATCGATTTTTCTAGCGACAAAGGTAAGCTTTTGCTCCAGAAACTGGTGCAAAGATCTGACGTTGTAATTGACAATTTCAAGGCTGAAACTATGGCTCGTTGGGGCCTCGACGATGATTGGTATCAGATTCATGCACCTGAAGTAGTTCGCTGTTCAATTACTGGCTATGGGACATTTGGCCCCAAAGCAGAGTTGCCCGGCTATGACTTTGTTTTACAGGCCGAGTCGGGTTTGATGAGCATCACGGGTGTTGCTGATGGTGTGCCAGTCAAACATGGCATAGCTATGGTGGATATAGCCACTGGCATGATGGCTGCAAACGCGATTCAGGCAGGTCTCATAGCTCGTTTTAGGACTGGTCTAGGTCAACGGGTCGAGGTTTGTCTTCATGACACAGCTCTCGCCATGCTGGTCAATGTTGGTAACAGCCACCTGGCCACAGGCAAAGACGCCATCCGTTATGGGAATGGCCATCCAACTATCGTGCCTTACACCACCTTCGCAACAGCTGACGGACTCATTGCCATTGCTGTTGGTAATGACTCACAGTTTGCTAAATTTTCCGATCTTTTGGGGAGGGTCGATTGGATTGACGACGTTCGCTTTTCCAGTAACCCAGCGCGGATCGCACATAGAGCTCTAATCGAAACGATGATCGCAGAGGAAATTCTGCACTGGCATTGCGACGAACTTATCCTTGCCTTGCGCAGCAAGGGAGTTCCTTCAGGTCGCGTGAACACGGTGTCTCAGGCCTTAGCTGATGAGCATGCTTTAGTGCGTGGAATGGTGGCTCAAGTAACCAGGGCTGGCTTGGAATTTAAAACGCTTGGTATTCCATTGCAGTTGTTTGGAACGCCATCTTCCATTCGGCTAGCGCCGCCTAGCTTGGGGCAACATACGCGCGAAGTACTTCAGGATGATTTAAAACTTACTGACAGCGAGATTGCTGACCTCTACTCGCTCGGCGTAGTTGCTGGTTAGATGCATTATGGTGAATTTAAGGCGAGTCGATCAAATCTATGAGAGGTCCCCGTGCTGCAAACATTAAGCCATGTTTCCATCGTTGTGCCTGACTTAGAGCTAGCTCTGAGCCGCCTCAAGTCAGTGTATGGCCTTCATGCTGGACAGCGACAGGTCAATGAAGCACAAGGTGTTGCTCTAGTTTATGTTGCCTTGACTAATGTGAAGCTGGAGCTCATGCAACCGCTGCACAGTGAAGGACCTCTCGCTCGTTTTTTAGAGAAAAATCCTAGGGGTGGGCTACATCATATTTCATTCAATGTCGAATCACTTGACACCCTTTTGCAAACACTAATGCCCGCCGGAGTTCAGCCCGTGGGTGCTCTTGGTGCGGTTAACGTGCATGGTGACCCCATCGCGTTTTTGCACCCTAAAGACTTTCTGGGCGTGCTAGTTGAAGTGGAACAGCGCAACAAGTAAGGCGCTGCATCAGTAAATTTGGAGGCTCTCTTTTGATCAGCTCGATGAGCGCAGAGAAGGCTGCTGTGAAGCACTCATTTGTACGTCTACGTCATTCGCCTAGGTGATGACTCAGATGTCATCCAACGGTGAGGCTGCGAATACGCTCTACATGGGCCAATAGTGAACGCATGGCCACGGGCCAAAGCCGCGGCGGCACATCGTCATAAGCTTGGCTGACCCAGTCGTCCATGCTGCCTTCTGGGTGTTGTTGCATCACCTTCAAAATTTTGGCTTCGCGTTTGAGGCGGTGTGCTTTGAGGTGGCTGATGCATGCACGCGCATCGTGCGGCTCGCCCCACGCGTTGCCCAGCACATAGCCGTGCGCAGGAAAGATGAAGTTGATGCGGTCTTGTTCGCAGGCCGACAAAAGTGTGTCGAGCGATTTCAAATAGTCGTTCATGTTGCCATCGGGTGGGTCGATAACAGTGGTGCTGCCGTTGAGCACATGGTCCCCGCTGAACAGCAAACCGTCTTCTTCGAGTACCAAGCACAGGTGGTTGGCCGCGTGGCCGGGTGTGTGCACCACGCGCAAGGTGTGCATGACGCCGCCCATGAGGCCATTGCCTTGCAGCACCAACCGTTCGCCGTCGCTCAGTTCGCGATCGGGTGTGAACGCACTGTGTGCACGCGCCGTGGCAAGCGAGGCCAGGCCAAGAATGGGGGGCTTGTGCCCGTGTTGTGCGCATAGGGCTTGCAACGGCGCAGCGCCCGGTGAGTGGTCGGGGTGCGAATGGGTGCAAATGATGAGGCGAATATTGCCGCCTGCGGCACGCCACAAACGGTCTAGGTGTTCTGTGTCTGCAGGGCCAGGGTCGATGGCGGCGTAGCCCGTGTCGGGATCGCCCACCAAATAGCTGTTGGTGCCGGGTCCCGTCATCACACCGGGGTTGGGGGCGGTGAGGCGTTGCACGTTTTTCAGCAGCAGCACGGGTTGATCGGTCACCCAATCGAGGTGGTGCAACATTTGCCCATCAGGGCAGGTGAGAGCCAGCTCGCCAAAGGGCGCTTCATGCGCCATGTAGCGAGCTTCTTTGCCGCCCAGCCAGCCCGCGCGATGCACCAAGGCAGAGGCGGGCTTGTTGGGCGTGTGTATGAGTTGGGAAGAACGGGGCATCGGCATATTATGAAGAGGCTGTCCGTGCCTAGTGTTTACCCTTGCGTACAAGCCGCATGGTTTTTTTGTAAGCTAAGAATCACAATTTGGCCAAGACAAATTTACTGGAGTGACCTGTATGCAACGACGCACATTCAAAACCGCGCTGGGCTTTGCCCTGACTTTGGCCGCTCTCAGCGTGCCCCAACTGGCCGTCGCGCAAGCGTGGCCTACCAAGCAGCCCATTAAATTGGTAGCGGTGTTCCCGCCTGGCGGCTCGGTGGACCAAGTGGCCCGCATCATTGCGCAGCCTTTGTCTCAGCAGTTAGGGCAGAGTGTGGTTGTGGAAAACCGCGGTGGCGCATCTGGCGCAATTGGCACAGCGGCAGTGGCGCAATCTGCCCCCGATGGCTACACCTTTGCTGTGGTGTTTGATACGCACGGCGTCAACCCCGCGCTTAACCCCAACTTGCCTTACGACACCCAAAAAGACCTGACACCGTTGGTGTTGGTGGGCACATCGCCCATGGTGTTGGCCACGCATGTCAACTCTGAATACAAAACTTTCAAAGACGTGGTGGACGCCGCCAAGGCCAAGAAAAACGTGAGCTTTGGCACCATCGGCAACGGCAGTTTGGGCCACCTGGCCATGGCCTTGATGGGTAAAGATGCCAACTTGGAATGGACACACGTGCCCTATAAAGGTGGCGGCCCCTTAATGAGCGATGCCATTTCGGGTCATGTGCCTTTGTCGATTGCTTCGGTCTTTGTGACCAAGCCCCATATTGACAGCGGCCGTATGCGCCCACTCGCGGTGACGACCAGCAAACGCGCGGCTGATTTGCCCAACGTGCCCACGGTTTCAGAAAACGGCTACCCCGGTTTTGAAGCGCCGGCTTGGTGGGCTTTTTTGGCGCCCGCTAAAACACCCCCTGAGATCGTCAAACGCATGAACGAAGAGCTCAATAAAATTTTGAAGAACCCTGAAATTGCCAAGAAACTGGATTCGCAAGGCATTGACATCATGGGCGGTTCTCCCGCGCAAGCAAGCGCCTTTATCGACAAGCAGATGATCATTTGGGCCAAGGTGGTGAAAGACAACGGCATCAAGGCGGATTGAAGCGCGTGAAGGTTTTGTGAACTTTGATTTATTTTTTGACTCGGCCTATTTGCCCTACGCCGCCCTAGGCGCACTGCTGGTAGGTCTGTCAAAAGGGGGCTTGCCGTCAACGGGAACGTTGGCGGTTCCCATCTTGTCCCTGGTCATGTCGCCCATCAAGGCGGCAACCTTGTTGTTACCCATATTTGTGATTTCAGATGCTGTGGGCGTTTGGTTGTATCGAAAAGATTTCAGCCCTTGGAATTTGAAGGTGTTGATACCCGCCGGCGTGTTTGGTGTGTTTGTGGGTTGGCTCACGGCATCGATGATTTCAGAGCAAATGGTGACCCTGTTGATTGGCGTCATCGGCGTGGCGTTTTGTCTCAACACGTGGCTGCGTAAAAAGCCGCAGGGATTGCCCACGCCTTCCACCTTGTTGCCGGGTTTGTTTTGGGGCAGTTTGTCGGGATTCACCAGCTTTATTTCACATGCAGGTGCGCCGCCCTACCAGGTGTATGTGTTGCCTCAGCAATTGTCAAAGACGGTATTTGCTGGCACGGCTACCTTGGTGTTTGCAGCCATTAATTTAGCCAAAGTGTTGCCTTATCAAAATTTGCGGCCCTACCAAATGGCTGACTTGATGGACGCCTTGGTGTTGATTCCATTTGCCATTGGCGGCACTTTTTTAGGCGCGGTGTTAACCAAAAAAATTCCGGATGTTTTGTTTTTCCGATTGGTTCAGATCGGTCTTTTTGCAATTTCACTCAAGCTCATTTGGAGTGCGCGCGATGTGATTCATTTTTGAGAATGTGCAGTTATGACAATTCAGCAAGATCAATTTCAAGCCTTCATGCCCTACCCCCACAGCCCCGTTGCACATGCTACACAGGGCGTTTTAAAGGGCTTGACTTTCGGGGTCAAAGATCTGTTTGATGTGGCGGGTTATCCCACCAGCGCAGGCCAACCGCACATGCTGGCTTTGTCTGGTGTCAAGCAAAGCACGGCACCTTTTGTTCAGCGCTTTTTAGACGCGGGTGCGCAATGCGTGGGTAAAACAGTGACGGATGAATTGGCCTTTTCGCTCAATGGCCAAAACGCACACTTTGGCGCCCCGCTCAATGGCGCTGATCCTCAGCGTTTGAGTGGGGGCTCTTCTTCGGGCTCGGCTTCAGCCGTGGCCAATAAGTTGTGCGATTTTGCTTTGGGCTCAGACACGGGGGGCTCCATTCGGGCACCAGCGAGCCACAACGGTTTGTTTGGCTTACGCCCCACGCATGGTCGTTTCGATATGTCGGGAAGTCATGCATTAGCGCCCAGCCTAGATGCGCCGGGATGGTTTGCGCGTGATGTGGCTGTGTTTACACGCGTCTCTGAACTGGTGTTGTCTGAACCCAGCAAGACCCAATCTGTGCGTTTGATCTTGGGCCAAGAATTTTGGTCGCTGTTGACCCCGGATGTACAAGCCGCCCTCAAGCCTGCACTGGATGCACTAGAAAGTGCGTTGGGAAAGATAGAAATTGCGAATGTCTTGAACACGTCTTTTGATGAACTGACCATGGCGTTTCGTCATACGCAGGGTTGGGAAGCATGGCAGGTGAATGGCGAATTTATTCGTCGCTATCAACCCATGCTTGGCCCTGGTGTGGCGCAACGTTTTGAGTGGTCGAGCCAAGTCACGCGGCAGCAATATGACCAAGCACAAGTGATGCGAGAGAAGATCAAGCTTCATCTGACACATGCACTAGGAACGGACGGCATTTTGGTCTTGCCCACCATGCCAGACTGTGCACCGCTGGTGCATCAGCCTGAATCAGATTTAGAAACTTACCGAGCCGCAAGCTTGAAATTACTCAGTTTGGCCGGCGTCTGCGGCTTTCCACAAATCAGCCTTCCGCTGGCGCATCACCAGGGCGCACCGCTTGGCATTTCATTGCTCGGCTTGCCAAACAGCGATGCACGTTTGGTTGGATTGGCCCAGCAAGTCGCACAGGTGGCAGGGCTGCCTTCACAGTCTCGTTAATATTTAAGTCATCTCATTCAGGAGTCATGCATGAAGCCTTTAATCAGCGCGCGAGCCCCTTATTCAGCCATTGTGGACCGCCCCAAGTTGCAGCTGCCTAACAACGGGCGCATGTGGGTTTGGTTGATTGTGAATGTGGAGCACTGGAGTATTGAACGAGCCATGCCTCGCACGGTGTTGAGCCCTCCCATGGGACAACCTCTGTTGCCAGATGTGCCCAATTGGGCCTGGCATGAGTACGGAATGCGTGTGGGTTTTTGGCGCCTTTATGACGCTCTCAATCAACGCGGCATTGTGCCCACGATGGCGACCAACGGCATTGTGTGTGAGTCCTATCCGCGCATTGTCGAATCTGCGCTGAAGAAAGATTGGGAAATCATGGGGCATGGTTTTGTGCAAGGCCCCATGCACAAGCTTGAAAACCAACAAGAGGCCATTCAAACCACGGTCGACACCATCAAACGCTTTTCTGGAAAAGCCCCCGTAGGCTGGGAGAGCCCTGGTTTGACTGAAGACGATCACACCCTTGACTGCCTGTCTCAGTCGGGCATTGAGTATGTGGCTGATTGGGTGCTAGATGACCAGCCCATCTGGTTGAATGCCCAACCTAAACCGGTGCTGTCTGTGCCCTATACCGTGGAGATCAATGACATCCCGATGATGTTGTTGCAGCAAAACCGTTCTGAAGAAATGCTGCTGCGCGGCATTGATCAGTTTGAGCGTCTTTGGCAAGAGAGCGAAACCATTCCGCGTGTCATGGCCATCAGCGTGCACCCCTATGTGACGGGTGTTGCGCACCGCATTGGGTATTTTGAAAAGTTGTTGGACCACATCCAGTCACGCGCGGGTGTAGTGATTCAAACAGGTGAAGAAATTTCAAATTGGTATCGCAAGCAAGTGCCTTACTAAACGTTGCACTTTGCCCTTCAATCCGCCATCAAAGCGTAGCCTCTCCGGCTTCGAGAATCACGTTCTCGACCACGCCCGCACCTGAGCGGCGGAAAGCCGCAGCAGCCACATACTCGGGCGATTCAAAACACGTGATGCCTGCTTCTAGGGATGGAAATTCAATCACGACAAAGCGCTTGAATGTTTCTGGCCCTTCCATGATTTGAAAGCGACCGCCCCGTGCCAAAACTTTGCCACCGTATTTTTTGATAATTCCAGGCACCTGATCGGTGTACTTTTTGTATTCCACTGGATCATGAATCAATGAGCGCGCAAGCCAATAAGCAGCCATTTT
>NZ_JBBAOV010000030.1:24444-27931 GCF_040401135.1 Limnohabitans sp. | reverse complement strand
GCGCCTAAGAAGTTGCGGTTCCAAACGCCAAATAAGGCCATCAGCAAAGGCAAGTTTTGGTCGGAAGGTGCAGTCATGAAATGCTCGTCCATGGCGCGTGCACCCAAGAGCATGTCTTGGAAGGCAAACGCACCGATGGAGATCGCCAAAGGCAAACCGATGGCAGACCAAACCGAATAGCGGCCACCCACCCAATCCCAAAAACCAAAGGTGTGTTCGGGGGTGAAGCCTTGTGCGGCAGAAATGTGTGGGTTGGCCGTCACGGCAATGAGGTGCTTGCCCAGTTGATCTTCGGGGCAGCCTCCGTCTGTCAACCAACGCTTGGCTGAGGCTGCCAAGGTCATGGTTTCTTGTGTGGTGAAGGTTTTGCTCTGCACTACAAATGCGGTGCGAGCAGGGTTGAGGTGGGCCAAGGTGGTGTAAAGGCTCCAGGCGTCCACGTTGGACACATAGTGCACACGCACTTTGTTTTTGAAGCTGTCGCGCGTCAAGTGGCTGAGCGCTTCGGTGGTCATGCGCGGCCCTAGGTCTGAGCCACCAATGCCGAGGTTGACCACATCGGTGATGGACTCTCCGCCGTGGCCTTTCATTTGGCCTTCGCGTACTTTTTCGGCAAAGGTACACACGCGGTGCAACTCGATCGCCACTTGCTTGCTAATTTCATGGCCCCAAGGTGGGTTGGGTACGTGGCTGCCGCGCAGGGCGACATGCAACACCGCACGTTGCTCGGTGGCGTTGATGGGCTCGCCTTTGAACATGGCTTGCGCTTGTGGCATGACGTGTGACTCGTCAGCCAAGGCCAACAACTGTTGCATCACTTCGCGTGTGACGCGCTGGCGTTCGTAGTCGATGCTGATGCCTGCGCCGCTGGCATGCAAGGCTGCGTTGCGCTCTGGACTTTTTAGCAACTGCCGCAAGTGGGGTTGAGGACCTTGGGCCAAGGCTTGCAGGGCTTGCCAAGCTTGGCGTTTTTGTGGTGGGACGAATGAAGTCATATTTAGATTTTCGTCAAATTTAGAGAGTTTCTAGAGGCGATTGAATGAATCTTTTGATGGGTGTTTGAATTAACTTAAATTCGCTGCATCCTTGGCCTCACGAGCGAGTCGCGTGATCTCGGCCCAATCACCGCGCTCGACCACATCAACTGGTGTGAGCCACGAGCCACCGACCATGGCCACATTGGGTTGCTTCAAAAATTCGCCCATGTTGGCCAGTGACACACCGCCCGTGGGGCAAAAGCGCATGTCGCCCAAGGGGCCGCTCATGGCTTTGAGCATGGCCAAGCCGCCAGCTTGTGAAGCGGGAAAGAGTTTGACCAAGCCAAACCCGTAGTCGCGTGCGGTCATCACTTCGCCAGGCGTCATCACACCCGGCATGAAGGGCAGCTTGCATTGGATAGCGGCCTGCACCAGTGCGTCGGTCATGCCAGGCGAGAGCGCAAAGCTGGCACCTGCGTTTTGCACACGGGCCATTTCTTCAGCGCGTGTGACAGTGCCTGCGCCCACATGCATTTGCGGCACGTGCTTGGCCACTAGCTCAATCGCAGGCAAACCTGCGGCGTGGCGCAGTGTGATTTCCATCACATCCACGCCACCTTCTAGCAACGCGTGGGCCATGGGTACCGCTTGGTCTGGGTGGGTGATGACGATGACAGGCACCACGCGTGAGGTGAACGCGGGTTGAGTGAATGCGGGGTTGTTTTGGGTCATTTCGAATGTGCAAATGTGGTGTTAGATGCGGCTGAACAAAGGCGTCGCGCCTTCTTCGGCCAATGCTGCATTGGCGCGGAACATGGCAAAGATATCGCGGCCTGTGCCGCGTTGGTTGCCAGACAAGTCAGGTGTGGGTGCTGTGCGATTGGCTAGCTCGGCTTCGCCAACTTCTAGCTGCAAAGTTTGTGTGTCGCAATCAAGCGCAATCATGTCGCCGTCTTGCACTTTGCCAATCAAACCGCCGTTGACTGATTCGGGGCTGAGGTGAATGGCCGCAGGCACTTTGCCTGATGCGCCCGACATGCGGCCATCGGTGACCAAGGCCACTTTGAAACCTTTGTCTTGCAACAGGCCCAGCACGGGGGTGAGGCGGTGCAGTTCGGGCATGCCGTTGGCCTGTGGACCTTGGTTGCGCAACACGGCCACAAAGTCGCGCTCGAGCTTGCCTTCTTTAAACAGCACACCGAGTTGCTTTTGGTCGGTCAGCACGATGGCGGGGGCACGCACTTGGCGGTGTTCTGGTTTGACGGCAGAAACTTTCACCACGGCCCGACCTAAGTTGCCTTTGAGTAAACGCAAGCCACCGTCTGCGCTGAAGGGTTGCGTCACAGGGCGCAACACTGCTTCATCAGCAGACTGTGCAGGCACATCGCGCCAATCGAGCTGGTTGTTAAGCGCAGGGTTGAGCCAAGGCTCAACGGTGTAACGGTGCAAACCTTGGCCCATGATGGTGTGCACATCGTCGTGCAACAAACCAGCGCTTAGCAATTGGGTAATGAGGTAACCCATACCGCCTGCCGCTTGGAAGTGGTTCACATCAGCGCTGCCGTTGGGGTACACGCGGGCCAGCAATGGCACACAAGCGGAGAGGTCTGAAAAGTCATCCCAATTCACCACCAAGCCCGCAGCACGCGCCATGGCCACGATGTGCATGGTGTGGTTGGTTGAACCGCCAGTTGCCAACAAACCCACGATGCCGTTGACGATGACCTTGGCATTGATTTGGTAGCCCACGCCTGATTCTTTGTCTTGCGACAAAACCACGGCACGCTTAACGGCTTCGATGGTCAGGGCTTCACGCAGCGGTGTGCCCGGGTTTACAAATGACGAGCCGGGCAAATGCAGGCCCATGATTTCCATGAGCATTTGGTTGGAGTTGGCCGTGCCATAAAACGTGCAGGTGCCTGCGCTGTGATACGCCGCTTGTTCGGCTTCTAGCAACACCTCTCGGCTGACCAAACCTTGGGCGTATTGCTGACGCACTTTGGATTTGTCGTCGTTCGACAAGCCCGAGGTCATAGGACCTGCCGGCACAAACACCGCAGGCAAATGGCCAAACTGCAAAGCGCCAATAAACAGGCCGGGCACGATCTTGTCGCACACGCCCAAGAACAGTGCTGTATCGAACACGTTGTGCGACAGGCCTACCGCTGTGGCCAAAGCAATCACATCACGCGAGAAGAGAGATAGCTCCATGCCGTCTTCACCTTGGGTCACGCCGTCGCACATGGCGGGTACGCCGCCGGCGACTTGTGCTGTAGCACCTGCAGAACGCGCAGCGGCTCGAATTTTTTCTGGGTAGTGCTCATACGGTTGATGCGCCGAGAGCATGTCGTTGTAAGCGGTGATGATGCCCACATTGGGTTGACGCTCTTGGTGAAGAACCAGCTTGTCATTGCCAGGCATGGCTGCATAAGCGTGGGCTGCATTGGCGCAGCCCATACCGCCGCGGTAGGGACCTGGCTTTTTGGCTTTGGCCAACACGTCCAAATAGG
>NZ_JBBAOV010000030.1:21932-24344 GCF_040401135.1 Limnohabitans sp. | reverse complement strand
AAAATTTGCGCCAAGGTTTGCGTGATGCGTGCATAGGGAGCGCTGGCTGGCGGGTTAGCTAGCTCGATGGCCACGCAGCTGTGCGTGTTGCGCATGTCAAGCGCGTCAGCCAAGTTGGGAGCCTCTGGAAACAACGAGGCGGTATGGCCGTCAACGCCCATGCCCAACACCAGTACATCGGCTGAGCCAGCCGCAGACAACGCCAGGCCAGCCACTTTGGCTTGTGCCGCAGGTGAATCCAAAGGTTCGGTGGTACTCGTCACCATGAACACCAGTTGTGCTTTGGCAGCGAGGTCTTGCAACAAATGCGTTTGCACCAGCAAGGCATTGCTGTCGGGGTGAATGTGCGGCACGCAACGCTCGTCCACCAAGGTCACACGCACGCGCGACCAATCGATGTCGATTACGCGCAAGGCTTCAAACAAAGCCACGGGCGATTTTCCGCCAGACACACTCAGCACAGCAAAGCCGCGCGTTTGAATGGCGGCTACTAAGCGTTGCGCTATTTCTTGAGCCAAACGCACATTCAATTCGGCTTGGCTGACGGTGTGTACCGTCAACTTGCCGCGTGATTCAGGGTGCCATGCGACGGTCATTAGGCTTCCTCAAACCACGACAGTTCTTCGCGTGCCATCAAGGCCGATGACGCGGCAGGGCCCCAACTGCCCGCAGAGTAAGCACGTGGTTTGTCGTCCAGCTCTGCCCAGCCATTGATGATGGGCTCGACCCACATCCATGCCGCTTCCAATTCATCGCGGCGCATGAAGTGGGTGAGGCGGCCTTTGATGACATCCATCAACAAACGCTCATACGCTTCGGCACGGCGCTTGTCTGACGACTGTTGCAAATCGAGGCCCAGCTTTACGGGATGCAGGTTCATGCCAGTGCCTGGCTCTTTGACCATCATCTCCAACTGAATCGATTCTTCGGGTTGCAGCGTGATGATCAGTCGATTGGGCTCTTGCTGTGCGCTAGCGCCAAAGATAGAAAACGGTTGCTCTGCAAATTCAATGATGATTTGCGACTCACGGCGCTGCATGCGTTTGCCCGTGCGCAAGAAGAAGGGGACGTTGGCCCAGCGTGCGTTATTAATGTGGGCGCGCAAGGCCACGAAAGTTTCGGTGCGGCTGTCGGCGGGCACTTTGTCTTCTTCTAAGTAGCCTTTGACGGCTGCGCCCTCAGATGCACCTGCGGTGTATTGGCCACGCACGGTGTCGCGTTTGATATCGGTCAAATCCATCTTGCGCAATGAGCGCAAGACTTTGAGCTTTTCATCGCGGACATCGTCTGCGCCCAATGAAATTGGGGGCTCCATGGCTACGATGCACAAAAGCTGTAACAAGTGGTTTTGAACCATGTCACGCATCGCCCCTGCTCCGTTATAAAAGCCTGCACGGCTACCAACGCCCACGCTCTCGGCCACAGTAATTTGCACGCTCTTGATATACGGTGCACGCCACAGCGGCTCGAAAATGGCGTTGCCAAAACGAAGCACCATCAAGTTTTGAACCGTCTCTTTGCCAAGGTAGTGGTCGATTCGGTAAATCTGTTGCTCGTCTAAGTAACGGGCTACATTCATATTAATTTCACGCGCAGTGGCAAGGTCGGTGCCAAGCGGTTTTTCGAGTACCACACGTGATTGCGCATCGACCAAACCTACGCTTGATAAGTTTGCGCAAATTTGCGTGAACAAACTAGGCGCAGTGGCCAAGTAGTAGACGCGCAGTGCGGGTGTGCTGCATAAGTTTTTGAGCTTCGTAAAGTCGTTAGCGTTGGTGACGTCCATGCTGACGTAGGCCAAGCGGTTTAAGAAGCTTTGCCAGTCCTTTTTGGTGAAAGTTTCTTTTTCAATAAAAGCTGGCGAGTTTTTATCGATGAAATCCAAATACTCTTGGCGCGTCCAAACTTGCCGGCCCACCGCAACGATGCGTGCCGATGAGTCGAGCTTGTCATGCAAATGCGCCATGTATAAGGCTGGCAAGAGTTTGCGGAACGACAAATCTCCCGCGCCGCCAAAAATAACAATGTCCAGCAAACCTGCTGGTGGGTCGGGGTGTTTCATGTGTAGCGTTTGTTAAGAAGGTTTTGTTTCATGTTGCGCAGCATGGGTTGCAGCTGCGTGCTTCCTATGCGCAGTGCCACTGTGGTGGCCAACACGTCAATGATCATCAGGTGCAGCAAGCGTGACACCATGGGACTGAACTTTTCATAACTTTCGGGGTGGTCAGCTACGAGGTGAATTTTTCCGGTATTTGCCAGAGGGGAGCCAGAGGCCGTCACCACAATCGTGGTGGCACCATTTTTTTTGGCGATCTCACATGAGTCGAGCAAATCGCGCGTGCGGCCTGAGTTAGAGAACACCACCAAGCAATCGCCAGGGCCAAGCAGCGAGGCACTCATGATTTGCATGTG
>NZ_JBBAOV010000030.1:0-21832 GCF_040401135.1 Limnohabitans sp. | reverse complement strand
AGCCAGTTCGGTGACGGGCAGTGTCGAGAAGGTGCGTGGGTCAGTGAGAAGAAGTTTGCCCACGCGCTGTTCGGCAGGGGCTAAAGACGATAGGGTCGATTTGATACGTTCCAACATGGCTGTAAATGTAACTTAGTTTCATGTTTTATTAAAGGTGGTTACAGGGAAATTTTTTATATTCCTCACACCACGGCATTCGGTGCAATAACTCTCTAATCGTCTGTGCGCGAGAATGTGGGGCTTATTGACTTGCCTAACTGCAATTTCTGCACCTTCGGACTATGTCCCAACCCATCGAATCCACATTGCCAACAAACCCGTTTCAAGGCGCCATTGGTGTTTTTGATTCAGGCGTGGGCGGCCTGTCCGTCTTGCGTGCCATTCACGCCGCTTTGCCGCATGAGCATTTGGTTTATGTGGCTGACTCTGGGCACGCGCCGTATGGCGACCAATCCGAAGAGCACATCACCCAACGCACCCTCACCGTGGGTCACTGGCTAGCCGGGCGCGGCGTCAAAGCTATCACCATCGCCTGCAACACAGCAACGGTGGTGGCCGCTAAAACCTTGCGCGATCAAACCCATTTGCCAGTGGTGGCGATTGAGCCTGCGATCAAGCCGGCTATGGCACTTACCCACAGCGGCGTGGTGGCTGTGTTGGCTACGCGCCAAACCGTGCAAAGTGCATCCGTGGCTCGGTTGGTGGCGTTGTATGGCTCAGACAAACGTATCTTGCTGCAAGGGTGCCCGGGCCTTGTTGAACAGGTGGAGCGTGCTGATTTGCACAGCGCCGAGACCGAGGCTTTGCTGCGCCAGTTCATCACGCCGCTGATTGAACAAGGCGCAGACACCTTGGTGCTGGGCTGCACGCACTACCCGTTTTTGCGAGACACCATTCAACGTGTAGCGGGCGTTGGTGTGACCTTGCTCGATCCCGCTGAGGCTGTGGCGCGTGAGTTGGCGCGCCGTTTGGCAGAGGGTGGTGGTTTGTCAAGTCAAACTCAATCAGGCCAATTGCAATTTTTTACCTCAGGCAATTTGGCGCAGGCGCAATCTGTGATGTCGCACCTGTGGGGCGCACAGCTCACGGTGCAGGCGCTGCCTTAAAACGTTAGGGCGATAGACCCTGAAACCCGTAGGGAAGGGGCTAACCCTTACACTTGTTGCCTCATGAATGCCTACGCCGACGTCTCCCTTTTCCCCCGCAACGCTAAGCCGCTGAACAGTTACCGCAAGTACTGGGCGGCCCGTTTTGGCACGGCTCCGTTTTTGCCGATGTCGCGCGAGGAAATGACACAACTCGGTTGGGACAGTTGCGACATCATCATCGTCACAGGTGATGCGTATGTCGACCACCCCAGCTTTGGTATGGCCGTGATTGGCCGCATGCTTGAGAACCAAGGTTTCCGCGTGGGCATCATTGCGCAGCCTGATTGGCAAAGTGCCGACCCGTTCAAGGCCTTGGGCAAACCCAATCTGTTTTTCGGCGTAACCGCCGGCAACATGGATTCGATGATCAACCGCTACACCGCGGACCGCAAAATTCGCAGCGATGACGCTTACACAGCCGGCGACATTGGTGGCAAGCGCCCCGACCGCGCCGCTTTGGTGTACAGCCAACGCTGCAAAGAGGCCTACAACGACGTGCCTATTGTGTTGGGCGGCATTGAAGGCTCGCTGCGCCGCATTGCGCATTACGACTATTGGTCAGACAAAGTGCGCCGCTCTATCGTGGTGGACAGCAAATGCGATTTGCTCTTGTACGGCAACGCCGAACGTGCCATTGTAGAAATTGCCCATCGCTTAGCGGCCAAAGAACCCGTGCAAGACATCACCGACGTGCGCGGCACGGCCTTTGTGCGCCGCGAAACGCCTGAAGGCTGGTTTGAAATTGACTCGTCCAGCATTGACGTGGCGGGCAGGGTAGAGGCACACGTCAACCCGTATTTGATGGTCAGCGACCAAGCCAAAGCACAAGGTGAAACCTGCGCACGCGAAGACGAAGCCAATGCGGTTGCAGATGCAGCCAACGCGCAAGTGGGGGGCTTCACCGTCTCTCCGCTGAACTTTGTACCCAATCCAAATTTGCCCACATTGCAAGGCAAAGGCAAGCTCAAAGTGCCGCCACGTGAGCGCAGCGTCATTCGCTTGCCAGCGTACGAGCAAGTCAAGTCTGACCCCGTGCTCTACGCGCATGCCAACCGTGTGCTGCACTTGGAGACCAACCCGGGCAATGCTCGCGCCTTGGTACAAGCCCACGGCGAAGGCCACACCGCACGCGATGTGTGGGTCACGCCACCCCCCATCCCGCTGACCACCGCTGAGATGGATTTGGTGTTTGACTTGCCCTACGCCCGAAGCCCGCATCCGACTTACGCGGATCACAAAGGCGGCCACGACGGTGAGACCAAAATCCCTGCGTGGGAGATGATTCGCTTCAGCGTCAACATCATGCGCGGCTGTTTTGGTGGCTGCACGTTTTGCTCCATCACCGAGCATGAAGGCCGCATCATCCAAAGCCGAAGTGAAGACTCTATCATTAGAGAGATTGAAGACATTCGCGACAAAGTGCCGGGCTTCACGGGCGTTATTTCTGACCTCGGTGGCCCTACGGCCAATATGTACCGCATCGGGTGTAAAAGCCCTGAGATCGAGTCGGCCTGCCGCAAACCCAGCTGCGTGTACCCAGGCATTTGCCAAAACCTCAACACCGACCACAGCTCGCTCATCCACATGTACCGCCGTGCTCGTGAGTTGAAGGGCGTGAAGAAAATTCTCATTGGCTCTGGCCTGCGTTACGACCTGGCCGTCAAGTCCCCCGAGTACGTGAAAGAACTGGTGCAGCACCACGTGGGTGGCTACCTCAAGATTGCGCCCGAACACACCGAGGGCGGGCCGCTTTCCAAGATGATGAAGCCCGGCATAGGTAGCTACGACAAGTTCAAACAGATGTTTGATAAGTACAGCGCCGAAGTGGGTAAAAAACAATTCCTCGTGCCGTATTTCATCGCCGCCCACCCCGGCACCAGCGATGAAGACATGATGAACTTGGCCCTGTGGCTCAAGCGCAATGGCTTTCGCGCCGACCAAGTGCAAACCTTCTACCCCAGCCCCATGGCCACGGCCACGGCCATGTACCACTCAGGCCGCAACCCCTTGGGCCGCGTGACCCGCACCAGTGAGAGCGTGGATATCGTGCGCGGCGAGCGTCGCCGTCGTTTGCACAAAGCTTTTTTGCGCTATCACGATGCGAACAACTGGCCTTTGTTGCGTGAGGCCTTGAAAGGCATGGGTCGTGCCGACCTGATCGGCAATGGCAAGCAGCATTTAATTCCCACATTCCAGCCTTTGACTGATGGCGGGTACGTCAGCGCGCGACGTAAAAACAGCACAGGTGTGGCTAAAGGTCGCATGCTGACTCAGCATACGGGCTTGCCGCCACGCAAGCAAAAATAACTCGGCCTATCTGTCAGTGATATCCGCGTTTAGTTTTAGCGACTGCGCGACTTCATCGCCCGCTCCACCTCGCGCTTGCCTTCGCGGTCTTTGATGGTGTCGCGCTTGTCGTGCTCGGCCTTGCCTTTGGCCAGCGCGATGTCGCATTTGATCTTGCCGTTCTTCCAGTGCAGGTTGATGGGCACCAGCGTGTGGCCTTTTTGTTCGACCTTGCTGATGAGACGTTTGATTTCCTCTTTTTTCAGCAGTAATTTTTTGGTGCGTACATTGTCTGGGTTGACGTGGCTGGACGCTGTGTGCAGCGGGTTGATTTGGCAGCCGATCAAAAACAGCTCGCCATTGCGCACCACCACATAGCCGTCGGTGAGTTGTACCTTGCCTTCGCGTGCAGATTTAACCTCCCAGCCTTCCAGCACCATGCCTGCCTCAAACTTTTCTTCGAAAAAATAGTTGTAGGCGGCTTTTTTGTTGTCAGCGATGCGCGATTGAGTTGCAGGTTTTTTGGTAGCCATTGAGCGGATGTGGGGACGGTAGAGCTTCTTACAATATGACCCATTCTATGCATCCATATATCAGGGGGGGGGTCTACTATGACTATCATGACTATAGTATTTTAGGTAATAGAAGCATCTATTTACATATTACGACAATTGAAGCGATGTCTATGTCGTTATAAGTAGCCCGCGCTGCGCATTTTGTCCTTGCGGACTCGTGCGAAGACATTAATTTACTGCGTAATTGACAGGAGCCTCAAAATTGGCAATGGGCCTGCCTTAGTGCTCAAGATTCACAACTCGTGCTCGTGCGACCAGTCGGACTGCTGGCTGAGTATGACTGGATATAAGTTTGACTTTCAATCTGAAGCGTGACATTTGTAATTTCAAAGCCTTCATGCAACATTTTTTCAGCAGCGCTCAATAGCTCATCGTTTGTCCCTGCCTGTCTATCCAAAACAAGATGAGCAGTCAAAGCAATCTCAGACGTACTGATGCTCCAAACATGAAGACTATGTATGCTTTGTACATTAGGCAAAGCCAACAATGCCAAGCGCACTTCATCAAGATTCACATCTGGCGGTACGCCATCAAACAACTGATGAAGTGAATTTTTCAAAAGTGACCATGTGCTTAGGATGATCAAAAAAGCAATGGCCAAACTGATCAATGGGTCCATCCAGAGCCAACCCTTCCACAAGGTCAAACCACCAGCAATGAGAACACCTGCTGAAACCAATGCATCGGAAGCCATGTGCAGAAATGCACCACGAATGTTGCTGTCTTTTTGACTGCCTGTAGAAAACATCCATGCGGTAAATCCGTTGATCATGATCCCAACGCCTGAGATCAACATCACTGTCACTGAGTCAACAGCTTCTGGATGCTGAAATCTATGCGCGGCCTCCCAAGCGAGTGACCCCATACCAAATATCAGCATCAAAGCATTTGCAAACCCAGCCAGCACAGACGCCTTACGCCACCCAAATGTATGCGTTGAGTTGGGCTTCAGCTTGGAAACTGCGTAGGCAACCCAAGCGAGCAGCATTCCCCCAACATCGCTTAGGTTATGTCCCGCATCAGCGATGAGTGCCAATGAGTCCGACCTCCAACCACCCCACGCCTCAATAAGTACAAATCCAAAATTCAGGAAGATACCGATGGCAAAAATCTTTCCAAAACTTTTTGGTGCGTGGTCGTGGGTGTGTTCAATCATCGTGTTCTCAAACTCAACTCATCAATTAATTAACCGCAACACGCCGAAGTTGCGGTAGGGTTTGGCGCACAGTCTGTCGAGCAACACCCTGTAGCGCAAGCGGCGACTGCTCTGGCTCCAATGATAGGGAAACCTTTAGTGGCCCACTTCTCAATCCCACCCGCCATATTGCTGACGTTTGTGTAACCTTGGTACTGAAGATAGTACGTAGCTTTGAGACTCCGTGCGCCACTTTGACAAACAAAAATCACTTCCCGATCTTTTGGGATTTCCTGCCAACGAGACTCCAGCTCAAACAACGGTATGTTGACAACATCCGGGACATCAAATGCGAGAGCATCGATTTCATTTGACTCACGCACATCAACCAGCAATGCACCTTCACCGATCATGCGTCGAGTAGACGTTGGGCAGACTTCTTTAGCTTCTTGCAGCATACAAACCCCTTCTTTTTCTTTAGGCGTTAGCCACAAACCATTGTTCGATCTTGTCACGGCTTGGAATGCCGCCAGCATGAACAACTTTTCCATTAATCACGACTCCTGGTGTGCTCATCACCCCATAGCTCATGATGTCGCGCAACTCTTCCACCTTCTCAAGCTTGATCGACACACCTTTGGCTTGCGCGACTTGATCAATCAGTGCGATGGTGTTTTTGCAGTTTGCACAGCCTGTGCCAAGTACTTTGATGTCCATAATGACTCCTTAAAAATATAACGAACAGTGTTGGTGCTTAAAGCACCGCATTGAAAACAAATCCGACTATCAATATTCCTGTGGCGACAACACCTACAAAAGTAGCGATGAGGCGAATTTTTAAGACCTTACGAAGAATGATCATCTCAGGGAGAGAAAGAGCAATCACACTCATCATGAATGCCAGCACCGTACCCAGAGCTGCACCTTTGCTTAAGAGAGCTTGAACGATTGGAATGACGCCTGCTGCGTTGGTGTACATGGGAACACCCATCAACACAGCTAACGGAACAGACCACCACGCCTCCTTGCCCATGAAACTCGCCATGAAATCTTCTGGCACATAGCCGTGAATCAAGGCACCAATTGCAATACCAGCCAATATGTAAGGCCAGACACGACCTACGATTTCATGAACAGCAGCAAAACCACCATCCACACGATCAGCCAAGGTCATTTCAGAGGCTTCGAATTCAGCGGAAGTCTTGGGTATATCACGCACCCAATCCTCCAAATAATTTTCCATTTTCATGCGTCCAATCGTCCAGCCCGCAACGATGGCTACCGTCAAACCGAGCCCTAAATAAAGCATGGCAACTTTCCAACCAAACATGCCAAAGAGAAGAGTCAGTGCAACCTCGTTGACCATCGGGGCGGAAATCAAGAATGAAAATGTGACTCCAAGCGGAACACCTGCTTGAACAAATCCAATAAACAACGGCACAGCAGAGCAGGAGCAGAAGGGAGTGACGATCCCCAAGGACGCTGCCATAACGTTTGCGACACCTTCACTGCGGCCAGCTAAGAGAGCGCGGGTGCGTTCAGGAGTGAAGTAGCTGTTGATCATGCCCATCACGAACACCACCCCTGTCAGGAGCATCAGCACCTTAGGTGTGTCGTAAAGGAAGAACTGGATTGCACCGCCCAAATGACTGGTACGGTCTACGGGCAAAGCTGAAACCAACGCCTCAGATGTAGGCAAAAGTGCCTGATACAGAGCGAACCAGATGATGCCAGCCAAGGCTAGAAATGCAGCAGGCTGACGCAAAGGCCAAGACTTTTGGGAAGTTGTTAAGGTGTTCATACCTATGGAGACGAGGCAAGCCTCCAAAAGATGCACCTTTTTGAAAAATATTTCTATTCGCGCTCTATCTCAAGATAAGTCTGGTTCGCCAGCTGTGGAATCCAAACCTCGGAATGCTTGAGGCCTGCAAACGGCTTGGCATCAAAACTTTTGATGGCTGAGCTCATATCCACGCCATCATCCACTGCCTTTTTCATGTGACTACGTAGCGCAATGAGTAAATCACGGGTTTGAGCTTGCGCTGTTTTCAGATTGGTCACTTGCCCATGGCCGGGAACAATGACTTGGGGATTTAGTGCATCAATCATGGCAAATGAATCCAACCACGCTTTGGTGTTGCTGACAGGGTGCAGACCAAGGACTCGGTCAACATAAACAATATCCCCTGCGAACAAGATATTGACTTGGGGCAACCACACCAATAAATCTCCAGGTGTATGTCCACCCTTGAGGTGCCTGATGTCAAAGATCATCCCACCCAATTCAAGTTGTGTTTGGTTCGCGGTCAAAAATCGACTGGGCAAAGTAGGGACCGTGCCATCTAGACGCTCCTTTAGAACTTTGAGGCCATTCATATGCTCTAAGGAGCGGGCTTTCATGTCGGACTGTGCGTCAGCATGAGCAATTGTCTGAATGTCTTGATCTTTGAAATACCCGTTGCCTAACCATCGGTGATCTTGATCCCCCGTGTTGATCACCCACTTCACAGGTTGCTTTGTCACTCGCTTTACCGCTTCATGTATTTTTCGAGCAGTTTGGAATGAAGATCCGCTATCAATCAAGACTGCGCCAGAAGGTGTCACCACCAAACCTATATTGGCATTCAACCCTTCATTCTCGTAAGTTCGCCCCTCAATTTCACCAATGAACGCATATACGTTTTTCGTCACTGGCTTGAAATCAACTTCAACGGCAAAAGCTGTGTTGACAATAAAACAGAACCCAGAGACAGAGAGTAAAAGATAACGACGCAAATTCATGATGGAAATTTCAACGACGGGGAACAAAATCAAGCACATGACCAGCGGGGTCTGTTTTGACTTGGCAGGCAACACTCATTTGTTGCTTCATGCGAGTTCGCGCCCGCTGAACTCTAGACTTGGCCGCACTCAATGAGAGTCCTTTGGCTTTTCCATATTCAGCTTGGGACATCCCTTGCAAATCACACAAAGTAATTGCATCCCTGTCTTCTAGGTCTAGCTCAGACAAAACCCTTGGCAGACAAGCTGTAAGTGAATCAACTGCAGCAAGCTCTTCGACCTCCATGACCAGATCGTTTGGCAACTCAACGGTATGTCTTTCAACCCGTAAGCGATCTGCCAGCGTATTGCGAGCCACTTCAAATAGCCAAGCACGAGCATTTTGAACAGAGCAAAATCGTTCGCCTTGGCGCAATGCCTTAATGAACAAATCTTGAAGAAGATCTTCAGCATCTTCTGTGTTTCCAAGTCTGTGTTTTGCCCAGCCTCGTAATTCAGGCTCATGCAAAGTCCACGCTTGGTTAAGGCAGTTCATCGGCTAAATGGATTTTTGATTGACTCTTTTTGAGAGATCTTCAGCTGATTCTTTAAGCTCATTATAGCGGTCGACAAGGTACGGCGCGATGTCACGGGTCAGAAGCGTGAACTTAACCAGCTCTTCCATCACATCAACAACCCTGTCGTAATAAGCTGATGGCTTCATGCGTCCAGCCTCATCGAACTCAAGGAAGGCTTTGGCAACAGAGCTCTGGTTGGGAATTGTCAACATCCGCATCCAGCGCCCCAATATTCGCATCTGGTTCACTGCATTGAAAGACTGGGAGCCACCGCTGACCTCCATCACTGCCAACGTTTTACCTTGAGTGGGGCGCACCGCACCAATGGATAAAGGAATCCAATCAATCTGACTTTTCATGATGCCAGTCATTGCACCATGACGCTCGGGCGAGCACCAAACCATTCCTTCGGACCAATCCGCCAATTGACGCAGCTCTTGTACCTTGGGGTGTGTATCAGGTGCAGCGTCTGGCTGGGGCAAATCCAAAGGGTCAAACACACGAACCTCGGCCCCCATTGCTTCGAGCAACCTAGCGGCTTCTAAAGTAAGGAGCTTGCTGTACGAACGCTCCCGCAAGGAACCGTACAACATCAAGATTCTTGGTGCATGCGTAGAAGGTGACTGAACACTTAGCGCAGATTGATTCGGCATCTCAAAGCATTCACCTGCAATATTTGGTGAAGGTAATGCACCATCAGTCTTGATGTGATTTGTCATCATTGATTTCTGTCGATTAAGTTTTTTCGTACCAAGACTTAGAGTTGTTGACGGTGTACACCACCAACAACATCACGGGCACTTCAATCAGTACACCCACAACCGTTGCAAGTGCGGCGCCTGAATTGAAACCAAACAAACTAATGGCTGCTGCCACTGCCAATTCAAAGAAATTGGATGCACCAATCAGTGCTGATGGGCAAGCAATGTTGTGCTTTTCTCCCACTGCACGGTTGAGCCAATAAGCAAGCGCCGAGTTGAAGAATACTCGGATCAAGATTGGAACAGCCAAGAGGCCAATCACCAGAGGCTGCTTTAAAATCGCCTCGCCTTGGAAAGCGAACAGCAACACCAGTGTTGCCAACAGCGCCGTAATTGACCACGGACCAATCTTGGCCATCATGTCGTCGAAAGCCTGAGTTCCCTTGGCTAGTAACGACTTTCTGAGCCACTGGGCCAAGATGACCGGAATGATGATGTAAAGCACCACAGACGTCAGCAACGTGTCCCAAGGCACAGTGATCGCAGACAGCACGAGCAAGAACGCCACCAACGGCGCAAAAGCCACAACCATGATGCTGTCATTGAGCGCAACTTGGGACAGCGTGAACAATGGATCGCCGCCAGTCAGACGACTCCATACAAAAACCATCGCTGTGCATGGTGCAGCAGCCAACAAGATCAATCCTGCGATGTGGCTGTCAAGTTGGTCTGGTGGCAACAGGGGCGCAAACCAATGACGAATGAATAACCAACCGAGAAAAGCCATTGAAAACGGCTTCACGAGCCAGTTCACAAACAAAGTGACGCCAATGCCTTTGACGTGTTGGCGAACTTCACTCAACGCACCGAAGTCAACCTTGATCAGCATAGGGATGATCATGACCCATATCAACAAGCCAACAGGCAAATTGACTTGAGCAATTTTTAAACTACCAATGGTTTGGAACACGCTTGGGAAAAACTGTCCTAACGCGATGCCAGCCACGATACACAGGAAAACCCAGACCGTCAGGTAACGCTCAAACACACTCATGGGTGTGACTTCTTGTTGGTTATTCATATCTAGCTCTTCAGTCCTTGCTCAAATCTCGGGCCGTTTTTTCAATGGAGAGACGACTCAAGCTCGTCATTGGCAAATTCACAAAAATCTCTAAACGCTTGCGGATGAGATGCAGTGTTTGGACAAAGGCTTTGCGTTTTTGATCATCATCACCATCGCCCTCCGAAGGATCGGCATAGCCCCAATGAGCCGTTGCGGGTTGGCCGGGCCAACAGGTTGTGGACAGGTGACCAAGCAAGCAGTGCCCGATCGCGCAGATACCAGCTCGCCTCAAGGTGGTAGCCTCTCCCTCTAGTGATTAAAAAGGGAATTCTGGCCAAATGTTGAAAGCCGGATTCCTGCATCCTGTCTAAAATGGGCCACATCACATAATTTGTCATAGAGTTTAAATTGCAAGCTTCTATATTTAATTTTTAAGAAATCATAAATGCATTGTAAATACGTATTTATAGTTAAATAGATACCTTCTATATGAAAACCGTACACAAGTCTGTTTTGATCTGGTTCAGCGCTGAAGAAATGTTTGCACTGGTTACCGATGTCGCCCGTTATCCCGAGTTTTTGCCTTGGTGCGACCGCGCGGGTGTGCGTGAAGGCCATGCCCACGGCATGACAGCTGAGGTGGGCATGACCTTTGGCGGCTTTCACAAAAGCTTCACTACGCGCAATATCCACATCGAAGGCCGTCAAGTCAAGCTAGAGCTGGTGGATGGCCCGTTCAAGCACCTGGATGGCACTTGGGACTTTCACCCTCTGCTCGATCCCAACACCCAAGAGCCGCAACGCGCTTGCCGCATTGAGCTAACTTTGAACTACGCGTTTGACAGCATGTTTGGCGCCTTGGTGGGTCCTGTGTTCGACAAAATTGCTGCCACTTTAGTGGATGCCTTTGTCAAGCGTGCAGAGCAGGTATATATCGAATGAACAGCATCACCGTGATGTATTCACCCGCTCCCCGTGTGGTGCATGAGCGTGTGTTGGCACTGAATGCCGGCATCACGGTGATGCAAGCCTTGCAGCAAAGCGGCTTGTTGGCCGAATGCCCCGAAGTTGACCTCAGCCAGCCCGAAGCTTTTATGGTTTGCATTTGGGGCAAGAAGACCAGTCCCGAGCATGTGCTGCGCGACCTAGACCGTATCGAAATTTGCCGCGCTCTCACCGTCGACCCAAAAGTTGCACGGCGTGAGCGTTTCCAAAAACAAGGCTCTAGCCGTGCAGGCTTGTTCTCTAAGCGCCGCGAAGGCGCTAAGCCAGGTTATTAACTCTAAACCTATGACACAAAACTTTTGGCCCACCTGCGGCTACACACTGTTGACCCACAACGACGCGGGCCATTTGGTGGTAACAGACGACTTTTTGCGCTTTCTTTTAGAGCGCCCAGAGTTGGCCCCCATCGCTACCTCATGCGCCGTTGAAGTGGCTTTGCACCACAGCCTGGTCGAGCAGCCGCGCCGTGAAGTGACGTCACAAGATTTAGAAAAACTGGCAGACAAAGACGCTGTCGATAACTATGCCGTGTGGCTGCGCTTTCGCCAGCGCATCACCACACTGCCCACGCTAGAGGCCAGCTACCTTGCCTTGTTCAAAGGCGAGGGCGTGGACGTGCCGCCGCTGTTGGTGCAGCACATCACGCACATCTTGCTACGCCATGTGTTGGGCGAAGCACCCACAGCCATGCAAGCGCGCGCAGCTGAGATGCTGATGCACACCCAAAAAATCACCGTGCTTGAAGACGGCTCGGTCATGGCGGCTGATGATGAAACAGTCGAGCGTCACGCCACACAAAGCGGCTTTGGCTCGATTGGTGAACTGCTTAAGCAAGGCGGCATCAAACTGCGCAGCGTGGACTTGGATGTGCTGAATGAGGACAACCAAGACGCCTATTGGCCCCGTAGCGAGAGCTTTGACTGGGTGGTGAGTCTCAACCGTGGTCAGCCTGCTTTGAATGCACTGTGCGAGGTAATGGCCAAGTGGGTGCAACACTTCTTGGGTGTGCAGGTGCGCATTCAAACTGAGCGTGAAATCAACGACGACCACTGGGTGTGGCATGTAGGCCTAGACGCCCAAGCGAGTGGCGTGTTGAACGACCTCTACCAAGGCAAAGAGGTGGATGCCGACCGCATGGAGCGTTTGCTGTGCCTGTTCAAACTTGAGTTTGTGGAGCCCAATGACATGTTGGCCGATGTGCGCGGCAAGCCCGTGTATTTGGCGATGGCGGTCGATGCCGATCAGCGCTTGAAGCTCAAGCCGCAAAACTTGTTGCTGAATTTACCGCTGGCCAAGCGATCATAAAAATCAAGCCCTCTCAATAGGCCCCGCCACCGACTTATACAAAAATACCGCGCGCGTGATGTCGGTCACCCACACCAGGCCGTCGCCAATTTGGCCGATCTGTGCCGTGTGAACAATTAATTCCACGATGCTGTCGCACAACTCGTCAGGTGAGACGATTTCAATGCGGACTTTGGGGGTGTAGTCAGTCAGCTCTTCTTTCAGGTTGGCAGGGCTGTGCAAGCTAGGGGCTGAGCAACCCTCGGCTTTGCTGACCGTCATGCCGGGAAAACCAGGTAAGGTGCGCAGCTTTTCTCGCAAGGTGGGCAGCTTGGAAGGGCGAATGATGGCTTTGATTTCTTTCATGGTTTTTTCCTTTCGCCTAAGCTTCGGGTTCGGATTCGTCGAACCAATGATAAATCGTAGGCACCACCACCAAGGTCAGCAAGGTACAGGTGATCAGGCCACCAATCACCACAATGGCCAAGGGGCGCTGCACTTCAGAGCCTGGGCCGTCTGAAATAAGGAACGGAATCAGGCCCAGCATGGCCACAGTAGCCGTCATCATCACGGGGCGGAAACGTTGACGTGCGCCTTCCATCACCGCGTCTTTGACTGACATGCCGCCCTCGCGCAAGCTGCGGATGTAGGACACCAGCACCACACCGTTAAGCACCGCAATGCCCCACAGCGCAATGAAGCCCACGGACGCAGGCACCGACAAATATTCTCCCGCGATGAACAAGCCCAAAACGCCGCCCACGGATGCAAACGGCAGCACCGTGATGATGAGGGTGGCGAACTTGACAGAGTTAAACAACAAGAACAGCAAAAAGAAAATAGCCGCCACCGTGATGGGCACGATGATTTTTAGGTGGCCCAAAGCGCGTTCCATGTTTTGGAACTGCCCACCCCACTCGAGGTAGTAGCCATCGGGCAGTTTGATTTTGTTGTCCACCTTGGCTTGCAGCTCGGTCACAAAGCTTCCCAAGTCGCGGTCTTTGACGTTGATGCCCACCACAATGCGGCGCTTGGCCATTTCGCGTGAAATTTGTGCGGGTCCATCCAAGACATGGATCCTCGCCACATCGTCCAAGCGGGCTTGAGCGCCGTTGGCAGAGCTGAGGATGATGTTGGAGATGGCTTCAATGTTGTTGCGAAAGCGCTCAGGCAAACGCACCACAGCCGAGAAGCGGCGCTCACCCTCAAATACCTCGGATGCCACTTTGCCGCCAATCGCGGTTTCGATCATGTTGTTCACGTCCGAAACGTTTAAGCCCATCCGTGCAATGGCTTGACGGTCGATGTCAATTTGCAAATACTGCTGGCCCGAGATTCGCTCTACGCGCAAGTCCTGTGCGCCTTGGATGGTTTGCGCCACCTTGGCAATTTGGTTGGCCACATGTTTGAGGTCGTCCAAATTGTCGCCAAACACCTTTACCGCAATGTCTGAACGCACACCCGTCACCATCTCGTCTACACGGTCAGAAATGGGCTGAGCCATCACAATTTGCACGCCGGGCAAGGCTTTGAGTTTTTCACTCATGGCGTTGGTGATGTCGGTTTGGTCCCAGCCCGAGGGCCATTCGCTGCGTGGCTTCAAGCTCACGATGGGCGTGGACTCATTCACACTTTGTGGGTCAGCAGGCGATTCACCTCGGCCCAAGCCAGAGATGGCCGACTTCACGCCAGGCACCGTCATGATGAGCTTCATGGCTTGCATTTCCATCTTGATGGATTCGTTCAGCGAGATGTTGGGCACGCGGTTGATGCCGGGGACCACCGAGCCTTCTTTCATCTCTGGAATGAACGCGGTGCCCAAAAACGGCAAGATCGCCACGGCCAATACCAAGGTGGCCAGAGACGCCAACACCGTGCGTTTTTGGTTGGCCATCGCTAAGCCCAGCAACTGCAAGTAGCGCGACTTGAGTACTCGGATGAGTTTGGTGTCGTGGTCACCATCGCCCACAGGCGGCTTAAGCAAATACGAGGACAGCACAGGCGACAAAGTCATGGACAGCACCAGCGATACGGCCAGCGCAATGGCAATGGTGTAGGCGAGAGGGGCAAACATTTTGCCCTCCATACCTTGCAACGTCATCAAGGGCAAGAACACCAAAATGATGATGCCCACACCAAAAATCACCGGCGTCGCCACCTCGGTCACAGCATTCAAAATGCCACGCACCTTGCTTTCGCCCAATTCGGCAGCGCGGCCCAAGCGGGCGTAGGCGTTTTCTACCACCACGACCGAGCCGTCCACCATCAAACCAATCGCAATGGCTAAGCCTCCCAGCGACATGAGGTTGGCAGAAATACCCAGCTTGTTCATGGCCATAAAGGTGAGCAGCGGCGTCAGCACCAAAGTGGCCACCACGATGAGCGAGGACCGCACATCGCCCAAGAACAAAAACAACACAATCACCACCAGCACCACGCCCTCAATCAACACCTTGGTGACTGTCCAAAGCGCCGCATCGACCAACTCTGAGCGGTCGTAATACGGCACCACTTTCAGATCGCCCGGCAGCATGTCGCGGTCGTTGATTTCCTTCACACGTTTTTTGATACGGCTTACTACTTCTTTGGCATTGCCGCCCGTCATCATCATCACAATGCCGCCCACGGCTTCGGTGGTGCCGTTTTTAATAACCGCGCCTTGTCGCACATCGTGGCCGAGTTTGATTTCGGCCACATCACGCATGTACACCGGCGTGCCATTGATTTCTTTCAGCACAATTTGGCCAAGGTCCCCGACGCCTTGAATTAGGCCCACGCCACGAATTAGGTATTGCTCAGACGCTTGAGGCAGCACACCACCGCCCGAGTTGGCGTTGTTACGCGACACGGCGTCGTAAACCTCATTCAGGCTGATGCGGTAATGGCGCAAACGCTCGGGGTTGACCAGCACGTGGTATTGCTTGACAAAACCACCTTGCGAGTTGATTTCGGCCACGCCCGGAATAGACCGAAGCAGAGGGCGCAGCACCCAGTCTTGCACCACACGGCGCTGTGTCAGTTCTTCTTCGCTCAGTTCACGGTTGCCGTCGCTAGCGTGTTCTAGCGTGTACTGATAAACCTCGCCCAATCCCGACGACACAGGCCCTAACACCGGTGTGATGCCTGGGGGCAGGCGTTGACCCACTTCAACTAAGCGTTCCATCACCAATTGGCGGGCAAAGTAAACGCTGGTGTTGTCGGTAAAGACGAGCGTGATCAGCGACAGACCAGGCTTGTTGAGTGAGCGCAGTTCGGTCAAGCCGGGTAGGCCAGTCATGGCAACTTCGATGGGTACGGTGGCAAAGCGCTCCACCTCTTCGGGAGAGCGACCAGGGGCTTCGGTGGCAATTTGCACCTGCACATTGGTGACGTCGGGAAACGCGTCTACTGACAGTTTGGTGGCGGCGTGCAAACCAAAAAACAGCAGTATCACGGCAATGACGCACACCACCAAACGCTGCTTAAGCGCACCTCGAACGAGAGATTCCAACATGGCTTAGCTCCCGCTTTCCATCTCCGCTAAATTGCGGTGGTTGTTGAGGTGAAACGCGCCATCAGACACGATGCGCGTGCCTGGCTTGAGACCCTCTAGGACCACGCGCTGGCCATTTTGCTCGGCGGCTAACTTGACGGGCGTGAGCCTGAAGTAATTTTCAGGCTCTTGCACAAACACATAGTCGGCATCGTCTTGGCGCACCACCGCAGTGATCGGCACGACCAAGCGCTTGACGGGTGCTGATTCAATCAGCATGGAGGCCAGCATCGAGGGTTTGAGGCGTCCGCCTTTGTTGTCTAGTTCGGTGCGAACCAGCACGGTGCGAGTTTCTGGGTTGACGGTTTGGCCCACATAAATTAGTTTTCCTTGGAGCTTTTCGTTGCCCAGTGCCGGGACTTCAATGGTCACTGATTGGCCCACTTTGACTTGGCCCACTTGCTGCTCTGGCACTTGGGCTACAGCCCACACGCGGCTAAGGTCTGCCACAGCAAACAGCACGTCTGAAGGCTGCACCACTTGGCCAGCAGCAATCTTGCGCTCCACCACCACCCCTTTGATGGTGGCAACCACGCTGGCCACTGAATCAATGGCGCCTGTGTTTGCTAAGCGTTCAATGGACTGGGCGCTGACGCCCAGCACCCGAAGCTGGTCTTGGGCTGCGCGGGTTTCTGCAGAGGCAATTTCATATTCATTCTCACGACGTTGTAACTCTGCTGCACTGATCACATCGGCATCAAACAGCGTCTGAGCGCGGCCCAAGTTACGGCGGTGCAATTCTCTTTCAGAGCGCGCTTTGAGGTACGCCAACTGAGAACCCGATAACTCGCTGCTGTTGATCAGAGCCAAGGTGTCACCCTTGTTGACCACTTGACCAAGCGAGGCTTGAATTTGCGTCACACGCCCCGTCACACTGGCGCCGATTCGGGTGAGGGCTTGTTCGTTAAAGTCAATTTGTCCTGCGGCACGCAGGGTGTCAGACATTTCTTGGCCAATTACGTCCGATACTTTGATTTGCTCTTGCAAGCTTTCAGGAGCCAAAACACGCATGACATCGTATGAATTGCTGTTGACCTCTTTCACCGTCGCTTTTTTGCAGGCAGAAAGGGCCAAGGCGCTGCCGAGCAAAACCACAGCTAGGGTGTGAATTTTGAAAAAGCGTTTTTGCATCTGTGTTGGTCTCAAGGTGTGTTGGCCCGCAAGCGTTCAATCTCGGCCCAAGCGCTGGCCAATTCAAACTGTGCAGTAATGAGTTCGTTACGAGCGGCGCGATAAACGCGTTGTGCGTCTATCACTTCTAAAAAGTTTTTCTCGCCGGCTTTGTAGGCCAGCTCGGCAATGCGCAACGCATTGGCTGCATTACGAACGATGCCGCCCTCAAGCGCCACCATTTGTGCATTGGCAATGTCATATTGCTGGTAGGCCGCTTCAAGGGACTGCAACAAAGAAAACTCTTGGTAAGCCAGCTGGTTGTCTGACTGCGACAGCCTAGCTGCTGCTTCACCGATCGGGCCTCCACGCCAGTCCCACAGCGGCACGTTCATAGCGACACCCATGCGTTTGTTTCGCCACTCGGGGTCTGAGTCTTGGTCAGCACGCAAAGCAAATTTGGGTAAACGCAGGGCTTTTTCTTCGCTCAGTTTGCGGTCAAGTTGTTGACGCTCGGCTCGGGTGCGTTGCAGTTCGGGGTTAGTTCTGCGCACTTCGTCACGCACGGCAGCTAGGGGAGCAGGCGGCGCAAAGGTGTGGGTTTTTTCTTGAATTTCAAATGTTTCTGGCAGTTGCACACCGACCAAAGCGCGAAGGGCGCCGCTGGATTGGCGAACGCGCAGAGTGGCAGACTCTTGCATTTTTTGTGCATTCAACAGCTCAGCGTTGGCCTTGACCAGCTCAAAGCGCGCTTTCTCTCCGGTCGCGACTTGCAGCTCAATGCGCTTGTGTATGCCGTTCATCAGCTTCACATCTTCTGCGGCCACTCGGTTTTCGGCGGTGCGGCGAACCAAATCGTAATAACGCAAACGCAGTTGGGCGCGCATGTCGGCTTTGAACGATTGCTCATTGGCTTGGGCCGCATTCAATCCAGCTAGGGCACCGTCCACGCGAGGCAAGCGGTGCCAAGGCATGTCTAGGTCTTGGGTAATGCTGACGGTTTTTAGATTTCCTGTTGGGGTGGTGTTACCGGGGCGCGGGGTCCGATTGCCATTCATCACCTCAATTTGCGGGTTAGGGATGGTACGTGCCGTATCCACCGCTGCGCGCGCGGCATCCACCGCATTGGCCGCGCCGCGCAAAGCAGGGCTTTGGTTGAACATCATGGCTTCTAAATCGGGCAAACTCATTTTTGTTGTGTTGGCACAGGCCAAATTACCCAAAGTGGCAAAGATGCAAAGCAGAAGGGCGGACAGTTTTTTTGTGTGGAGCGATGTCAAACGAGTTTCCTTAGTGCAGATTTCGCAAATTTATGAATGGCATTGTCGTGGAAGCGCCAATGCCATCCATGCATTAAGGAATACAGTGGCTGAGTCGCTGTATACAAGCCGTGTTTACCCGATACGTACAATGCTGTTTTTGGAGCCATCACCATGCGCCTGCTCGGCAAAGCCCTCACCTTCGACGACGTGTTGTTGGTGCCCGCCTTCTCCCAAGTCCTGCCCAAGGACACGTCGCTTGCGACCCAATTCACCCGCAACATCCGCCTGAACTTGCCCCTGGTCTCTGCTGCCATGGACACCGTGACCGAAGCCCGTTTAGCCATCGCCATTGCACAAGAAGGCGGCATTGGTATCGTGCACAAAAACCTCACCGCGCAAGAGCAAGCGGCCCAAGTGGCCAAGGTCAAGCGCTACGAATCGGGTGTGTTGCGCGACCCGGTCGTCATAACCCCCGACACCACGGTGCGCCAAGTCATGGCCCTGTCGGATGAGCTCGGTGTGTCGGGCTTTCCTGTGTGTGATGGCAGCCAAGTGGTGGGCATCGTCACGGGCCGTGATTTGCGGTTCGAGACCCGCTACGACCAAAAGGTGAGCGAGATCATGACGCCGCGCGAGCGCCTCATCACCGTGCCCGAAGGCACGACACCTGAGCAAGCCAAACACTTGCTCAACAAACACAAGCTTGAGCGACTGTTGGTCATCAACGATGCGTTTGAGCTCAAAGGTTTGATCACGGTCAAAGACATCACCAAACAACTCAACTTTCCCAACGCTGCGCGTGACGGCGCGGGTAAGCTGCGCGTCGGCGCTGCCGTGGGTGTGGGCGAGGGCACAGAAGAACGCGTGGAGGCCTTGGTCCGCGCAGGCGTTGACGCCATCGTGGTGGACACTGCGCACGGGCACAGCAAAGGCGTGATTGAGCGCGTGCGTTGGGTCAAGCAACACTACCCGCACATCGAAGTGATTGGCGGCAACATCGCCACGGGCGCAGCGGCCTTAGCGCTGGTAGAAGCGGGTGCTGACGCGGTCAAAGTAGGCATTGGCCCAGGTTCTATTTGCACCACCCGCATCGTTGCGGGTGTGGGCGTGCCGCAAATTATGGCGGTCGACAGCGTGGCCATGGCCCTTAAAGGTACAGGCGTGCCCCTCATTGCGGATGGCGGCATTCGTTACAGCGGCGACATCGCCAAAGCCATTGCCGCAGGCGCGGGCACGGTGATGATGGGCGGCATGTTTGCTGGTACCGAAGAAGCACCTGGCGAAATCGTGTTGTTCCAAGGCCGTAGCTATAAAAGCTACCGTGGCATGGGCTCGATTGGCGCGATGCAACAGGGCAGTGCGGACCGTTACTTTCAAGAGTCCAGCACCGGCAACCCCAACGCAGACAAACTGGTGCCCGAAGGCATTGAAGGCCGTGTGCCTTACAAAGGCTCGGTTGTGTCCATCATTTATCAAATGGCGGGCGGCTTGCGGGCCAGCATGGGCTATTGCGGTTGCGCCACCATCGAGGCCATGCACGAAGAGTCGCAGTTTGTGGAAATCACGGCTGCCGGTATTCGTGAGAGCCATGTGCATGACGTGCAGATCACCAAAGAAGCGCCCAACTATCGCGCTGAATAAATGCTGAATAGTCGCTGACTCAGCACAAGTCGCTGGTAGCAAGCCACCCTTCGGGGTGGCTTTGTTTTTTGAGACAATACACATCTAGGCCACTTCAAGGCCATTTTTTATTTATGTCGCACCAAAAAATCCTCATCCTCGATTTCGGCTCTCAAGTCACCCAACTCATCGCCCGCCGCGTGCGCGAGGCCCATGTGTTTTGTGAAGTTCATCCTTGCGACGTCACCAGCGACTGGGTGCGCGAGTACGCCAAAGACGGCAACCTGAAAGGCATCATCCTGTCAGGCAGCCACGCTAGCGTGTATGAGGTGGACGACCGCGCCCCCGACGCCGTGTTTGAGTTGGGTATTCCAGTGTTGGGCATTTGCTACGGCATGCAAACCATGGCCTCTCAATTGGGCGGCAAGGTGGAGGCGGGCAACACGCGTGAGTTTGGCTACGCCGAAGTGCGAGCGCACGGCCACACCGAATTGCTCAAAGGCATTGAAGACTTCAACACGCCTGAGGGCCACGGCATGCTGAAGGTGTGGATGAGTCACGGCGACAAGGTCACCCAGATGCCCGAAGGCTTCAAGGTCATGGCGTCAACGCCCGCTTGCCCCATCGCCGGTATGGCCGATGAAGCACGCAAGTTTTACGCGGTGCAGTTTCACCCCGAAGTCACGCACACCGTGCAAGGCCAAGCCTTGTTGAATCGCTTTGTGCTGGATATTTGCGGTACGCGCCCTGACTGGATCATGGGCGACTACATCGAAGAAGCGGTTGCCTCTATCCGCCAACAAGTGGGAGACGAAGAAGTCATCTTGGGCCTCTCAGGCGGTGTAGATTCATCGGTGGCCGCCGCCTTGATTCACCGCGCCATAGGCGACAAACTCACCTGCGTGTTTGTCGACCACGGCCTGTTGCGCTTGAACGAAGGCGACATGGTGATGGACATGTTTGTGGGCAAGTTGCACGCACAAGTGATTCGCGTGGACGCCAGCGATTTGTTCTTGGGTAAGTTGGCTGGCGTGAGCGAGCCAGAGGCCAAACGCAAAATCATCGGTGGGTTGTTTGTGGACGTGTTCAAAGAGCAAGCGGCCAAACTTAAGGCCGCCGGTGGCGTCAACGGAAATGACGGCGGACCCGCCGTCAAAGGCGCGACCTTCTTGGCTCAAGGCACGATTTACCCAGACGTCATCGAGAGCGGTGGTGCAAAAAGCAAGAAGGCCGTGACCATCAAAAGCCACCACAACGTGGGCGGTTTGCCTGCACAGTTGGGCTTAAAGCTGTTGGAGCCATTGCGCGAATTGTTCAAAGACGAAGTACGCGAACTTGGCGTGGCCTTGGGCCTGCCACATGACATGGTGTATCGCCACCCTTTCCCAGGCCCAGGCTTGGGCGTGCGCATTTTGGGCGAAGTAAAAAAGGAATACGCCGACTTGCTGCGCCGCGCCGACGCTATCTTTATTGAAGAACTGCACAACTTCAAAGACGAAGCCACTGGCAAATCTTGGTACGCCTTGACCAGCCAAGCCTTTACCGTGTTCTTGCCCGTCAAGAGCGTGGGCGTGATGGGCGATGGCCGCACCTACGACTACGTGGTGGCCTTGCGCGCTGTGCAAACCAGCGACTTCATGACCGCTGACTGGGCCGAGTTGCCTTATGCGCTGCTGAAGAAAGTGTCGGGTCGCATCATCAATGAGGTGCGGGGTATCAATCGCGTGACGTATGACGTTTCTAGCAAACCGCCTGCGACGATTGAGTGGGAGT
>NZ_JBBAOV010000029.1:22601-28567 GCF_040401135.1 Limnohabitans sp. | reverse complement strand
AGCTGCACACTCGCACCGCCGGATGGTAAATTTTCCAAGACCAGTTCGCCCTGCCACGTGTTGAGGATGTAGCGGCCTAAGATAAGACCCACCCCCATGCCCGTGGCCTTGGACGATTGAAAATGCATCCACTCTTCGGTCAAAAGATGGCTCGCAAACCCCGGGCCGTTGTCATTGACGCACAGCAGCACATGCGGGCGGTTGTGACGCATGTGAGGCTGCAGCGATAACTGAATGTGCGGTGTCTTGGCTTGACTATCCTTAGAGGTCAAAGCCTCGATAGCATTGGCCACTAAATTAAATACGATTCGCTCCAACAGCACTTTGTGGGCTAAGACGCGAAAGGGCTGATCAGGCTCGGGGCCTGTAAATTCAATGACGCGCCTGCGAGCTTCATTACTCAGTATGGGCAGAACTCCTTGAATGCAAGCACCTATGTCAAAGGTATGCTGCTCAGGTTTTTGGTCCACCATCAGCGACCGCAAGCTGTGGGTCATTTGGCTAATCTTTTCAACCAAATTGACGCTATCGCCCAAGGCGTTTTTTAATGATGGGTCTGCGTCTTTGGCTAGGTATTGCACTTCGTGCAGGGTTAAATTCAGCGCAGTCAGGGGCTGGCTCAATTCGTGGACGATGGCCGAGTTAAACATCGCCATACTCCCAACAGTCGAAAAACGCGAGTTGATCATGAGCATGTGGTCACGCTCACGCAAAAGTTGGGTGAGCTCGGCGTTAACCAAACGGGTGTTTTCTTTTTCTTTTTGAATTAAAAGGCTCTTCGCATTCAGCCGCTCGCTGGCGTGAATGAGCATAAAAATCGGACAAAAGAGGTGAAGCGAGCCAGAGATGAAACGATAAAGAATCAAGGTCAGGGGCTCTTGATAAATATCGAAAACGTGCAAATCGCTAAAAACTACCGAGATCAACCGTAAAAGACTAACCACCGACCAAGATGCGGTGAACACTATCAAAGCCAAGATATAAAAAGATTTGCTGGTTTTAAAAAGCAGGTAGGCCTCTACGCAAGTCCACACACCGGACAACACAATCCATGACACAACCAGCACCACGCGCTGCTCAAAGGTGCCATAGGTCCGCAAATACTCCAAAACAATACCTGTGATCACCCACAACACAGCCAGCACCACCCACAGTTTTTGGCTCTCTACATGGCGCCATTTGCGCACCAACAAAGCACCGCCCACCGTGGAGGCGATCAAGAACAAATTGCCGAATGTGATCAATCCACGCCAGGTCAATGGCGCAATGAGAAAAAGAAAATAAGACACCGCGCCAGCCAAAGGAATGCCTGCAAGCAGCAGGCTTTGGCGTTCGATTGCATCACTGCGGTAATAGGGCGCGCTGCTGATGGCCAGTATCAAAAAGATAAAGCCAAAAAGAACGAAGAAAATTTCGTTGTAGTAATTCACACAATCAGGGTCCCGACCAAGTTGCACCCATTACACAGATGCATCTTGCCGAAGTTGGTTTGAAAGTGCAAAGTATGGCAGAGCCGAGCGCCTCACACCAGCAGCAACATGTATGAGCCATACGAGCTGGCCTTCCAGTATGCTCACTGACTCACGCAAATATTTAGCCCCTTTTTTCGCCCGTTCTGCCCCACATGTCTAGCCCCCACGCCACCGGTTTTATGGTGCTTCATAGCAACCAGCTAGAGGGCCTGCGCGAGTTGGCGGTGCAGTTCATCCGCAACCACCCGCTGCCCGTGCTCGCGCCCGAGGTGTTGCTGGTGCAAAGCAACGGCATGAAGCATTGGCTCGAGCTGGCTTTGGCCAAAGACCTTGGCATTTGCGCAGCCACACAGGTGGAGCTGCCATCTGCCAAGCTGTGGCAGATTTACCGCGCGGTGTTGGGCCCCAGCCAGGTGCCCGCGCACATGCCGCTGGACAAGTCGCCACTGGTGTGGCGCATCATGCGCTTGCTCCCCAGTTTGTTGGCCAAGCCCAGCTTTGCGCCGCTAAAAAACTACCTAGGGCAAGCCGATGCTGACGCGTCGCCCATGAACCGCCGCGCTTATCAACTGGCCGCGCAGCTGGCCGATGTGCTGGACGGCTACCAAAACTACCGCGCCGATTGGCTAGAAGACTGGGCCAATAACCAAGACCAACTGCACACACAAACGGGCATGGCCACACCGCTGCCCGACGCACAAAGCTGGCAGCCCGAACTGTGGCGCGATTTGCTAGACGACCTTGCGGCTGATGCCGAGTTAAAGGCAGAGCTGCAGCACAGCTACAGCTCACGCGCCAAAGTGCACGAGGCGTTCATGGCCAAGATGGCCAGCTTGCATGAATTGAACGAAGGCAATGGCCAACGTCCTGCGGGTGTGCCGCACCGCATCATGGTGTTTGGCGTGACGTCGCTGCCCATGCAAACCGTGCAGGCGCTGGCCGCTTTGGGCCGCGTGTGCCAAGTGCTCATGCTGGTGCAAAACCCCTGTCAGCATTACTGGGGCCATGTGGTGGAAAGCCGCGTGCCCTTGATCAAGTTAGCGAAGTTAAGCAAGCAACGCCAAGCGCACAAAGCTGGTTTGCCAGTGCCGCAAGACGATGGATCGTTGAGCGAGGCCGACCAATACACACTGCACACCGACACGCACCCCCTGCTGGCCGCATGGGGCAAGCATGGCCGCGACTATTTGCACTTGCTCGATGGCTTTGACGATGTGGACCAATACAAAGGCCAGTTCAACCGCGTGGATGTGTTTGTCGACCCCGCAGACACAGCCGCCGAAGAAGGCCGCGAGCCCACGATGCTGGAGCACTTGCAGTCGTCCCTGCTCAACCTTGCGCCACTGCCCGACCAACTAAGCGAAGTGCCCGCAAACGACACCAGCGTGCGCTTTGTGCAAACGCACTCTGCACAGCGCGAGGTAGAAGTACTGCACGACCAACTGCTGGCGTGGCTAGATGCTGACCCCAGTTTGAAGCCCGCCGACATCATGGTGATGGTGCCCGATATGGCCAACTTTGCGCCGCACATCCATGCGGTGTTTGGCCGCTTTGCACACAACGCTCAACACCACGACCCGCGCCATCTGCCCTACACCGTGGCCGACACCACACCGCGCACCGAACCCCTGGTGCAAGCTCTTGACACCTTGCTGCAACTGCCCCAACTGCGCGTGACGCGCGTGGAGTGGCAAAGCTTGTTTGAAGTGGCCGCTGTACGCAAACGCTTTAGTCTGGAAGAACACGACGTGGCACAGCTCGACACCTGGCTGGCCGACGCCGGTGTGCGCTGGGGCCTAGACGCGCCACACCGAAAGCCGTGGGGCATTGCGCCCGACATGGCCGACGCCAACCAAAACAGTTGGCTGTTTGGCATCGAGCGTTTGCTGCTGGGCTACGCAACGGGAGCCACAACTGAACTGGCAACGCCGTGGGCCGACACACTACCGCAAGCAGGCGTGGGCGGGCTAGACGCACGCATGATGGACGGTTTGTTGCAATGGCTGCGCCACACACAAATTGCCCTGCTCAAACTACGCCAAGAACACACACCCACCGAATGGGTAGCGGTGTTGCAGCAGCTCGTCGCGTTGTTCTTTAAGCCGAGCGACGAAGCGGATGAACGCTTGATAGAAAGTGTGATGGCCCCGCTAGAAACATGGCTGGCCGAATGCCAACTGGCACGCCTCGACAGCCCACTGCCACTGGTGGTGGTGCGCGAACACTGGATGGCCCAGCTGCAACAGCCCGCCATGCAACGCCGCTTCTTTGGCGGTGGTGTGCAGTTCGCCACGCTCATGCCCATGCGCTCCATCCCCTTCAAGTGCGTGTGCTTGCTGGGCATGAATGATGGCGACTACCCACGCAGCCAAACCCCACGCGACTTTGATTTGATGAGCGACGCCGCACACGCAGGCAGCACGCAATCACACTGGCGCGCAGGCGACCGCTCACGCCGCGAAGACGACCGCTATTTGTTTTTAGAAGCTTTGCTCTCAGCCCGCGACAAGCTCTACATCAGCTGGCAAGGCCGCCGCACGACCGACCACGAAATCAAACCACCGTCGGTGTTGGTGGCGCAGCTGATGGACTACCTCAATGCGGTGTGGACGCAGCGCAATGACAAGGGTGAACCTTCGCCCGCATGCAAGGCAAAGCTGCAGCCGCTGCAAGCGTTTTCGCCCAAGTACTTCACACAAGACTCGTGCTTTTCAACGTATGCCGATGATTGGCAAAGAGCGCTGCCGTCAAGTGCAGCAAAGCAAGGCACATCGCGAGACGCAGCCTCGGCCAGTCGCACCGCTTTGGCCGACAGCACCACTGCGCCTGCCGCAGCCATCGCACCCACGGAACTCACGCTGCAACATTTACAGCGCTTGCTACGTCAACCGGTGGAAGTGTTTTTGGTGGACCGTTTGCGCTTGCGCCTAGACCAGCCCCAAGAAGCCGCCGAGGAAGAAGAGCCTTTCTCGCTCGACGGATTAGAAAAATACAAACTCAACCAACGCATTGCCCAGGCCGAAGATGCGCAGCAAGCCATTGACCAACTACGCCTGAGTGGCCAACTGGCGATGGCCGGTTTTGGTGAAGCGCAGCAATTGCTGTTTGAGAACGACCGCGAAAAACTGCGCGAGCAATTGGATGTGTTGTTGCCCAAGTGGCCTAACCACTTGAGCGTGCAAGCGGACCACTGGCAACTGGGCCAAACACGCTTAAGCGCCGAGTGGGCCAATGGCCAAACCATGTGGCACACGAACGGCAAAGCGCATGGCGCTGGGCAACAGTGGCTGCAAGTGGCGCTGCGCCCAGGCGCGGTGACCGAAGGCAAAAAAGAAAACCAAGTTCCCCGCATCGACACACTCAGCCAGCTGTGGCTGCACCACTTGGCCGCGTGCGCCAGTGGCACGCCCACCACCAGTGTGCAAATTGGGTTTGATGCAGCCATCGAACTCAAGCCCATCAAAACGGAAAAAGCGCAAGAACATTTGCAAGACCTGTGCAATGCGTATTTAGAAGCATGGGCGCAGCCCCTGCCCGTGGCCGCCAAAACTGCTTGTGCGTTTGTGATGGGCGTGTACGGCGGCAGCAAAGATGCGATGGGCAAAGCGCAAGCAGCGTTTGAAGACGGCTTCGGCAAGAGCGGTGAATACACAGGCTCGCCCGCCCTGCAACGTGTGTTCACAAGTTTTGAAGATGTGCAAGCAGACCTGAACGATTGGGCCACCCGCTTGTACGAACCCATGTTCAAAGCCGCCAAGGTGATTCACCTGAATGCAGACAGCGCGGACCACGCCGAGGAGGCTGACGCATGAAAGCCCTCAACGCACACACCCTGCCGCTGCACGGCCGTCAAGTGATAGAAGCCAGCGCAGGCACGGGCAAAACTTGGACACTCGCTGCGCTCTACCTGCGCCTGGTGCTGGGCCACGAACGCACCGAGGCTTTGCTGCCACCACAAATTTTGGTGATGACATTTACCGACGCCGCCACCGCCGAGCTGCGCGAACGCATTCGCACAAGACTGAGCCAAGCCGCCACTTACTTTGATTTGAGCGCGCAAGGCCGCAACTTCCCCACCTCATTAAAAGTAGATGCGTTTTTAGAAAAACTGCGTGACAGCTTTGACGAAGCGCTTTGGCCACGCTGCGCCTTGCAGCTCAACTGTGCCGCTGAGTGGATGGACGATGCCGCCATCTACACCATTCACGGTTGGTCACGCCGCATGCTCACGCAGCACGCGCTAGAAAGCCATAACCTGTTTGAGCAAACGCGACTTGAGAACGCCGACCAACTCAAACTCACGCTGGTGCAAGACTATTGGCGCGAATGGTTTTACCTACTCAGCGGCGACACGCTGCAACACATCACGCCCCTCATCGGCCAAGACCCCGCCAAGCTGCTGAAAACCTTGAGTGAGATGTGGAAGGAACAAGAGCGCAAACCACGCGAGGTGGTTACCCCCGACATCACGCCCACACAAGCCATTGACACGCA
>NZ_JBBAOV010000029.1:0-22501 GCF_040401135.1 Limnohabitans sp. | reverse complement strand
AACCACGCGAGGTGGTTACCCCCGACATCACGCCCACACAAGCCATTGACACGCACATGGTTTGGCAAGCCAAGGTAGCGGCGACAGCGCAAACTGCGCGTGACGCTTGGAACAACGCTGCTTGGCAAGCCCTGCAAACCGCCATAGAAACCAAGGCCATCCGCGGCCGAGGCATCACTGGACCCAACTTACTTAAGTGGTCGGCAGCGTTGAAAGAGTGGGCCGAACTGGGCGCAAAAGTTGAAACCAAAACATTGGCTCGCCTGACCAACACCGAACTCAAAGCCAACGGCTGGGCCGAGGCCGAAGGCTTTGCGTTCTTCACTGCATTGCAACACCACGTTGAACTGCTCAACAACAAACCCGACACCGACAAACGCATTGCCCTGCACGCCGCACACGCCGTGGGCGATGCCTACAAAGCCGCCAAAACACAACGCGCCGCGTTTGACTTTTCAGACCTGTTGCAAAACCTACATCACGCCGTGATGGCCAACGATGGCCGATTGGCCACCGCCATTCGCCAGCAATACCCCGTGGCGTTGGTGGACGAGTTTCAAGACACCGACCCCTGGCAGTACGGCACGCTCAACCGCATCTATGCGCCAGACGCCTGCAACGAAGCCAACGCACTGGTGATGATTGGCGACCCCAAGCAAGCCATCTACAGTTTCCGTGGTGCGGACTTGGGCACGTATTTGCAAGCGCGCAGCGATGCGCAAGCGACGAATAACGACGCGCTGCACACCCTCACTGGCAACCACCGCTCAAGCGTGGGATTGGTCCAAGCGGTGAACCATGTGTTCATGCAAACAGAAAAACCATTTGCATCAACACAAGGCGATATTGAGTTTGTGGAAGTGTCGGCCCAAGGCAAAGAGCCTGCGCTGGAGGTGAACGGCGAAGAATGCCCACCCTTCACCGTGTGGCAAATGCACCCCATAGGCAAGAATGAGGGTGATGCCGAAGTAGTGAGCAGCCCCAACTACTTGCACCACACCGCACAAGTGTTTGCCGACCAAATGGCAGATCTGCTGAATAAAGGCGCAGCCACCCCCGGCGACATGGCTGTGCTAGTGCGCAGCCAAAAGCAAGCCGATGCCGTGCGTCACGCTTTGCGTGCGCGGCACATCCCCAGTGTGTATTTGTCGGACCACACCAGCGTGTATCAATCGACTGAGGCCACAGACTTGTGGCGCTTGTTGCGTGCGGTGGCTTCGCCTCGCCAAACGGGATGGGTGCGTGCCGCTGTGGGCAGCCGCTTGTGGGCGCTGGACTTGCACGAGGTGCTGGCCACCACCCAAGACGAAGCGCAGTGGGAGCAACTGCTAGAACAGTTTTACCAATGGCACGGCCTGTGGCAACAACACGGCGTGCTGCCCATGTTGCACCAGTGGCTTCACAGCCAACACGTGGCGCAGCGCATGTTGGCCCAGCCTGATGGAGAACGTCGCCTGAGCAACCTGCTGCACTTGGGTGAGTTGCTGCAAAACGTCGAGCAAAGCCTGCAAGGCGAACACGCGCTGGTGCGCTACCTGGGCGAACAAATACAAAGCCAACACCACGACAGCGATGCGCAGCAAGCCCGCCTAGAAACCGATGCCTTGTGCGTGAAAGTCATCACCTATCACAAGAGCAAAGGCTTGCAATACCCGCTGGTGTTTGTGCCGTTTGTTGGCGCGTTTGGCGTGGAGAAAAAAGCCAGCACCAACTTCGCACAAGAAGATGAAGGCCAAGGCGAGGACGACAACGACCCCACCACCACTTCGGTAGAAGAAGACATGCGCTTGTTGTATGTGGCCCTCACCCGTGCGCAACGCGGTTTGTGGGTGGGCGTGGCGGAAACCAAATTTGATTTAAGCAAGGCCACCACCAAGAGCGATTTAAAGCTGAGTGCGTTGTCGCAATTGCTGATGCGCAAAGAGCGCGGCGATCTAAGCAATCAGTTGCAAGCCTTGTGGGGCTCATACCCGCAAATCCAATTGGCGGCGTTGCCAGAATTGCAAGGCATCCGCTACCAAGCCTCCGCTGCCATCAGCGCACCCAAAGACGCCCTGACACCCACACGCACGCACCACAGCCTTTGGTGGACGGCCAGCTTTAGCGCCATCACGCGAGGGCTGGTGTCGGAATCGAAACGCGACGAATCGGTGGCCGACGCCATCACAGACGCAACCTCAGATGCTCAGTCCTATGCATTGGTTGCAACCGCAGCAGCAACAGCACCTGCGCCAAAACCCGAAAGCATCAGCGCGTGGCAAACCTTTCCCGCTGGTGCGCGCTACGGCACACTGCTGCACGACTTGTTGGAATGGCTGTCGCAAAACAATTGGCCTGTGGCAACTGACAACGCGCCCGCATGGGCCAAACAAGCGTGGGCTAACTTGCTTGAGCGCAAAGCCAGCTGGTTGCAACTGGATGACGCACCACGCGCACAGCTTGAACCGTGGCTGCAAGCCGTGGTGCAAACACCGCTGCCTTTGCATGAGCTAAACGCTGCACCGTTGACGCTGTGCGAACTCAGCACCGAGCACATGTGGGCCGAGATGGAGTTCAACCTAGAGGTGGCTCACGTCAGCGCCACCGCGCTAGACCAACTCATTCAAGCCCATGTGTTTGAAGGCACACCACGCCCTGCTCTGCAAGCGCGTGTGATGCAAGGCATGCTCACCGGCTCAATGGACTTGGTGCTGCAACACGATGGCCGCTACTGGGTGGTGGACTACAAGTCGAACAAACTACCCAGCTACGACAGCGCCACCCTGCAAGACGCCGTGCTGCACAAACGCTACGAAGTGCAATACGTGCTCTACACCTTGGCCCTGCACCGCTTGCTCAAAGTGCGCCTGCCCGGCTACGACTACGCACAGCACATGGGCGGCGCGGTGTACATCTTCTTGCGTGGTATTCACTCTGATGGTGCGGGGGTGCATTTGCAGCAGCCACCGCAGGAGCTGATTGAAGCCTTGGATACCTTATTCGCTGGTGATTGATTACTCCTAAGAGCGCGTGAGCAACTCGTCCAACACATCTGCAATTTCTTGGCCATGACAGTAAAAAGTTGACGACGCGTACCAAATGCCGTACGCTTCGGCCCTCTGGGAGCACAACATGCAATCACTCACCGCAAGCGAAGCACGCGCCAACCTTTACAAACTGATGGATCAAACTGCTGAATCACATCAACCCATTGCAATTGCGGGAAAACGCAATGACGCCGTGTTGTTGTCTGCGCAAGATTGGAACGCCATTCAGGAGACCTTGCATTTGCTGGCTGTGCCTGGCATGCGTGAGTCCATCAAAGAAGGAATGGCCGAGCCCATCGACCAATGCGCCAAGGATTTGAACTGGTGAGCTGGCAACTTGTTTTCGCCAAGCATGCGCAAAAAGACGCGCAAAAACTGGCCGCTAGTGGTTTGAAAGTTAAAGCCCAAGAACTTCTTGCCATCGTCAAAGGCAACCCATTTCAAAATCCGCCGCCCTATGAAAAGCTAGTGGGCGACCTGAGCGGTGCCTACTCACGCCGCATCAATATTCAACACCGATTGGTTTACGAAGTGTTGCAAAACGAAAAAACAATCAAGGTGCTTCGCATGTGGTCGCATTACGAATGATTACAAGCACCCTCTCTCCATTGCTGCAATCGCCTTGGGCCCAAGCCACACCCCTCACGGGCTTGGACAAATCACTGGCCAACTTGTTGCACAGCAAGCAACCTAGTGACGACCCACGCCACTTGTGGCTGGCGGCGCTCACTAGCCATCAATGGGGACGAGGCCATGCGTGCCTTGACCTTGCCACTTTGCAAACGCAAGCGGCTGCATTGCTAGGCTGGAATGAAGAACAAACCGCTGCCCTGCCCGCAGACCTGCATCAAGCCGCCAGCACATTGCCATGGACGCAGGGCGATGCCAGCCCCTTGGTGCTGACCGATAGCGAAACTGACGCATCAACAAGCGCACGCCTTTACCTGCGCCGCGCATGGACTGCCGAGCAAAACATCCGTACCAACATTGCACAGCGTTTGGCCCTGCCGTGCGACGTGCCTGCTGATTTGCAGCAACGCTTGGACGCACTGTTCAAACCAGCCGACGATGGCGAGCCCGACATGCAGCGCCTCGCCTGCGAGGTGGCAGCGCAAAACCGCATCACACTCATCACGGGTGGGCCCGGCACGGGCAAGACCACCACAGTGGTGAAGCTGCTGTCGCTCTTGGTGGGCACGTCATCGCGTGAATTGCAAATTCACCTCGCTGCGCCTACGGGCAAAGCGGCGGCGCGTTTGACCGAGTCCATCAGCAACGCGCGCACCAAAATGCCCGCCAATGTGCAGGCGCACATTCCCACTCAAGCGCAAACACTGCACCGCTTGTTGCAAACCAATAGCAAAGCCACGCAGGTGCATCAGCTGGCCACCGATGTGGTGGTAGTCGATGAAGCGTCGATGATCGACCTAGAGATGATGGCCCGCCTGCTGCAAGCCGTGCCGCCCACCGCCCGCCTGATCTTGCTGGGCGACAAGGACCAGCTGGCCTCGGTGGAAGCCGGTGCGGTGATGTCGCAACTGTGCACGGGCACGTTGCTGAAACGCCAAACCGTCACGCTCATTCACAGCCACCGCTTTGATGCCAAGAGTGGCATTGGCCAATGGGCACGCGCTGTCAATGCAGACGTAGCCGACAACACGCCCGCGCTCAAAGCGCTTTGGAAAGTTGCACCCGATTGGCTAGCAACTTTGCCTTTGCAACAAAGCATGCACCTTGACGAGGGTGGCAACACACCCGAACCCGACGTGACGCGCCTGCAACTGGCCAGCGCCAGCGACCCCAAGCTGGCCGTGAGCCTGCGCTACGGATGGCGCAATTGGCTGGCATTGCTAGACGCACACCGCCCTAGCAAAACTGCGCCAGCCGCATCGTGCAGCGATGCACAAGCGGTGGCGTTGCTCAAAGCCTTCACCGAGTTTTGTGTGTTGTGCGCGGTGCGCGAAGGCCCGCTGGGTGTGACGCAGCTCAACGCACAAGTCGAGCAAGCACTAGGCTTGGGCCAAATTCCTTGGTATGCAGGCCGCCCCGTGATGGTGACCCGCAACGACTACGCGCTAGAGTTGATGAACGGCGATATCGGTCTGTGTCTTCCTGGGCAGGACGGCGTGTTGCGCGTGGCCTTCCCTGCCGTGGATGGTGGCGTGCGTTGGGTCATGCCCTCACGCCTCGACAGTGTGGAAACCGTGTTTGCCATGACGGTGCACAAATCGCAGGGCTCGGAGTTTGCGCATGTGTTGCTGGTCATCCCCGCACAAGAGTCACCCGTGCTGACTCGCGAGCTGGTGTACACCGGCCTCACGCGGGCCAAAAAGCGTCTAACGCTGTGGGCACCGCAACTGGGTGTGTTGTGGAACGGCTGTGCGCGACGCGTGTTGCGTAGCGGGGGATTGGGAAACTAAGTTGTTCACAATAGAGCCATGCCTATGAATCAATACCTCGCCCAACTCGAACAGTTGGCTGTGCCACTGGCCATTGCGGCCGTGATTGTTGTGTTCTCGCTCATCAGCTTCGGCGTGTGGGCTTCGCGCATTCGCCAAGTGCGCGCTGAGGTGGTGGCGCTGGACGCACGCCTGGGTGCTAGCCAAGGCAGCAGCCGCGAAGCGCTGGCACTGGCCGAAAGCAAAACCACCGACAACGAGCTGAAGTTTTTGTTACGCGAGACCGAGGCTGGCTTGATTGACCTGCCCACGCAACACGGTGTGAGCCAGGGGCCACGCAGCAGCTACAGCTTTCGCAGCCACGCCGACACATGGACCGTGCGCAGCGTTTTAGGCGGCCGCATGAACTTGGCCTTGTTCGAAACCATGCCCAATTTGTTGATTGGTTTTGGCTTGATGTGTACCTTCATCTTCTTGGCCGTGGCGTTACAGCAAGCAGGCTTGGCGCTTAATGCGCTCGATGTATCTGCGCGCCAACAAGACCAAGCCTTGCAGTCGCTCATTGCCACAGCGGGTGGCAAGTTCATCACCTCTATCGCGGGCTTGTTGTGTTCGCTGGTGTGGAACTGGCGCGCCAAAGTGGCGCTGGAAAACTTGCAGTCCAGCATCGACACCCTCTGCCACACGCTACGTGCCAAAGTGCCAGACAACGCAGCCGAAGCCAGCGTGCGCATGCAGCTGGCGTTGTTCCAAGACATCTTGGACGAGAACCGTTCACAGGTGAGCCAACTGCGCCGCTTCGAGGGCGACTTTGCCAACGCGATTGGCGACGCCCTGTCGCGCAACATGCAGCCTGCGTTTGACAAGCTGGGCACATTGGCCGACACCATTCAGGCATCAAGTCAGAGCTTTGGCAGCGCGGGTAGCCAAGCGGCAGGCGAGCTGAGCAAAGCGGGCGCGGCCATGACGCAAGGCATTGAAAATGGACTCGCGTCGTTCAGCGATGCCGTCAACATGTTGGCGCAAACCATTCACACCACACGCGCCACCGTGACCGACCTAGACGCCGCCATTGGCCGCGCCGCCACCGCGGGCAACCAAGGCACACAACAGATGGAAACCTTGCTCAGCAGTTTTGGCCAAACCCTTGTCAGCGTGCAAGGTGCCATGTCGGGCTTGCAAGGCACGGTCGACAAGATTGACCAAGTTGCCGACAAGTTCAAAGACAGTGCCAGCTCGATTGAAAACTCGGTCAACTTGCAACGCGCTGCGGCCAACGACTTTAAAGAAGCACTTGTGCCAATGAACCAAGCCCTCGGCCAAACGGTGGACACGCTGAAACAAAGCGCCGTGTCTGCCGAAGAAGCGCTGGGCCATGTGCGCTCGCATTTGCAAGACGCACAAAAAGCCCTCACGGGTACGGTGGATGCACTGACCAAAGGCGTGTCGGGCTACAGCACACAAATTGCAGACTTGCACACCAAGATGGACCAACACTTGGCCAGCGCGGTGAACCAGCTGAGCGGCAGCATCACCAACCTCGAAGAAGTGCTGGACGAGTTCATCGAAGCGCTGCCGCCCAAGACCTAACGTAGCGCTCGTAGATCATGTTTATCAAAACACGCCGCAACACCGCAGCGACCCACGAGCAGGTGGAAGAGTCGGGTTATATGGCTTCGGCCAGTGACTTGATGATTGGCTTGCTGTTCATCTTCATTGTGATGGTGATGGTGCTGCTTTCACGCAAGCCCGAACAACCGCCTGAGCCACCCGCCGACCCACTGGCCACCGTGGTGCACACCATCGGGACCAAGCTGCAAAACGCGGGTGTGCCGGTGACGATCAACCAAGTGTCGGGCGTCATCAGCTTGCCTGCCGATACGTTGTTTGCACGTGGCAGCGCCGAGCTAGAAAGCTTGGGCGTGCGCACGCTGCGCCAGTCGGCCGAGCAGTTGCAGCAAGTGCTGCCTTGCTACATTTATTCGCAACGCCGCCGTCTGCCAGACGACTGCCCGCCCAACCCGCAACAGGTGGAGATTGAAACCATCCTGATTGAAGGCCACACCGACTCGGTACCTCTGCATCGAGGTGACTACAACAACTGGCATTTGGGCCTAGACCGAGCACGCGCCGTTTACAAAGTGCTGGGCTCAGAGGGCATGCAAACCTACCGCAACGAGCGCGAACAGCCGGTGTTTGGCATCAGCTCGTATGCCGACGAACGCCCCAGCCGCAAAGACAACGACACCCAAAACAGGCGAGTGGAGCTGCGCTTTGTGTTGGCCTTTCAGCCCACCGAGACGGGCGCCACCAAAGGCCCAAGCAGCACCTTGAAGAAGATGCAAGACACGGTGCGTTGATCCATAGCTATGCAAGAGTTCTTCGCCCCCCTGCCGCAAGACTTTGACCAACTGGCCCATGCCGCGCGCACCAAGCGCGGCGGTGGTTTTGGCAAAGACCCTGACTTGCGCACCGTGGGCGAACGCACCTACAGCGCTTTTGAGCGTGTGCAGTTTGCCCCCAGCAGCACCGCACCGCGCCAGCGTGATTGGCGACACATTCCCTATGCGCTGTGGCTCGATGCCGAGCGCGGCCTGCACACCCACGCTCCTCTGACCGACCGCTACTTTGAGGTGGCCCTGCCCGAAGCGCTGAACACACGACGCCCGCTCAAGTGGGGCCGTGGTTTGTTACACACGTATTTGCAAGGCTTCAACCCAGAGAACCCGGTGTTCTTGAAGCTGGCGCAAACGGCACGCGAGTTCTTTTTAGACCCACGCGTGCTGGCATCGCTGTCAGAGACAGAGGCCAATGGCTTAGAGCGCCTTATCACCACCCTCGATGTACTGGACCCGCTGAATGGCCCTGTGCATGTGGCCAATGACATTTTGGGTATGCCCGACGACAAAACCTTGGCGCAATGGCAAGAGCGCCACGCGCTGACGCAAGGCTTTTGGCTGAACAATTTTTGCAAGCAGGCTTTCGTCGAAGCCCTGCAAGCCCCCGAAGAAGTGCGCAGCAGCCTCAGCTATGTGAAGCGCATGTGCGAATGGGCCATGCACGACATGGGCAAGCCCACACAACGCCTTCGCTATCCGCTGTGCCGTGACGAGTTTGCCTACAGCCTGCTATCGCCTTGGTTTGACCGCAACCCACCGCAAGACCTCAAAAACGCCTTATTGTCCGAACTGCTGCGCACCTTGGGCGACCCGCGCCACAACCACGCGGGCTGGCTGGGCGTACGCCGCGAAGCCATAGAAACCGCCAGCCGTTGGCTGACCAGCCGCACGATGGATGCGTTTTTTGAAATCTTGCGTCACACCGACGACGAGATTGGCCCCTATCGCCGCCGTTTTTGGGAAGCCTACTTCCACGCCGGCCACATCTTGGAGGCTTGGATTGCGTTGGGTGAACAAGCGGTGCAAGCGCTGCAAAAAATCGACCCCACAGGCGAGTTGAACTACGCCAAAATCTTGGGCAAGATCGCTCCCAATCAGTGCGTGCTGATGCTGCGTATGGGCAATATTTTGTTTTGCGATTGGAGCCACCAAGGCCGATTGCGGGCTATCGCAAGCACGGCCAAACAAGCGCCCAAGCTTTACCAAAATGAGTACGAATTATTTCAATTGCGTTTCCCCACCACGCTCGACTTCAACGATGGCCAGCTGGACGACCCGGGCCTGCTGCATTACGAATCCGAGCTAGGCGGCTGGCAGGAAACAGCGAGAAATTTTATTGACCAACACCTGGGTATTCACCTAGTACTCACCGACCTCATGCCTAGCGAATCGGGCGCGAAGTAGCACTACATTGATACAAGGCAAATGCAAGGGTTTGTCAGGCTCGAATCAGTCAGACCCTTGTAAGAGCTCCCCCCCACAGTCACGGGGTTTTGACAGATACCGCCAATAAAGAGGAGACAGATTCATGAGCGACATCACCATTTATCAGCCATCAGCTGAGTTCGTTAAACAAGCCAACGTTTCCGGCATGGCCGCCTACGAAGCTTTGTGCAAAAAAGCCGAGACTGATTACGAAGGATTTTGGGCCGAGCAAGCACGCGAAATGCTGAGCTGGAAAACCCCATTTACCAAAGTGCTCGACGAGAGCAACGCACCTTTCTTCAAGTGGTTCGAAGACGGCACATTGAACGCCTCTTACAACTGCTTGGACCGCAACATTGAAAAAGGCCTGGGCGACAAAACCGCCATCATCTTCGAAGCCGACGGCGGCGAAGTGACCAAGATCACCTACAGCCAATTGCTGGCTAAGACTTGCCAATACGCCAACGCACTGAAATCAGTCGGCGTCCAAAAAGGCGACCGCGTGATGATCTACATCTCGATGTCGATCGAGGGCGTAGCCGCCATGCAGGCATGTGCCCGTATCGGCGCAACCCACTCGGTGGTGTTCGGCGGTTTCTCTGCCCAATCGTTGCGTGACCGCATTGAAGATACAGGTGCTGTCGCCATCATCACGGCTGACCAACAAGTGCGCGGTGGCAAACACCTGCCTTTGAAATCGATCGTCGACGAAGCCATGACTTTGGGTGGTTGCGACTCTGTGAAAAACGTGTTGGTCGTCAAGCGCACCGGTGGCGACATCGCCATGGTGGCTGGCCGCGACCAGTGGTTGGGCGACTTGGCTGCCAAGCAAGCCAGCACCTGCGAACCCGAATGGGTGGGTGCTGAGCATCCTCTGTTCTTGCTCTACACCTCGGGCTCCACGGGCAAGCCAAAAGGCGTGCAACACAGCACCGGCGGCTACTTGCTGCACGCAGCCTTGACCACTAAGTGGACGTTTGACTTGAAAGACAACGACGTGTTCTGGTGTACCGCCGACATCGGCTGGGTCACAGGCCACACTTACATCACCTACGGCCCCTTGGCTTTGGGTGGCACTGAAATCGTGTTCGAAGGCGTGCCCACTTACCCCGACGCTGGCCGTTTCTGGAAGATGATCCAAGACCACAAAGTCTCGATCTTTTACACAGCGCCAACCGCAATCCGCTCATTGATCAAATTGGCCGAGGCCAACGATGCGGTGCACCCCAAGAGCTACGACCTTTCTAGCCTGCGTTTGTTGGGTTCGGTCGGCGAGCCGATCAACCCAGCGGCATGGGAGTGGTACTACAAGCACGTGGGCAACAACCGTTGCCCGATCGTTGACACCTTCTGGCAAACCGAAACAGGTGGCCACATGATCACCCCACTGCCCGGCGTGACCCCGATGGTTCCCGGCTCTTGCACCTTACCCTTCCCCGGCATTCAAGCTGCGGTGGTCGACGAAGCGGGCCACGACATGCCTAACGGCCAAGGCGGCATCTTGGTGGTGAAGCGTCCATGGCCTTCCATGATTCGCACCATCTGGAACGATCCAGAGCGCTTTGTAAAGAGCTATTACCCAGAAGAATTCAAGGGCAAGTACTACTTGGCTGGCGACGGTGCAATCCGCGACGAGAAAACAGGCTACTTCACCATCACTGGCCGTATTGATGACGTGTTGAACGTGTCGGGCCACCGCATGGGCACGATGGAAATCGAATCTGCCTTGGTCAGCTGTACCGAGTTGGTGGCCGAAGCCGCGGTGGTGGGTCGTCCTGATGACACCACTGGCGAAGCCATCTGCGCGTTTGTGGTGTTGAAGCGTTCACGCCCCACAGGCGACGAAGCCAAAGCGATTGCCAAAATCTTGCGTGACCACGTGGGCAAAGAAATTGGCCCCATCGCCAAGCCAAAAGACATCCGCTTCGGTGACAACTTGCCCAAAACGCGCTCCGGCAAAATCATGCGTCGCTTGTTGCGTAGCTTGGCCAAGAACGAGGCCATCACACAAGACATCTCGACACTGGAAAATCCAGCCATCTTGGACCAGTTGACAGACAACCACTGATCAGGTTTTAAGTCACAAAAAAACCCGCCATCTGGCGGGTTTTTTATTGGGCTCAATCCTGATCAAGCCAGTGACAAATGGGCTCCCATTGATCTAAATCTTTTTGCACTTTAGAAGGCGATATGTCAAACATCGACAAGCCATGCGCCGCCATGTGCAAGTAATACTGGGTATCGCGCAGGTAACTCAGCACGGGCACTTGCAATGACTCAATGAACTTTCGCAAGTTGCCTGCCGAGATGGTGCGCGTGTCCACGCGGTTGCCTACCACGCCCACTTGCGTGGGCAACTTTTGGGTAATTTGCACCAATTGATTTAAAAATTCGTTGGTGGCCTGCATGTCAAACACACTGGGCATCACGGGCACGATCACCTTGTCAGCCCTCTCAATCACCTCTTGCAAACGCCAGCCATTGATACCGCCCGGCGTGTCAATCACCACATGTGTGGTGCCGCGAGGCGGCTTGGCCGTGAGCACGAGGTCAGGCTGAAAGTCCCAAGTGGCAATGTGCGGCAGCGTGTCGGGCCGCTGGGTCAGCCAAAACTTAGAGGACTGCTGAGTATCCGCATCACCCAGCATGACCCGATGGCCTTGCGATGCAAAGTAACCTGCAATGTTGGTGGACAGGGTAGATTTACCTGCACCGCCCTTTGGATTGGCAACAACGATAACTTTCATAAGGCTTTATTTTCATCTGATAAACATCGCCGCATACGCCAAATGGTGTATTTAATTGAAGAAAACCACAATAACGATATAAACTCGAAAGCATTCATATTTCTGAAAGACAAGTTTATGAGCGAAGGCACCCAGGACAAAAGCATTTTCATTGGCGCAGGCGTGGTTTTTAAGGGCTCGATCAACGCCCCCAACCAAGCCATCATCTCAGGCACGGTGGAAGGCGATTTGGTGGCCAAAGACGTACTGATTGGCGCGGCAGGCGTAGTGACTGGCACCACACAGGCTGATTTCATCGACGTCAAAGGCGAGTTGAACCAGTCCATCACGAGCAAAAACGTGTTGATCGTGCGAAGCAGTGGCAAGGTCACGGGCGATGTGACTTACGGTGAAATCGAGATCGAGCGTGGCGGCAAAGTTAAAGGCGCCATGAAACAGGTCTAAGCACCTCCTCAACGCAGCCTTTGCCATCGGTGCAACGGCTGCTTGCTTTGCCAGGGTCTGCCATTGGCGTGACACGCAGACCCTCTAAAATTGGCGAAACTTTTAGAGCATCTTCGCTTGTCTTATTCGTCCTCTTTACACGCAGCGTCAATCTCTCAACAAGCGGCTTCGCCTTATGCTGCGCGTCAACGCTCACCGCGCAAGCACCTCATTGGCATCGGCGGGGTGGTGTTGCTTCACTTGCTGCTGTTGTGGGCCATTTCGTCTGGCTTGGCACGCCAAGTGGTGCGCCTAACCGAAAACACGGTGGAGGCGGTGTTGTTGACCGAGGCTGTGCCCCCAACACCCACACCGCCCTCTCCGCCGCCTAAAACGCCACCCCCAGCCCAAACACCCACACTGCCCACTCCCGCGCCAACCAGTACCGCGCCGGCCATCACCCAGCCCGTCTTGCCGCCCATGACAGCAACAGTGGCTGCGCCCGTCCCTGCTGCGCCCCCTGCACCCGCAGTTCGCACAGGCGCAGCAATTCAGGCTGGCGCAAGCTGCGCCAAACCCGACTACCCCAGCGCCTCTCGCCGCATGGAAGAAGAAGGCACGGTTACGCTGAAATTTTTGATTGGCGTGGATGGCCGCGTGTTGCAAGCCAACGTTGAGAAATCGTCGGGCTTTGCCCGCTTGGACGAAGCCTCACGCAATGCACTGTCCAAGTGCCAGTTCCGACCTGGCACTGTTGACGGCAAACCAGAACAAAGTTGGACTTCCATCCAATACCGATGGCGCTTGGAATAAGCGCTGCACACACCAAAGGAAACTCTATGTTGCAACTCGCATTCACACGCACCGCAGCCGCTATCACCCTGCTGGCTTTCAGCGCCAGCGCTTTGGCTGAAGAAGCTGTCGACAACCCCTACGGCTTGTCAGCCCTGTGGGCGCAAGGTGATGTGGTGGCCAAAGCCACGCTGCTGATTTTGGTCATCATGAGCATGGGTAGCTGGTATGTGATCTTCACCAAGCTGGCCGAACAAAGCCGAGTGCTGCGATTTGCCAAAACCGCACAAAACAATTTTTGGAACGCGGGCGATGTGCGCCAAGGCGCGGATGGCTTAGAGGCCGACAGCCCGTTTCGCTTCATTGCAGAAAAAGGTTTGGAGAGCGCGGGCAAACACACCGGCCTGCTGGGCAATATCAATTTCAACGACTGGGTGACCATGAGCATCCAACGCGCCATGAACAACGTGCAAAGCCGCATGCAAGACGGCTTGGCAGTGCTGGCCACGGTGGGTTCGACCGCGCCGTTCGTGGGTTTGTTTGGCACGGTCTGGGGCATTTACAACGCGCTGGTAAAGATTGGCATGTCGGGCCAAGCAAGCATCGACAAAGTGGCGGGCCCTGTGGGCGAGTCGCTCATCATGACCGCGATTGGCTTGGCCGTAGCCGTGCCAGCGGTATTGGGCTACAACTGGCTGGTGCGCCGCAACAAAGTGGCGATGGAAGAAGTGCACGCCTTTGGCGCAGACTTGCATGCGGTGCTGTTGGGTTCTGCTGAATCTGGCACTGCGCAAAAGTAAACCATGGCCATGAACCTTGGCCCCAGCGGGGGTGATGAAGAGCTGCTGACCACCATCAACACCACGCCTTTGGTGGACGTGATGTTGGTGCTGCTCATCATCTTTCTCATCACCATTCCAGTGGTGACGACATCGGTCAAAGTGGAACTGCCCCAAGAGGTGCAGCAGCCTCGCGAGACCAAGCCCGACAACATCATCTTGTCGGTCAACGCCAAAGGCCAAGCCTATTTGTATGACACGCCGGTGCGCAACAATGCCGAGCTGATCAAGCAGCTGCAAAAATTTGCTGAGAAAAAACCGCAGCCCGAAGTGCAAATTCGCGGTGACGCCAAGGCTGACTTTGAGGCCGTAGGCCGCGTGCTTTATGCGGCGCAAATGGCGGGGTTGACCAAGGTGCGGTTTGTCACCGACCCTCAGGGGAACTGATCATGGCGATGAACCTTCAAACCCAAGACGAACCCGAAGTGATGATGGACATCAACACCACGCCGTTGATCGACGTGATGTTGGTGCTGCTGATCATGCTCATCATCACCATCCCCGTGCAGTTGCATTCGGTCAACCTCGACATGCCGAAAAGCGCAGCGCCACAAAGCAAGAAACCCAACATCGTACGCATTGAGGTGGACGCCCGCAGCGTGGTCAACTGGAACGGCAAGCCCTTGGCCGACCGCGCTGCACTCGATGCACTGTTGCTAGAGGCTAAAGCCCAAGAACCACAACCCGAGCTGCACATCAAAGCCCAAGGCAAAGCCAAGTACGAAGCGGTGGCGGGTGTGCTGGCCAGCGCCCAGCGTCAGGGCCTGACCAAGATCGGCATTGTGGGTACGGAGCAGTTTGCAGCCCCCTAGGCGTTAGGAATTAGTCGATCTTGACGCCTGTTTCTTTGATGATTTTGGCCCACTTGTTGATTTCAACTTTTAGATAGTCCGCCGCCTCTTTGGGTGTGCCACCCACGGGCTCAAACCCTACAAGCGCTAGCTTGGCCTGAAAATCGGCACTTCGCAAAATCTTGCTGATCTCTAGATTCAAATAATTCACGATCTCTGTTGAAGTTTTACTGGGAGCAAAAACGCCGACCCAGGTGTAGTCCTCGAAACCGGGAAAGCCCGACTCAGCCACAGTTGGCACATCGGGTAGCGACGCCACACGCTTGTCACTGGTCACTGCCAAGCCGCGCAATTTGCCACCTTTGACCATTTCGACAGCGGCCGGTAAAGCCACGCTAGCCATTTCAACTTGACCACCCAAGGTGGCCGCCAATGCAGGGCCAGCCCCTTGAAACGGAATGTGCGTGACGTTCACTTTGCCCAACACCTTGAACAGATATTCCGCTGTCAAATGCGGGGTGGTGCCCGCCCCCGCTGTGCCGTAATTTAACTTACCCGACTTCGCCTCGACCATGATCTCTTGCAAGTTCTTGGCCTTGAGCCCTGGGTAAGCCACCAACAAGTTGGGGCTTGAGGCCACCACACTCGCCAGCACAAAATCTTTTTCCGCATCAAAGCTCGCATTTTTAGACAAGCTGGCATTGACGGCAAACGAACTGGTATTGAGCATCAAGGTGTAGCCATCAGCCGGGGCTTTGGCCACAAGGCCGCTGGCCAAACTTCCGCCTGCGCCAGCTTTGTTCTCGATCACCACGGGCTGACCGATGCTGTCGGACAAGCGCTGGCCGAGCAACCGAGCAATGATGTCGGCAGGGCCACCGGGCGCGAAGGCCACCACAAACTTCACGGGTTTGTTGGGATAGCCGGTGGGGCTTTGTGCCTGTGCATGCCCAGCCATGCTGAGTGCCAAGAAACAAGAGAGTGCGAAACGTCGATGCATCATGGGGTCTCCTTCAAAACATATTCAGCCATGGCTTGACGCGTGGTAACCCACACATCGGGGTGTTGGGCCACGATGGCCATGATCTCGTCAAACACCCAAGCGCCCGAAGGGCGGCCCATGACATGTGTGTGGGCTGTGACATCCAACATCAAAGGCACCGTTTCACGTTCGCGCATAGCAGCAAAGGTGTCGTTGAATGCATCGAGCATGTGCCGAGGCCCATGGCCATAGCGAATGCAAGTGGGCAGATCGTTGACATCCATCGTGAGCGGAATCGCCACGATGCGCTTGCCATGAAAGTTCATCACATAGGGACGGTCATCGTCATTGCAATCGCCGTGATGGATGTAGCCTGCCTCAGCTAACAGGCGCGGCGAGATCAAGCTACCCGTTCCGCGCGGACTGATCCAGCCCTTGGGTTTGACGCCTGCGACACGGGTCAAGATCTCGTCATTTTTGCGAATGTTTTCGCGCTCTTGCGCTTCATCAAAATAAACGGGGATCACATCCATGCCCCATGAGTGGTTCACGATTTCGTGTCCGCGCGCATACAAAGACTTGACGGTGTCAGGGTCGCGTTCAGCAAGTACGCCATTCACCATGATGCTGGTTTTGACGCCGCGTTTGTCCGCGTAATCGAGCAGCCGGTGTATTCCGCGCACCATGCCAAAGCTACCCCATGAAAACGCATTGGTGTCAAAAAAACCAGGCTTTAGCACATTGCCCATCGGACCAATACCAGGGGCTTGACCATCAGACCAAGCTTCATAGGCGATGTTGAAAATAACAGCCACACGCTTACCACCTGGCCAACGAAAGTCGTCTCCCAGCCGGGTGATTTGGGGGGTATCTGTCGTCATTTCTCGGTCGCTCCACTGCTCAAAATAATTTGAGTCGTCTTGGCATAGTGCGCCGTGAGTTTTTTACAAGCCCGCGCCACGTCACCAGCCAACAACGCATCGACCACCGCCTTGTGTTCATCCAATTCTTGGCGCCGCTTGTAAGACGTCCTCACCGCCAATTGACGGTAGCGATAGGCTTGGTCATACAACTGCTCACAAAAACCAATCAACCAACGAGAGCCGCAATTGCTGATCAGAGTCATGTGCAATTCACGATGCAGTTTTTCCCAAAGAGGGTTTTCGACATAAGCATCCGCTTGCAGCGAACGTTTGGTTTTAGAAAGTCGGTGCAAGGCCAGCACCACGCGCTCCTCCCAATGTGGCGAACTGGCCTGCATGGATTGGGTCAGGGCAAGCGTCTCCACCCACACGCGCGTGGTCGCCAATTCACGCAGCGCATCTTCACTCACAGGAGTCACGATGAAGCCGCGCTGATCCAGATGCTGCACCCATCCCTCCGCCGCCAGTCGGTTCAAGGCCTCGCGCACAGGTGTTGCACCGCTGTCGTAGTGCTCACGCAAGGCCTCAATGCCCAGTTTGTAGCCGGGCGACCAATGGCCATTCAGGACATCCGCGCGCAAACGCTCATAGGTGCTGAGGGTCAGGGACGAGGCGGGTTCGAAAGAAACATCAGTAGTCATAGGGCAGAATATTAATCGATAAATGTTTCGTAGTATTGAAAATATCGATATTATTCGACTCACGCCCCACTCAAACATCAAGGATAAAAATGCGTTTTTTGAGTTTCGAATCACACGGCAAAGGCAAGTTAGGTTGGATCAAAGATGCCTCGTCCACTTCCTTTGTAGACCTGCATCTTGTTGACCCTTCTTTGCCCACCGATTTAAAAACGCTGATCGCCACACCAGGTGCGATGGCTGCTGCACATGCTGCCGCCCAGAAGGCACCCGCTTCCGCTGTCCTGGCCTTGGCCAGCGTGCGTTTACTGCCGCTGATTCCCAACCCTGGCAAGGTTGTTTGTATGGGTCTGAACTACGCCGACCACGCCAAAGAAGGCGGCAATGCACGCCCCGAATACCCGAGCTTTTTCTTGCGCGGCGCCACCTCCATGGTGGGTCACCAAAGCCCCATCTTGCGTCCCAAGGTATCCACCGAACTTGACTACGAAGCGGAATTGGCCGTCATCATCGGACAGCGTGCACGCCACCTGACTGCAGCCAATGCCCTGTCTTGCGTGGCAGGCTATTCATGCTTCAACGACGCGAGTATTCGCAATTACCAACGCAAAGCCAACCAATGGACGATTGGCAAAAACTTTGATGGCACGGGTCCCTTCGGACCTTGGCTGGTGACACCCGATGAGCTACCGCCGGGCGCCGAAGGTCTGCGTATTCAGTCGCGCCTGAATGGCAAAGTCATGCAGGACGCCAACACCAAAGACTTTTTGTGGAACGTGGTGGAGTCGTTGCGCATCATCACCGAGTGCATGACTTTAGAGCCCGGTGACGTGATCATCACAGGCACCCCTGCTGGTGTGGGCTACGCACGCACACCCCCTGTGTGGATGGCCCCCGGCGATGTGTGTGAGATTGAGATTGAGGGGATCGGCACTTTGTCAAATCCCATCGCCGATGAGCAATAAGTTCTTCCAATCCGCACCCAATAGGAACCTCGCATGATCAAGTTCTACTTCAGCGCCATCGCACTTTGCTTGTCAACCATGCAAGCTCAGGCGCAGCCAACGCCGGTGCGCGACTACCCCAACCACCCCATCAAAATGGTCATCCCTTATGCTGCGGGCGGACCGATGGATTTCATTGGTCGCACGCTCATTCCACGCTTGTCGCAAAGCTTGGGGCAACCCATCGTGATTGACAACCGCGCAGGCGCGGGCGGTGCCATTGGCACCGACTTTGTGGCCAAGTCGGCAGCCGACGGCTACACCCTGCTCAACACCTCATCCAGCCACGCCAGCTTGCCTGTGGTGTCGGCCAGTTTGTCCTACGACCCCCTCAAAGACTTTGCGCCCATCACCTTGGTGGCCAACAGCGTGGGCTTTGTGGTGGCCGCGCGTCCTGACCTACCCGCGAAAAATTTGAAAGAGTTGCTCGCAGATGCCAAAGCCAACCCAGGCAAATACACCTTTGGTTCTGGCGGCGTGGGCAACGTGATGCACTTCGCGGGCGAGTTTTTAGCTAGCAGCGCCGACGTGAAAATGACGCATGTGCCTTTTAAAGGCGTGAGCCAATCTCTCAACGACTTGGTCGCGGGACGCATTGACTTTGTCATTGGCGCTCCCACCGCCGTGTTGCCCTTGATCAAAGCCGGCAAGCTCAAAGCCCTGGCCATCACCGCCCGCAAACGTTGGAGCGAATTGCCTGACGTGCCCACCATCGACGAAGCCGCAGTCAAAGGCTTTGTCTACACACCTTGGTATGGCTTTTGGTTTCCTGCTGGCACGCCCCCAGAACACGTCAGCCGCATGCGCACGGAGGTCAACAAACTGCTGGAAGACCCAGAGATCAAACGAGTGTTTGCCGAGCAAGGTTTTGCCACTGCAGGCTCAAGCTCTGCAGAGTTTGGCAAAGTCATTTCCGATGAAATTGCCATGAATAAAAAGTTAGCGACACGCGTGGACTTCACGCAATAACCCAAACCACCAGGAGGCTTCGATGTTTCACACCACCACCGACAGTTCTTGCAACCACTGCGCACCACGCCGCAGTTTTTTAACCGGCTTGCTCACCGCCACCGCAGCCACTGTGCTGCCCTCGTGCGCCACCTCATCCAAAGACGCACCCTTGCCAGCGGACGCCAAGCGCGCCTTGGTCGACGTGCACCACCATGTGTGGGCCCCCGCCTATTTGAAAGAACTCGAAGCGCGCAAACTGGCCGAGCCACCGGCACGCAACTGGTCGCTCAACAGAACCTTGGACGACATGGCCAAGGCTGGCGTGACTTACAGCATCACCTCCCCCACCACACCAGCCGCGGGTTTTGGCGATGCTGCCACCATGCGCAGCATGGCACGCATCAGCAATGAATATGGCGCACAACTCGCGCGCGATAACCCAACGAAATTTGGTTTCTTTGCTACGCTGCCCATGCTGGATGTGGACGGCGCCTTGGCCGAGATTGCCTACAGCTGCGATGTGCTAAAGGCCAACGGCATTGCCATGCTCACCAGTTACAACGGCAAGTGGTTGGGCGACAAATCGTTTGCGCCCATCATGGACGAGATCAACCGCCGCAAGCTGATCGTCTACACCCACCCCTCCAACACGCAGTGTTGCCAAAACTTGCAAGAGGGTGTGCCGGGCTCGACCATCGAGTTCGCCACCGACACCACGCGCACCATCACCAGCTTGCTGTTCAGCGGCACAGCCACGCGGTGCAAAGACATCAAGTTCATCTTCTCGCATGCGGGCGGCACCATGCCGTTCTTGGTAGAGCGCTTGGTGTTGCTGGCCAAGCTCAATGCCAACTTTGGCAAGATCTTGCCCAGCGAACAAGTAGTGCCCACCTTGCGCACTTTCTTCTACGACACGGCGCAAGCTGCGCACCCCGGCGCACTGCTGTCGCTGCTGAGTTTGGTCGATGTGTCGCAGGTGGTGTTTGGCACCGACTTCCCTTACCGCACGTCTTTGGACCATGTGAAAGGTTTGATGGCCATGGGTTTCAGCATGAACGACCTGACCGCCATTGAAAGCCGCAACGCTTTGCGCATGCTAGGTCGCGCCTAACCGTTGCTGAGAAAAAGGGCTCAGTCGGCCTTGGCCCCTGAGCTCTTCACCACGGCAGCCCACTTGGGTACTTCGGCACGCAAGAAGGTATTGAACTCCGCCACACTATTAGACGTGCTTGACATGCCCAACTGTGTAAACCGGTCCACCACTTCTGTGGACTCCATGGCGCGGTTGATGGCGTTGTTCAAACGCTCCACCACCGCAGGTGGCGTGCCAATGGGCACAAAGAAACCAAACCAGGTGTAGTCGTCAAACTCTTTGTAGCCAAACTCTGTGATCGAAGGCACATCGGGCAGCAGCGGCGATCGCATGGCACTGGTCACCACAATGGCTTTGAGCTTGCCAGCTTTGATCATGGGCACTGAAGGTGGCATGGAGGTCGACGCAATTTGGGTGTGCCCGGCCACCACGGCATTGATAGCAGCAGCAGGTTGGTAAGGGACATGCACGATGTCAATCTTCGCTGCCATTTTCAAACGTTCCATCGACAAATGCGTGGTGGTACCAATACCAGACGAGGCGTAGTTCAGGGGCGTCTTTCTGGCAGCCTCGACCAATTCAGGCAAAGACTTCACTGGCACGCTGGGGTTCACGGTGAAGATGTTGGGCGTCTTGGGGCCCAGCGCCACCGGCGCAAAATCTTTCAAAGCGTCGTAGCCAGCATCGACATACAACGAGGGATTGACCGCAAAGGCCACGCTGTGCACCAACACGGTGTAACCATCTGGGGCAGCCCTTTTAACTTGGGCGGTCGCGATGTTGCCCCCTGCGCCACCTCTGTTTTCAACGATGAAGTTGCCGCCCGTAATCTCTGACATTTTTTGCGACAACGACCTTGCCACGATGTCGGTGGAAGCCCCTGGTGCAAAAGCCACCAGCAAGGTGACAGGCTTAACCTTGGGCCACTCTGACTGCGCCCAACTGGTCGCGCTCATACAGCTGCCGAGCATCAAGCAGCCCCACAACTTTGTGCGTTGAGATATTTGAAACATAACCCTCTCCTTTATGTGAACAACCATCAAACGTGCAACCAGGGAATCAACCCTGCTTGACCAACTGAAACTCGTAAGTCACCTCTAAGAACGGTGCATCAATCCCAAAACGTTTCGCCACCTCACTGTCGTGACAGGGCTCAAAGGGCACGATCAAACCGGGGCGAACGCCAAACACGGTGTCGTTGTCGATGTAGTCTGAACCTTTGGGAAACAGCTCGGTAACCAAGCCCACATAGCCTGGCGCGCTGACGATGACGTGGTAGTGGGCGGGTCGCCAAATATTGCGTCGACTTGCCGCCAGCAAGGCACCCACGGGCCCATCGGTAGGTACGGTGTAGGGATGCGGACGAATGGTTAATAAATTGAAGTTGCCCGCAGCATCGCAAGCAATCTTGCAACGCAAATTGTGCGGGTCTTGTTCAGGATCTTGCGCAGGGTACAAGCCGTTGTCGGCGTTTTGCCAAAAATCAATTTGCGCTTGTGCAATCGCTTGGCCATGACTGTCCACCACTCGGCCATGAAACCACACACGTTCGCCGGGTTGCGCGTCAGTCAAGTCCACCCCATTGGGGCGAAGAAGAGAGTCATGGTTGTGGAACGGGCCCAACACACTGCTAGGGGTACCGCCCTCCGGTTGAGACACCACGTCCACCATCGATGAAATACCCATGATGTCTGAGAACAAGCTGAACTCATTGCGTTCTTCAGTCGTGATGGCCGCGCTAGCGTTGAGAAAATCCAAGCCACGCAACCACTCTTCTTTGGTGAGCTTGGACTCCGCCACAAAGGCATGCAGATGCTTCACCAACAAGGACATGACCTCAGCCAAACGAGGGTCGGTCGCATGCGCAAAACTCTGCATAGCCTCAAAGGTCACGGTTTGTGTCATCGCAACGGATGGGGGCGAGGTGGACATCCTTTTTCTTTCTTAAGTGATTGAAACGTAACATCGATAATATTACATAAATCATTTTTTTATCGATATTATTCCAACACCCCTTTCAAGCGATACAGCCACTTCTGTCTTGAGTGTGACTGGTTAATAGCAAATCT
>NZ_JBBAOV010000028.1:1999-29059 GCF_040401135.1 Limnohabitans sp. | reverse complement strand
GCACCGCCTGGCGACTGGGATGCAGGCGAGCGTGGCTTGGCCTGCCTGCCTGGATCTGAAAGCGAGTTTCAAACAGGCTTTCACACAGCTCTGACCTATGCGGACGCCTTGAACTGCCCACGCATCCACGTCATGGCCGGCTTGAAGCCCCTGGGTGCAGACTTGGCGTTGGTCGAGCAAACCTATATGCAGAACATCGCATGGGCGGCAGCTGAAGCACAAAAGTCGGGCCGCGATGTGTTGATTGAGCCCATTAACACGCGCGACATGCCTGGCTTCTTCTTGAATTACCAGAGCCAAGCGCACCAGCTCATTGAGCACATCGGCGCCCCAAATGTAAAAGTGCAGATGGACCTCTACCACTGCCAAATCATGGAAGGCGACTTGGCCACCAAGATTCGTCAATACCTACCCACAGGCCGTGTCGGCCACTTTCAAATTGCGGGCGTCCCCATGCGCCACGAGCCCGACTTAGGCGAACTCAACCATCCCTACCTCTTTGAGTTGATTGACGAAGTGTCGGCCGCTTGCGGTTGGGAAGGTTGGATAGGTTGCGAATATCGGCCTGCTCGAGGGCCTGTCACCAACGGCACGCACGACGGTTTAGCTTGGCTTTTTAAATAATTTTTAACACTATTCTTCGGCATGTTTTTCTATTCACAAAGCCCCGCTGACTTAGCTCAAAGCTTTCCGAACCAAAAATCAGACGTGTGGGTTGCGAAAGAGTTTCGATTTCATGACGGAGAAGTTTTACCTGCCTTGAACATCGGCTACACCACCTTAGGCAACCCCAAGGGTGAGGTGATTGTGATTCTTCATGGCACCACAGGCAGTGGTCTTGGCATGCTCAACCACGCCTTTGGTGCAGAGTTGTTTGGCACAGGCCAAGCTTTGGATGCTGAGAAATACTTCATTGTTTTGCCCGACTCGATCGGCACTGGTAAATCCAGTAAACCGTCAGATGGTTTGAAAGCGAAGTTTCCAAAATACAACTACGACGACATGGTGTCCGCACAATATCGCTTGCTGACCGAAGGTTTGCGCATCAAACATGTCCGCATGGTGCTGGGCAACTCTATGGGCGGCATGCAAACTTGGGTTTGGGGCATTCAGCATCCTCACTTTATGGACACCTTGGTACCCATGGCCTCTATGCCCTTCGCAATGTCGGGCCGCAACTGGATGATGCGCCGCCTGATCATTGACAGCATTCGCAACGACCCCGAATGGATGAATGGTGACTACACCCAGCAACCACCCAGCCTTCAATTTGCATCCGTGTTCTATGCGCTCGGCACCAACGGTGGCAACCAAGGTCTTCAGCGACTCGCCCCTACACGAGAAAAAGCGGATGCACTCATCAACCAACGACTGAGCGCCGCATTGACAGGCGATGCAAATGACGCCCTCTATCAGTGGGACGCGTCCAGAGACTTCGACCCGCTTGCTCAACTCGAAGAAATAAAAGCTACCTTACTCGCCATCAATTCGGCAGATGACGAACGTAACCCACCCGAACTCAAGGTCATGAACAAGGCCTTGGCACGAATTCCAAACGCCCGCTTATTTCTTATCCCTGCCAGTGATGAAACATCAGGACACGGCACCACAGGCCATGCCAAATGGTGGAAGAACGAAGTAGCAGCCTTGTTACAAACCGCCCCACGTTTGCCATAAGGCAGCCGCGCAGATATGGGCATGGCTAATCAGCCTGTCCTCGCCTGCGCATCATTTCATGCGACATGGCATCCAATTGATCGCTGTTAGACGCTCGCTTTGCCGCCGGATAAATAGCCAACTCTTCTTGGTTGATGTGTTCGTTGTAGGCCGCAGCAAAGGCGTCGAGCGCCCCGTTCTCGACATCACTGAAAGCGACCCAAGTGTTGGCATTGGCATTCACCACTGACGCCAGTAATTGCTTCACGACTTCCCAGCTCTTTTCCATTTCGATATGGTCTTGCTTGAGTCGAAGCACCAAGGCATCTAGCGTAGTGTCATGCATGGCTAGGACGACCGGGAACACATGCATCTCCTCGTCCAAGTGGTGATGCGGCGCCGCAATATCAAAATAACGAATGACATCAGTGGCCGCCTTAGAGGCATGGATGTCCCAGCCGTGTTCTGACAAATGGTGTCGGAGTTTGACGAGCAAAGCCAACATGCGTTCCACACGCTCATGGCAAGCGCTGAGCATCTCAAACGGGGCTTCAAAACCAACGCTGGGGGATCGATGCCCAGGTAGACCACCCCCCACCGCAGCTGAATGAACCATGGTCAATCTCCCCAAACTTGAACGAATTGATGAGCCTCAGGCCGTGGCTTGAAAGGCTTACGCGAGCTCACGGTTCCGACATTTAAAAAACAAACCGCATGCTCGGAGCGCTTCAGCTGCAAACCCGATCGGAACGATGGAGCTTTGAGCGCCTTGCCACTCGTCAGGCCCGTGCCGTAGCCCATGGCGTTGGCCAGCAGCATGAAGTTTTGCACCGCGCACCCGGCACTTAACACACGCTCATGCATGTCAATCTCTGGGTCGCCTTTGGCCGCATCCACGATCAACACCATCAGCAACGGCGAGCGTCGCGCCTTGTCGCGGGCTTGTTCAAGTTGTTCATCGGTCGCGCTTGGATCGCGCTCACTGAGCGCTTGCGCGAACAGCTCACCCAAATCTTCTCTTTTGTGCGCAGGGATGACCAAGAATCGCCAAGGATTGATGAGGTCGTGGTCGGGTGCCGTCGACGCGGCCAAAAACAATTTTTCTATTTCTACAGCAGTCGGCCCTGGCTCGATCAGCCGTTTTGGCAAGATGGTTTGTCGCGTGGCCATCACTTGGCTCACCATGAGCAGCTGATTCTCTTTCTCGACATCACTCATTCAAATGCTCCACATGTGGCGTAAATGGGCCCGTTCCACTGTGAGTCGAACGCGATGCGGGCACAAAGTCGCCGCGCTGTACGTCGAACACATGGACCTCACCCTCTTCAATCACATAGTGCCAACCGTGCAGCTTCAAGCGCCCTGCCTCGACCTCGCGCCTGACCATCGGATAGTCCATCAGCCGCTCCAGCTGCAACACCACCGACCGTTGCTCCGTGCGCAAGAGCGCTTCAGGGCAAGGTTGCACAGGTAACAAGGCTTCATCCACCAAGCGCAACCAGTTTTGCAATGCTTTGGCTTCTTCGGGGGCCCCCTCGTAGGCGGTGCGGATAGCGCCGCAGTGGCTGTGGCCGCACACAATGATGCTTTTCACGTGCAGCATGAGGACGGCAAACTCAATCCCTGCCATGGTGCCGTGCAGACCATGCGAGCCGTCAAAGGGCGGGACCAATGCGCCGACATTGCGCACGATGAACAATTCACCAGGCCCTGCCCCTGTCAGCAGATAGGGCACCAACCGGGAATCAGAGCATCCGATGAACAAAGTTTTGGGATGCTGTCCTTGCGCCACCAAGTCCTGAAACCGTTGTTGGTGCAACGGAAAATAGTCCGCGTGAAAACGCTGTAAGCGATGCAGCAGCTCATCCGAAGACTCAGGCGGCGCGGGTGGGATCATTGCACCAAGGATGAGGCGTCCCCATCCAGCTCAATCCCTGTGACATGCGCCAAGCCCACCAAGCGGCGCATGTATTGCCCCAGCGCGGTGGCGCGGGACTGCCATTGCAAACGGGATGCAATTTGGGCCTTCAAGGTTTCAAAGTCTGGCAGATGCCCTGGGTTCACATCGAGCACATCGACAAGATGGAAACCAAACCGTGTGTGCACCAAGCGGGGGCGCAAACCGGTCCCTTGGCTGGACTCTTGCAGGTAGAACAGTTCTTTGGCGAACTCAGGCGCACAGTCGTTAGGGGACAGCCAACCGAGTGCGCCGCCTTGCGCGCCCGTCGGGCAATTTGACAACTCCCCAGCCAACTGGGCAAAGCGCTCAGGGGCCACGTCTTTGTGTGACAACTCAAGCAAGGCAGCTTCTGCGCGTTGCGCCAACGCTTGCACATTCACACCGGGTGTAACGGCAAACAAAATGTGGCGTACCAAGCGCTCCTGACCCACGGTGAACTGGGCCTGGTGTGCCTCGTAATACCGTTTGGCTTCTTCTTGTGTGGGTTGCGGCGAGACGACTTCGGTCTCCAGCATACGGTCCACGATGTCTTGCTGTTCAGCCAACAACGTCGGCGCCATCAAGCCCGTGTGCGGTGGCAAATGCCCGAGCCTGACCGCCTCTTGACGCAACAATTCGGAATAGGCCCGCTCACACAGGGTCTCGTGATCCACGCTTTCGCCGGACGCTTGCAAAGCAATGCCATTGATGCTGGCGATCGCGATTGCGATCTCGGCAGCATCAACGCTCTGACAACCGCAAGAGCCACTGCCGCAGCCCTCTGACGTGTTGCTCTGGTTCTCATGGGAGGTATGAATCGTCATGATGGGGTCCTGAATGTGTGGGGTGCGAAATTTCAACGACGGCTGAGTGGCACGCGGGGCGTCATGCCCATACGACGGCTGCGCACCAACTGGTACGGACGCACCACATAGGCTAAGGTACCAAAGCCACTCCAGACGTGCACCAGGCGCGTGAACGGGAAGATGAAGAAGATGCTCATGCCCAAGAACATGTGCGCCTTGAAGATCCAACTGGCTTCAGACAACAACGCCACCGCACCACCTCGGAAGGTGACGATGCGTTGCGCCCATTCAGCGAGCTTGAGCATCATGCCGCCATCCAGATGCTGTGCAGACAGCGGGATCGTGGCCAAGCCCAAAGCGAACTGAACCCACAGCAACACCAACAACACAATATCGCTCGGCTTGCTGTTCACACGGATGCGCACATCAAATAATCGGCGGTGCAACAGCACCGTTACCCCGATGAAACCCATCACGCCAAACACACCGCCAGAGACCATGGCCAACAGTTGCTTGTCGCCAGCCGTCACGAAGTGTTCATACATGAAGTGGGGCGTGAGCATGCCCACGCTGTGTCCGCCTAACAAAAACAACACGCCGACATGGAACAAGTTGCTACCCCAACGCAACTGACCGCCGCGCAGGAGTTGAGAAGAGTCACTCTTCCAGGTGTACTGATCGCGGTCGAAACGGATCAGACTTCCGAGCAAAAACACACTCAGTGCAATGTACGGGTAGAGGCCAAAAATGAAATGGTCAAAGTAGCTCATACTGAAACTCCCGGCGTGTGGCTGGCGGCCTTTTTCACGAAATGAATGGGTTGGACATCAGCCGGGCGGGCCTGGCCACGCGTGCTACAGCCATCAAAGGCTTCGGGCTCGCTCCAGCTGTCGTCGAGTGACTCTTCCGCGGCTATCGCAACGGCTTGGGCTTTGTGACCTGCCAGCTCGAGCACGGCAGCCACCACCACGGCGTAGGGGCTTTCGCGTTTGAGCAAGGCACTGAAGATGGCGTTCAAGATGTGCGCCATTTCACCCAAGAATGCTTTGGCCACCTCAGGCGTTTGGGTTGAAGCGAACTCCAACACCACGCACAAATGGTCAGGCAACTCTTCAGGGGCAAGGAACAAGCCTGATTGCTCATACGTTTTGGTGAGATCGATCATGGCCGGACCACGGTCGCGAGAGTCGCCGTGCACATGTTCAAACAAGTGCAGACAAGTCGCACGGCCACGGTCGAAGGTCTCGACGTAGCGCGCCTCGGCATCCAATGTGTCGAGACGCAACAGGTGCGTGACCAAGGCTTGCAGCTCGGTGCGACGCGCCAAGCCAAGCGCGCCCTCTTCTTCGAGCACTGGCAACAGCAGGGGGAGTTGCTGACGCAGCTCAGCGTCCGGATACGACAGCAACTGCGACAACACGCGTAGGGAATAACGAATGGGTTTCATAGGAGCCTCGATTTAGACGACAGGTTGAATCGGAATCGTGCGGCGTTTGTCACCGCCAAACAAACTGGCATCGGACTGCCCATCAGAGCAACCATTGCCAAACGAGAAGCCGCAGCCACCACGCACATCAAAGGCGTTTTCTGCATATTCACGGTGCGAGCTGGGGATCACAAAGCGATCTTCGTAATTCGCGATGGCCATGATTTGGTACATCTCTTCGACTTGAGCGACGGTCAAACCGGTTTGCTCCAACACGGCATAGTTCTCGACACCATCCACATGTTTGCCGCGCTGGTAGGCGCGCATGGCCAACATGCGTTCGAGGGCACGGGTGACGGGGGCAATGTCGCCAGCTGTCAGCAAATTTGCCAAGTACTGGACGGGGATGCGCATTTGCGACACATCAGGCAACTCGCCGTTCATGCCGACATGGCCGGCATTGGCAGCCGCCGTGATGGGTGACAACGGTGGCACGTACCACACCATCGGGAGCGTCCGATATTCGGGGTGCAGTGGCAACGCGACTTTCCAATCAATCGCCATTTTGTAGACCGGGCTGTTGCGCGCACCTTCGAGCCAAGACTCGGGGATGCCGTCTAAGCGTGCTTGCGCAATCACCTTGGGATCATGCGGGTTGAGGAAGATGTCGAGCTGGGCTTGGTACAAGTCCTTTTCGTTCTCCGTGCTCGCGGCTTCAGCGATGCGGTCTGCGTCATACAGCACCACACCGAGGTAGCGGATACGACCCACGCAAGTCTCTGAACACACCGTGGGTTGACCCGCTTCGATGCGTGGAAAGCAGAAGATGCACTTCTCTGCTTTGCCACTTTGCCAGTTGTAATAAATCTTTTTGTAAGGGCAGCCGCTCACGCACATGCGCCAACCGCGACACTTGTCTTGGTCGATCAACACGATGCCATCGTCTTCCCGCTTGTAAATCGAGCCTGACGGGCACGAGGCCACACAGGTCGGGTTCAAACAGTGTTCGCACAGGCGTGGCAAATACATCATGAAGGTGTTTTCAAACTGGCCGACCATCTCTTTTTGGACTTGGTCGAAGTTGGCGAGGTTGGCGTCTTTGCTCCGCTTGCTGAACTCGCCGCCCAAAATCTCTTCCCAGTTAGGGCCCCACTCGATCTTCTGCATGCGTTGACCCGTGATCAAGCTGCGTGGGCGTGCCGTGGGGGTGGCCCTGGACTCGGGTGCACTTTGCAGGTGCTCGTAGTCATAAGTGAATGGTTCGTAGTAGTCGTCGATCTGAGGCATGTTGGGATTCGCAAAAATGCGCATCAACAGCTTCCACTTGCCACCCTGCTTGGGTTCGATCGAACCATCGGCCTTACGGGTCCAGCCCCCATGCCATTTGTCTTGGTTTTCCCACTCTTTGGGGTAGCCAATGCCGGGCTTGGTCTCGACGTTGTTGAACCAAGCGTATTCCACACCGGGACGGCTGGTCCACACGTTTTTACACGTGACCGAACAGGTGTGGCAACCGATGCATTTGTCCAGGTTCAGGACCATGGCAATTTGTGCGCGTATTTTCATAGGTATCTCCTTCAAGCCTGAACCGTTGCAGGCGCTTCGTCATCTAACCAATCGACCTTGTGCATCTTGCGCACCACGACAAATTCGTCGCGGTTGGTGCCAATGGTTCCGTAGTAGTTGAAGCCGTAACTGAACTGGGCGTAGCCACCAATCATGTGGGTGGGCTTGGTCACGATGCGCGTCACTGAGTTGTGAATACCGCCTCGAATTCCGGTGATTTCCGAGCCCGGGGTGTTAATCGTTTTCTCCTGAGCGTGGTACATCATCACCATGCCTCGATTGACACGTTGACTCACCACAGCACGGGCTGCAATCGCACCGTTGCTGTTGAACAATTCCACCCAGTCGTTGTCGACGATGCCTGCGCTCTTCGCATCATCTTCACTCAGCCAAATCACAGGACCACCGCGGTTCAGCGTCAGCATGTGCAGGTTGTCGCTGTAGGTGCTGTGGATGCCCCACTTCTGGTGCGGTGTGATGAAGTTGAGTGAAATTTCCTTGTTGCCGTTGGGGCGGCGATTGAGCATCTCGTCCACGGTTTTCAAGTCCACCGGTGGACGGTAGGTGGTCATGCCTTCACCAAAGGCCAACATCCATGGATGGTCCAGATAGAACTGTTGACGACCCGTCAGCGTGCGCCATGGGATGTATTCGTGCACGTTGGTATAACCCGCGTTGTACGACACTTTTTCGCTCTCAAGTCCCGACCAAGTCGGCGAGCTGATGATCTTGCGTGGCTGCGCTTGGATGTCTCGGAAACGAATTTTTTCGTCCTCGCGGTGCAAGGCCAAATGCGTGTGGTCACGCCCTGTGATCTTGCCCAAGGCCTCCCAAGCCTTCACGGCGACATGACCATTGGTCTCAGGCGCGAGTTGCAACACCACCTCACAGGCGTCGATGTCGGTTTCGATCTTTGGCATACCTTGTGTCACGCCAGCAGCGCGAACCTTGCCATTGAGTTCACCCAGCTGCTGCACTTCGTCGTTCGTGTTCCAACCAATGCCCTTGCCACCGTTGCCAAGCTTCTCCAGCAGTGGCCCCAGTGCGGTGAAGCGCTTGTAGGTGTTGGGGTAGTCGCGTTCGACGACGTTGATCTGTGGCGCTGTCACGCCGGGGATCAGATCGCAATCGCCCTTGCTCCACTCTTGCACATCAAACGCTTGCGCCAATTCGGCAGGCGTGTCGTGCATGAGGGGGGTGAGCAGCAGCTCTTTTTCGACACCCAAATGACCGACGCACACGTCGCTGAATGATTTGGCAAAGCCTTTGTAGATCTCCCAATCGCTCTTGCTTTGCCACGCTGGATCCACCGCGGTCGACAAGGGGTGGATGAAGGGGTGCATGTCGCTGGTGTTGAGGTCGTTCTTCTCGTACCACGTGGCGGTGGGCAACACGATGTCTGAGTACAAACAGGTGGTGCTCATGCGAAAGTCCAACGTGACCAGCAAGTCGAGTTTGCCTTCAGGCGCTTGGTCGTGCCAAGTCACTTCGGTGGGTTTGGCCTCTTCAGCGCCCAAGTCTTTGCCCTGTACACCGTGTGAGGTACCGAGCAGATGCTTGAGGAAATACTCATGGCCTTTGCCAGACGAACCCAAAATATTGGAGCGCCAAACAAACATGTTGCGCGGCCAGTTCAAGGGGTGATCTGGGTCTTCGCAGCTCATCTTGAGACTTCCGTCTTTGAGCGATTTGACGGCGTACGCTTTGGGGTCCATGCCTTGGGCTTGGGCATCCTTGACCACCTGCATCGGGTTGGTTTGCAGTTGCGGTGCACTGGGCAACCAGCCCATGCGTTCAGCACGCACGTTGTAGTCGATCATGCTGCCGCCGAACTTGGTCTTGTCTGCCAAGGGCGACAAAATCTCCTCCACCCCAAGTCGTTCATAACGCCACTGGTCGGTGTGCGCGTAGAAGAAGCTGGTGCTGTTCATCTGGCGGGGTGGACGCACCCAATCCAAGGCGAACGCCAAGGCGGTCCAGCCGGTTTGTGGGCGCAATTTTTCCTGACCCACGTAGTGCGCCCAACCGCCACCACTTTGACCGATACAGCCGCACATCATCAGCATGTTGATGATGCCGCGGTAGTTCATGTCGCTGTGGTACCAATGGTTCATGGCTGCGCCGATGATGACCATGGATTTGCCGCGTGTCTTTTCCGCGTTGTCGGCAAACTGGCGTGCGACAGCGATCACTTGATCGCGTTTCACGCCCGTTATTTTTTCCTGCCATGCAGGTGTGTAAGGGGTGTCGTCGTCGTAGCTAGCAGCTGCATCTTCGCCAGGCAGACCACGACCGACGCCGTAGTTGGCAGCCGTTAAGTCGAACACCGTGGCGACCAAGGCATAGCGCTCTTCACCGGCCTTGCCCAGTTTGATGCGACGCACGGGCACCTTGCGCACCAGCACATCGTCTACCGCGCTGGCTTGTTTGTTGGCGCTGAAGTTGGGGGTATCGATGCCGCCGAAATACGGGAAAGCGACCTCGCCCACTTCGTAGTTCGTGCCCTCACCTTCCATCAAGCTCAGTTTGAGCTTGACTTCATTGCCACCGCGCGCCTCTTTGTCCTCGAGGTTCCATTTACCTGCATCACTGCGGCCTTCGGCGCCCCAGCGGAAACCGATGGAGCCGTTCGGCAAAACCACACGGTCGGCCTGATCGAGTGCGACCGTTTTCCACTCGGGGTTGTTGTCTTGTCCGAGTTTGCCGTTGAAATCACTGGCCCGCAAATAGCGGCCTGGCACCGTGACCTTGCGACCATCTGGCAGCGTGCGCTCTTCGAGTTGCACCAGGTTGGGCATGTCGGTGTAGCGACGCACGTAGTCGTCAAAATAAGCACTGCGCTTGTCAAAGTAGAACTCTTTGAGAATCACGTGGCCCATCGCCATGGCGATGGCAGCGTCGGTACCTTGCTTGGGATGCATCCACAGATCGGCCAATTTGCTGATCTCGGCATAGTCGGGAGTGATGGCGACGGTCTTGGCACCTTTGTAGCGCACCTCGGTGAAGAAGTGCGCATCGGGCGTGCGCGTTTGCGGCACGTTGGAGCCCCACGCAATGATGAAGGTGGAGTTGTACCAATCTGCCGATTCAGGCACGTCGGTTTGCTCGCCCCAAACTTGGGGGCTGGAGGGAGGCAAATCGCAATACCAATCGTAAAAGCTCATGCTGACGCCACCGATCAACGACAGGTAACGGCTACCTGCGGCATAGCTGATCATGGACATCGCTGGGATCGGTGAAAAACCGATGATGCGGTCCGCGCCATATTGCTTGATGGTGTAGACGTTGGCGCTGGCGATGATCTGGTTCACCTCTTCCCACGTGCTGCGCACAAAGCCGCCCAAGCCACGCTGTTCTTGCCATTCAAGGCGTGCGCCGGGGTTTTCAACAATGCTGGTCCACGCATCCACCGGGCTCTTGGCTACAGCCAAAGCGGCACGCCAATGCTTGAGCAAGCGGGCACGGATCATGGGGTACTTGACGCGGTTAGCGCTGTACAAATACCAAGAATACGATGCGCCTCGGGCGCAACCGCGAGGCTCGTGGTTGGGTAGGTCTGGGCGTGTGCGTGGGTAATCGGTTTGTTGGGTTTCCCAAGTGACGATGCCGCCCTTGACATAAATCTTCCACGAACACGAACCGGTGCAGTTGACGCCGTGGGTGCTACGCACAATTTTGTCGTGCGCCCAACGGTCACGGTAGGCGTCCTCCCATGTGCGGTCTTCGCCCGTGGTCACGCCGTGGCCACCAGAAAAAGCTTCCTTGGGGTTTGAAAAATAATTCAATCGATCTAGAAAATGACTCATAGGTTTCTCCAATGCATCGGGGTCATGAGCGACCCCTTTTCAAACAGCTTCAAGGGTTACGAATTTCGGCACCTGCACGCAGGTAGAACCACCAATTCAGGACCAGGCACAGCGCATAAAAAATAGCAAAGCCGTACATCGCGACTTCAGGCGTGCCCGCTTTGATCTGCTGACCAATCACCACCGGCGCGATGAAGGCGCCATAGGCAGCGATGGCCGATGTCCAGCCCAGCACAGGGCCGGCTTGTTGGCGGTCAAAAATTACAGCGATGGTGCGAAACGTCGAGCCGTTACCAATGCCACTGGCCGTGAACAGCAACACGAACAACAATATAAAGGTCAAAAAGTACTGCTCAGGCGATGCCGACTGGTAGGCCAACCACATCACATAGCCCACGCTGGCAGAGGCCACCACCATCACGGCCGAGATGATCTGCGTGACGATGGAGCCACCCGTTTTGTCTGACAACCAGCCACCAATAGGTCTGACCAAGGCGCCTACAAAAGGGCCAATCCAGGCATACGTCAGCGCAGAGGGTGCGTTGGGGTTTTTCAGGGTGTGCTGCAGCACGCCGCTGGCATCAGGCACATGGCTGATGCCGAAGATCACCGTGATGGAAAGAGGCAATGCCATCGAGAACCCAATGAAACTACCAAAGGTCACGATGTAGAGCACCGTCATAGACCACGTGTGCTTGTTCTTGAAAATAGCAAACTGTGCCGCGATGTTGTCCTTCATCGTGCCAAAGGCCGTGAGCTTCATCACCATCAACGTGCTCACGATGATTAGCGGCATCACCAGCCACATGTTGAGGATGCCCAAACCACTAGGGGCAGGCAGGTACAAATACAGACCGACACCAGCGGGGACAAACGACAAGGTGTAGAGCCAGATGATTTTTAAGAAGGCAGGAATGGTGCCGCCGATGTTGGGCGACACCGTGGTCAGGTTGTTCATGCCGAAATAGCAAGCCACCGACAACGGAACCAATGTCAAGACCCAAGCAAACCCTGCGTTTTGCACCCAAGTCGGCGTGCCAGCCACAATCTTGCCCAAGATCCAACCACTGTCTTTCACCAAGGTCATGGGCTCACCACCCAAGCCGCCGAACAAGCTCACCGTCATGACCAGCGGAATCACGATCTGCATGGTGGTCACGCCAAAGTTGCCCAAGCCCGCATTCAATCCCAGTGCCGTGCCCTGCAAACGCTTGGGGAAAAAGGTGCCAATGTTGGACATGGAGCTGGCAAAGTTGCCACCACCGACGCCAGACCAAAGTGCCATGAGCTGGAAGACCCACAACGGCCACTGAGGGTGCTGCAAGGCCATGCCCGTTCCCAACGCAGGCGCCAACAACATGGCGGTGGTCAAGAAAATCGTATTGCGCCCACCCGACAGACGGATCACGAACGACGCTGGAATGCGCATGGTGGCACCCGCCAAACCTGCAATCGCCGTGAGGCTGAAGAGCTCAGCCTGCGTGAAAGGAAAACCCAGGTTGAGCATCTGCACCGTGATGATGCCCCACATGCCCCAGATGGCGAATCCGCACAAGAGCGCAGGCACCGAAATCCAGAGATTGCGGTAAGCGATGCGCTTGCCGGTGCTCTCCCAAAACGTCTCGTCTTCGGGACGCCAATCGCTGATATCTGCGCCCTGAACGGCGTTGATGTTTTGTTTTGTGTTCATGTCAATCCTTGATAAATGAAGACTCAAGCCTGAAGCGCAGACTCTGGATGGGGACGACCCATGACGCTGGTTTTGCGAACTTCCGTCCAATACATCCAGATGAGTGACACCCAGACCACGCCATACATCAACATGAAGGCGCTGCTGCGAATGCCTGTTAAATCAACCAACGCACCAAACAAAATAGGAAGGACGAAGCCCCCCAAACCACCGGCCAGGCCGACGATGCCGCTGATGGCACCGATGTTGTGTGGATAGTCATCGGCGATGTACTTGAAAACACTGGCCTTACCAAAGGCAAAGGCAATGCCGAGGACAAACATGATCGCGGTGAACATGTAGACATTCAGGCCCAGCACAAACGTCTGTGGCCCTGTGACGGTGGCAATGGTGAATTCGGTTTGTGGGTACGACAGCAAGAACAAACAGATCCAGCTTACCCAAAGCACCCACCAAGTCACGGCGTGCGCACCATACTTGTCGCTGAGCACCCCCCCCATCGCTCGCAGCACACCGCCAGGCAGAGAAAAGCACGCAGCCAATAAGGCCGCCACGCGAATGTCTAAACCGTATTCGCCGATGTAGTACTGCACCATCCACAAAGCCAACGCCACATACCCACCAAACACAATGCTGTAGTACTGGCAGTACTTGAGTACAACCGGGTCTTTGAGCGCTTTGAGTTGGTCTCTGAAAGACACACGGCTCGTCACCAGATGCGAGGGTGCGCTGTAGCTAAATAACCAGAACACCACCACCGTGCCAGCCATGATGGCGGCATACACCTGCGGCACCAGAGCCCAACCAAAGGCCACCAAAATCAAGGGAGCGATAAATTTATTAACGGCCGATCCAGAGTTGCCGGCGCCATACACGCCCATGGCCATGCCTTGCTGCTTCTTAGGGAACCAACGCGCCACATAGGGGGTTCCCACAGAGAAAGAACCACCGGCCAATCCAACAAACAACCCAATCACAAGAAACTGCCAATACGCTGTGGCGTAGGACATCAACCAAATCGCGGGGACTGTGGCCACCATCAACAAGGCCATGACGATGCGACCACCATAACGGTCGGTCCAGATACCCAATGGCACCCGCACCAGCGAACCGGTCAGCACCGGCATCGCCATTAACAAGCCGAATTGGGTGGCATTGAGGTCCAGCATTTTTTTGATCGGAATACCGATCACGCCAAACATCATCCACACCATGAAACAGACGGTAAAAGCCAAGGTGCTCACAATCAGCACCGACCATGCTTTGCGTTGTTGAATCAATTCATTTGTCATCACTACTCTCCAAACTTGTGCATGCAGTGTGGTTGTTTAGAGCGGCGTTGGGTATCCACCTGAAGACCACGTCACGCAAAGCAAAAGGAGGATGAAGGCCAAGCCCTCATCCTCCTTTAGGAGTATCGAAATTGATCTAGATCAGCTCAAGCCATGCGTTGCTGCGAAGACCGCGATTTGTACGCGCGATGTCAGGTCCAGCTTCTTGAAAATGTGTTGGATATGAATCTTGACCGTGGTCTCTGCGATGTCTAAATCGCGGGCGATCTGTTTGTTGCTGAGACTTTTTGCGATCAACAAAAAGATATCTTTCTCGCGCGGAGAAAGTTTGTCGAGCGACTGAATGGCTGCGACTTTGCTGAGAGACATGACCCCGACAGCATCGGCCGTTGGATTCGCCGGATGGCGCATCGTTGATACCAATTTATTCAGCATCGAGGGACTGATGACCGACTGTCCCTCGTGTACTTTGACAAGCGCATCACACAACTGGTCGGATTCAGATGTTTTGAGCAAATAGCCGTCAGCACCATTTTGCAAAGCTTTGGACAGATCTTCCTCATCTTCACTCACGGTGAGCATCAAAATACGCAGATTGGGGCGATCCGATTTGAGTGATGCAATGGCGTCCACCCCTTTGACGCCTGGCAAATGGTTGTCAAGCAACAGCAAGTCTGGTTGCGTCTTAGCAAGCACCCGCAAAGCCTCGCCCACATCACCCGCCTCTCCGACGATTTCAAAACGATCATCTTGCGACAGCAATGCGATCAAGCCTCTGCGAAACAAAGGATGGTCATCGACCACGAGCAGTTGGATGGGTTCAGACATAAACATCACGACAGCGACGCTGTCTGCTCCTCTTTCAATTTGGAAGGCTTGGCGGCTGGCACACGCAGCGTCACGGTGGTGCCTTGGTCGACTTCAGAGACAACATCCACTTTGGCGCCAATCTGCTCGGCACGCTCACGCATGATTTTTAAACCCACCTGGAGTTCAGAACGGTTGTTACGTTCATCAAATCCAACGCCATCGTCTCGCACCACAAACCGCCATGAATCGCCTTTGTGAATTTCAATCACAACGGCTTGAGCATTGGCATGCTTACGGACATTCGACAAGGCTTCTTGCAACACATGCAGCACATGAATCTGTACGTCTTGAGGCAGCGGCAGCCCGTCTCCAGACACCGTACGGCTCACCTGAAGACCGGTTTGGTGATGGAACTTTTGCAAGGTCTCCTGAACGGCGCGGTCGATGTCATCGGCTTGGGTACGCGTGCGGAAATGCAAGAGCAACTCCCGCACATCCGCAATGCTTTCCTTCAAGCCACTGTCGAGTTCGTTCAACGCAACATCTGTTTTGTCACTGTTGTTTTTCGAAATAGCGGAACGGAGCAATTGAACCTGAATCTTCAAAAATGCCAAGGACTGTGCAATCGAGTCATGCAACTCCCTTGCCAGCAATGACCGCTCGCCTGCAATCGCGGCCTCACGGTCCAAGGCCACCGCGCGCATCCCTTCGACAGCCGTGGCCAAGTGACTGGCCAGCGTGTCCATCAGCTCGAACTCCTCTGCCGCCAAACTGACCTGGCTTTTATAGAACAAATTGATTTCACCCAACACCTTGTGGTGCATGCGCACAGGCACAGAGATCAAACTTTCATAACCAATGCGAGCGCAGTGCTGAAAGGGCGCAATGTCACTGTTGGTGATCGGGATCACCCGGGTACGGGCGTCTAGTTTGGGATTGCCACAGGCACAGGCACCGGCCCTTAAACACTTCTCTTCCTCTTGCATCACCTGAGGGAATTGATCAGAAGCTAAGAGTAAAAATTTAGAAGCATCTTCATCCGACCAGCGCAGCGCAATCGCATCTGCCTTCATCAATCGTCGCACGCGCTGCGCAAAGCCTTGTGTTAATTCACTGAGGTCGTTGGTTTGTGCAAGAAAAGCACTGACCCCGTACAAGCCTTCCAGCCTTTCTTTCTGCGCAGCGATGCGTTGGGTTTTGGCGATCACTTGGGCTTCGAGGTTGCCATACAAGGATTGCAAAGTGGCAGCCATGCGGTTAAAGCCAGAGGTGACTTGTCCAAATTCGTCGTTGGAAACCACATCCAAACGCACTGAAAATTGTGCAGACTCAAGCTTTCGCAAGCCATCACGCAGATGGCTCAAAGGGTTGATGACGTACAAATAACCCGTGTAGAGCATGACAACCGCACCGGCAATCGCCAACGCCATCATCACAATTTGGAACAAATTCAAAATCGCGGTCAAGCTTGACATCTGACTTTCGATCGACGACACAAAGCGATCAATCGCATTCATGAATTTGACAGAATGTTCGACCAAGAGTTGGTGCTCCAAGGCTGGATGCGCGTTAAAGCGCATTTTTTGATCGACCCACAAATGCGCCACTTCTTGGTATCGCGCCTGTACAACACCATCCCACGGAACAAACAAAGGGCGAGAAGCATCACCGTTTTTGAGCACCGCCATGCTTTGGTCAAATTCACCGGTCAGCAACCGAATCTGTGGCTCTGGCAATTGAGCTTGCACTGCACTGGTCAGCCGCCAAGTTTGCATGCGCATGCGCCCTGCTTCGTTCAGCGCTGCGGCGCCCCCGCCCAGCTTCCAAGTCACCCACAGCGTGAGCCCGATGGAAATCAAGGCAATCACCAACAAGCCCGTGCCTATGCGCACGAGTTTGGTAGAAAGAGATGCCGTGTTCTTCATCCAGCTTTAACCGAAGCGCCCTTTTTTTTACCTAAGGAAAATCCCACGGTGCGAATCATCGCTGGTGGATCCTGTGCATCGACCATCAAATCTGCGAGCGTCACGCTATCCAGTTTTTCAAAGAAAACTTTCAACGCATCTGCGAGAACATTTTTCAAACGACAGCTGGGCATCAACGCGCAGTGACTTACCCCATCTTGAAAGCACTCAACCATCGAAAAATCACTTTCCGTTTTTCGAACAACCTCGCCAATCACGATCTCTGACGCAGGCCGCCCCAAACGCAGGCCACCGCCTCGCCCGCGACTGGTGATTAAATAGCCATCCGCCGCAAGCGTCATCACAATTTTGGTCAGATGACTTTTAGATATGTCATGTTGATCGGCGATCTCCTGAATGGTTGCAACGGTTTGCCGTGATTCGCTTTGCGCGCAGTACATCAGTACACGAAGACTGTAGTCGGTCCAGTGGGTAAGTCGCATCGTTCCATCGTCCTAGTTCTTGAGGATGATCCCTCAAATATTCATTCTTTATGAATTTTATGCTGTGACCTGTTTTTAACCGCACGAACCCAAGTAGCCACACTGCGTGCAATAGTCACAGCCATCTTTTCGAATCACTGCGTGCGCGCCGCAATCGGAGCACTTCTTACCTTTAATAACCGTTTGAGCCGCCTCTGATACAAACACGGTCGACGCTGTTGCCCCGGCTTCGTCCAGAGCCTCAGGCAAGGTGGAAATTCCAAGTTGCGTCGCTCGGAGTGCCAAAATATTTTGTATGGCGAAGGCAATGGCTGCCACTTCAGAATCGTGCCAAAGCGGAATACGGGTGCCATCTTCACGCGTTTTGTGCCCATGACGTACCGGCCCTCTGTCCCATGCCACCTTGCACATGTCACTCAAGGCGCGCTCTAGAAAACCACCACGTGCGGCAAGAGACAAAAGGCGCATGCTGGCTGTGATCCACTGTTGCGATTCACCGCTCTGGCCCACAGGCATAAAAAATTCAATCGCTCGGTCCACGGTGCCATGGCCGTCTGCCCGCTTGACCGGTAGAAAAGACACGATGAGATACAGCGTCTTGTGCCCTTCATGGGTCCAATACTCGATCTTCTCAGCCACCGCACTCAGCGCCCCTTTGGGTCTGCTTTCAATCACGGTGCGCATCGGATCGGCACCCAGGGCATCCACAGAGGCAACGGGCTTGCTAGCGTCTGGCGCTGGCTTGAGCTCCAGCACAGAACCCAGGATGGCATTGGGTCTGTAAGTGGCCAATCCTTTGAGCCCGGCGCGCCAAGCTTGCAGGTACAAGTCCTTGAAATCTTCATAGCGGTAGTTGGCCGGCACATTCACCGTCTTAGAAATCGCGGTGTCTACAAAAGGTTGAACCGCTGCCATCATGGCGATGTGTTCATGGGCCGTCATCTCTAGCGCACCGACGAACTGTGGCGGCAAGTTGTCCGTATCACCGCCCAGCGCACGGTACAAGCGCCACGCATGATCCTGCACCTCGTATTCCGTTCGCGAGCCATCGGCTTCACGTTTTTTTCGGGTGTACATCCATGAAAACGCTGGCTCAATCCCATTCGATGCGTTGTCGGCGAAAGCCAGACTCACGGTGCCGGTGGGGGCAATCGACAACAAGTGGCTGTTACGAATGCCGTGCTTGCGGATATTGGCTTTCAACGCATCGGGCAATCGACTCGCAAAGGTCCCTTTGGCCAAATAAGTTGGCGCATCAAACAAGGCGAAGGCCCCTTTCTCGCGCGCCAAAGCCACAGACGCGATGTAGGCCGCATCGCGCATGCACTCAGCGATACGTCGCGCCATGTCACGCCCTTCCTCGGCGTTGTAGCGCAAGCCCAACATCACCAACGCATCACCCAAACCAGTGAAGCCCACGCCGATGCGGCGCTTGTCCTGCGCTTCTTGCTGTTGTTGCGGCAAGGGCCAGTGGGTCAGGTCCAAGACATTGTCCAGTGCCCGCACTTGCAAGGCCACGCTGTTTGCAAAAGCTTCAAAGTCAAACTCTGCTTCGCCGCCGTGTCCGAATGGACGTCGGACAAACCGCGGCAGGATGACGGGGCCGAGGTCGCAACAACCATAGGGCGGCAACGGTTGCTCACCGCAGGGATTGGTGGCGCTGATGGACTCCATCGCGCGCAGGTTGTTATCTCGGTTGATCTGATCCAAAAACAAGATGCCTGGCTCCGCAAAGTCGTAGGCCGAGCACATGATCGTGTCCCAAAGCTCAGACGCTCTTAAGGTCTGGTAGACCCACATCCCATCTTCACGCTGATGTGCGCCGTGGCGGCACAACTCTGCGCTGGGGTCTGCGGCATGCACCAAGTCCCACGGCCCGTCATGCAGCACGGCATCCATGAAGGCGTCGCTGACCGCGACGGACACGTTGAAGTTGTTCCAACGACCCGGCGTGCGCTTGGCCGTGATGAACTCCATCACATCTGGGTGGTCAATGCGCAGCACACCCATTTGCGCGCCGCGCCTCGCGCCCGCACTCTCTACAGTGGCGCATGAGTGGTCAAACACATTGATGTAGCTGCACGGCCCGGATGCCGTTGAAGCCGTTCCCTTGACGCCAGCCCCACGGGGTCGGATGCGAGAAAAGTCATACCCCACACCCCCGCCACGCCGCATGGTCTCTGCCGCCTCGCGCAGTGCTTCATAAATTCCGGGATAGCCGCCGTCATCCACACCTTGGATGCAATCGCCGACCGGCTGTACAAAACAGTTAATCAGTGTGGCTTGAATTCCTGTACCGGCAGCACTCATGATCCGGCCAGCACCAATGGCCCCTGCTTCTAGATTTCGACGGAATAAGACTTCAAATTCGGCCCGCAGCTCAACCGGTTCAACGCTGGCCAATGCGCGGGCCACTCGGTCAAAGAGTTGACCGACGTTGTCCTCTCCCGGCTTGAGATACTTTTCTCGAAGCACATCCTCGCTGATCGGCTGTATCGGCATTGCCGAAATTGCATCTAACAAAATTTGGTGATCGACGTGACGGTTCATGCGTCCACTCCCTTCAGAGTTATATAACGGGTCATCAGTTGAAATAGGCATCCTGCGCACAAGGCTAGCGGGACATCGTTGATCTCGGCTTGCCATTGGTCAAGCAACCATGCTTTACCAAGCAGATGTGTTGGCGCAACATCTTTTCCGCCTCGCACCATGACCCCCAGTTAGATCAAACAAACCTAGATTTTTAATTAAAACATTCATTAAATATGAATCTTATCTGATAATAGATGCACTTCACATGAATCTTTAAGGATCTTTTATGACATCACAGACCACACAAAACTTTGCCAAGGCCGATCAGAGCTTGGGGCATCTGGCAGTTCAAATCCCTGGTGCAACGGCCATTTTTCGAAAATTAAAGTTGGACTTTTGCTGCGGAGGGCAGCAGACATTAGCGAACGCTTGTGCGGAAAAGGGACTGAATACGAACCAGGTGCTAACTGAAATCCAAGCACTCGAACATCACGAGTTGCCGCCCCTGACGTCCACATCCATCGAACTCATCGATCACATACTGGCGCGCTACCACGAGGTGCATCGACAACAACTGCCCGAACTGATTCGCATGGCACGACGCGTGGAAGCCGTGCACCGTGAGCACCCACAAGTTCCTGCAGGTCTAGCAGATCAGCTGGAAACCATGCAAGAAGAACTGCTTGAACACATGGCGAAAGAAGAGGCCATCTTGTTCCCACTTCTCAAATTGGGTCAGCACCCCATGGCCGTTCATCCCATCGGCATGATGCGCCACGAACATATCAACCATGGCGCACAACTAGAAAAACTAGCCGAGCTCACCACGCAGCATCAGCCCCCAAGCGGCGCATGCAACACATGGCAGGCGCTGTATGCAGGCACCGCACGCTTGAACGAGGACCTGATCGAACACATCCACCTCGAAAACAACTATCTGTTTCCACAATTTGAGCCAAGCGCCCAAACCAGCCATTGCGTATGAGCCCCCCATCACCGAGACCAAGCTATGCCAAGTGAAGTAACTGACTGGATGAACTTAACGCAAGCCGCTGGCTTGAAACCGTTAAAGATCAAAGGCCACACCCTGTTACCCATCGTTCAAGGCGGGATGGGCGTCGGTGTCTCCGCATCTGGACTAGCTTCAGCCGTCGCACGTATGGGTGGCATGGGCACCATCTCTGCGGTAGACCTGCGTCGCCGTCATCCTGACTTGATGATGGAGACCCAGCACCTAGACAAAGAGCGCGATGCAGGCGAACGCATTGACAAGGCCAATCTGATGGCGCTTGACCGGGAAATACAAATAGCCCACCAACGTGCAGATGGCAAAGGCGCCATCGCCGTCAACATCATGAAAGCCCTGAGCGCCTATGAGGCCTACATCCACCAAGCATTAGAAAGTGGCGCAGATGCGCTCGTCGTGGGTGCAGGTTTGCCTTTGGACCTTCCTGAGTTAGCACGTGACTACCCGAAGGCTGCGTTGATTCCTATCCTTTCAGATGCCCGTGGCGTGCAACTTCTGGTGCGCAAATGGGAAAAGAAAGGACGCTTGCCAGATGCCATCATCATCGAAAACCCACGACTGGCGGGTGGCCACCTAGGTGCTGCCAAAGTGGCGGACCTTGGGGATTCACGGTTTGATTTTGATGTGGTGATTCCGCAGGTACTTGAATTTTTCAAGACATCAGGGTTTGAACAAGAGATCCCACTGATCGCAGCGGGCGGCGTCAACAGTCATGCACAAATTGCACAACTGCAAAGCTTGGGCGCCAGTGGCGTTCAACTTGGAACTGCATTTGCTGTCACAGAAGAATGTGATGCCTCGTTGGCCTTCAAAATGATTTTGGCCAAGGCCAAACCACAAGACATCGTTGAATTTTTGAGCGTTGCAGGCTTGCCTGCCCGCGCAGTAAGGACGCCATGGTTGGACAAATACCTCCGCATATTGCCCATCCTGCAAGAGCGTGCACACGTCAAAGCGAAATGCAATATGTCGTTCGACTGCCTCCAGCACTGTGGCTTACGCGATGGCAATGGGAGCATAGGCCAGTTCTGCATTGACCAACAGTTGGGGCATGCGCTTGACGGTGACACGCAACGTGGCCTCTTTTTTCGGGGTGCCGGTCTTTTGCCATTTGGTGAGCAAATACGAAGCGTGCCTGACCTCATTCGGCATTTGCTGACCCCGGTAGTCGTCGATCGCACATGAAAATCATGGGGCTTTGACATGCGTCAACACCATCCAGCTCAATTGACTAAAAAAATATTAGTTTCATAACAAGGAAAAAAAATGGGACATACCTGCATACAAGTCATCTATGACGAGCACTCTTCGATATCTGCCATTTTGAAATCGTTACGCATGATGATCAGACGCGGCCCGCAAGATGAGCCAGAAATCTTCTTCGATGTGATGCGCGCCATGCTGTTTTATATTGATGAAGTGCCTGAAAAGCAGCACCACCCCAAAGAGACGGCTTTCTTGTTTCCACCTGTGGCACAAAGATCACCGCAATGCGCCAAACTGATCAAACAATTAGAAAAGGACCATGACAAAGGGGAAGCCTCGGTGCGTGAGCTTCAACACCTGTTGCTGGGTTGGGAAATGTTAGGGGACTCACGTCGTCAAGCCTTCGAAGAAGCAACTTTGAAATTTGTAGACTTTTACAGTGAACATTTACTTCTTGAAGAATCAATCATCATTCCTGAAGCATTAAGGGTTTTGACAGAGGAAGATTGGACCAAACTCGACGCTGCATTCGAGAGAAACAAAGATCCGCTCTCGGGTAAAAAAACGCGTGACCCCATCTATGATCGTTTGTTCACAAAGATCGCCCTGCGTGCACCCGCACCCATTGGACTAGGACACGAATAAATTCGCTTGACATGACATCACCTCAACTCTTTCAGCCCACACACATAGGTGACATTGCTGTCGCTAACCGAATCGTCATGGCGCCACTCACGCGCAGCCGCGCCGATGAAGCGCATGGCGACATTCCCGGCAGCGCGATGAATGTCGACTACTACCGCCAACGCAGTGCTGCGGGGTTGATCATCAGCGAGGGAACGCAAGTCTCGCCCGTTGGTAAAGGCTACATGGCCACACCGGGCATTTACTCCGACGCGCAAGTCGAGGGCTGGAAGTCCATCACCAAGGCCGTGCACGAGGCAGGCGGCAAAATCGTGGCCCAAATCTGGCATGTGGGTCGCATCACACACCCTGAGCTGACAGGCGGCGCGCAACCCGTCGCCCCATCGGCCATCCAACCCAAAGTGGTGGCTTATACACACAAGGGAAAAGTTGATGTGCCTGTGCCACATGCGTTGTCTGCGGCAGAAGTGAAAGAAGTTGTGCAGCAATTCCGCCAAGCTGCAGCCAATGCCGTTCGCGCTGGTTTTGACGGTGTTGAAATTCACGGCGCCAACGGCTATCTGATTGACCAGTTCATCCGTGATGTTTCTAACCACCGCACAGACGAATACGGTAGCTCGGTCGAAAACCGCTGCCGCTTTGCACTAGAAGTGGTCGATGCGTGTGCGGCAGAAATTGGCGCGGGCCGTGTTGGTATTCGCTTGTCGCCCCTGACCACATTTAACGATGTGCGCGACAGCCAACCGCAAACCGTGTTTGCCCACTTGGTGGAAGCGTTGAACACGCGTGGCATCGCCTTCATTCACTTCATCGAAGGCGAAACCGGCGGCCCACGCGACTTGACAGGGTTTGACTACGCTTGGGCCCGCAAAACCTTCAAAGGCACTTACATCGGCAACAACGGCTACGACCGCCAGATGGCCATCGACGCCATTGAATCAGGCAAGGCCGACGCCATCGCATTTGGCCGCTTGTTCATTTCTAACCCCGACTTGGTGGAGCGCTTGAAGCACAACGCCGCGTTGACCCAAGCCAACCCAAGCACCTTCTACACACCTGGCCCTGTCGGCTACACCGACTACCCCACGCTCTAAGAAAGGCACACCATGAAATACCTTCACACCATGGTGCGCGTCACCGACCTTGAAGCATCTTTGGGCTTTTACCGCGATGCACTGGGCTTGACGGTGTTGCGCACCAAAGAGCACGCATCAGGTCGGTTCACGCTGGTCTACCTCGCAGCCCCCGGCGACGAAGAGGCGCAAGTCGAGCTCACGTACAACTGGGATGCAGAGGCTTACAACGGCGGGCGCAACTTTGGCCACCTGGCCTATGCCGTCAACAACATCTACACCGCATGTGAAAAGCTACAAGCCCATGGCGTGGCCATCCTGCGCCCACCCCGCGATGGCCGGATGGCCTTTGTGCGCTCGCCCGACGACATCTCGGTGGAACTGCTGCAACAGGGTGAAGCCTTGCCGCCACAAGCGCCGTGGATGGATATGCCGAATGTCGGCACTTGGTAAAAGCATGCCACCCAAGCGCTTCCTTACAGAATAAATGCAGCTAGAGAACTGGCTCTAAAGAGCAAAAGCTTCATGGTTTTTTCATAAACCATCGATAACATTCTCATGTTGATTTAATTTTTTAAAGGAATGAATATGCAAGACCAAATCAAAACTCAAGCAGAAGCTTCTGTAAATGCCGCTTTCGAACTGGCCACCCTCTCGTTCTCACAAGTTGAGCGTTTGACAGAGCTCAGCCTTGAGCAAGCAAAAGTCAACTCCGAGTTGACCCAAGCACAATTGACCTCTGTTTTGGAAGTCAAAGACCCAGCCGCTGCGCTGGAATTGCTCAAGTCCCAGTTGGACACCTCCGTCAAAAGCTTGGCCGGTTTTGCCGCCACCGTTTACGAGTTGACCCAAACATTCCAAGCTGAGTCTGCTGCATTTGCAGAAGGCCACTTTGACCACGCGCACGACACAGCCAACAAAGCCATCCACGACAGCTTGAGCAAAGCCCCCGAAGGCTCTGAAGCTGCTGTGACAGCAGTCAAAGCTGCAGTGGAAGCCGGCAACAAAGCCTTGGCAGAAGCACGCAAAAATGCCAAGAAAACGGCTGAATTGGCCCAGGAAGGCTTGGCCAAATTGAAAGAGCACGCACCCAAAGCAGCAGTGAAGGCGCCTGTTCGCCGCAAAGCTCGCGCGTAAGCTAATTTGCTGTCCACAAAAAAGGGTTCCAACTGGAACCCTTTTTTTATTTCATCACAGAACGCATCACGACTTGATGCTCTTGGCTTGCAAGGCAATACTGATAGCTTTGGTTTTGCCTTCATAGAATCTGTCTAAACGCCAGTCCTTCATCACTTCAATCAATAAATTGAAATCGTCCATGCCCAAGTCATACATTGGCTTCAAAGCAAAGTCTTGCTCGTTTTCAAGTGCAAGAATCAATTTTGACAGTGCAACCGAAACGTCTGAAGTTGGATCAGTTTCAATAAATTTTCTGGCTTTTTTGATAGCGCGCATGGTTAATCCATAGAGTTGTTATTTTTTTAATTATCGACTTTGATCTGCAAAAAGCTGGAATCCATAACAAATAATTGATGTCACAAATTCGAAACATGAAAGTCATAAACATGACAACATCTACCGAACGAATTGCCTTGATCACTGGCGCCAACGTTGGCATTGGACGCACCACCGCCATTGAATTGGCCAAGGCTGGCTATCTGGTCATCATCGCTGGTCGATCGCTGGCACGAACACAGCCGATCCTTGACGACATTCAAGCATTGCCCGGCAAAAGAACCGCTCTGTTCTTGCCGCTAGATTTATCCAGTTTGGCCTCAGTGCGTGCATGTGCGGCAGCGTTTGCAGCCTTGAATTTACCTTTGCATCTGCTAGTCAACAACGCGGGTGTTGCAGGCGCGCGCGGGCTCACCGTCGATGGGTTCGAGATGACGTTTGGCGTCAATCATTTAGGCCATTTTTTACTGACACAACTGCTACTGCCCCACTTGATCGCCTCCGCACCTGCACGCGTGGTGACCGTAGCAAGCCGCGCACACAAACGCACCTCAGGCATTCACTGGGAAGATGTGCGCCGCACCACACAAAGCATCACCGGCATTCGCGAATACGCCAACTCGAAATTGGCTAACTTGCTGTTTAGTGCAGAACTCGCCAAGCGACTCAAAGGCACACAGGTGTCGACCTATTCGTTGCACCCCGGCGTGGTGGACACCGAGATCTGGCGTGCACTGCCCAATTGGGCTCGTCCTCTGCTGCGCTTGCGTGGCTTGCTAACTGCAGAACAAGGCGCACTCACTACCTTGCACTGTGCCTTGCAAGCACCGCAGAGTGAGACTGGGCTTTACTACGCTGACTGTCAGCCCACAGCGCCCGCGCCCTTGGGCCAAGACGCTGAACTTGCTCGCGCTTTATGGGAGCGCAGCGAGGCTTGGGTGCGATAACGCACATTCATTTGATGTAACGCAAACATCAGATCCTTGTCACTGAAAAGTCACTGATTTTTCAAATCATCGTCATATTAAGGTTCAACACTGCCGTCACACCACTTTTTAGGAGTCTGACGTGAGCAATTTTTTGAACCAAGTACACATCCTTCAATGGGATGACCACCGCTACTACCACCAAAGCCGCATCAACCAAACGCTGCATCTCATCAGCGCTTTGAGTTTCTTGGTGGCCTATGTCTTTTTGTTTGTAGACCCCGCTATTTCTGGTCTTATTGGATGGGGGCTAGGCATGGTCACACGTCAATCAGGCCATATCTTTTTCGAGCCCCGAGCTTTTGATGAAATCAATGGCGTGTCAGATGCTCATAAAGAAGCTATCAAAGTAGGTTTCAACATGCAACGCAAAGCGATCTTGATTGGCGTTTGGTTGTCACTGCCTCTGACTTTGTGGTTTAGCCCAAGCTTATTTGGCTGGATCGAACCTGCCACCAACCTAACTGGCTTTTGGCACGATACAGGTATCTCTTGGCTAGCCTTGGCCATCGCAGGCATTGGCTTTAGAACCGTGCACTTGTTTTTCTTACGCAACCCGTTGGTGGGTTTGGCATGGGCAACCAAAATATTGCTGGACCCCATTCACAATGTGGCCATCTACTGGCGCTCCCCCTTCGCCTTGCTCAAAGGTGAAATGCTCGACCCCATTCACTGACCGTTGGCGAACGAAGTTTAAAAAAGGCGTGGTGACAGTTTCAGGGCGGAATGTTGCTGCAA